>JBMHCC010000049.1:0-60175 GCA_049890115.1 Puniceispirillaceae bacterium (SeqCode) | reverse complement strand
GGCGGTAATTTGTTACCAATTTCCCTATCATAGCGATAATTACGGCTTTTTGCTCCATGACGCTGATACAGGGCAAACAGCGGCCATTGATGCGGGATGTGCTGAGAGCTATCAATTGGCATTGGATAAGACAGGTTTCACATTAACCGAGATTTGGATCACCCATCATCATTGGGATCATACAGATGGGCTGGCAGATCTAAAAGCCGCCACAGGGGCAAAAATTGTGGGCCCTGCCAACACCAAAGAGGCGATTGCCACATATTGTGATCAGATGATCTCTGATGGGGAGGGATTTATCTTTGCGGGCCAGCCCGTCAAAATCATCGCCACCCCAGGTCATACGCTTGATATGATGAATTATTATCTGCCTGATGAGCAAATTATCTTTACAGGTGATACCTTATTTACCCTTGGTTGTGGGCGCCTTTTCGAAGGTGATGGTCCGATGATGTGGCACAGTTTGAGCAAGCTTCGGGCTTTGCCAGCCAAGACGATGATTTATAGCGCCCATGAATATAGCCTTGCTAATGCAGCTTTTGCACTATCTGTTGACCCTGATAATCAGGCGTTAAAAAACAGAGCAGCTGATATTCAGGCATCACGTGATAAAGGGCAGCCAACTGTGCCATCTTGCCTGGCAGATGAATGTGCCACAAACCCCTTTTTGCGTCCTGATGATACGGCTATCAGGCGTCATCTTGATATGGAAGATGCCAGTGATGAAGCTGTTTTCACCAAAATTCGTGCGCTAAAGGATGCCTTTTAAAAAGCGCATTTATTGCCCTAATCACAAATAATAATAGTGGCTTAATATTTATAATTATGCAGGCTTTCTGCCTGTATTTTGGCAATGCTTCTATCAACCAACCAGATTGAGTTTAGCTGAGTTAGCGCTTTTTCAATCTCAACCAGGCTTTTATCAATTTCCATCAGCGTCAGGCCAATTTGCCTGTCACCAATGCTCTGGTTGCGTTCACTAAGCTCCCAAGCAAGAGTGATAAGCTCATCACGTAATTTGGTCAGCTTTGTGCTGCCAATTTTGCGCAAGGCTCTGATTTTTTTACTACTTGGTTTCATGATATTGTAACTCGCTTTATTGCATCTTATCTTAGATGAAATCTACTCAGCAATCAATCCGCGCGCTAATTGTGATGCAACCAGCGAAGCTAGGGCCATCATCAGGATAATTATCATGCAGGTGGTGAAATTGGTTGCGCCGCCAGCTAGAATAATGATGCCGCCAGCAATGCCGCCAAAACTCATATGAGCGGTGCCGCCAAGCCCGCCAGCTGTCCCAGCATTTTGCCCTGTATTAGTCAAAGAGCCAATGATAGCATTAGCGATTGTCAAACCATTGCCAAACCCAAAACAAAATAACAAAGCTGATAAGCTATAGGGTGTCAGAAAGCCTGCTTCATTCATCCCCCACATAATCAGAATTATAACAACAGAGACAATGGAACCAATCCAAACCCATTTTGATAGCGAGGCATGATGGCCAAAAAAGCGGATCATGACATTACCACATATATAGCCAATCGACACAAATGAGAAAAATAGGCCAAATTCACTCAAGCTGGCACCAAGGCGGATAAAGTGATAGCTCATAAAGCCTGTCATAGCCTGAAAAATACCAATTTGCATGCCAGCGCAAATAGAAAAATAAATCCAAAACCGATTTGTGATAACAGCGCGAAATGCTGATAGGAAATCAGTTAAGCGAAGCTGTTGCAATCTATTATGATGCGTTTCTGCGACTGAAAAAGTCGCGTGATACAGCATGATGACAGAAATAACAGCAATGATGTAAAGGGTCATGCGCCAGCCAAATTGATCAACAATAATGCCGCCCATGCTAAGTGCCAAAACAGGGATGATGGCATAGATGGCTGTGATGGTTGACAAGATATTGGCAGCTTTTTCGCGTTCAAACACATCATTGACAACAACACGTGACATTGTCAAAAGGGCTGCTGCACCTAGCCCTTGAAAGGCTCTGCTTGCAATTAGCCATTCTGCTGAGGGCGCAAAAGCTGCTGCAAGAGATGCCAAACAAAATAGTGATGAGCCTGTTAAAAAGACAGGCCGTCTGCCAAATCTGTCTGATAAAATGCCAACGAATATTTGACCAATGCCAACCGCTATCAGAAAGGCGGAAATGGTCATTTGTGCAAGATTATAAGAAATCCCAAAATCATCTTTTAAAGCTGGCACAGCTGGTGTGACCAAGGTCAGGCCAACAAGCGCTGTTGATGCAAATAATGCAAGCAAGGTGACAGAAGGTATGCGAAGCGATAGCTGCATTAAAAGCCTTGAAAAAAATGATGGTGATGACACGCTATTGAGCACCTGAAATTCGGTTATGCCTGTTGTTTTTGACAAGCGCAAGAATATTGCAAAACTCATCTTGAAGCAGGCTATGTGAGTGCCCATATGTGATTCACCATATAGCCCCGTCTATGTGCTAGTGACCCTATTTGTAAGACGCCAAAAAGGAGCGGCATATCTTATGTCTAACTATGCTTTTGAAGCTGATACCGGCAAAATTCTAGATATCGTTATTCACTCTTTATATTCGAATAAAGAAATTTTCCTGCGTGAGCTTGTCTCTAATAGTTCTGATGCCATTGATAAATTACGCTATCTTTCTTTGAGTGATAAGACATTATCAGATCTAGCAGATGGGTTTGCCATCACCATTGAGGCTGATAAAAAAGCGTCTGAATTGCGGATTTCAGATAATGGGATCGGGATGGATGAAGACGAGCTAAAAGCCAGCCTTGGCACAATAGCACGCTCTGGCACCAAGAATTTCATCGAAGCACTAAGCGCAAAAGAAAAAGATGATGAGGCAGGAACGCTCTCACTTATCGGGCAATTTGGTGTCGGGTTTTATTCAGCCTTTATGATAGCTGATAAAGTTGAGGTGCTAACGCGCAAAGCTGGCCATGATGCGGGTCATTTATGGATATCAGATGGCCGTTCAGGCTATGAAATTACCAAAGCTGAAAAAGCAGAACATGGCACCATCATTACATTGAAGCTGAAAAAAGATGCCAAAGAATTCCTAGAAGAAGCGCGTCTTAGCCATATTATCAAAACCTATGCTGATCACATCAGCTATCCGGTCTCATTCAAAGATGGCACAGAAGAACGCCGCATGAATAGCGCATCTGCCTTGTGGGCACGGCCAAAATCAGAGATTAGCCAAGATGATTATAATGCCTTTTTTGCTGATATGGGGGCTGGTTTTGGTGAGCCATTACTGACATTGCATAATGTATCAGAAGGCGCTGTTAGCTTTACCAATTTGCTCTGTATCCCGCAGATGCGCCCTTATGATTTATTTGACCCAGCCAGAAAACCAAAAATTAAGCTCTATATTAATCGCGTTTTTATCACGGATGATACTGATGCGCTTATCCCTGCTTGGTTGCGGTTCTTGCGCGGCATTATCGATACATCTGATATTGATTTGAATGTCAGCCGTGAATTGCTTCAGCATAATAAGACATTGGATAAAATCGGCAAAGCTGTTGTGCGTCGTATCTTATCAGAGCTGCAAAAGATGAAGGATAAGGATAAAGAGGCCTATCATAATCTGTGGGATCAATTTGGTATTGTCCTAAAAGAGGGCCTTTATGAGGATGCCGATAATCGCGACAAATTGCTTAAGCTAACCTTGTTCCAATCATCAGGGCAGGATGGCTTTGTCAGCCTGTCAGATTATTGTGAAGCGATGGCAGAGGGACAAGATGAGATTTATTATCTATCTGCTGAATCACTCACGCAAGCTGAGATGAGCCCGCATCTAGAGGGGTTTCGCGCACGTGGTCTAAATGTTCTTTATCTAACGGATCCTGTTGATGAATTCTGGCTGCCTATGGTTGGCGAATTTGAAGGCAAGAAGCTGGTTTCCATCACAAGAGGCCAAGTTGATCTGGATAAATTCAAAGCATCTGACGCGCCAGAAGATGATACAGCTGCTGATATTGAAAAGCTTGTTTCAGCGATGAAAGACACGCTTGGTGAGGCTGTTGCTGATATTCGCATTTCAAAAACGCTAACTGACAGCCCTGCCTGTTTGGTTGCTGATGAAAATGGTATGGATATTCAGATGCAAAGGCTGATGAAGCATCATGACCCGAATTTTCAAGATCAGCCGCGTATTCTAGAGTTAAACCCGTCTCATGATTTGATTCATGCGCTTCAGGCCTTGGCAGATAATGGCAGTGATGATGCCACATTATCAGATGCATCACATTTATTGTTTGAACAGTCTTTGATCCTAGAGGGCAAGCAGCCGCAAAATTTGGCTGAATTTAGCGCACGAATGACAAGGCTAATGACCAGAGGGCTAAAGCTGTAATCATCTGATGTATTTTTGTTGCCTGCCTGTGCTGATGATTGCTAGTCTAGCAGACTGAGTGCGACAGTAAGCAAAGGTAATCTGATGACAAAAGGACCATCATTATCACAAGCTCATGGTGGTCAAATCCTGATAGAATCTCTGGTTAATCTGGGGCTAACAACAGGATTTGGCGTGCCTGGAGAATCCTATCTGGCGGCACTAGATGGCATGGTTGACCGCGATGTTCGCAAGGTCTTTGATTTCACCTTATGCCGCAATGAAGGTGGTGCTGCTTTTATGGCAGCCTCCTATGGCAAATTGACAGGAAAGCCAGGTATTTGTTTTGTCACAAGAGGGCCTGGGGCTACAAATGCAGCAATAGGCGTTCATACCGCCATGCAAGATTCATCACCTATGATATTGTTCGTGGGTCAAATTGGCACAGATGTGGTTGACCGTGAAGCATTTCAGGAAGTTGATTATCGGGACGTATTTTCTGGTCTGGCGAAATGGGTCACACAGATAAATGAGTGTGAACGCCTGCCAGAGCTTGTTGGCAGAGCCTATGCAAAGGCACTATCTGGCAGGCCAGGGCCTGTAGTGGTGGCATTGCCTGAAGATATGTTGTCAGCCATGAGTGATGTGGCTGCCTGTCAGCCTTTTGATTTGCCAAAACCAGCAGCAGCTGATGAGCAAATATCTGTGCTCATTGACAAATTGCGTCATGCACAATCACCTGTGATTATTGCAGGTGGCGGCGGTTGGAATGATGCTGGTAGGCGTGATTTGGCGCAATTTGCAGCTCATATGCAAGTGCCTGTGATGGCGTCTTTTCGCTGTCATGATGTGATGGATAATACGCATAGCTGTTATGTTGGTGATGCTGGTATCGGTGCTTCGCCTCAGGCCTCAGATAGATTGCGCAATGCCGATCTGTTGATTGCGATAAATATCCGTTTTGGTGAAATGGTAACGCAAAATTGGCAGCTATTTGATGTGCCAAAAATGAACCCCTATCTTGTTCATAGCCATATTTCAGCTGATGAAATTGGTAAAATATATCAGCCAGATATCGCTATTCAATCCTGTCCGAATAAGCTGGTTCATCAGCTGCTAGCTCATGCAGGAGAGCCGGTCGGCGCCCAAGCGCGCCGTGATTATGTAGCAGGCGAGAAGGCACTTTATGATGCTGGCTTAATTCCACCAAAACAAACCACGAAACTGGATTTGGCATCTGTCATTGCGACTATCGAAGATTTGGCACCATCAGATGCTATCATCACACATGGGGCAGGGAATTTTGCGATTTGGCCAGATAAATTTATGCGTTATGGGCAAGGGCGGCGTCTTTTAGCACCGCAAGCAGGGGCGATGGGATATGGTTTGCCAGCTGCGATTGCTGCTTTTGTGGCAGAGCCAACACGCACCGTGATTTGTTTTGCTGGTGATGGTGATATTCAGATGAATCTGGCAGAGCTTGGAACAGCGATGCAAATTGGCGCAAAGCCGATTATTCTGATTTATAATAATGGCACCTATGGCACGATCAGGATGCATCAAGAACGCCATTATCCAGAACGCATTTCTGGCACGACGCTTGTCAATCCTGATTTTATGGCACTGGCATCAGCCTATGGTTTTGCTGGTCATAGGATTGAAACAGCTGAGGAATTTACTCCGGCCTTTCAGGCTGCCTTACAGGCGTCAACAGGAACAATTATCGAGTTAATGCAAGATGCAGAGCAGCTAACGCCAACTATGAATGTCGCAAATCTGCGTGCGCAATCTTGATTATACAGTATTACCAAGACGTGCCATGCGGTAATTATGCATCCGGCTCATCTGCTCATTCGCAGATGTGATGGTATCAAGAGCGGCTTGTGTGACATTGCTGCCAGGGCCAAAAATTGCGGCTACACCAGCATCATAGAGGAATTGGTAATCTTTTTCAGGGATGACACCGCCGCAAATAACCATAATATCCTCCGCGCCCTTGTCTTTTAAGGCGGTAATTAGCTGCGGTATTAGGGTTTTATGACCTGCTGCTAATGTTGATATGCCAATCACATGAACGCCAAGCTCTATCGCGCTATTGGCTGCTTCCTCAGGTGTTTCAAATAGCTGGCCGACATGAACTTCCATACCAAGGTCGGTAAAGGCAGATGCGATCACTTTTGCGCCTCTATCATGGCCATCTTGGCCTAATTTTGCCATGTAAAGGGCTGGTGCTTTATCATCTGTCAATGTGGTGAAACTGGTTAATGCCTTTTCAATTTCAGAAAATAAGGCGCTATCACCAAATTGGTCTTTATAGACGCCAGTTACAAAATCAGCTTCTGCCTGATAACGCTGGAACACATCACCTAGCGCATCTGATATCTCACCTATTGTGGCTCTGGCTCTGGTGGCTTTCACAGACAAATCAAGCAGATTACCAGTATTTGTTTCAGCTGCATTGCGCAAAGCAGCTAGCGCATCTGAAACTGCCTTGTCATCACGCTTTTCCTTAATTTGTTTCAGGCGGGCAATTTGTGCCTCTCTAACAGCCTGATTATCAATCTCGCGCACATCAACATCAGTTGCTTCATCTGGCTGAAACTTATTCACCCCGACAATGACCTGTTGTCCTGAATCAATATGAGCTTGGCGGGCTGTTGCCACTTTTTCAATTTCTGCTTTTGGAAAGCCTGATTGCACTGCCTTTGTCATGCCGCCCATTGCCATGATTTGCCTGATAAGCGCATCAGCTTTTTCAATCAGCTCTGAAGTTAGGTTTTCGACATAATAAGACCCAGCAAGAGGATCAACTGTATCTGTGATGCCTGTCTCATTTTGCAAAATCAGCTGGGTATTACGGGCAATGCGCGCTGAAAATTCTGTTGGCAGGGCAATGGCCTCATCAAATGAGTTTGTGTGCAAAGATTGCGTGCCGCCTAAGGAAGCTGCCAGTGCCTCAATCGTGGTGCGGATAATGTTATTATAGGGGTCTTGTTCTTGAAGAGAGGCACCTGAAGTCTGGCAATGCGTGCGCAACATCAATGAGCGTTCATCTTGCGGGGCAAATAACTCTGTCATCCAGCGTGCCCACAAGGTTCTGGCAGCACGCAATTTGGCAGCTTCCATGAAAAAATTCATACCAATCGCAAAGAAAAAGGATAGGCGCGGGGCAAATGCATCAACTGCCATGCCGCGTTCTGTTGCAACACGCACATATTCCAAGCCATCTGCCAGCGTGAATGCCAGCTCTTGCACCAAATTCGCACCTGCTTCTTGCATGTGATAGCCAGAGATGGAAATCGAATTAAATTTCGGCATCTTTTCAGCCGTATAGCCGATAATATCAGAGACAATCCGCATCGAAGGCTCAGGTGGGTAAATATAGGTATTACGCACCATAAATTCTTTTAGAATGTCATTTTGTATCGTGCCAGATAATAACGCTTCATCAACGCCTTGCTCTTCGCCTGCCACAATGAAACCAGCCAAAATAGGCAGAACAGCACCATTCATTGTCATGGAAACGGAAATTTGATCAAGCGGAATGCCATCAAATAAGATTTTCATATCCTCAACAGAGTCAATCGCAACGCCAGCTTTGCCAACATCGCCAACCACCCGTTCATGATCTGAATCATAACCACGATGAGTTGCTAAATCAAAAGCCACTGACAAGCCTTTTTGGCCAGCTGCCAGAGCCTGATGATAAAACTGATTTGATTCTGCTGCCGTTGAAAAGCCAGCATATTGGCGAATAGTCCATGGTCTGCCAACATACATTGAGGCGCGGGGGCCTCTGGTAAAGGGCGCAGCACCTGGCAGAGAATCCATATGATCCAAATCTTTTAAATCATCTTTTGTGTAAACAGCTTTTACCGCGATCCCCTCAAGCGTCTGTTTGTCTTTAGCAGGTCGCTTCAATTCTTTTTCAGCTTGCCTTTGCCAATTTTCAAATGATGATTGATCTGCCATAACAACTCCTGAACAAATGTAACAAAAACATCGCGGGATGGCGGTATTATAGACCAAATAGTATCAGTGTATCAATCGCTTGTTATGGTCTTTTGATTTGTCTGAATTTGATTGTATTTCCATGATAAGGGATAATAAATCTGCTGGTATTAATTTATCAGCCAACTGGTGCTAGTGTATCACGGCTTATTAAGGCATTTTGACCGCCTTATTATTGTGCCCGTTACCATGTTTTCGGGTATTATGTTGTCGAGGCAGGGTTGCCTTTGATTTTCACGCAGGAGGATTTGTTCCATGAAGATGACGACTGAAGAAGCCTTTGTAAAAGTGCTGCAGATGCATGGTATTGAGCATGCGTTTGGTATTATCGGTTCGGCAATGATGCCGATTTCAGACCTGTTCCCACAGGCTGGTATCACATTCTGGGATGCTGCCCATGAGTGTAACGCTGGTATGATGGCAGATGGTTTCACCCGTGCATCTGGCAAAATGTCGATGATGGTTGCGCAAAATGGTCCTGGTATTACCAACTTTGTCACACCTGTGAAAACAGCTTACTGGAACCATACACCATTATTATTGGTCACACCGCAGGCTGCTAATAAAACCATTGGTCAAGGTGGTTTCCAAGAAGTTGAACAGATGGCTTTATTCAAAGATATGGTTGCTTATCAAGAAGAGGTGCGTGATGCCTCTCGTATCGCAGAAGTGCTAAACCGTGTTATTTTGCAGGCAAAGCGTGCATCAGCACCAGCCCAGATTAACGTGCCACGTGACTTCTGGACACAAGTGATTGATATTGAGCTGCCAGCGATTGTTGAATTTGAGCGTCCAAATGGTGGTTCTGATGCGATCGCCGAAGCAGCGCAAATGCTATCAGACGCAAAATTCCCTGTTATGCTAAATGGCGCAGGTGTTGTGATTGGTGGTGCGATTGATGCCTCAATGAAGCTGGCAGAGCGCCTTGATGCACCTGTGTGCTGTGGCTATCAGCATAATGATGCTTTCCCTGGCTCACATCCGCTATTTGCAGGCCCGCTAGGCTATAATGGCTCTAAGGCTGGTATGGAGCTTATTGCAAAGGCTGACGTTGTATTGGCTCTTGGTACACGCCTTAACCCATTTTCAACCTTGCCAGGCTATGGCATTGATTACTGGCCAAAAGACGCCAAGATCATTCAGGTTGATATTAACCCAGATCGCATTGGCCTAACCAAGCCTGTATCTGTTGGTATCGTGGGTGACGCTAAACAAGTGGCAACCAGCATCTTAGAACAATTATCAGCAACAGCTGGTGATGCTGGCCGTGATGAGCGTAAATCAATGATTGCGCAAACTAAATCATCATGGGCACAAGAGCTAACATCACTTGATCATGAAGATGATGATCCAGGCACAACATGGAATGAGCGTGCACGTGATAGAGAGCCTGCCAAAATGTCACCACGTATGGCATGGCGTGCTATTTCATCTGTCCTGCCAAAAGAAGCTATTATCTCATCTGATATTGGTAATAACTGTGCCATT
Organism: Puniceispirillaceae bacterium (SeqCode); assembly: GCA_049890115.1. Classification (GTDB taxonomy): domain Bacteria; phylum Pseudomonadota; class Alphaproteobacteria; order Puniceispirillales; family Puniceispirillaceae; genus UBA685. The sequence continues at coordinate 50,325 of JBMHCC010000049.1, read as the reverse complement.
GGTAATGCCTATCCAACATTTGAGGTTGGTCGTAAATACCTAGCACCTGGTTTGTTTGGCCCATGTGGCTATGGCCTGCCAGCGATTATGGGTGCCAAGATTGGCCAGCCAGATGTGCCAGTTGTTGGTTTCGCTGGTGATGGTGCTTTCGGTATCTCAATGAATGAAATGACAGCGATTGGTCGTGATGAATGGCCGCCAATCACCATGATTATTTTCCGTAACTATCAGTGGGGTGCTGAAAAGCGTAATACCACATTATGGTTCGAAGATAATTTCGTGGGCACAGAGCTTGATACAGATGTACGCTATGCTGAAATTGCGCGTGCTTGTGGTGTTGATGGTGTTCAGGTTGCCTCAATGGATGAGCTGGCAGACGCATTAAATACAGCGATTGAAGCACAGATGAAGGATAAAAAGACAACCTTCATCGAAGTATTGCTGAACCAAGAGCTTGGCGAGCCATTCCGCCGTGATGCTATGAAAAAGCCAGTTAGTGTGGCTGGCATTAGCCGCGATGACATGCGCCCACAAAAAGGTGCTTAATTACAGGCAGCTCTGCTTATAAATACGACTTAAAAATTGCAAAACACCAGCTTTGTTTTAGGCTGGTGTTTTTTTGTTGGAAAGAGATTTGGCCATTTTAACAAAATTAAAAAATAATTTTAATATCCTCCTAATTCTGTAAAATATTTAACTTATTGCCCTTAATAAGCATTGATTATTAGGATTTATTTGCAAGATACTGTGCCGTCTTTGGTGGAGATTAAGCAAATGATGGAACATTTCCCTGTATTTATGAAGCTGCAACAAAAGCGTGTTGCCTTTATTGGTAATAGCCATGATGTGATCGCTAAGGTGAGGTTGTTTCAAAAGACACCTGCTAAGATTGTTATTTATGCTGATAGCCCATGCGCAGAGTTAGCTGAGTTCATTGCCGCCCATCAGTTGGTTCATAGTGCCCGCCAGATAACAGAAGCTGATTTAGTAGATAATGTTGGCGCTGGAGAGATGCCGTTGGCATTAGCCTATCTTGATGAGGCAGATAGCGGGCTTATGACATTATTAGACAAAGCACGCATTCCCTTTTGTGTTATTGATGATCTCAAAAATAGCCAATTCACCACGCCAGCATTAGTTGATAGAGCGCCTGTGACCATTGCGATTGGCACAGAAGGCACAGCACCTGTCTTAGCGCGCATTATAAAAGCGATGCTAGAAGAGACATTGCCGCAATCAATCGGCGAGCTGGCACGCATTGCAAGCCAGTTACGTAGCCGCGTTGCCAATGCCATTCAGCCACAAAATCGGCGTCATTTCTGGCAGCGTTTCTTTGCCAAAACAGATTATCAGCCTGGTAATTTAGAACAGCAAGCCACAGATTATGCAGAGCATCTGATCAGTCAAAAAAATATGGAACAGCCAGAACAAACCAGACCAGAGGTTACCTTTGTTGGTGCTGGTCCAGGAGATCCTGATTTGCTCACATTAAAGGCGCGCAAAGCCATTCAGCAAGCTGATGTCATTTTATATGATAGGCTTGTAACCCAGCCTATTATGGAGCTTGCCAGACGCGAAGCAGAGCTGATTAGCGTTGGTAAAACAGCCTATGAGGCGTCCTGGAAGCAGGAAGACATCCATAAGCTGCTTGTTGCAAAGGCAAAAGAGGGTAAGAAAATCATCCGTTTGAAATCAGGTGATTGCGGCGTCTTTAGCAGGCTAGAGGAAGAAATTGCCGCCCTTGATGAGGCTGATATAGCCTTTCGTATCATTCCAGGCATTACAGCAGCCAGTGCTGGTGCAGCAGCGATGGGCGCCTCATTAACCAAACGTGGCCGCAATAACAGCTATCGTGTCATGACAGGCCATGATGTGAATGGCTTTGCCGAACATGATTGGCAGGAAATGGCAAATGGCCTATCTGACCAGAGTTTTGCCGCTGCGATTTATATGGGCGTTAAAGCAACCAGCTATTTATCTGGCAGATTGCTGATGCATAATGCACGCCCTGATATTATGGTGACGATTGCTGAAAATATCGGCCGCTCTGATGCACGATATTTGCAAAGCACATTAGGCACGATTGCACATGATATCACTTCTTATGGCATTTCAGGACCTGCTGTCATTTTCCTAGGCTTGGCACCTCATGCCTCTTACAGAGAATTACCATCTGACTATGCAAATAAGGAGCTGTCTTATGCCAGTGCGTGATAAGGCATCATTTTATGTCATTACGGCAAATACCCTTCTAACGGGTGATGCGGTCTTCTATTCAGCTGAACAAAGCTGGCAACTTGGCTTGCAAAATCCGATGCTATTTACTGATGAGGAAAAGGCGTCCCAAGCAGTGGCAGAGATTTCCGCAACCCAAGCTCATCTGGTTGTTGGTGCCTATCTGATAGCATTAGATCAAGACCTGTCACCATTGCAGATGCGTGAAAGGCTGCGTCTTAGCGGCCCAACCAATTATCGCCATGGCAAACAAGAAGCAGGAGCCAATCATGTATCATTATGACAATTTTGATAAAGACTATCTGCGCGATAGAATTGCCGAATTTCGTGCCCAAACACAGCGGCGCATTGATGGTGTCATTACCGAAGATGAGTTTAAGCCTTTGCGTCTGCAAAATGGGCTTTATTTACAACTTCATGCCTATATGCTTCGTGTTGCTATCCCTTATGGGACTTTGCGTTCTGCGCAAATGGATCAGCTTGCCATGATTGCTGAGCGTTGGGATAAAAATTACGGGCATTTCACAACACGCCAGAATATCCAGTTTAACTGGGTAAAGTTAGAAGATGTTGGTGATATTCTGTCAGCTTTGGCTGATGTTGATATGCATGCTATCCAGACATCTGGAAATTGTATTCGTAATGTAACATCAGATCATTTTGCTGGTGCGATTGCTGATGAGGTAGAAGATCCGCGCATCACAGCTGAATTATTGCGTCAATGGTCAACAGGTCATCCAGAATTTGCATTTTTGCCACGCAAATTCAAAATAGCGATTTCAGCAGCAGAACAAGATCGCGCTGTTATCGCATTTCATGATATTGGTATCCAGCTTGTGCGCAATCAAAGTGGCGAGGCTGGCTATCGTATTTTGGTTGGTGGCGGTTTGGGTCGCACACCCATTATTGGTCAGGAAATTGCCAGCTTTGTGCCAAAGGCTGATTTGCTTAGTTATCTTGAAGCTATCCTGCATATCTATAACCGCTATGGCAGGCGTGATAATAAATATAAAGCACGTATTAAAATTCTGGTGCAAGAGCTTGGTCTGGCAGAGGCGAAATCTCAGATTGAAGCCTATCATGCAACCATTAAAGACAAGATTAAACCAGTATCAGATAACCTAATCGCTAAAATTACAGCTGATTTTGCATTGCCTGATCTGGGGCAGGCAAAACCTTATGATCTAGGTGCTGAGTTTGCCCTCAGCCCATCTTTTGCTGCTTGGGCGAAACAATCTGTTCACGATCACAAAGACCCTAATCATGTGATTGTGACAATATCGCTGAAAAAACAGGGTGCCACGCCAGGTGATGCCTCATCAGATCAGATGCGCCAGATGGCTGAAATTGCCCGCCTTTATGGCTATGATGAATTGCGTGTTAGCCATGAGCAAAATATCATTTTACCGCATATACCAAAATCTGACTTAATGGCAGTCTATAACCGTCTGGTAAAGGCAGATTTGGCAGCTGCGAATATCGGTCTTGTTTCTGATATTATTGCGTGCCCTGGCCTTGATTATTGTGGTCTGGCAACCGCGCGCTCAATCCCAGTGGCACAGGAAATTGCCCTTCATTTCGAACGCAAAAAGCTGGAACATTTTATCGGTCCTTTGAAGGTTAAAATTTCTGGCTGTATCAATGCTTGTGGTCATCATCATGTTGGTCATATTGGTATTTTAGGTCTTGATAGGGCGGGGGCTGAGAATTATCAGATCACACTTGGTGGCTCTGGAGATGAAAATGCGTCGATTGGCGAGCGTACAGGCCCTGGTTTTCCTGCTGATAAAATATTGGATGCGATTGACACCATTATTTCAGTTTATCTGACAGGCAGGGTGAGGCCAGATGAAACCTTCCTTGCCTATTATAACCGTGTTGGTATGGCGCCGTTTAAACTGGCGCTTTATCCACCTGCTATGTCAAAGGCTAGCTAAAATGACAGCGATTTATGTAACAGATAGTGGCTTTTCACCTGCCTCTGATTTTGCTGAAAAAACAGCGATAGAGTGTCCTGTAACAGAGATGCCTGAAAAGGTGCTGGCGCAATCTAGCGCGGCTGAAATTATTACCATCGATTTTGCAAGCTCCCATGATGGCAGAGGGTTTTCACAAGCGCGCCGTTTGCGTGAATTAGGTTATAATGGCCTGATTGTTGCAACAGGAGCGCTGATTTGTGACCAATATCGACATGCCAGACAATCTGGTTTTGATGCGATAAGGCTATCGGAAGAACAGGCACAAAGAATGCCAGAGCATCATTGGCTGGAACAGGCACAGCGTATTAAGACATCCTATCAGCACAGATTATCACGCTATCAGGCAGCTTAAATAGCCATCTTATCTGTTAATTGGTGCGCATAATTTAAGCGAAAAAATGCCACCCATAGGCTAGTAGTAAAGCAGGGATGGTTGAATAAATTGTCGCAATTATCGCCGCGCGTGGTGCCAATGCAATAGCTGGGAATAACGCATCGCCATCATTTGATATCGCATTGCCAATTTGTGCTGATAACGGAACAATACCTGCCAGATATAAGGTTGTTACAAGTACTTGTGGACCACATCCTGGCAGTAAGCCTATTATAACCGCTATCAAAGGCACCCAGATAGCGAGACCCTCAAATAAGGTTGCCAATTCATAGCCTGTGATAAATAGTGATACCTCAAACAATAAAAAGGCAATGATAACCCAGCCTGTTACAAAATTGGTATCAGTGATGGTTTGCTGCAACACGCCTGTCTGATGTGTGCCTGATTTTGGCAAGAATTTCGGCAATAACCACATAGCAAAGCATAAACACCCTGCCATAAAGCCGAATAAGGTGACAGGCTCGCTGGTGAATGAGCTGGCAAAGGCGGCATCTAGATCCACCTGAAATGCGCCAAAACCGCCTAAAATAATACCAGGTATGATGGTCAGGAGCCATAATTTATTAACAATGGCTGGTGCTTGTGTGCGCTGACTTGCTGGTGTCTCTTGTTGATTGTCAGTGCCCTTTGGCCGCAAGAAATCAGGGCCATGTATGCCATCAACAATATAGCCTGAGATTGTCCCAACAAACAGGCCAACTGCCATCATCATCAAACCTGTTAGCGGCTCTTTGGCAATCAGCAAAAATGCGGCATCACCCATAGTTGCTGTTAATGTTGCCATCACAGCACCAAAACTTAACCTGCCAGAGACATAATTTGTCACCACAATGATAGCGCCGCCGCAACCAGGCAATGCACCAAGAGCAGCTGCTAGCGGTACTTGCCATTTCCCAGATTTCGATAAAAGGCGAATGGCATCAAAGCCAAATAGCCGTTCAATCCCATAAAAAATCAGTAAAGTCGCTGCCACAAAGGTTGTGACCTGCAAGTAAGCATCTGCAATCGTGCCAATGATGATGGCGGCAAATTCTTGATCAGTTGCGCTCCAGATGCCAAGTAATATCGCTATAATTGCCAAAGCCCAATGCATAGGATGGGGGCGTTGCATCGCTGATTGTTGCAGAGTTAATTCCATTGACAATCGTTGCCTTAATTGGACTTAAAGGTTAACCATCTAAAATATTAGTCTGCTTATGAATTTAGTCAAGGCTAAAATTACGTGATAACACTCATCATAGCTATTGAAAAGTGAGGTTAACAACCATATATCTGAGGTGGCTACGCCATCTTAGAACAACCAAAAAGAGATAATCATGACAAAAAAGATAACCCAATATGGCCTGATAGCAGCGATGGCTTTTATGGTTGGTATGTCCAGCCCGTCACTGGCTGGTGATGTGGCAAAAGGTGAAAAAATTTTTAAAAAATGCAAAGCTTGTCACTTGGTTGACAAGGAAAAGCATAAAACAGGGCCTCATCTGGTGAATTTATTTGGTCGTGAAGCTGGTAGTCTTGAAGATTACAAGAAATATTCAAAGGCTATGAAGGCAAGTGGCATTATCTGGGATGAAGACACATTAGATGGCTATCTTGAGGCACCAAAAAAATATGTTAAAGGCACAAAGATGGCATTTGCTGGCCTGCGCAAAGAACAAGATCGCACTGATGTCATCGCTTATTTAAAGACCTTTAGCAACTAAAGTGCGGTTGGTAAAAATTCCTCTTTATCAGGCAAAACTTGTAAGGATTTTCTATCTGTTGGCATTGACTTATGCTGCTATCTCTTTGATATCAAAGGGGTAAGAAATCATATTATAAGATGCAGATAATCAGGCGGATTTTGTCTGTGCGATAAAGGGAAACTATCATGCAAAATGTGGGTGTGCCGGCTGATACCAAAGATGCTGTCAAAGTTTTGTCTGTGACACATTGGACAGATAGGTTGTTTCATTTTGAAGTGGAACGCCCTGATAGTTTTCGGTTTCGCTCTGGCGAATTTGTGATGATTGGTTTGTTGAATGAAGCTGGCAAGCCATTATTGCGGGCCTATTCTATTGCAGCACCTTTCTGGTCTGAGACTTTGGCATTTTATTCGATTAAGGTGCAAGATGGCCCGTTGACTTCACAGCTACAGCATATCAAAGCTGGCGATCACATCATCATGAAAACAAAGCCTGTTGGCACATTAGTGCTTGATGCCTTATTGCCTGGTAAGAGGCTTTATATGATCGCAACAGGGACAGGCATTGCCCCTTTTGCCTCACTTATCAAAGATCCTGAAGTTTATGAACAATTTGACGATGTCATCTTAACGCATAGCTGCCGCGAGGTGGCAGAGCTAGCCTATGGCAAAGAATTGGTGGAAAGTGCCAGCCAAGACCCTCTGATTGGCGAAATGGCATCTCAGCAGCTTCGTTATTACCCAACAACCACCAGAGAGCAGAGCCCAAAAATGGGGCGTATTACCACTTTAATCGAAGATGGCAGCTTATTTGCTGATTTGGGATTACCAGCTTTTGATCCAGACCATGACAGGGTGATGATTTGTGGCTCAATGGGTTTGAATAATGATGTAAAGGCTTTGGTTGAGGCAGCTGGTCTTGAAGAAGGCGCGAATAGCAAGCCTGGCACCTATGTCCTTGAAAAGGCCTTTGTGGGGTAGCGGCGATACCAGGCTAGCTTGCCTGTTTTTGAATGTCGCTCAATAAATCAGGCAGTTTGAGAATAGAGGGCAGGATATGTGGAACGCCCTTCAGATTATCTGTTGGCTCTGGATATAGTGAGCTGATACCCACAAATAACCCTGCACCTGCAGCCTCTGCGACATTGCGATCAGCAGATGTATCACCCACCATTATAGCCTTATGGGCTGGCACAGATAGATGCTCACAAATAGCGTGAAACCCTTGTGGTGCTGGTTTACCGCCATAGCCGGTATCAAAACCGACTATCATTTCAAAAAATGAGGTAATATCAAGCCTATCACAGGCAAAACGGGCAGATGCTTCAGCATCATTTGTCAAAATGGCCATTTTGTAACCAGCTTTTTGCAAGCGCATTAAAGGCGTTGTGATATCACCTAGGGGCACAGGGCCATTTTGGCTATGTGATTGGACAATTTTAATTACTTTTTCGCGATAAGATGGGTCATCAAAATGACGTTGTAGTTCAGGCACAATCGCAGCACAGGCAGCTTGCTGATCAAGAAAAGAGCCAGTAGCAAATAGCCCGTTTGGATCAATACCATCATCATCAGGACTAATGCCTATAATCCTCTGAAATAGGCTAGCAGGATGCTGATTATCGGTTAAGTCAGATAATAAATGCGTGATATCAATAGCGACAGGAAGCCAGGTCGCATTCAAATTCAGCAAAACACCATCTTTATCAAAAATAATCACATCCATTTGATTTTTGCCTATCTAGTCTTTTTAAGGGATCATCAACCCTCTGGTGAAATAGATCATTCTTGAATATTCGCCAGATGCAATAAAAATAATGGTAAGGGCGCCTGCCATAATCAGCAGAAAGCATAGAATATTAGTCAGATATTTTAGCAATAAGCTAGGATAAGTGTTTTTAATAGATGCCGATAATAATGTGCCGCCATACACCAACAAGCTACCAGAACCAAAGCTATGGGCATTGCGTGCTATAACAAGCTGAGTGATGGCAAGATTATTTTCCAAAAAAGCCAATAGCAGCCAGCCGCCACCAAGCCACATAATCAATAATGCGACAATCGTGATAAAGCTGGTTAAAATATCGGCTTCACCTGACAATACAGACTGGAACAAAATATCTGCTTCCTTGCGATGGGGTAATGATTGCTAAATGATGCTAACTATCCTAATTTTTGCAAGGACAGTATATCTGATAAGCAGACATTAAAAAAATCATGAAGCTGATGCAAGAGCATGGCTTGTTATTATAGAAAGTATCTCAGAGATGAAAATTGCATTGCTTGATGACTGGATGTCAGACGCTTTAAAAAGCAGCGACTGGTCGCAATTATCAGCTAACCATCAGCTTGATGTATTTCATGATACGCTTACCGGCTCTGCGTTAATTGAACGCCTTTATGAGTATGATATTTTGGGCATTATGCGCGAGCGTACAAAATTTGATGCTGCTGTCATTGACGCACTGCCTAATCTGAAAGCCATTGTGACAACTGGCAAACATAATAATGCGATTGATATCGGTTATGCTGCACAAAAACAGATTGTCGTGATGGGGACAGATTCCCCTGGTTTTGCAACAGCTGAATTGGCAATGACATTAATCGGCGCACTTGCAAGACAGCTTGTGCCATCTGTTAATTCTATGCAACAAGGCGGCTGGCAAGTGGCCACTGGCTCTGATTTGCGTGGTAAGACACTTGGCATTTTAGGGCTTGGCAGGCTCGGTAAGCAGCTTGCCCATTTTGGCAAAGCTTATGGGATGGATATCCAAGCTTATTCGCAGAATCTGACAGCTGAAATCTGTCAGGAACAAGATGTACGTTATTGTGACAAACAGACTTTTTTTGAGACCTCTGATTTTATTTCCATACACTTGAAAATGTCTGACAGGGTGCGTCATTTGGTTGGTGCTGATGAATTGCAGTCCATGAAAAACACAGCCTATCTGGTTAATACCTCACGCTCTGGCATTATTGATACAGATGCCTTGGTAGCTGCATTACATAGTGGCTCAATCAAAGGTGCTGCGATTGATGTGTATGACAAAGAACCTGTGCCAGCAGATGACCCTTTGCGCACAACGCCGAACCTTGTGATGACCCCTCATATTGGCTATGTCACCGCTCAGACAATGGTGGTGTTTTATGACCAGATGAGAGAGATCATTGAAAGCTATATTGCTGGCAAGCCAATTAGCGTTATTTCTTAAAAAGCTAGCCAGAAATGCCAGTGATTGGCTTATCAGGATGAAAAGCATGCCAGACAAAGGCAAAGGTCACCTTGTAAGGTATATCAACAAACTTGCCATGATCTTGCATCGCCTGAACGGTCACTGTACCAACATCTCGACCTTCTGCGATAATGGGCTGGTCAAGTGCTGATGCCTGACCTTTTTGCCAGCGAATAGTGATAGCGCCATGGCGCCAAATACCTGTCTCCATGAGGGCAGGTAAGGCAAGTGCAAAATCATCAACCACAACCACTCTTTCTAAGGGCTTAATGCCCTCTGGCACTTCTCCTCTAAATAAAAAGGGAAAAGATGAGCTATCATAGCCATTATAAGGGTTTGTGCCATAAGAACGCAGGAAATTTGTGGGAATAGCAAGCACTTCCCCATCTGGATGGCGTTCTGCAAATTCACCAAAACTCTCAAGTCGTGATGGCAAGATGGCTAATTGCTTTCCAGCAAGGCTACCAGCAATCGCATCACCATTGAATTGCTGCCACCAGCTTTCTGTTTGCCTGTCATACATGACCAGATCAGAATGGCGTAAATTACCTGTTGTGCCAAAATCTAAAATCTGGTCATCAAGGCGTCTGTCAAAGATGATAGAGGTGTTACATAATGGGCAATAAGTCACTGAAAACGGCACATCATGAATGGCATCATTGACAATTTCATGCCAGATCAAGATCGATAGCGGATAGCTTCTGGCAATGCCGTCAATCTCAAGTGATATCACAGGCTCTTGTGGTGCAATGGTAACCTCATCAACGTTGTTAAATTGCGGGGCATCAATCGCTGGAATGCCGTCTTTGCCAGGACCGCCAGAGATAATGTCATCATAAGAGACGGTGCATTGGCTGAAATCAGTATTGGGCCAGCCATTTACCAGACGGCTTTTTGGCTGGCATTCTTCAGCAGGTTTTAAGGTGGTTTGTCCCTTTGCCAGCCCCGTTGCAGCAACCGAAAATAGAGCAGCTGAAACTATCGCAATCAGCAATGAGCTTGCAAAGCCTGATGATAGAAAGAAACTGAGTTGTTTGAATGGCATATCACACCTCCTTTACGGGCGGTGATTGCTGAATGAGATGATGCTGGACTTGCTCCCTTTTTTATCTAGATATGATTCACCTTTTTGCGCAATGATAATATTTAAATCTGACATTATTTAATTGGGCTTCCCTAGAGCGCGCCAATATGCTTAGTAGACTGGGAGCAATTTTAATGGTGAATGGTAAGAGCTAATTCATGGCGTCTGTAATGTCTCGCTATCCGCGTGTTTCTGATCTTGAAAAAAAGGCAAAACGCCGTCTGCCACCTTTTGTGGCTGCTTATTTATTTTCAGGCACAGGGCAAAATAGGGCGCGTGATGCCTCAATGGATGATTATAATAAAATCAGGCTGGTGCCGCGTTATTTGCGTGGCCGTGTTAGCGCTGATATTAGGACGTCATTTCTGAACACAACCTTTGATGCTCCTTTTTCTGTATCACCTATTGGTTTGTCATCATTGATATGGCCAGGCTCTGAAAAAGCACTTGCCAGAGCGGCAAAAGATGGCGGGTTTGGCTATGGCCTTAGCACTGTGGCTGGCGCTGATGTTGAAGACATTGGACCGTTGGTTGGTGATAAAGGCATTTTCCAGCTATATCCGCCTTTTGATAAGGACATTGCCGCTGATTTGATGGCTCGTGCCAAAGCTGCTGGTTTTACCAAATTAATGATTACCGCTGATGTGCCAGGGCCTAGCAGACGCGAAGAAATGCATATTGCTGGCGCGCCGATTGGGTCACGCTCTGGTACAACACCAACCGCAAGAGTGCTATTTCAAGCAGCTTTGCATCCTAGTTGGGCATTGGCAGCACTTGGTAATGGCGGGAAATTCCGCTTCAAGAATTTAGAGCCTTATGCCAGCCCAGAACAGTTGAGCAATATCACGCAATTTATTGGCAGCCAGCTAAATGGCTCGCTGACATGGGATTATTTAAAAGAATTGCGTGATATGTGGGATGGCCCACTTATTTTAAAAGGTTTGCTTGATGTTGATGATTGCAAAATGGCGCTAGATTGCGGCATTGATGGGCTGGTGATTTCTAATCATGGCGGGCGTCAGCTTGATGCAGCACCAAGCTCTATCTCACAACTGCCAATGCTTCGTAAAACATTAGGCAAACAGCCCGTAATTGCGATTGATAGCGGCATTAGAAGCGGCCTTGATGTGGTGAAGGCCTTGGCTTTGGGTGCTGATTTTTGTTTTCTAGGTCGGGCATTTTTAATCGGTGTTGCTGCGCTTGGAGATGATGGCGCAAAACATGTTGGCGATATCATCCGTGATGATATTGAAAATGCGATGATGCAATTAGGCGTTAAAACTATTGAAGAGCTGCGCGAGATAAAAATATCACATGATTTTTAATCAGATGTGATGTGGCATCTGCCATGCATCTGCAATGCAAATTTGATGATAAACTGATATTTTAAATATGACGTGGTTGCGTTATATTATAATGGTGATTGCTAGCAGGTCAGCGTGAATTAGGGGGCGCAGCATGGGTGATAAGATGAATGAAACAGATGCCAGCCTCATTCAGGATAATTCTGTAAAATGGCGCGTTATTGATGGTCATTCGCCTGTGTTAGAGGTTGAATTAGCAGCAGGGGTATCTATCACTGCTATCGCTGATAGTTTTTTGGCAAAATCACCTGACATTGAGATGGTGTCTGCAGAAGATGCGCGCCATGTCCGCTTTCATAACCAGTCTGCTGAAACAGAATTGCTTTATTTAGCCCCGCAGCAAATAGGGGCAATGATGATGTTTGATTTGTCACTATACAGACAAGGTCTGATTGTGGCAGCGCCAAGCTTATTTGCCTTTGATGATACTGTTAACGCATCACTCGTACTTGATGTGCCATTGGGTGAGGGTGCAAGCTCACATTATCAGCTTTATCAGCTAACAGGTGATGGGGTGATGATTGCATTTATGGGTGGTGATTTATTTCCATTACCACTCACATCTGCTGATATTCAACAGGTTACCGCATCATCTCTGGCAGCCATGGAGCCATCAGTCAGTTTTGAGCTTGATAAATTAGGTGATGGCCATTTTGTTGCCAGCTTGACAGGCCCTGGGCGGATTTGGTTGCAAAGCTTGCCATCAGAGCGTCAGAAGATGACAGGCGCAGCTGCTGACATCGCGCAAAATAGAGCGCCGAAAAAAGGTCTGTTCAGACGCCGCTAGGCATTTGTATCATCCTGCTCATTTGTAATGCGGCCACGCAAGGTAATTGGTAATTGTGCTGCCATGAATAAGGCTGTGGCAGGTGCGATGATGAATACCTTGATTGTGACCCAGCCATCATCACTAAAATTGCGCCATGCGACCTCATTTGCTAATGCTAGCAGCAACATAAACAATCCCCATCTAGTGGTCAGGGTGCGCCAGACATCATCTGTCAGCTGAAATTGTGCACCAAAGAAATATTTCATCATAGGTCGCCCATAAAGACGTCCACCAAGCAAAGCGGCCGCAAAGGCAAGATTAAATAAGGTTGGTTGAATTTTGATAAAAAGTGATTCACCTGCTAGCCAGGCTGCCACGGTAAATAAGCCAGATAACGCAACTGAAAATAAAGCAAATCTCGCAATGCGCCCTTCACGAAAATAGGCATAAATCAGGATGATGATAGCGCTGACTACTGCGGCTGCTGCACCAATGAAAATATCATAATAGTGATTGCCGACAAATAGCATCACCAGAGGTAGGATTTCAGAAAAAAATGATAATAGCCGCATCATAACCCTATTTACAAATCATCCTAGTTAGCATGGTTGAAGTTACTAGAAAATACCAGCATCAATTCCGGCAGCTAATCTGCCAGCTAGATCAGCTGCGTCATCTGTCATTGAGACATCATAGGTGCCATGTAAAATCAAAGGCGGCGCAATAAGACGCCAACCAAGCGCCTTGCTATAGCTTGTCAGGGTGCGGCTTGTGGCAGTGCCATCAAGGCCTGCTCTGATATAAATCCCAACTGGCAGGCCATCACAATGTCCAAGCCAATCATTATAGCAGCGGTCAAATAAATCTTTGGTCAGGCCAGCAAGCGCGCCAATATTCTCTATGGTGCCAAGCAATAAACCATCACAATTTCGCAAATCATCAGCCTGAAAATCAGTCGGCTGTGCCATTATCACAGTGGCTGTTTCTGGAGCATAGTGATGCAAGGCTGCCTGTGCTGCTGTGGCAATCGCTATTGTGTTGGGCGAGGGTGTCTGTGTGATATGATATAATCTCATAGATTTCATGCTAGCATATTCTAGTGAATAGACGCAGTATGAAACTATCATTGATTTGACAAATTTGGTGTCTTATTTCGGAGGTTAGCATGGCAGACTCATTATCAGCTGATACATTGGCAACACTGCTTGCTGATTGCCCTATTTGGCAAGTTTCAGATGATGGGGTGGCACTTATCACCAGCTTGCAATTTGCCAATTTCAGACAAGCATTCGCTGCAATGACAGAAATTGCCATGCTAGCTGAAAGCCTTGATCATCATCCTGATTGGTCAAATGTGTATCATAAGCTTCACATCACATTGACCACTCATGATACAGGCGGGCTGACTAATCTTGATGACAGTCTGGCACGGCATATTGCCAAAATTGCAAAACGCTATGATGCCAAACTTTTGGATATCGCATGAGTGGGGCTGATGATTTATGGCTTTTGGCAGCTGGCATTTATCTGATTGCTGGCACGATAAAAGGCTTGCTAGGTCTTGGGCTGCCAACAACAGCTATTACGTTGCTGACATTATTTGTCTCACCATTTCAGGCATTGGCATTAAATCTTGTGCCTATGTTATTTGTGAATATTTGGCAATTTGCCAGAGCTGATAATCCAATATCCCTCACTCGTATCTATGCTCCATTTGCGCTGTCTTTATCGGTTACAATTTTTGCCTTTTCTTATGTGACAGCCAGCCTTAGCCTGTCATCTCTGCAGCTCTTTGTCGCATTAACGGTTATTTTATTTGCGTTATTTAACCTCTTTCAACGCCCGTTTGCTTTATCAGCCAAGCATGATACGAGGTGGCAGCTATGTTTTGGCGCAATGGCTGGCATTATGGGTGCTTTGACCTCTATGTGGGCAGTGCCACTTGTGATGTATTTATTATCACGAAATTTAAGCAAAAAAGAATTTGTTGATGCATCTGGTTTTTTACTTCTGGTTGGCAGCGTGCCGCTTGGTTTTGGTTATATCGCAACAGGCATTGTGACAACGAAAATTATTCTGCCAGCGATTGCGGCTGTTATGGCTGCTTTAATTGGCTTTTCAATCGGTGAGTTTTTACGAGGTAAAATTGCAGAGGTGTTATTCCGAAAAATCCTGCTCTGGTTTTTTCTGGCTATTGGCCTTAGGATGGTGTTTGTTGTCTGGCAGGGTGCTTAAGGCATCAGCTCATATAAAAGGAGGCTGCTGAAATGGTATCAGCTAAAGCTTGGGCGCTTTTGGGCCTGTTATCCTTTATCTGGGGCGCTTCTTTTTTATTCATTGAATTGGCGCTGTTGGCAATGGGGCCTGTCACATTGGTGTTTTTCAGGGTGCTGGTTGGCGGGCTGACGCTTGCCATCATCTTGATGATGCGCTTGCGCCGTTTGCCTAAATCATTCTCATTTTGGTTTGGTGTTTTTGTGATGGGATTTTTGAATAATGTCCTTCCCTTTACGCTTATCTCTTATGGACAAATCTCTATTACAGGCGGGATGGCATCTATTATTAATGCGAATACTGCCTTTTTCGGGGTGATTGCAGCAGCTATCTTTATCGCTGATGAGCGATTAAATTGGCATCGTTTTTTGGGGGTTCTTATTGGTATTTGCGGCGTGATAGCTGTGGTTGGGCCTGCTGAGTTACGCAGCCTTAATCCATCATCACTTGGCCAGCTAGCTGTAGTGGTGGCAACATTATTTTATGCGCTTGCCTCTGTCTGGGGGAAGTTACGTCTGGCACAGTTTCGGTCTGATGAAATAGCCTGTGGGACATTGCTTTGTGCCACTATTATCATGATACCTTTCATGCTGGTTATTGAGGGCGTGCCATCTATTACCATTAGCTGGTCATTAATTGGCGTTTTTACAGGCCTAGGGGTGATTGGCACTGGCTTTGCCTATTTGCTTTATTTTCAGATTTTGGCACTGGCAGGGGCATCACATCTGATGCTTGTGACCATTATTGTGCCTGTTTTTGCTGTCGTGCTTGATGCGCTCTTTTTGCAACAATTTATTAGCCTATCTGATATCGTAGGATTTGTGATTATCGCTGTTGGTCTTATGCTATTAGATGGCCGCATTCTCAAGAAAATAAGGTCAAAACCCATAACAGGCTAAGCCCGCCAATAATAGTCAGCGCAACTGATTTTGTGACCATAACGATAATAGCTGCCAGAGCTGCTGCTATCAGACGTGGATTATTTTCGATAGGTGCCAATGCGCCATCAATAATTAATATCTCAGCAAGAATGATGGTTGATAATACCGATACCGGTACAAGACGCATGGCGCGCTCTGCCCAATGAGGCAGTTTTTGCGGCATAATCGGCGTTAAAAATATAAAACGCATTGTAAAGGTGATCATGCCTGAAATAATCATCAGCCACCAAATCATGACGGTGAAACCTTGTCAGAGGAGGGGCTGAGAAGATAGGTAATCGTGCCAGCTGCCACGCCTGTTATCGCTGCAAGGATAAGCCATGAATTATAGGGTAAATGCTGGCATGTGATCACAACAACACCAGCTACCAGAATGGCATTTATCTCTATTTTTGATTTGATAAGAGGGATAATAATTGCCATGAAAATTAGCGGGATGGCAAAGCCAAGCTCTAAGGATGCTGGAATTGATTGACCAGCTAGAATGCCTGTTGCTGTTGCGATTTGCCATAACAGCCATAAGGTCAGCCCACTACCAAGCAGGTGATAATGCATCATCTGGTTAGCTGGCTTTTCCTGATAGCGGATGATGGAAACTGCATAAGCTTCATCAGTTAATAGATAAGCCAGAATGAGCCGCCAACGCAGTGGCAAATGACGCAAGTAATCAGCCATTGAAGCTGAATAGAGCATGTGGCGGGCATTGAGGGCAGCAACAGAGCTGATAAAAATGGCAGGCGGTGCAGCGATTGCGACAAGTTGCGCAAAGACAATCTGTGATGTGCCAGCAAATAAGATTGAGGATAGCAGCATGGTTTGCCAAGCTGTCATGCCACTATCAAGGCCCAAGATCCCAAAGACCATGCCAAAGGGCACCACACCAATTTGTAAGGGCAGTTGTTGTGCAACGCCGCTTTTAAATTCCTGCCATCTCATCATGATGCCCTATTATGATGCCATTTATGCAGTGCTAGGTTTTTTGCTGCTCTATTTGGCGAAAATCATAGCCTCATCTTTAAAGGCTTTAAATTCCATCGCATTGCCTGATGGATCGCGGAAGAACATTGTGGCCTGTTCACCGACTTCGCCAGCAAATCGGATTTGTGGCTCAATCAAAAAATCAATGTCAGCTTTTTGTAGCCTTTGTGACAGAGTCTGCCAGTCATCCCATTGCAAGATAGCACCAAAATGGCGGGATGGCACTTTTTCACCATCAACTGGATTTGTCTCAGCATTTGGTAAATCACTATCGACTAAATGCGCTGTTATCTGATGCCCGAAAAAATCGAAATCAATCCAACGCTCAGCCCGCCTGCCTGTGTCGCACCCTAGTAGCTCAGTGAAGAAACTTTCTGTTTTGGCAAGGTCTGTCACAGCAAAAGCAAGGTGAAATGGCGGTATCTTGTTAGTCATGGTAACCCTCTAATTTTTTATGCAGTCCCAGAAGAGGTCAAAGAGTGGCATAGCCTTGGTGATATTTCCACCCTTTTGATTGAAAATAATTTTGATAGATAAAAAATGAACATTTACGTGAAAAAATCATGGCAAGCTGTTATCATTGCGCCGCATAAAAGAATGCGAGTTAAAGCTATTTTGTATGATGGAGTTTTGCCATGACGGCGCAATTTGCCTTTGCCAAAGATCATGATTTCGGTGCCAAGACATGTCTGGTGCGTGTAGACTTTAATGTACCGATTCAAGATGGCAAAATTTCAGATGATACAAGAATTAGGCGTGTTTTGCCTGGCTTGCGGCGCCTTTTGGCACAAGGGGCACGCCCTGTGCTGATTAGCCATTTAGGGCGGCCAAAAGGGAGCGTGACAGACAGCTTATCCCTAGCGCCTATTGCAGCTCATCTCTCGCGCTTATTGGCAATGCCTGTGCCGCTTATCAAAGATGTTCTCTCGCAGGATGCCAAACAGCAGATTGACCAGATGTCAGACGGATCGCTAGCAATGGCGGAAAATATCCGTTTCTGGGCAGGTGAAGAAGCAAATGATGCTGAATTTACCAAATCATTAGCAGCGCTCGGAGATGTCTTTATCGCAGATGCCTTTTCAGCGGCTCATCGCGCACATGCATCAACAGCTGGTCTGGCACGCTATTTACCTGCCTTTGCTGGGGATGCTTTAGGAGCAGAATTACAGGCCTTGCAGGCAGCGCTTGAAACACCAAAACGCCCCGTTGTGGCTGTGGTAGGCGGCGCCAAAGTGTCGACCAAATTGGCTGTCTTGGAAAATCTAGTTGCCAAAACAGATGCGTTGATTTTGGGTGGCGGTATGGCAAATAGCTTTTTAGGGGCAATGGGTGTTGATATGAAATCATCCTTGTCTGAACCGCAACTATTTGATACAGCGCGCCAGATTATGGCAGCTGCAAAAGCAGCAAATTGCCAGCTTATTTTGCCTGTTGATGGTCTGGCAGCCACAGAATTTGCAAAAGATGCTGCATATCGCGCAATTGATAATGACGCTCTTGATGACAAAGAAATGATGCTTGATATTGGCCCGCAATCTATTGCTCAAGCCGTCGCAGCCCTCGCAGATGCGAAAACCGTTCTATGGAATGGTCCGATGGGTGCCTTTGAAATACCGCCTTTTGACAAGGGCACAGTTGCTTTGGCGCAAGCAGCAGCAGAGCGCACAAAATCAGGGGATTTGGTTTCAGTTGCTGGCGGTGGTGATACGGTTGCCGCGTTGAATGTCGCTGGTGTTTCTGATGATTTCACCTATTTGTCATTGGCCGGCGGTGCTTTTTTGGAATGGTTGGAAGGTAAAGATTTGCCAGGCATCGCTGTTCTGGCAAAATAACAATACCCCTTGCCTCACAGCATGCCAAACCCCATCTATAATAATAATGGGATAATGTTGCTGGCTGTTTCATCACGGCTGATAAAAGCCATCAGGCGAGGGAGAACCTCTTATGTTCTTTGCAAATCCATTTAAATCACGTCTGCCAGATATGGCAGAGGCATTGCCAGGTCGTGAAACAGCTATTATGCAACCGCGCGTTCATGCCGTATCGCGAAGAGATCTTGCGCCGCCTTTTCCAGATGGGCTGAAAGAAATCGTTCTTGGTATGGGATGTTTTTGGGGGGCAGAGCGTTTATTCTGGCAAATAGAAGGTGTGTTTGTAACAGCTGTTGGCTATGCTGGCGGATTAACGCCTAACCCTACCTATCAGGAAGTCTGTTCAGGTCGCACCGGCCATAGCGAGGTGGTGCGCGTCATTTATGACCCAGAAACTGTTAGCCTGATGGATCTGCTGGCTGTTTTTTGGCAAGAACATGACCCGACTCAAGGCAATAGACAAGGTAATGATACAGGTACGCAATATCGCTCTGTCATTTATTCTAGCGATGAGGAAGATCAAGCAATCATAGCTGATAGTGCCAAACATTATGGATTAGCGCTCGCACAGGCTGGCAGAGGCGCAATTACAACCGAAATCCGCCATGATGTTACCTTCTATTATGCCGAAGATGAGCATCAGCAATATTTGCATAAGGTGCCAAATGGCTATTGTGGATTGCAGGGATGCGGGGTGTCTTTTGATAAAGAGCAGATAACTAATAGCTAAGCAAAAAGCTGGGGAAATCGAAAAGGCATAATTTCCCTTAATTCGCGCTTGACCTGTGCATCACATCTGGCTATGTTCTGCGCTCAATGAAACGAATTATGTATGAGGCGCGCCATGAAAGTCGCTAGCTCTTTGAAAACACTGAAATCACGTGACCGTAACTGTCAGGTTATCCGCCGCAAAGGTCGCCTATATGTGATCAACAAGAAAAACCCGCGCCTAAAGGCTCGCCAGGGTTAAGCTTGTTAATCTCAATAATCAGGTAAATAAACCGGTTTTTTAGCCGGTTTTTTTATGCGTTGATTTATGATTTCCACTTTGTGGAAAGCTTTTCCAAATTCTGGATAACCGACTGTCGACATGGGATATCTTGCACTATATCATAGATGAATATGGGAACAGGCTTATAGGATTAGGAGATCTGATATGCAGATGCCTCAAGCGGATACCGATATTATCGCGCGCCGCGATGCGATTGTGGCTGGCTTGCGTGGGCTTGTGCCTAATGAATGTGTGATTGATTCTGAAGCATCGATGAAAGCTTATGATTCTGATGGCTTATCAGCGTATCGTCAGAAGCCTTTGGTTGTGGTTTTGCCAGAAACAACAGAGCAGGTGGCGGCTATTTTGAAATGGTGCCGTGATGAGGGTGTTAAAGTCGTGCCACGTGGTGCTGGTACATCTCTATCTGGCGGTGCTATTCCTCTGGCAGATGGGGTGCTGCTAGGGCTTGGGAAGTTTAATCAGATAACTGAGATTGATTTTGAAAATCGCTGTGTGGTGGCACAGCCTGGTGTAACCAATCTTGGTATTACCCATGCGGTTCAAGATGAAGGCTTTTATTACGCGCCAGACCCGTCAAGCCAGATAGCTTGTTCAATCGGTGGTAATATTGCTGAAAATTCTGGTGGTGTGCATTGCCTGAAATATGGTTTGACCACGAATAATGTGCTTGGCATTGAAATTGTCACAATGGATGGCGAGATTATGCGCCTTGGCGGCAAGCATCTTGATTCTGGTACATTTGATATTTTAGGGCTGATGACTGGTTCTGAGGGCCTGCTTGGTGTTGTCACTGAGGTAACGGTTCGGATTTTGAAAAAGCCTGCAACGCAGCGTGCAATGCTGGTTGGTTTTGAATCAGCACAAGAAGCTGGTCAAGCTGTGAGCAATGTTATTGCTGCTGGTATCATTCCTGCTGGCATGGAGATGATGGATGCACCAGCTATTAATGCTGCTGAAGATTTTGTTGGTGCTGGCTATCCAAGAGATGCCGCTGCTTTATTGATTGTCGAGCTTGATGGGCCTGAAATAGAGGTCGATTTCCTGCTAGAGCGTGTTGGCGATATTGTAAAGCAGTCAGGGGCATCATCTTTGCGCCTCAGCCATAGCGAAGAAGAGCGCAATCAATTTTGGGCAGGGCGTAAATCAGCCTTTCCAGCTGTTGGCCGAATTTCCCCAGATTATCTTTGTATGGATGGCACAATTCCGCGCAAAGCATTACCTGAAATGCTAACCAGAATGGCATCTATGAGCCAGAAATATGGTTTGCGTGTTGCCAATGTCTTCCATGCTGGTGACGGTAATCTACACCCGCTGATTTTATTTGATGCGAACCAGCCTGGTGAGCTGGCAAGAGCTGAAGAATTTGGCAATGATATTTTGCGCAACTGTGTTTCTCTTGGCGGTGTGCTAACTGGTGAACATGGTGTAGGTATTGAAAAGCGTGATTTAATGCCAGAGATGTTTACCGAAGAAGATTTAAAACAACAGCAACGTGTGAAATGTGCCTTTGACCCACAGCATTTGCTGAACCCTGGCAAGGTGTTTCCCGTTCTTCATCGCTGTGCAGAATTAGGCAGAATGCATGTTCATAAAGGTGATGTCCCGCATCCTGATTTGCCGCGCTTCTAAGTCAGTGCCATTATCAAAACTGCAAAGAATATAAAGAGTATTATTCATGACCCATCATAAGGTGACTGATTTTCAAGAGCTTATCGGGGCTATCAATCAAGCCTTGGCAGATAAGACACCGTTAAATGTCTTTAGCTGTGCTACCAAACAGGATTTTGGGCAAGTCACAAATATTGCTGATAGCCTTGATATCTCTGGCTTATCTGGTGTGATGGATTATGAGCCAGAAGAGCTGATTATCACAGCCCATGCTGGCACGCCATTAGCTGAGATTGAAAAGACGCTCGCTGAAAAAGGCCAGATGCTTGCTTTTGAAGCGCCTCATATTAGCCATCTTTATAACAAGCCACATAATGGTTCGATTGGCGGCATTCTGGCAACAAATCTGTCAGGGCCGCGGCGTATCTCAGCAGGAGCAGCGAGGGATTTTCTGCTAGGCTTTGAAGCTGTTTCAGGCAGAGGCAGCGCCTTTCGCTCTGGCTCAAAGGTTGTGAAGAATGTGACAGGCTATGATTTATCAAAGCTGCTATGTGGGTCATTTGGCACGCTGGCGATTATGGATGAAATCACATTGAAGGTCTTGCCAGCACCTGAAACATCGATCAGCTTGCTTGTCGCTGCCAAGGATTTAGCAACAGCAGGGCAGGCAGCACGAAAAGCCTTTCAGAGCCCTTATGAGCCATCAGCATCAGCTGTTTTGCCACGCGGGGTTGGTGATTTATCCTCCTCTTTTGATATCGCTGTTATTCGCCTAGAAGGTGTGGCTGTCTCTGTTAATGATAGGGCAGAACGTTTGCAAGAGATGCTTGCCCCTTATGGGCTGATTGAGAGCCTTGATGATGCCAAAAGCAGGGCGCTATGGGCGTCAATCAGAGATGGTGCGCCAGTGCTTATCGATACAGGTCAAATTTGGCGTATATCTCTTGCGCCAACTGCTGGACCTGATTTGGTCATGCAGCTTCAGGATAAATGTGACTGCAAAGCCATGCTAGATTGGTCTGGTGGTCTGGTTTGGCTTCATACAGATACTCCAGAGGCACATAAGATGATAAGGCAAGTGGTTGCGGATTGTGGCGGCGGACATGCCACATGTCTTCGTGCTGATACTGGCCTGCGCTCACAAATAGCTGTTTTTGAGCCTATCCCTGACATGTTGGCTAATCTGAATAAGCGTATTCAAAATGCCTTTGACCCTCACGCTATCCTTAATCCTGGTCGAATATAGGCGTTTTTTCAAAAAGTAGACTTCATCATGCAAACTCATTTTACACCAGAACAGCTTGCCAACCCGCTTATCCAACAAGCAGATGATATTTTGCGGAAATGTGTGCATTGCGGGTTTTGTACTGCCACATGCCCAACATTTGTGCTGACAGGTGATGAGCGCGATAGCCCGCGTGGACGTATCTGGATGATCCGCGATATGCTGGAAGCAGAAGAGCCTATTGCACCGCAAGAGACCGCCTATCATCTTGATAGATGTCTGACTTGTTTATCATGCACAACCACCTGCCCATCAGGGGTTGATTATATGCATCTTGTCGATATTGGCCGCCATCATATTGAAACACATGGCAAACGAGATTTCCTGGATCGCAGTTTGCGCTCTGTTTTGGGATATATCATCCCACGTGCTTGGCTATTTCATAAGGCGTTAATCCTGGCATGGTTGGCACGCCCCTTAAAAGGGTTATTCACTGGCAGATTGCGCGCAATGCTATCTTTGGCACCAAAACGTTTGCGTGCTCTTGATAAAATTGGCAGCCAAGATGCGGTTTATCCAGCCCAAACAACGAAAATAGGGCGTGTTGCCTTGCTGGCAGGCTGCGCACAGCGTGCCATAGACCCTGATATTAATGCGGCAACCATAGCCTTGCTAAACAGGATTGGTGTTGAGGTTGTCATCAAGCAAAAAGCCTATTGTTGCGGTGCATTATCACATCATATTAATGATGAGGTAGGCGCGAAGGCGGCGATGCGCTCTTCGGTATCAGCTTGGGCTGATGAAATCGCACAAGATGGCCTTGATGCGATTATCGTAAACACATCAGGTTGTGGTACAACATTAAAAGATTATGTGAATTTGCTAGCAGATGATGAGGCCTATTGTGATAAAGCACAGCAGATTTCAGCGCTATCACGTGATATTACGGAATATCTGTTCAATTTAAATGCCCTGAAATCTCTGCCAGCACGTGATGAGATTGTTGCTTATCATGCCGCATGTTCTCTGCAGCATGGCCAGAAAATACTGGATGCACCAAAAATGCTTCTGCAAAATGCTGGATTTCAGGTGCGCCAGCCAAAAAATAGCCATTTATGTTGCGGCTCAGCTGGTGTTTATAATGTCTTGCAGCCTGATATGGCAGGCCAATTACAAGAACGCAAAGTCAAATCATTAGATGACACAGCTGCTGATATGATTGTGGCTGGCAATCTTGGTTGTATTAACCAGCTTGCTGGAACAAAAGCGCCGATTATGCACACCATTCAGCTATTAAACTGGGCCTATGGCGGTGATAAACCTGATAATTTGCCTGATAGTTTGGCTAATAATTCAAAAAGGCAATAAGACTGAAAATGAGCAGCTGACTAATCTAGCTGAAAGAAATCATTGCCCTTATCATCCATTACGATGAAGGCAGGGAAATCTTCCACTTCGATTTTCCAGACAGCTTCCATGCCTAATTCAGCATATTCAAGCACCTCGACCTTTTTGATAGCTTCCAATGCCAGCTTTGCTGCAACGCCGCCAATCGAGCCAAGATAAAAGCCGCCATAGGTTGCACAAGCTTTGCGCACAGCCGCAGAGCGATTGCCTTTGGCAAGCATGACCATAGAGCCGCCTGCTGCTTGGAATTCATCAACATAGGAATCCATGCGCCCAGCTGTGGTCGGGCCA
The DNA here is from genome assembly GCA_049890115.1 of Puniceispirillaceae bacterium (SeqCode). Classification (GTDB taxonomy): domain Bacteria; phylum Pseudomonadota; class Alphaproteobacteria; order Puniceispirillales; family Puniceispirillaceae; genus UBA685. The sequence goes on along the minus strand of JBMHCC010000049.1, from coordinate 25,973 downwards.
AAAGACCCTGATGCCATCCCATCTGGTGTTTTAGCAGGGCCAGCATAATAGACGGGGTGATCTTTGATATAATCAGGCAAGCTGCCAGTTTCAGCCAAAACCTCTTTTAATTTCGCATGGGCGATATCACGCGCCACAATCAAAGGTCCTGTCAAGCTAACCCGCGTTTTCACAGGATGCTGGCTGAGTGTTTTTAAAATCTCCGCCATTGGCTGATTTAAATCAATTTTGACAGCATCATCTGCTGCCTCATCGCTGACATCTGGCAAAAAGCGTGCTGGATCTGTTTCTAGCTTTTCGATAAATATCCCGTCTTTGGTGATTTTTGCTTTGACTTGTCTGTCTGCTGAACAGGAAACGCCAATCCCAATCGGACAAGATGCACCATGACGAGGCAGTCGGATAACCCGCACATCATGACAGAAATATTTGCCGCCAAATTGGGCGCCAATGCCAAGTTCTCTGGTCATCTGTAAAATGCGCTCTTCCCATTCCAGGTCGCGCCAGCCATGACCCGTCATATCGCCAGAAGTAGGCAAATTATCAAGACCTTTGGTCGATGCCATCTTAACCGTTTTCATAGTATATTCAGCTGAGGTGCCGCCAATGACCACTGCTAAATGATAAGGCGGGCAGGCAGCTGTGCCCAAATTAATGATGGCCTCTTTCAAAAAGGCAGTCATGCTATCTTCATTCAAGACAGCTTTGGTCTTTTGATATAAAAATGATTTATTAGCAGACCCTCCACCTTTTTGAATAAAGGTGAAATGATATTCAGCACCTTTGCCAGCATAGAGATCAATTTGCGCTGGCAGATTATTGGCTGTGTTCTTTTCTTCAAATAAAGATAGCGGGGCCAATTGTGAATAGCGCAAATTACTGGTCTGGTAGGTATCATAAACCCCTTTTGATAGATGGCGTGCATCATCACCATCTGTTAAGACCTGTGCGCCTCTTGTGCCTGAGATGATGGCGGTGCCAGTATCCTGACACATTGGCAAAACGCCATCTGATGCGACGACGGCATTTTTCAACATCTCAAGCGCAACAAATTGGTCATTTCTGGTCGCTTCAGGATCATCTAAGATAGCACGTAATTGGCCGAGATGCTCTGAGCGCAATAGGTGCGAGATGTCACGAAACGCACGCTCTGATAAGGTTGTTAAAGCCTCTGGTGCGATAGAGATATAATCCTTGCCATCAATCTGTGTCACAGTGACATGCTCAGATGTAATCAGCTCATAGTCTGTGGTGTCTTGGCCAAGTGGTAATAAAGGGGTGTAGGCAAATTCTGACATGGTATTTGGTCTTTGTTATCAGGGTTTTGAGGCGGTATCAGTGTGAGCTAGTCAGATGATGGTTTATTGCGGAAACTATCTAATGAGACAATTTCAGCACTTGTATCATCGTCTGGCTTATCATGTTCTAGGGCAACAAGATTGCTCTTTGCATCATCTTCACCATCTTCTTGGTCGCCATCTTCATTATCATCAATGACGCCAAATTGCAGGCCGAAACCAGCTGATGGATCAGAGAATTGTGTAACAGCAGAAAATGGGACAATCAGATTTTCAGGCTTGCCTGAAAAAGACAGGGTGACAGAGAAAAAATCCTCACGGACAGTCAAATCCCAAAATTGATGCTGCAAGACGATGGTTAGCTCACCATTATCATCAGTGACCAAATCAGGGTTGACCTCAGCACCAGGATGCGTGGATTTGAATGTGATATAGAAATGCGCATCACCTGGCAGACCAGCATGTTCAGCGATTGTCAATGCACCGCGAACCACATTACGCAGGGAATCTTCAACCAATAATTCGTAATTGATACCGGTATTATCCTGATTATCGTCTGTCATTATTCCCCCAAAAGCGCCACTTTGCCGTTTGTCCCAATTAAAAAGTGGAACGCTTCTGTTGCCAGGTGCGCCCCGAACCCCGCCTATCCGAGCTCAAGCGGATAGGGCTTTAAAATGGTCTTTGCGGCCGCATTAAGCAGCAACAGCAACCGGAGCAGTGTTGTCATTTGCAACTACTACATGGCCCGATAACGGCGGGTACCATACCGAACGAAAATACAGCCTTTACCACATGCGTCGATCCTATTTCGCCCCCGTAAGTGATTTTGCGGTTCTAATGGCAGGCAAAAGAATTGCAAAAAGATGGTGGAGGCGCCGGGTACCGCCCCCGGGTCCGCTCTGCTTATTTCACTGCATGTTTATCGTCATAGTCGGACAAGCCGACATGGTTAATATAGGCTTGTCTTGAACACAATTAAAGCCTTTTCACTGATATCTGCTTTGGATTATAAAAGATGGTTATGGTCAAAGAGGTCAACTATGCTATTTTACAGAGCAATTACGGAAAATGGAGCCATCTGTCATGCGTCACTATCTTGATTTATTATCTCATGTCCTTGCTCAGGGCGTTGACAGACAAGATCGCACAGGCACAGGCACAAGATCTGTTTTTGGTTATCAGATGCGCTTTGATCTGGCAGATGGGTTTCCGTTACTGACTACCAAAAAACTGCATATCAGATCAATCATCCATGAATTATTATGGTTTATCCAAGGTGATACAAATATCCGCTATCTTACAGAAAATGGCGTTACTATTTGGGATGAATGGGCTGATGAAAATGGTGATTTGGGACCTGTCTATGGCAAACAATGGCGCAGCTGGCAAGCACCAGATAACAGGCAGATTGATCAGCTTGGCCAGCTGATTGAAATGATTAAGACCACACCAGAATCGCGGCGGCTGATCCTGTCAGCATGGAACCCAGCAGATGTTCCTGATATGGCATTGCCACCTTGCCATTGTCTGTTTCAGTTTCATGTCGCCAATGGCAAATTATCATGCCAGCTTTATCAACGTTCAGCTGATATCTTTTTAGGGGTGCCATTTAATATCGCATCCTATGCGTTATTAACTCACATGATTGCGCATGTTTGTGGCCTAAAACCAGGTGATTTTGTCCATACATTGGGTGATGCACATCTTTATAGCAATCATTTTGCGCAGGCCGAAGAACAGCTTGGCCGCACACCTGGCGCATTGCCGCAACTGCTAATGCATAATCCGCCAGATAGGTTGGAAGATTTCAGATTTGAACATTTTGAAATCATCAATTACGAAGCTGCTCCCACTATCAAAGCACCTATCGCTGTTTAATAGAGTTGATAAATGACCCAACATAAAAATTATCAAATGGTAGCTGTTGTTGCGATGGCAGCTAATCGTGTCATTGGTGATGGCAATGATTTATTATGGCATTTGCCAGGTGATTTGCGCCGTGTCAAACAGTTAACTATGGGGTGCCCTTTGATTATGGGGCGCAAAACATGGGATTCGATTGGCAGGCCTTTGCCAGGACGCGCTAGTATTGTGCTAACCAGAGATAAAAACTGGCAGGCAGAGGGGGCGATTATTGTCCATAGCTTTGATGAGGCTATCGCTGCTTCTGAAAACTGGCTGGCAGAACAAGATAGTGGTGAAAATCGCATTATCTTATTTGGTGGTGGTCAGATTTATCAGCTTGGGCTGGCCCACTGTGATGTTATTGAAATGACTGAGGTTAACCTTGCGCCAGATGGGCCAGCCATATTCCCTGAATTTGACCAAAGTGCTTTTCAGCTAGCAGCATCAGAAGAGGTGGCTGCCACAGATGATGTGCCATCCCACCGTTTTCTGCGCTATGAGAGGCTAGCTGCTACTCAATAATAATTTGCGGTGTTTTTGGAGCTGCTGTCTGAAGTGATGCTAATAATGTTTCGGCAATTGCCTGATAGGCTTTTGCTGGTGCGCTATCTGGCTGGCTTGCCACAATCGGCGTACCATCATCTGATGTTTCCCGAATAGCCATTTGCAGCGGGATTTCCCCTAAAAAGGGCATGCCAAGTTTCTCAGCTTCTCTTTTGGCGCCGCCTGTGCCGAAAATATCGGAACGCTCACCACATGATGGGCACGTAAAATGGCTCATATTCTCAATCAGCCCTAATACAGGCACATTCACCTTCAAGAACATATTTAAGCCTTTGCGCGCATCAATAAGCGCCAAATCTTGTGGTGTTGATACAATAACAGCACCTGCTAATTCAGCTCGTTGGGACAAGGTAAGCTGTGCATCACCTGTACCTGGTGGCATATCAATGATAAGCACATCCAGCCCATCCCATGCGACATCACGTAACATCTGCTCTAGGGCTGACATCACCATAGGGCCGCGCCAGATGGTTGGCGAATCTTCTGCTACCAAATAGCCGATGGACATGGTTTGAAGCCCCCAAGCCTCAATCGGGAGCAACTTTTTATCTTGTGTTTGTGGCTTGCGATTCTGACCAATAAGACGTGGTAAAGAGGGGCCATAAATATCAGCATCCAAGATGCCAACACGCATCCCCTTTTGCTGTAATGCCAATGCAAGATTAATTGAGGTGGTTGATTTGCCAACCCCGCCCTTGCCAGATGCCACGGCAATAATATTCTTGGCAGGTTTTAAAGTGGCTTTATTTTGTGGTTGTGTGTTCTGCTGGTTAGGCGTTTGCTGTGCTGGGCGATGAGCTGTTAGCATGGCGGTTGCTGAAAGCGCACCTGGCAAGGTTAGCAAAGCCGTCTCACATTGTTTTTGAATGGCTTTGGCATGTGGTGCATCTTGGGTATCAATTTCAAGCGTGAATCCAATATTGCCATCTTTTATGATAACACCAGATACTTTTTTGACGTCCAAAAGGCGGCTGCCATCCTCTTTTTTCAAAGAATCTAGCATTTCGATGATTTTTTCTTCGTTTAATTGGTTGGCCATTCTTGAAATTCCTGTTTGGAGGTCAAATATCTTTAGGGTGTATTGTGCTATCAGATAGATGTAAGTAAGCCGAATGGCAACCTTTTCAGATTTAAACTAGCTGATATGCACAGAGTTGTTATAATAATTTCTCTTACCATAGATGATTGAGGAGAGGCGAATGCCCTGGAATAATCAAGGCGGTGGTAATAACCAAGGACCATGGGGCGGTGGCCCACAAGGCCCTGGCGGACAAAATCCGTGGGGTGGTGGTCAAGGTCAGGGTCCAAACAGACCACGTCCGCCAGAATTCGATAAATTAATGTCAGATATGAGGCGCCGCTATGGTCGTTTCTTGCCAGGTGGTGGTGGTTCAAGCCGTGCCATCATCTTGCTGTTAATCTTGCTTTTGGCAGGGTGGGCATTAACTGGATTTTATCGTGTAAACCCACAACAGCAGGGCGTTGTTCTGCGCTTTGGTGAATGGGTCAGAACCACATCACCAGGTCTGCATTATCATTTGCCTTCCCCGATTGAATCAGTGCTGACACCAGAGGTTACCAGAGATAATCGTCTCGAAATTGGTTTCCGCGATGTCCAAGGCAGATCAGCATCACGCCGTGATATCGCTGATGAAAGCCAGATGATTACGGGTGATGAAAATATCGTTGATATTGATTTTGTGGTATTTTGGCGGATTGCTGATGCAGGTGCTTATCTGTTTAATTTGGCTGATCCGGATGAGACTATCAAAGTCGCTGCTGAAGCTGTGATGCGAGAAATTATCGGCCAGACTGCTATTCAAACGGTGCTGACAGAAGGGCGTCAAAACGTCCAGATATCAGTTCGTCAAAAACTGCAAGATCTGCTTGATGAATATAAAGCAGGGGTACGGGTGCGTGAAGTACAGCTTTTGGCTGTTGACCCACCTGCTGATGTTATTGATGCCTTTAATGATGTGCAAAGAGCCCGTCAGGATAGAGATAGGCTAAAGAACGAAGCTGAAGCATTCCGCAATGATATTGTGCCTCGTGCCAGAGGTGAGGCCGCAAAGCTGGTATCAGAAGCTGAAGCTTATGCGCAAGAGGTTGTTAATCGTGCATCTGGTGATGCGTCTCGTTTTGATCAGGTGTATGAAGCCTATTTGGCAAATCCAGCTGTGACAAAAGAGCGGATTTACATTGAGACCATTGAAAATGTCTATTCCAATATTGAAAAAGTCATCATTGATGATGATGGTAATGGTGTTGTGCCATATCTGCCTTTGCAGGAACTAAAGCGCAGCAATCAAGGGGAGGGTCGTTAAAATGAAACTGTCTCGTAATATCTCTTTGCTTGTCGGCGTGGTTATTCTATTTGGCCTGATGTCATCAGTGTTCACTGTTAATCAACGCCAGCAGGCTTTGGTGCTGCAATTTGGTGAACCAAAGCGCATCATCCAAGAACCAGGTTTGGCCTTTAAACTGCCATTCATCCAAGATGTTCTGTATTATGAACAGCGTGTCCTTAGCCTTATCCCACAGGATAATGAAGAGGTCATTCTAGCTGACCAGAAACGTCTCCAGGTTGATGCTTATGCCAGATATCGCATTAATGATCCGCTGTTATTCTTCCAAACAGTCAGAAATGAAATCGGCGCCAGAGCACGATTGGAATCAATTATTGATTCATCCGTTCGCCGCGTATTAGGTGGTGAGACACTTGCCTCGATTTTGACTGGTGAACGTGAAACAATTAACGGCTCAATCCGTGATGAGGTGGAACGCTCTGTGACCTCTCTTGGCATTGAGATTATTGATGTGCGTTTGCGCCGTGCTGATTATCCAACAGCAACGTCTCAGAACATCTTTAACAGAATGAAATCTGAACGTGAAAGAGAAGCCAAAGAGTTTCGCGCAACAGGTGAAGAAGAAGCTCAGAAGATTAGAGCTGATGCTGAAAAGACACGTACTGTGATCCTAGCTGAAGCCGCTAAAGAGGCTCAAGAATTGCGCGGTTCTGGCGATAGTCAGGCCATTAGCATCTATGCTGATAGCTTTGGCAAAGACGAAGAGTTCTTTGCGTTCTATCGTTCTATGGAAGCGTATCGCAAATCAATCGGTGAAGCCCCAACATCTATGGTGTTGTCACCTGACAGCAGCTTCTTCCGCTTCTTTAAAGATAAAGATGGCGGCCAGTAACAGCTGAATTAAAATCAAAGGGGCAGGGTCTTTGCCTAGATCCTGCCTCTTTTTTGCCCCTAAATCTTCAAATGCGCCAGCTACAACCTATATTGCGGGCATAGTGACAAAAACTGTTGGGCTCGCACCACAGGCTTTTAAGCATTTTTTTGAAGGAGTTTTCGATGCTCAATGTAGTTGTCAAAGACATTTCCCCATCATCACGCCAGCCACAAGCGAAGGCACAAACACCTAACCCACAATTCGTCAGACAAGTGCTGATGGCAGGGTTTGCGTTTGTTGTCATGCTGGCTCTGACTATGACACAGGCGCTAGCACGTCCAGATAGCTTTGCTGATCTGGCTGAGAGACTTTCGCCAGCTGTGGTGAATATTTCAACCACAACTATTGTCAAAACACGTGATAATATGGAAGTGCCACAATTTCCACCAGGCTCACCATTTGAGGAATTTTTCAAAGATTTCGGTGACCGCAATCAGACAAGACGCGCTCAGTCGCTTGGCTCAGGCTTTATTGTTGATGCCGCTGGTATTGTTGTGACCAATAATCATGTTGTCGAAAATGCCGAAGAGATCACAATCTCTTTATCAAATGAGACAACTTATAAGGCTGAGATTATTGGCCGTGATGCGAAAACAGATATTGCTGTTTTGAAATTTGACCCAGAAGGTGCGAATATAACAGCGGTATCATTTGGTGATTCAGATAATTTGCGTGTCGGTGATTGGGTGCTTGCCATCGGCAACCCCTTTGGTCTAGGCGGTACTGTCACCGCAGGTATCGTATCTGCCAGAGGCCGTGATATCGGCTCAGGCCCGTATGATGATTATATCCAGACTGATGCATCAATTAACAGAGGCAACTCTGGTGGCCCTCTATTTGATATGGATGGTGCTGTTATTGGCATTAATACCGCGATTTTCTCGCAAACTGGCGGGTCTGTCGGTATTGGATTTGCAATCTCGTCAAATCTGGCAAATCAGGTGGTGGATCAGCTTGTTGAATATGGCAGAACACGCCGCGGTTGGCTGGGTGTCTTTATTCAGGAGGTTACTGAAGATATCGCAGAAAGCCTTGGTCTAGATAAAGCAGCTGGTGCTTTGGTGTCGAACGTAACAGAAGGCGGGCCAGCAGAGCAAAGCGGTATTGAAGCAGGTGATGTAATTATCAGCTTTGATGGCAAGGAGATTGAGCGTATGCGCGATCTGCCGCGAATTGTTGCTGAAACTGATGTTGATAAAGAAGTCAAAGTTATCTTGATGCGTAATGGCAAAGAAATGATGCTTGACGTGCGCCTTGGCGAGCTAGAGCAAGCTGAAAATGGTGGATTATTAAGTGGTGAGCCAACCAAGCAAGATAGCAAATCTTTCGGTGATTTAGGCTTTAGCGTTGAACAGCTGACAGCTGATTTAGCAAGTGAATATGGGCTAGAGGAAAACACCGAAGCTGTCATCGTCACTGAAGTGATTGCTGGCAGCCCTGCTGCAGAAAAAGGCTTGCAGGCTGGTGATGTCATTGCACGATTTGGGCAGAACCGTATTACCTCTATCGAAGAGCTATCGAAAGGTATTGATGATGCCAGAGAAGCAGGTCGCTCAGGTATTTTGATGCTTGTTCAGCGTGATGGTCAAAACCGCTTTGTCCAAATCTCATTTCTGAAAAAGGATGAATAGGCAGGCGTCATCATCATGATGTGACACATAATCATTTCAACAAAAGAAAAGAGAGCATGTGCTCTCTTTTTTTTAGATAATCTCTGTCTCGCTATAGCCTTGTAAAAACAGCCCACCACAATGGGAGCTATGATTGAGCTGGAGAGCGATTTCACCCTTCACAATCGGCTTAGCACGCCATGCAACGCCAAGCCCAGCTGCCTTCAGCATTGGAATATCATTTGCACCATCACCAATGGTCATAACAGCATCAGATGTGATGCCTAGTTCTGCCATTTCTTCATGCATGATGCGGTATTTGGCAGAGCTATCCAAAATGGGAGGATTAGCATATCCAGCCAATTTATCATCTGTGATGGCCAAATCATTAGCAAAATGATGATGAAACCCCAGCTTTTCAGAAATGGGTGCTGTTAAAAAGGTAAAGCCGCCTGATACAAGCAGGCAGCGTGCACCATGTTTGCGCATTGTACCAACTAGCTTGTCAGCACCGTCAAAAATCTCTGTCTGTTTGATAATGTCATCTAATAGGCTGGCAGGTTGCCCTTTTAGCATTAGCAATCGTTCTTCTAACGCTTCAGCAAAATCAAGCTCACCTGCCATCGCTCTAGCTGTGATGGCTTTAACAGCCTCTCCCATACCTGCCATTTCTGAGAGCGCATCAAGGGATTCTTCTGTGATGATGGTGCTATCCATGTCTGATAATAAAAGTGATTGTTTCTGCGGTGCCGCTGCTAGGATGTTAGCATCACAATGACGCCTCTCAGCCCAATCACGGTGAACAGCAACGCTAGGATCATCATCAATAGCCACCATGACAGCTTGTCCCAATTCTTGAGATTGCGACAAAATAATAGGGTCATGAGATGTTATAGAACGGCAATAGGCTGTGATATCTGAAAGCTGGTTCGTTTCTGGAGCGGTTGTGAATAGCAGGAATGCTTGCATGGTAACGCCTCTTGTTTTAACAAAATGTCATGAGCTCTTCTTTTAATCCAAGAACAGATACGATAATCGTAGCTGGACCGACAGCCAGCGGTAAATCTGCCCTGGCCATTGATATCGCAAAAGCCTGTGATGGCGTTATCATTAATGGCGATTCAATGCAAATTTATCGTGATCTATCTGTGGTAACAGCCTGTCCTGATGATGATGAACAAAGCCAAGTGCCGCATCGCCTCTATAATGTGCTTGATGGTGCAGAGGCTTGTTCTGTTGGAAAATGGCTGCATCTTGTTAGAGAAGAAGTGGCACGGGTGAGGGCGCTTGGCTGTGTGCCAATTTTATGTGGCGGCACTGCCTTATATCTTAATGCGGCGCAGCATGGCATGTCAGCCATACCAGATATCCCAGAAGATGTTCATCAAGCTGTGATAAAAGAGCATGCGCAAAAAGGCGGGGTGCAGATGCTAGCTGAATTGCAAGCCATTGACCCTGAGTTGGCTGCCCGACTAGCAGCTGGTGATAGCCAGCGCATTACAAGAGCTATTGAAGTGTTCCGCCATACAAACCGTAAATTAAGTGACTGGCAAAACGACCCGCAACAAGGCCACCTATCAGGGCGCTGTTTCAATTTCACAATCCTGCCAGAAAGAGAGCAATTATATCAGCGCATAAATCAACGTTTCAAGGCGATGTGGGATAACGGGGCGGTGCCAGAAGTGGCAACATTATTAGCGCGAAATCTGCCACCAAAGCTGCCTGTTATGAAAGCAGTTGGTGTGCCGCAAATTGCCTCTTTTTTAAATGGTGAGATGACAAAAGAGGAAGCCATATTAGCAGCATCACAAGAATCAAGACGATATGCAAAACGGCAATTCACCTTTTTTCGTAATAATTTTATAACAAATTATCTTTTTGAAGAGACATATTTGAAAAGTAAAAATTCAGAATTCTTTGCAAATATTTTAAAATAATCATTGACATTATCAGGCATTTTCCCTAAATAATCCCTGTAAACCAAGTGTTTTGGTATGATTTTCGATTAAGACAGGCCGCCTATGCTCTAAAAAAAGGGGTGAGGCTGGCTTGTTTGTTTTTGGGATTATAGCTGATGGGCCGGTGCCATCTTTTAACCGTGAACAGGATGAAGTGACATGTCACAGACAGATGATGCAAAACAAAATGAAGCGCAACCATCAAAGCAGATGATGCCTGGTGCCGAATTATTGCTGAAGGTGCTGGAAGATGAGGGTGTTGAGGTTATTTTTGGCTATCCAGGTGGTGCAGTGCTGCCTATTTATGATGCATTGTTCAAAAATAACAAAATCCGTCATATTTTGGTTCGTCATGAACAAGCTGCTGTTCATGCAGCAGAAGGTTATGCGCGTTCAACTGGCAAGACTGGTGTTGTTTTGGTCACTTCAGGGCCAGGTGCGACAAATGCTGTGACAGGTCTGACAGATGCGCTGATGGATTCAATTCCAGTGGTATGTCTGACAGGTCAGGTGCCTAGTCATCTGATTGGTACAGATGCGTTTCAGGAAGCTGACACATCTGGGATTACGCGCCCTGCCACGAAATATAATTATCTGGTGAAAGAATCAGAGGCTTTGCAGAAATCAGTCGAAGAGGCGTTTTATGTGGCGCGCACAGGTCGCCCTGGTCCTGTTGTGATTGATTTGCCAAAAGATATTTTGATGCTTGATGCCCCTTATCAGCTAAAAGAGCCAGCAAGTCCTGTTACGCATCGCTATAATCCGGTGACAAAGCCAGATCCAGAGGCAATCAAAAAAGCAGTTGCAATGATGAAGCAGGCAAAACGCCCTGTGATTTATGGTGGCGGCGGCATCATTAATAGTGGTCCTGAAGCCTCTGCCTCTCTGACTGAGATTGTGAATCAAACAGGCTGGCCTACCACTTTGACCTTGATGGGTCTTGGCGCTCTTGATGCAGCGCATGACCAGTTCCTAGGCATGTTGGGGATGCATGGCACCTATGAAGCCAATTTGGCAATGTATAATTGTGATTTCATGCTTAATATCGGCGCACGTTTTGATGATCGTGTAACTGGTAAATTGTCAGATTTCTCGCCAAGCTCTGCAAAAGTGCATTGTGATATAGACCCATCATCAATCAATAAGAATGTACGTGTTGATTTGGGCATTATTGGTGATGCGAATGAAATTATGAAAGCATTGCTGACAGAAATGAAGGCACAGTCTTTCGCTGCTGATAAGCCATCTTTGGCAAAATGGTGGAAACAAATTGAAGGCTGGCGCTCTCGTCAATGCCTTGCTTATCGCCAAGATAGCCCGATCATTAAGCCACAACATGCTATTCATCGCCTTTATGAGATGACACGCAAAAAAGATGTGTATGTCACAACAGAGGTTGGTCAGCATCAAATGTGGGCGGCACAATATTTCCATTTCCATGGTCCTAATAGATGGATGACCTCTGGTGGTCTTGGCACAATGGGCTATGGCCTGCCAGCTGCGATGGGCGTTCAGGTGGCACATCCAGATGCCACAGTGATTGATATTGCCGGTGAAGCATCCTTTATGATGAATATGCAGGAATTATCAACCTTGGCACAATATCGCCTGCCTGTGAAAATGTTCATCATCAATAATGAATGGATGGGTATGGTGCGCCAGTGGCAGCAGCTGATTCATGGTGGTCGTTATTCAGAAAGCTATTCTGCTTCATTGCCAGATTTTACAAAATTGGCTGATACTTTTGGCATGAAGGGTTTGGTTGCGCAATCAGTTGATGATCTTGATGGGGTGATTACTGAAATGTTGGCGACAGATGGGCCTGTCATTGCTGATATTCGCGTGGCAAAAGAAGAAAATTGTTTCCCTATGATCCCGTCAGGTGCCGCGCATTGTGATATGATCTTAGGCCCAGAAGATACAGAAGATGCGATTTCTGAAGAAGGTAAGGTTCTTGTTTAACCAAGCCCTTTATTGAAAAATCACGAATATGGGACAAGAGGAGCCCTGTTTGAACATGTTTGATAAAACAGCAGTTGAAACACATACCATTTCAGTGCTTGTGGAAAATGAACCAGGTGTATTAGCACGCGTTGTTGGTCTGTTTTCTGGCCGTGGTTATAATATTGAAAGCCTGACAGTGTCTGAAGTTGATGACAGACGCCACTGGTCGCGCATTTCGATTGTAACAAGCGGTACGCCAATGGTGATTGAGCAGATAAAAGAGCAGCTAAAACGCCAAGTGCCTGTCTATTCAGTTCAGGATTTGACAGTCATGGGGCCACATGTGGAACGTGAGCTTGCTTTGGTAAAGATTGTCAATGATGGTGAAAAGCGCATTGAAGCATTGCGTGTGGCTGATAGCTTTCGTGCCCGCACGCTTGATAGCACCTTGGAAAGTTTTGTCTTTGAGGTGACAGGCTCATCTTCGAAAGTGACCGCCTTTATCAAATTAATGCAGTCTCTTGGAACAACCGAAATTGCCAGAACAGGTGTGTCAGCTATCTCACGTGGTAGCGATATTGATTTACCAGCCTAGCGTTAATCGCAATGAAAATCAAAAGGCATAAGATGATTTGCTGAAAATAGCACTTTATCAATCACTGATTAAAGGCTATTACCTAAAACCAGTTTTTTTGGCTGTTGATATTTCTAGCAGCCCCCTTGGACATCAAAGGAGATAATGATGCGCGTATATTATGATCAGGACGCCGATATTGGTCTGATTAAATCAAAGAAGGTTGTCATCGTAGGGTATGGCTCACAAGGTCATGCCCATGCCATGAACCTGAAAGATAGTGGCTGTTCTGATGTGGCAGTGGCTCTTCGTGAAGGCTCTTCAACTATTGCCAAAGCCGAAGCAGCTGGTTTTAAGGTGATGACAGTGGCTGAGGCATCTGCTTGGGGCGATGTTATCATGATGCTGACACCTGATGAATTGCAGGCTGATATTTATGAACAGGAAATCGCTGCTAATATCCGCCCTGGTGCGGCATTGGTATTTGCGCATGGTTTAAATGTTCATTTTAACCTGATTGAACCACGTTCTGATATTGATGTTTTCATGGTGGCACCAAAAGGCCCAGGCCATACAGTGCGCGGTGAATATGTCAAAGGTGGCGGTGTGCCATGTTTGATTGCTATTCACCAAGATGCATCAGGTAATGCCCATGATATTGGCCTATCATATGCCAGCGGTGTTGGCGGTGGCCGTTCAGGTATCATTGAAACAACATTCCAAGAAGAATGCGAAACTGATCTATTTGGTGAGCAGGTTGTGCTATGTGGTGGTTTGGTTGAGCTTATCAAAGCTGGCTATGAGACACTGGTTGAAGCAGGCTATGCTCCTGAAATGGCCTATTTTGAATGTTTGCATGAAGTAAAGCTGATTGTTGATTTGATTTATGAAGGTGGTATCGCCAACATGAATTACTCAATCTCTAACACAGCTGAATATGGCGAATATGTCACAGGCCCTCGCATCATCACAGCTGAAACAAAAGCAGAGATGAAGCGTGTTCTTGAAGATATTCAGTCAGGTCGTTTCACACGTGACTGGATGCTTGAAAATAAAGTCCGTCAGACAAGCTTTAAGGCAACACGTCGCCGCAATGCAGAGCATTCAATCGAAGAAGTTGGTGCGAATTTGCGTGGTATGATGCCGTGGATTGGATCAAACCGTTTGGTTGATAAGGACAAAAACTAGATTTTCTTCTCAACTATCTGTAAAACTAAAATGGTCGCTAGCTAGCGACCATTTTTTCTAACAAAATAAATCGGGACTAGAATTTCATGTTAGGCTCACTTTTTGGTTTTCTATCAGCTGATATTGGCATTGATCTTGGTACAGCAAATACGCTTGTCTATGTAAAAGGCAAAGGCATTGTGCTGAATGAACCATCTGTTGTTGCGATGGCAGAGGTGCGTGGTAAAACACAAGTGCTAGCTGTGGGTGAAGAAGCCAAAGTGATGCTTGGTAAAACACCAGGTAATATTCGTGCTATTCGCCCTATGGCAGATGGTGTGATCGCTGATTTTGAAGTTGCAGAAGAGATGATTAAACATTTCATCCGCAAGGTGAATGGCAGATTATCAATCGCCAGCCCACAAATGATTATCTGTGTGCCATCTGGTTCAACCGCTGTTGAACGGAGAGCCATTCAAGAATCAGCTGAAGCAGCTGGTGCAAGACGTGTCTTTTTGATTGAAGAGCCAATGGCAGCTGCTATTGGTGCGAATTTGCCTGTGACAGAACCGTCAGGGTCAATGGTTGTTGATATTGGCGGTGGAACAACAGAAGTCGCGATTTTGTCTTTGGGTAATATTGTTTATGCCCATTCAGTTCGTGTTGGCGGTGATAAAATTGATGAATCAATTATCGCCTATCTGCGCCGGACACATAATTTGCTGATTGGTGAGACCACAGCAGAACGTATTAAGAAAACCATTGGTATTGCACGCCGTCCTGAAAAAGGGCAAAGCCAGAAAACAGAAGTGCGCGGTCGTGACCTTGTTAATGGTGTTCCAAAAGAAATTAATATCTCTGAAATTCAGGTGGCAGAAGCGATTTCTGATCCAATGCGCCAAATCGTTGAAGGCGTGAAAATGGCGTTGGAACAGGCCCCACCAGAATTGGCAGCTGATATTGTGGAAAAAGGGATTGTCCTGACAGGTGGCGGTGCCATGCTTCGTGAGGTTGATTCTGTATTGCGTGAGGCAACAGGTTTGCCAATTTCGATTGCCGAAGATCCGCTATCATGTGTTGTGATGGGCACAGGTCGCTGTCTGGAAGAGCTGAAAACGCTGCGGCATGTTCTAATCGGAGCCTAGAGAAAAGTGGCGCGTCGGGGCGGTGGTTCACGGGGCTCATCTTCACGTCTGTCTTTGCAGCTCATTTTGCTGATCCTCAGCTTTGCGCTTATTTTCATTGGCAAATTTGACGTTTACACATTGCGTGCTGCCAAAAGCGGTATCTCAAATCTCATCGCCCCTATCTATGATGTTGTCGCAACACCGGTGCGCGCGATTGAGACCATGGCTGGCGGCATGCGTACTCTGGCTGCTTTTCGGGCTGAAAATGTCCGTTTGCAAAATGAAAATGACAGGCTGAAACGCTGGCAAAGACGTGCTGAAATCCTAGAATCTGAAAACAGGCAACTGAAAACTGTTCTAGGGGCATCAGCCACAACAGATTTAACACCTGTTACCGCACGCGCGATTGCCGCACCAGGTGGCAGTTTTGCCCAGACATTGTTGTTGGAAATAGATGAAGGGCATCACATTAAACGTGGCAATGCTGTTGTTAATGCTGATGGCCTAATCGGCTATATTATTGAGATAAGTAGGCGCACCGCACGTGTTCTATTATTATCAGATGTGAACTCAAAAATTCCTGTTTTATTATCATCTTCTAGCTGGCCAGCCTTGGTCATGGGCAATAATACAGAGCGCCTTTCGCTCGATTTTTTGCCTCTTGAAGCACAGCCGAAAATAGGTGAATTGGTGTTAACCTCAGGTCATGGCGGCATTTTGCCAGCAGGCATTCCAGTTGGCAGGGTGCAATCAATTAGTGAAAATAACATTGTTATAACGCCGTCAGTCGCCTTTCAGCAAATTAGCTATGTCTCTGTTCTGACCAATCAGGATGGTCAAACTGATGAGATTGATTTCAATGATTTAGAGAGCTTTTTCAGACCCTTAAATCCAGAGGATGATAAGCGGCTCCTAGAAGGTGTTAACGCGGCGGAGCTGCTGCAATGATCACCAAGGCCTATTTTGAAAAAGCACGTTTGAAATCCTATATTTCGCTGCAATTCATGGTCGCTGTTGTGTTGTTTTTCGTGGCGTTATTTGAAGGTGCGTTATCTCATCTTGATTTGTTTTTATTTGCTGTGCCATGGCTTAGCTTTGCGATTTATTTTGTATTAGTGGTATTTTATCCTGTTGCATTACCATTTTTATCAATTTTTATTGTCACCATTTTAGCTGATATATTCTTTAATTCGCTTTATCACAGCCAAACTTTCGCCATATTAGTCAGTCTAGCTATCACAAGGTCATTATTGCCATTTGCTGAGCAACGCGATTTTCTTGAGATCTGGCAGGGTTTTGGGTTGGCAATGTTGATAATGGCTGGCTTGCAATCATTGTTTTTCATGGTGGGAAGCTGGCAGCTAATTAATTTGCAATCTGTGATTTTTCAATTTGGTGTAACGATGTTAATTTATCCCTTTATCCATGTCATTGTGACAAGATTGGCACAAATATCGATACAGGCATCACAGCGATAATCAGAAAAAATGGTGCTTTTTAATCAATGAAGAATAAACGCAAACAGAAAAAAGAACTTCATGCCAGGATGTCACGCCGCAATATGATTATTGGCGGCGGTCAAATTGCGCTTGGATTGCTTTTGACAGGGCGTTTATATCAGCTGCAAATTGCCCAAAGTGCTGGCTGGTCAAAATTATCAGATTCCAATCAATTTAATACACGGGCTGTGACACCTGCCAGAGGCCGAATCTTTGATTCTGGCAATCGCTTAATTGCAGGCAATACAGAGACTTATTCTTTGAGCGTCACGCCATCCAATACCAAAAACTTAACCCAATTATTAAGCCAGTTGGCGCGCATTATCGACCTTGATGATGAAGATATCACCGATATAGTGAAAGTGGCGCAATCGCAGCCACGTTTTATTCCGATCACAATCAAATCTGACTTAACACAGCGTGATTTATCACAATTAGCTGTGCGGTCATCTCTATTATCAGGTACTAGCTTTAGCAAGCGTTATCGCCGTATTTATCCGCAAGCGCATTTAACAGGTCATATAACTGGCTATGTATCACCTGTGACGCCCAAAGAGCTAGAAGAAGAACCACAATGGGGCAGGCTGCCAGATATTCGCACTGGCAAGGTGGGTGTTGAATATGCGCTTGAAAATCAGCTGCGTGGTGAACCTGGTCTTGATAGGATAGAGATTAATTCACTTGGCAAGGCTGTGCGTATCTTAACAGATAAGCATCCAGAACAAGGCAAAGATGCCAAGCTAACCTTGAATATGGAAATCCAGGCCTATGCCTATGAGAGATTGCGCGTAGGGCGCTCTGAAAAAGTCGAAGATATTGCAAATATCCAACAAGCACTGACCAAGAATGAAGAGCTCAGAGCGCATTTTGCGGCTGGTGATGATCTGGTTCTGCGTGATGAGAAAGATCGCTTTATTCCGCCAGAATCAGGTGCTGCGATTGTGATGGATGTGCGCAATGGTGATATGGTGGCAATGGTATCAGCGCCATCTTATGATCCCAATTTATTTTCAGAAAGATTGCTAACACGTGATTGGAAACGGCTTAGCAACCATCCACGCACACCTTTGTTAAATCGCGCTATATCTGGTTTATATGCACCAGGTTCAACCTTTAAAATGGTGGTCGCAGCAGCAGCATTAGAGGCGGGTGTTATTAATTCAAAGACCCGCTATACATGTGAGGGGCACATGGAATTTGGTGATCGCAAGTTCCATTGCTGGTTTGATCAAGGTCATCAATCTTTGAATGTGAAACAGGCCCTAGAGCGTTCTTGTGATGTCTATTTCTATGAAATTGCCTTAAAGACAGGCATTAACCGCATTCATGATATGGCAAAACGGCTTGGCCTTGGTGCTGTTTCAGGGCTTGATCTGCCATTTGAAAAAATTGGTATTATGCCAAATCGTGATTGGAAGAAAGCTGCAAGAGGCACTGTTTGGACACCTGGTGAGACTGTGGTTGCAGGGATTGGCCAGGGATTTGTTCTGACAACACCAATGCAGCTTGCGGTGATGACAGCACGGTTGGCTGATGGCAAAAGAGCGATTACACCGCGTCTAACATCTGATGGTGAAACGCCTGAATTTGCCCCTTTAAATATTGCGCCATCTATTGTGCGTGTTGTCAAACAAGGGATGGAAAATGTCCTAACAGGTCCGCTAGGTACGGCAAGGCGCTATGATTTGGATGAATATGGTCTGGCGGGAAAGACAGGCACTGTACAGGTAAAACGCATTACCAAAGAACAGCGTGAGGCTGGTATTATTGATAATATTGATAGGCCTTGGAAAGAGCGTGATCACGCGCTATTTGTGGCCTATGCTCCTCGAAAAAACCCGCGCTATGCAGCGGTTGTAGTAGTTGAACATGGCGGTAGTGGCTCATCTATGGCAGCACCAATCGCGCGTGATATTTTGCAACATACCATCAAAGTCAAAGGTGTGTGATGCGCGTATTATTCTCCCGATTATGGCAATTACCTTGGAGCATGGTGCTAGCGGTTGCTATTTTGTCTCTGATTGGCGCATTAGCTCTTTATTCTGCCTCACAAGGGTCGTGGAGCCCATGGGCTGAGCGTCATATCGTCAGAGCAGCGGTTGGCGCACTAATGATGTTTAGCATTGTCCTGATACCGATCAGGCTTATCCATCAATCAGCCTATTTGGTTTATGTTGGGGCTCTTATCATCTTGCTGGCATTGCAGGTGATAGGGTTCGGGCAGGGTTCAACCAGATGGATTGCGCTTGGCCCCTTGAATTTTCAGCCATCAGAGCCAGCAAAATTAGCCGTTATTCTTGTGTTATCTCGCTATTTTTCTGACAGAACACCAGAACAATTACGCTCATTCATCTATTATATACCAGCTTTTGTGATGGTGGCCTTGCCATTTGCACTTGTCTTGGTTCAGCCTGATCTTGGCACATCCTTAATGATACTAGCAGGCGGCCTATTGGTTATTTTTGCAGCAGGCATGCCATATCGTTATATCTTTTTACTATTGGCTGCTTTTATTGGCTCTTTGCCTGTTTTATGGGCCAATTTATATGATTATCAAAAACAGCGTATTCTGACCTTTTTTAACCCAGGTGATGATTTGCTAGGGGCAGGGTTTCAGATTACACAATCCAAGATTGCACTTGGATCTGGTGGTATTTTTGGCAAAGGGTTTTTGATGGGATCGCAAAGCCAATTAAATTATTTGCCTGAAAAGCAAACAGATTTTGTCTTTACGATGATAGGTGAAGAATTTGGCATTATCGGCAATTTGTTTGTCTTGGCTGTTTATTTCATTATCTTTCTGTCAATTTTACGCCTGTCTTGGCGTATCCAGCACCGCTTTGGCAGAATGGTCTGTATTGGCATAAGCGGGATGCTATTTTTATATGTCTTTGTGAATATCGCCATGGTTACAGGCTTGCTGCCTGTGGTTGGTGTGCCATTGCCATTAATTTCTTATGGTGGCACTGCAATGTTGACTGTGTTTATCGCTCTTGGTTTAGTTAATGCTATGGCGGTCAATGGCGATTTAGAAGATGAAGATCTAAGCCTGAAATTGTCACGGCATTAGAGCAATCAGGAAAAGAGGTAAATTATGTTTCAGTCATTTTTTCCACGACCAAAATTATTTTTTTCCAGCGCAATCGCATGGGTCATTTTTGTCGTCGCCGTTTGGTATGGTGTTGGCGATACCATGGGAACAGCGATTGGCTTTGAATTTGCTGAGGAAGGCACCCCGCCAATCATTGGGCTTGGCTATTTCATATCAGCTGAATTTTTGTGGTTTTACCTCTATTTTTTCCTGATTTGCGCCATATTTTGTGCATTTTGGTTTTATTTCAGCCCGCATCGCTGGCAATGGTGGTCTATTGCTGGCTCGATGCTGATTTTATTTTCCACCTATTATAGTGTGCAGGTTTCAGTAGCGATTAATAACTGGTATCGCCCTTTTTATGACAGGTTGCAAACTGCGCTTGGTGGTGAGGAAGCTGTTCCAGCATCAGAGTTGCTAGGTCTGATTGGCACGTTTTTTGAAATTGCCTCTGTCTGGGTTGTGATTTACGTGCTGACACGCTTTTTCGTCTCGCATTATATTTTCCGCTGGCGCACAGCGATGAATGAGTTTTATACATCTCACTGGGGGCGTTTGCGCCATATTGAGGGGGCCTCACAGCGTATTCAAGAAGATACCATGCGCTTTGCTGGCATTATGGAGGGGCTAGGCGTTAATATTGTTGATGCGGTTATGACCTTATTTGCCTTTTTGCCTGTGCTTCTGTCACTATCTGTCCATGTAACCGAATTGCCATTGGTTGGCGCTATTCCAGCACCGCTTGTCACCGCCGCTATCTTGTGGGCGTTATTTGGCACAGGTCTTTTGGCAATTGTGGGGATAAAGCTGCCAGGTTTGCAATTCCGCAATCAGCGTGTTGAAGCAGCTTTTCGTAAAGAGCTTGTCTATGGTGAAGATGATGAAACACGTGCAACACCACCAACATTGGCAGAATTATTCAGCAATGTTAGGCGCAACTATTTCAGGATCTATTTCCATTATATGTATTTCAATGTGGCGCGTGGGCTGTATCTGCAAACAGATAATATCTTTGCGACATTGATTTTGATCCCTACCATTGCTGCTGGTCAAATAACCTTTGGTATTATGACCCAGATTTTATCGGCCTTTGGTCAGGTTTCAAATTCATTTCAGTTTTTGGTCAATAGCTGGACGACCATCATCGAATTGATTTCGATCTATAAGCGTCTTGAAGCATTTGAGGCAACATTAACAGATGCGCCTTTGCCAAAGATTGATCAGGAATTTATCGAGGTGGGAACAGCCGCTGATGAATAGGCGGCCTGTTCTATGAATTTTGTAAAATGGCGGTAGTGGAATGACCTTGCAATAATGCAATGGTTTGGACGCTGCCGCCATTTTCTATCACATGAGATGCCCCGATAATCTCTTCGGCTTGATAATCACCACCTTTAATAAGGCAATCAGGCGAGATGGTCTCAACACATTTCAAAGGTGTTTCATCATCAAAAATGATAACGGCATCAACATAAGGCAGGCTGGCCAATGATTGGGCACGCATTGCCTCTGGCTGAATAGGGCGTGATGGCCCTTTCAAGGCTTTTACAGATTGATCACTATTCACGCCAACGATAAGCCTATCACATAGCCTGGCTGCCTCGCGCAAGACATGCAGATGGCCAGGGTGAAGCAAATCAAAACAGCCATTGGTAAAACCAATTCGCAATCCCTGTTTGCGCCATTCAGCAATAGGCGTTGTTAAGTTATTTAAATCATAAGATGATTGTTCTGATAAATCAGATGCTGCAATGACCTCGCCAGCTGTCAATGCTGCAGTACCAGGTTTAGAGACTACAATAGAGGCAGCTAAATTGGCAAAATCCATAGCTTCAATAGGCTCTGCCCCTGATGCTAATGCAGCTGCAAATGTCGATACAACCGTATCACCAGCACCAGAGACATCAAACACATCCTTTGCAATAGATGGGATATGATGGTTGGTGTCTGAGCTATCAGATAGCTGCATGCCGCGTGCTGATAAGGTTGTCAGGATGGCTGATATATCATGTGTTTGGCAAAGGTTTTTGGCAGCTTTGCCAATCGCATCCAAGGAAGTATCTGTCAGCTTGGCCGCACCTGCCAGCTCGCTGAGATTAGGGGTGACATAGCTAGCGCCATGATAGCGTGAAAAATCATCTGATTTCGGGTCAATCATAACTATCTTATCATGTTGTTTTGCCAGCTTTATCACAGCAGCGATGAGATCTGTGGTAAGGCAGCCTTTGGCATAATCTGATAGGATGATGATATCTGTCTTGGTCATTTGCGCTTGAACCAGCTTCATCACACTAGCCAGATGTGCCTCAGAAATCGGGTGTTTGACCTCATTATCAACACGTAAAATCTGTTGTGTGCCAGAACGATAGCGTGTTTTTGTTGTGGTTGGGCGACTATCATCTGTAATAGGGTGATAGGCAAGCCCTGCTAGATGAGATAGCTCATCAGCTAGGATACCAGCTTCATCATCATTGCCAACAATGCCAATTAGGCTTGTCATAATGCCAAGCTGACAAAGATTGCGTGCGACATTGGCAGCACCGCCAGGCATAGCTGTTTGTTTGGTGTGGCTGAGAACAGGGACAGGTGCTTCTGGTGAGATGCGTTCAACCTTGCCATCAATAAAGCGGTCAAGCATCACATCGCCAATCACCAAAATATGGTGGCCACAAATCCTATCAAGACGTTTTGCAATGTCCTGTGCTGGCTGCATAAGCTATTTTCCTTTGCGTGTTCGAAAGGCTTTGCCGCCCTGTTGAAGGGTGCGTTGCGGTGCTCTTGTCAATGCAAGGTCATCATGGTCAACAGATTTTGTGATCGTAGAGCCAGCGCCAATAATCGCACCATCCCCAATGGTCACAGGGGCAACCAATGCTGTGTTTGAGCCGATAAAAGCACCTTTACCAATCTCTGTTTTAAACTTATCAAATCCATCATAATTACATGTGATCGTGCCAGCACCAATATTGGCTTTTTCACCAACAGATGCATCACCAATATAAGATAGATGATTGGCCTTTGCGCCTTTCGCAAATTGTGCATTTTTTGTTTCAACAAAATTACCGATTTTGACGCCATCTGATAATTCAGTGCCAGGGCGCAAACGGGCATAAGGGCCAATAACAGCCCTATCACCAATGACAGCACCTTCTATATGGCTGAATGAGCGAATAAGAGTGCCTTCGCCAATGTGATTACGCCCTTGAAAGACAACATGAGGTTCAATCACAATATCACGAGATAATTGGGTATCAGCAGATAGGAAAATCGTCTCAGGTGCTGTTAATGTCACGCCAGCAGCCATTGCAGCATGGCGCAGGCGTTGCTGTAAAGCAGCTTCGACAAGAGCCAAGTCAGAGCGGCTATTTACCCCTTGCACTTCATTGCCATCTGCCAGAACAAGCCGCACTGTTTCATTTGCATCATTGGCAAGTGCCACCAGATCTGTCAGATAATATTCCCCTTGGGCATTATTATTTGATAATTTTGGCAAATAGGTGGCGGCACAGTCAGGTGATAATGCCATCACACCAGCATTCACAGTGGTGATTGCTTTATCTGCTTCATTGGCGTCCGCATCTTCGATAATCGCAATCAGCTTGCCAGTTTGATCTGTTTTCAACCTGCCATAGCCAGCTGGATTAGCAGCTTCAAATCCTAAGACACAAAGCGAAGCACCATCTGTAATAGCACAAGCAAGGCGTTGTAATGTCTCAGCTGTGATAAGTGGTGTATCACCAAATAATACCAAAACAGGCTGGTTTGCTGTTCCCGCTTCTGCCAAAGCGCATTGCGCAGCATGGCCTGTACCTTGGGGGGGATCTTGATAAGCAATCGCCATATCTGGATAGTGTTTTTTGGTGAAATCTGTCACCTGATGATTGGCAGGATTGGTTGCCACACAAAGGTGATTGGCGCCTGCCATCATCGCTGTGTCAATGACCCAGCCAAGCATTGCTTTGCCACCAATGGGATGGAGCGGCTTGGCTAGGGCAGAGTTCAAACGTTTGCCATGGCCAGCAGCCAGAATATAGCTGGTAAATGTAACATGATCTTCCATGCGTTTTTTATAGTCAAATTGGCTAAAAACTTCAAAAGAATTCATCTTCATCTGGTCATAACTCTGCCTATCGTTTAGAACGGTAATAAGGATATGTGATTTTGAATCCCCCAATTCTTTGGTGATGTTGGATTCTAGAAATAAGAGGTTGTTTTATGTGCGGTATTGTTGGCTATGTTGGTGACGGTGAAAGTACATCTATTCTTCTTGATGGTCTGAAGCGGCTTGAATATCGTGGCTATGACAGCTCTGGTATCGCTGTTTTGAATAATGGCGATATCATGCTGGAAAAGGCTGTTGGCAAGTTACAAAATCTGGTCGACATCATGAATGATAGTGACATGTCTGGAAAGATTGGCATTGGTCATACTAGATGGGCAACACATGGCGGTGTCACTAAATCAAACGCGCACCCGCATTTAGCCTCTGATTCTGTTGTTGTGGTGCATAATGGCATCATCGAAAATTATCAGGAATTACGCGCTGAGTTACAAGAACTTGGCCATGAATTCCAATCAGATACTGACAGCGAAGTGATCAGCCACCTTGGTGTAGAATTGCTGAAAACCATTGATGAGCCAGCAGCATTGCTAAAAGCATTACTAGCACGCATTGAAGGTGCCTATGCGCTGGCTATCTTGGTCAAGGCCTTTGATGATTGCCTGCTGGTCGCACGTAATGCATCGCCGTTAGCGATTGGTATTGGTGATGATGCTAGCTTTGTGGCATCTGATGCGATGGCGATGTCTGATTTAACCCGCCGTGTCGTGTATTTAAAAGATGGTGATTATGCCGTTATTCGTCGTGATGAAGTAACGATTTTTGACCATAATCATGTCATTGTTAATCGTGAAGAAGTGATTGTCGCCGCTAGCCCTGGTCTAGTTCACAAAGGTGGTTATCGCCATTTCATGGAAAAAGAAATTCATGAACAGCCTGATGCGATTGCGCATACGCTAGCAGCTATGACCAATGAAGCTGGTATTTTATCAGCTGGTATGGATGATGACACACTTGCCTCTGTAACAGGCATTGTATTGCTGGCAGCTGGCACAAGCCATTATGCTGGTCTTGTCGGGCGTTATTGGATTGAAAAGCTGGCAAATGTACCTGTGAGTGTAGAGGTTGCCTCTGAATATCGCTATCGCAGCCCTGTTACAAGCCATCTTAGCCATGCGATTGCCATCTCTCAATCAGGGGAAAGCCTTGATACTTTGATGGCTATGCGTCATGCCAGCGAGCAGGGGCTTTCCACAATGGGGCTCGTCAATGTTGACCATTCCACCATTGCAAGAGAAGCTGATGTTATTCTGCCAACTCGAGCTGGCCCTGAGATTGGTGTGGCATCTACCAAGGCATTTACCGCTCAGCTAACAGCCTTGCTGTCTCTTGCGATTGCGCTTGGCAGAGTAAAAGGCACAATTAGCAGTGAAGAAGCTGGCAAAATGCATGAAGATATGAAAATGCTGCCGAGCCTCATTGGTAAAACCTTGTCTTTATTTGACGAATTGCGCCCTGTTGCTAATGATTTATCACGGGCACATTCCTGTTTATTCCTGGGCAGAGATAATTTATTTCCAATTGCGATGGAAGGGGCGTTAAAGCTCAAAGAACTATCATACATTCATGCTGAAGGTTTTGCAGCTGGTGAAATGAAGCATGGTCCTATTGCTCTTATCGAAGATGGGTTGCCTGTGGTGAGTTTGCTTGGCTCAGATGGTCTTTCCCAAAAAGTCATCAGCAATTTGAAAGAGGCACAAGCACGCGGGGCAAAGATCATCCTGCTAGCAGCTGAAGATAGTGCTGATAAGGTTGATTTTGCCAGCTTTACTTGCCGTCTGCCAAATTGCAATGAGTGGCTGATGCCATTTGTTCTGACTGTGCCAACACAGATACTGGCCTATCTGACAGCTTTTGAAAAAGGCACAGATGT
>JBMHCC010000048.1:0-5402 GCA_049890115.1 Puniceispirillaceae bacterium (SeqCode) | reverse complement strand
ATCACCTCTATGGTAACAGGCGAGGAAGATGTGATTTATGGTAATGTTCTGAATAAAGGCTATGTGCCTGATCTGCCTGCTAATTCTTGTGTTGAGGTGCCATGCATCACCTCAAAAGGCAAGCTGACACCGCAATCTGTCCCTGCATTACCATTGCACCTAAGCCGTCTGATGCAAACTAACATCTCTGTGCAACAATTAACTGTTGAAGCTCTTGTCACAGGTAAAAAAGACGCGATTTACCATGCTGCTATGCTTGACCCGCATACCGCAGCAGAGCTGTCTTTAGATCAGATCTGGCACATGGTTGATGATTTGCTAGAGGCGCATCAGGGCTGGATTCCAGAGTTCAAATAGGAACCATCTATGGCCAGCATAACAAGTCAAAAAGAAGCGGGTTTTGCCCTTGCCAAAATTGACAGAGGTGGCGGCAGAGAGCTGTTGCTATATTCTGAAGAGCCAAAAACCTATCACTGCTTTGATGGCCTGCCTCCAGTGGCAAGTGGTGATGCGCATTTGCGCTGGCATCCTTTGCGCCGGCAATGGGTTGGCCATGCCTCTGCCCGTCAGGGTCGTACCTTTTTACCAAATGCTGCTGATTGCCCGCTTTGCGCTATGGAAAGCAATGAGCGGCCAAGTGATATTCCAGTTGATGATTATGAAATTGCTATATTCACTAATCGGTTTTCAGCTTTATCTCTTGATGCTGGCCTGCCGCCAGAATTAGATGTTGCGACCATTTCAGGCAAAGGGGCATGTGATGTCGTCTCTTATAGCGCTGATCATAATGCATCACTGGCAAGCATTGGTGATAAGCGCATTGCCTTATTAATCCGTGCCGTTGGCGATAAAATAAAACGCCTTTATGAACATGATGATATTATCTGGGCTTTGCCTTTTGAAAATCGAGGGCGAGAAATCGGTGTCACGCTAGACCATCCACATGGTCAGATTTATAGCCTGTCTATTCTGCCTGAACCTGTGAAAACACAAGCAGATGCTATGGCAGAAGATGCGCCATTATCAGATCTGGCAGACAAGATAGATAACGCTCTTATTCTGGAACAATCAGAACACAGTCTTAGCTATTGCCCACCATGGGCACGCTATCCATTTGAAAGCTGGGTGATGCCGCATCGCGCTGTTGATGGGCCGCAAGATCTAACAGATGCAGAGATTGCTGATCTGGCGCAGATGACAGATCGCACTGCCAAACGGCTTGATACAGCGATAGATGGCACAATGCCCTATACGCTTGCCTGGCAGGTCGCACCAAAGGGCTATGAAGGTCGCTTTCATTTTTATCTGGCTTTTCAGCCTTTGAAACGGGCAAAAACAAAGCAGAAATATCTAGCATCTGTTGAGCAGATCACAGGGTTGTTTCTGGTTGACCTCAGCCCAGAGCGTGCCGCACGTATTTTGCGTGGTGAAGAGCCAGCAGATGACTAGCCCCTCATTTGAACAGCTTTTCAGCAGGCCCTATGATGCGCGTGCCACAGCCCATGGCAGGGTAAACCTGATTGGTGAACATACAGATTATTGTGATGGCTTTGTTATGCCAACACTGATAAGCCAGACGATTAGCGTAGAAGTTGCTGTGAGTGATGTTCCCAAAATTGCGGGTTTTTCAGATAGCTTTGGTAAGGCAGAAGCTGACCTATCAGAGGTGCCACAAGACTCCTGGCTTATTTTTGTCAAAGGTGCCATTGCGCTATTACAAGAGCGTGGCTGTGATATCATAGGTGTGATGGTGCGCACGCAATCAGATATTCCAGCTGGTGCAGGTGTCTCCTCATCAGCGGCATTTGAAATTGCGTTGCTAAAAGCATTATGCGCTGCCTGTCATCATCAGATAGAAGCCTCTGAAATGGCATTACTTGGCCAGAAAATCGAACATGATTATGTTGGCACAAAATGTGGCATTATGGATCAGATGGCAGTAGCTCATGCCAAAACTGGTCAGGCATTATTCCTAGATTGCCGGTCTCTTGCCACAGAGATGGTGGATTTGCCGAAAGGTCACGATTTGGCTGTGATCCATTCTGGCAGCTCACGCACCCTGTCTAGCAGTGCCTATAATGAGCGGCTGGCACAAACCATCGAAGCTGCTAGATTATGTGATGTTGCTATTTTGCGAGATGCCAACCTGTCACAATTATCAGCTATCACAGATGAAACAGTCAAACGCCGTGCCCGTCATGTCATCAGTGAAAATGACCGCGTGATACAAGCCAAACAAGCATTGATAGACCAAGATGCCGTAACAATTGGCAGATTATTTTATGAAAGCCATGCGTCTTTGCGTGATGATTATGAGGTGACAAGTCAGAGCCTTGATAAGCTGGTTGATGATGCAAAATCACTGGGTGTTTTAGGGGCGCGTGTGACAGGGGCAGGCTTTGGCGGTTGCATTGTTGCCTTGCTGAGAAGTGACACAGCTGATCAGGCACTTGATGCTTTATTTCAGAAAAACCCTGATGCTTGGTTGGTTGATAGGCATCAAATTAGCTGATATTATGCACTTTCCATTATTGTCACATCAGCTTGCTTCATCACCTTGCTGCCCAAGAGAATAGTACCTTGATAGCTATCTGGTATGATGGCCTCTTGCGGTCCATAATGGGTAAAAATCAGATGATTACCGCGCTGACGCACACGCAGATAATCTGGCAAATCATGACAATCTATGCCAGCCTTTGTCATTTTATCTTTGATAATAGCTTTCAGCAGCCTTTCATCTGGCCAGCCACATAGATAGCTTGCTTGATTGCCATGAACCATCACAGGCAAGCCATCATCACTTGCTCCATCTGATTGCCCTGAAATGATGCCTTCCTCACGCCAGATGGCAAAATGACCATGATGATCATGACCTGTAGTATCTGTCCACCTAACAGCTGCTGGCAACTCAGCTGGCAGAGCATCTATGCGGCTGGTGCGCATGCCTGTTATTGTTGCGAGCGGGGATTGCGTCAAGTTATCAGGCAGCTGGAAATCAGCTGTTTTGATGCCTGTTCTGGGTCCTGCAAGAATTTCTGCAGTAGAATGTGCCAACTGTTGCAATAGCTCATCAGGCACATGAAGCAAAGATGGCATAAGAACCAATTTATAGCCTGATAAATCATCATGGGCACTGATAACATCAAGTGAGCCGCCATTTTGACGAACCGCACGATACATATCCAAAATCAAGCGCAGATAGTAAAAATCTTCACTTTGACCATCCAATTCTGATAGCCAATCAGCTTCAAAATCATGGATAAGGGCGATATCTGCCTGCCCTGTTTGGCCAAGCTGAATTTGGGCAATCTCATCATTAACCTGAGCGACTTCAGCAAGGCCAGGAGCTGGACTATTATCGCGCAGCATCAGACCAGCATGCATTTGCTCTTGGGCAAAAGGTGCCTGACGCCATCTGAAATAGCTGACCACCTCAGCATCATGAGCAAAGGCCTCCCACGACCAGAGCCGCACCGCACCTGGCAAAGGTATTGGATTATAAGCTGCCCAATTTACTGGCCCTGGCTGTTGTTCCATCACCCATAGGCGCGCCATCCCACGATAAAGATCATGATGAAATGCCTGAAAATCGGGATCACCAATACGCAGACAATCTGCCTGTAGTTTTTTATCGATGCGGGCCACTTTCTGCATATTCTGCAAAAAACCAAGCGGATAAGAATCCCAACCAGCAATCTCTAGATTAGCTGCCACAGGGCGGGCATTAAACTGGTTAAAATCACCCATGAAATTATGACTGATAGGACGATTTTTAGCGTAGCGGCGGATGATATCTGTCTGCAGCTTATCAAAGCTGACAATTTCATCAGTGGCAAAACGCCTGAAATCCATAGCGTGACTTGGATTAGCCTCTGTGACAGTCAGATTTGGCAATTCAATCTCATCAAAAGACCGGTAAGCCATTGACCAGAAAATGGTTCCCCATGCCTGATTTAACCTCTCTATGGTCTGATAGCGGTTTTGCAACCAGAGGCGGAAATTATCACGGGCAGATGAGCACCATGACAAAGCTGTATCATGACAACCATATTCATTATCCGTTTGCCATGCTTGGATATGAGGGTTGTCACCATAACGCTGTGCCAATAGCTCAGTGATGCGTGCGCATTCAGCACGATAGCCTTTATGCGAAAAAGAATAGTGACGACGAGACCCATAACCACGAACGCGGCCATCTTGATCACGAGCCAGCATATCAGGCATTTGATCAACAAGCCATTTTGGCGGTGTCGCTGTTGGTGTACATAGGATTATTTTCAGGCCAGCATCACCAAGAATTGATATCGCTTTATCAAGCCAGTCAAAATCATAAATGCCAGGCTCTGGCTCCATTTTAATCCAAGAGAATTCAGCGATACGGACCCAGCTAAGGCCAGCTTCGACCATCGCTTTTGCATCGCTCTCCCATAGCGATTCTGGCCAATGTTCAGGATAATAGCAAACGCCTGTTTCTGCCCAAGATGTCATCTTTTACCCTTTGCCAGTGCCCTAAGACTTAACTAGATTTTCTGGCCATCACCATCAAATAAATGTGAGCGGCTCTCATCAAAGCTTAAGTAAATTGTATCACCTGGGGTCAAGGTGACCTGATCTTCGATTTTCACCGTAATTTCAGCATCACCAATCGTACAATAACCAAGCGCATATTCACCAAGATGTTCGGAATGGCGAATGGTTGCTGTTAATTTTGCTTTGGCTTTTGTGGTAACTTCTAGATGTTCTGGCCTAATGCCGAATTTCACAGCTTCTTTATCTTTTGGTGCTTTGGCAAGTTTTGTGCCATCAAGCATCACTTTGCCTGATGTAGTGGTCACATCCAAAATATTCATTTTCGGGCTGCCAATAAATTCAGCCACAAACAGATTATCAGGACTATTATAGAGTTCTAACGGTGTGCCAACTTGTTCAATATGGCCAGCATTCAGAACAACAATTCTGTCTGCTAATGTCATAGCCTCGACCTGATCATGTGTAACATAAATCATGGTGGCATCTAAATCACTATGTAATTTGGCGATCTCAATACGTGTTTGCACACGCAAAGCAGCATCAAGATTTGATAAAGGTTCATCAAATAAGAAGACCAGCGGATCACGAACAATAGCACGGCCAATCGCAACACGCTGGCGCTGACCACCTGATAAATGCTTTGGCAGCCTGTCCAGATAATCTGTGATTTGCAATGATTTGGCCGCGGCGCGGACACGTGTATTTATATCATCTGATTTGACCTTGGCCTGTTTTAAACCAAAGGCCATATTATCAAAGACTGTCATATGTGGATAAAGCGCATAGGATTGGAAGACCATCGCGACACCACGCTCTGCAGGCACAACATCATTTACCATCTGCCCTGCGATACTAAGCTGACCATCTGTAAT
>JBMHCC010000047.1:0-98306 GCA_049890115.1 Puniceispirillaceae bacterium (SeqCode) | reverse complement strand
TTGTCCGATATTAGGCCATTTTTCAGACATATCTTTATTCAAAGTCAACCATGCCTGCGCCCCTGGCTCAGAATCTGGCAAAATCGCTTCTGGCGGGCATTCTGGCTCACAAACACCGCAATCAATGCACTCATCAGGGTGAATCACCAGCATATTTTCACCTTCATAAAAGCAATCAACAGGGCAAACTTCGACACAATCTGTGTATTTGCACATGATACATTTATCATTAACGATATAGGTCATCGCACGGGGTGCTTTCTGTTATGTAACAAGCTGGAATGGAATTTCAGGCGGGTTTTACTGCAATTTCACTTAATCTGCAAGGGCAAGACGTGCACGGGCTGATTTGGCAGCTTTGCCTGAATCAACATCCTCAATATAAAGCAAGCCAGCCAGACGGCGCATTAGTGAAGCTTCCATGTGATCTAGATGATCATCTGCCAGAACCACCATCCACACAAGCTCTAACATGGCTAATCTGTCTTCATAATCAGTTAAGTCACGCAATTTGCGTGTCAGCCCATGTAATTCAATTCGATCATCTGATGCTGCAAGCGCATTATCAAACATCTCTTCAATTTTGGCTTCTTCTAAATCAAAATGCTCTGCCATAATATGGGCGATGATATGACGTTCATCATCTGCCATACCATCATCAGAATGTGCTGCTTCGACCAGCAATTCGATCATAGTATGCGCTAATTCAAGACGCTCATCTGTTGCAATATTAGCAACAACACCATCTGATTTTACCAAATCTTTTAGAAACCCAAACATGGATATATCCTTTGCGATTATAAGCCTGATTTTATGTTAGTGCTTACACAGAAGCTGTGAGGCCACCATCAACACGTAAATTCTGACCTGTAATATAGCTTGATGCGTCAGAAATCAAAAAATGAATCGCCTCAGATAATTCAGAGACTTTAGCATAGCGTCCTGTTGGTATACGTGCCAGCCTATCTGGCTTTTCTGGCAAGCTATCAATAAAGCCTGGCAACACATTATTCATGCGTATTGATTGGCTGGCATAGCGGTCTGAAAACAACTTAGTATAAGAGGCAAGACCAGCACGAAATACAGCTGAGGTTGGAAAATCAGGATCAGGTTCAAAGGCTGCAAAGGTTGAAATATTGACAATCGACCCTTTACCCTGCGTTAACATAATCGGCGTGACATGACGCACCATACGCACCACATTCAGTAAATAGTAATCCATCCCTAAATGCCAATCATCATCACTGAGCCCCAGAATATCACCTTTTGGACCATGGGCTGCACAATTCACCACCCCATCAATACGACCATAGTGAGACATCGCAGCATCAACAAAAGCTTTTAATGCGTCATCATCTAGATAAGAGCCCGTATAGCCAAACCCGCCAAGAGATTGGCCTAATGCCTCACCTTTGCCAGATGAAGACATCACACCAACATCATAGCCTTTTTCGGATAATAGACGGGCCGCATCAGCGCCAATGCCGCTGCCACCTGCCACAATAAGCGCAACTGGTTTTGTCATAATTAGCTCTCTTTATTTTGACTAGAGGTTTTGACCAACCTGCCCCCTATCGAAGGCACAAAGGTTTGTTGGTCTTTAAACCTAACATAGGTCGATAAGATAGCTAGCAAAATATGATAATTTATGTCCGCCCAGTCATTCTTTTACATAATGGCGAAACCATCATTATGGCGTGTTTAGCGCTTGCAGGCTCATTGCATTTTGGTGGAGAATTTTAATCATTTGCTGGAGTTTTTGCCCATCAGCACTGCCATCGATATAAAGAATAAATTCAATCGCATGCCCTTTTATCAAAGTTGAAGCTGTCAGCCCTATTTGGCCTGCTGCATCAGCTTGATTAGCCAATGATATTGAAACAGCTGAAATATTGGCATAATCATCCGCGCTTACAATTTGCACTTTGCCAAGTGATAAATCACCCAAAATATCATTATATTCTTCTGCTAGAATATCATTTACCGTGTCACCAATTTCATCAAGCAGGGCATCATTGCCTAATTGTTGTGACTGAAGCTGGTTAAATTGATCTTGTGTTAACAAAATTGGCAGCTTCGGCCCGATTGACACATAACCCCATGGCAATAGGTTCGGGTTATCACACTCTTTATAGAATAATGTCGGGTTCACCAAACCAGCCATTTGCGCCACCAAAGGCTCAAGCTGCAATGCCATTACTTTGCCAAAGGGTCTTTCAGTCTCATTGCACAACCCCTCTGGCACTGGCAACGTAAATTCTTGATCGGCAAAAGTAAAAGAGGCTGGGCTATGCAATTCACTTTGGGAAAATGCATTTTTTGGCAACGATACAGTGCCGATAAACAGCCCAAAAGCTGCCAATGCCCCCAAAAGCAGGACATCTATGCGCTTTTTGGAAAAGAGATTTCTTATGAATTCTATCTGGCAAGACATTATTTATTGCTCCCCTTCTGGCTGACCTATGCAA
The DNA here is from genome assembly GCA_049890115.1 of Puniceispirillaceae bacterium (SeqCode). GTDB lineage: Bacteria > Pseudomonadota > Alphaproteobacteria > Puniceispirillales > Puniceispirillaceae > UBA685. Next base: position 95,838 of record JBMHCC010000047.1, on the reverse strand, counting down.
AAGGATAGGCAAACAAAGATGAAGGAAGCATTAACGCTGTGTTAAATTAATGACATTAAGTTTGGAAAAATTAGTCTTCTACAGCAGATTTTTCAAAGCATCAGACCGGCGTCTGTCTTTTTTGGTTGGTCTGCCAGAACCAGCATCACGCTGCTCAAAAGTCGGAATAATCAGCTTTTCAACTTTATGATCTTTTGGTTGTGGTGGGTCTAAATCTTCATAAAGTAATTCAGCTTCTGATGCAGGGCCTCTGCGGCTTGCCAACGCCAAAACCTTAATTGTGCGGATATGATTGGCTTGGGGAAAGACGAGGATTTGGCCAATCAGTACCTGACGATGTGGCTTTGAGATGGAATCGCCATTAATCCGCAATCTGCCAGATGATACCATCTGGCTTGCCAGGGCACGGCTTTTGAAAAAGCGTGCATACCATAACCATTTATCAATCCGTAATGCCTCTGTCATTACCTGTCATCTTTTTACTTCTTTAGAGCTGCCAAGATCGCAAAAGGTGAATTAGGATCAGGCTCTTTAGCTTGCGCTGTTTTCTTGTGCGGCTTGCCTGCTGATTTGCCAGCTGATTTGCCAGCCTGATTGTGACGAGCAGATGATTTGCCTGATTTTGTTGGTTTTTGGCGTTGATTTTGGCCATCACGTGGCTGACGCTGGCGGCGTTGGCGCTCAAAAATAGGCACAGATGGCTTTTCAGGGTCATCAGAGGCTTCTTCAGATAGTATTTTGCACCCTAAATCAAGAATCATCTCTTTCATCTCATCACGGCTAACACCAGCTAGTGAGAGCATATCATCTGTCATTTTGAACGGGCCATTACGCGCCTCTGCACGCACCAAGGCCGAAACACGTTCCACCATATCAACACGCATAATTTTTGGACCAATGCGACGATAGCCAGCAACCAGCCAATAATCATCAACCACCCCATCAATTTTATTGATAGAGACACGGCCTTCTGGTGGTGGGCCGCATTCTGGGAAATCACCATTATGAAGCGACCATAAAATAGCACGCAGCCTGATAGTGGCCGGCTTTAACATATCAGCCATATAGATTGTCTCGACACCAAGACGCACACCTAGACGAGCCAGCTGTGGCTTATCTGTCTCTGCTAGCTCTTTTAGCTGGGCAGCGGCTAGTGATGTTGGCATGGTGCCAAAATGTTCATAAAGCTGGAAAGCAAGACCTTTGGCAGCACCAGATAACGGCACATTAGGTGTTTGCGGTGATGCCTCTTTTGGCTGTTCAGCCTCAGCAGCCCCAGCAGCAGCATCAGATGAGGCAGGCTTATCTTGGAGAGCTAGCTCTGTTGGCACATCAACAGGATTTGCCAGCTGCAACAGCTTGCCAAGTACAAAGCTAATATGGTCGCGGATAAAGCTTTCAACACGGCTTTGCATGCGTGCCATTTGGTCACTTGTGACAAGCTCTGCATCAGCCATCACAATACGTGGCAGATAAGGATTATCTGATTTTAGCAATTTTGCCAGCTTGGCTTCACGCCATTCAATGCTGCCATCAGCTTGTAATTTGAACGCTTCATCAGCTGATGCCAAAACCGCACGGACACGACGTTCAATCTCTTCAGGCAGACCTTTGCGAGCAGCCGCAAGGATCATCGCCTTCTCGTCACTGTCAGAAATATCAGGGGTGAAGGTAAAACCATCAAGACGGCCAACTTCTTCACCTTCAACTAGAACGGTGCCGTCAAGCTTCACAGATGCAGACAATGTATCAGATTCCTTTAATTTACGGGATAAATGTGCAGCACGTTTATCCACAAATCTTTGTGTTAGGCGGTTATGCAGCTCATCTGACAACCTATCTTCTATAGTTCTGGCCAAATCCTGCCACTCATCAGGGGTATCTGTCCAGCCTGTTCTGTGGGTAATATAGGTCCAAGTGCGAATATGGGCGATACGCATCATCAATGTATCAATATCACCATCCAACCTGTCAAGATGCTGCAGCTGGCCAGCCACCCAATCTCGCTCTAATGTGCCATTTTTTGCTAAAGACTGATAAATCCGCGCCAGCATTGTGCTGTGATTATCTGTCATCATATTGCGGAAATCAGGGATTGAGGCAACTTCCCATAACAGGCGCACCCGCCCTGGCGAGTTTGCCAATGCTTTGACATCATCATTATCAGCCAATGCGCTTAGTGTAGTGTGATCAGTGGCTTCTGCCTGACGGATGAGGAATGGTTCTGGCGGTGCTTGTTCCAGTGAGGCGATAAGAGCGCGTGGCGTGCTGAAATCAAGGCTGCGATTGCGCCAGAACAACCCACGCAATGGGGGAAAGATATGATTTTCAATCGCGTCAATTTCCTCAGGCTCCAGCGCATCAACACCATCAGTCATGCCAAAGGTGCCATCACGCATGTGACGGCCAGCACGCCCTGCAATTTGCGCGATTTCCTGCGGTATCAAGCGGCGCATATAGCGGCCATCAAATTTCATATCAGAGGCCAGGGCAACATGGTGAATATCCATATTCAGCCCCATACCGATAGCATCAGTGGCAATCAGGAAATCCACATCACCATTTTGATACATCTCAACTTGTGCATTGCGGGTCCGAGGTGATAATGCGCCCATCACAATGCCGCACCCGCCTCTTTGCCGGCGCACAGTCTCTGCTAGCTGATAGACCTCTGATGCCGAAAAAGCGACAATCGCAGAGCGTCTTTGCAAGCGTGTGACCTTGCGCACCCCTGAATAAGTCAGGCGCGATAGGCGCGGCCTTGTTTCAATCTCTGCCTCTGGCAAAAGACGTCTGATAAAGGGGCGGATGGTCTCTGCCCCCATGAACATGGTCTCTGATTTGCCTCTGGCATAAAGCAGCCTGTCAGTAAAGACATGGCCACGCTCTCTGTCACCTGCCAGCTGAATTTCATCAACTGCCAAAAACGCAACAGACCGCTCCACAGGCATCGCCTCAACCGTGCAACAAAAATAGCGTGCCTGTTTTGGCAGGATCTTCTCTTCACCTGTGATGAGTGCGACCTGAGAGGGGCCTAATTTGGCAACGATTCTATCATAATTCTCACGCGCCAAAAGCCGCAAGGGAAAGCCAATCATGCCACTTTCATAGCCAAGCATACGCTCTATGGCGTTATGCGTTTTGCCGGTATTGGTGGGACCTAATAGGACTCTTATGGATTTGGGCATCATCAGACAGACACCTGCGCAAAATTACACTTAGCCAGGCCAGCTATGATGAGATGATGACCAGACTGCCCTTGTTATATAGGGGTTATATATCGCACAAGGCAAAATAACCTAGCAGAAGATGTAAAAAAAATGATGAGGCAGCTGAAAAAGCTGCTTTTTTGGGCAAGAGTGAGAGAAAGGGCGTCACTTTGTTGACCTCTGAGAGTGGTGATTTGCGGGGGCTGTGATCTCTGTGGGATTGGGCAAGAATTGGATGATAAGAGGAGCGTTAGGAACAGGCTCTAGTTTGGTTGTTTATTTGGTCTAAAATCCATAAAATAGGTGTCGTCATCAAGCCTGGTAAAGACAATGTCTGAACTTCCATAATCTAAAAGATGTTGTTCTGTTACATATTCTCCAGAATTCACGCCTAATCTTTCTCTTAAATATTTACCCAAAAGGGCATTATTTTCGGGTGTATGAAGTGCCTTTCCCCCCTGTTGCGCACATCTCATAGAAAATGACATACCGTCATCTGTAATAACGTTGAAATTTGTGCCACGGTCTGGAAAAAAATTATCTTCCCTTAGCTTTTTGGAAATAGCAAGATACGCTTGATCGGAATCCCTACCAGCTCTCTGACCCCAATTAATACCACTTCTATTTGGTATAACACCTCCTGTGGTTAATAGAGACACAATACCTTTTGCCTGACTTGGATAATTTTCGATATTCTTTGTGCTATCAACTATATATTCATGATTTTTAGATAGGGAATGACAATCTATTGACCGCCCTCTTATTTCAGATATGAAATCTGAAGCGAGGGTTGGATCAATTTCGCCCATTGTTTCTATTTGCGCTTCCGAGAAAGCTCTTGAAGTATAGTTGGCAGAGCCAGTCAATGCATAAGTAGGCGTTCCATCTTTGGACCAAAGATATGTCTTAGAATGTACAGGCTTAGAATTGGCAACATATCTACACAAAAATGAGGTGCCTTCTCGACTTAAATTCACCAATTGATAGTGATGTGATTTTTCAATCCCATGTTGCGGTACCATTCCAATGATTAATTCAATATTTATTGTATTCCTCAACCTTAATAAATGATCGCGAACCATAGTGGGCGTGGCAAATCCGCTCACGATTTGCAATTTATTTACATCAAGTTTTTCACTTGGCTCAATTAAGACTTTATTGAATAGCTCACTGGTTAACATTGACTAACCACCTTGTGATTTATCAACGTTCTTAATATGCCTTCAAAAATTATCTGAGCACCTAGAGGTGGCACAGACATCCCAATTTGGCGCCTTACAGATTCCTTCCCTCCCTCAAAGATAAAACCATCAGGAAAAGCTTGCAATCGAGCCCTTTCTCTGTTCGTAAGCGCTCGATTTTCTTGCCAATGATATATGTGGGTTCCCCCACCTCCTGAACCAGTCACAGTGTAAGATGGCTTATCCGGCTCCAACCTCTTATAAATTTGACTGATTGTCGCACCACTTTTTAGCTTCAATTTCAGGTGATCAGGAAGGTCTGCAGTGAAAGCATTTTCTCCTGGCTTTATATGCTTTAAACGTTCAATTACTGTGGTAGATTGATTGGTAAATTCGTTATTTGCCGCATCCACCTTTATCCCAGACAAAGCTTGCATGACTGTAACTGGATTATTTAATGTCGTTGGCTCAGGATGATTGAAATTGAAAATATCTAGGTCGTCTCTAAACCCTACAACAATTATACGTTGCCTATTTTGAGGAACGCCATATTGTTCAAACTTATATAAACGCGGAAAAATCTTATATCCTGAGTTGATAAGATCATTTTTGATTATTTCAAAATCATCGCCGCTTGAGGTTAGACCAGAAACATTTTCAGCCAAGAAAAATAAAGGTTTATATTTTTCTAATATCTGAATACCCCATCTATATAACCCCCCATAATGACCAGCAATGCCGTGACGATCCCCCACAACGCTAAAATCATTGCAAGGGAAGCCAAATACAAAGCCATCAATATCAGGCAACCTATCCAATGAAAGTTCAGAAACGTCGCAGTCAAAGACAAAATCAGGGTGAATTGGAATATTTCTTGCAAGCGTTTTACAAGCATCACTGTCTTTATCATTCACCCCAGCATGTTCGAATCCAAAACCTGAGATTTGCGCCATATGAGCACCTAGTGCTGTGCCACCCGCACCTGCGAATAATTCACCAAGTTTAAATTTATGGGCAGTATCCGTCTCTGAAACTGCATAATTTTTAGTAGAATGTATCATTTGTCCCTCCAGTTGGAAGCACTAATGAACCTAAAATCTTATACTTTTTGAGTCCTTCCCCAAGACACAACATCAACTAAAAAGGTTAATATTTTGTTAAAATTTAAATTTTTTCTATAGGTCTGCTGCAGCATGAATACCCAATTTCAGGCAACTTACAACCTGCCCATCCAGAAACCATTCCCTCTGAATACCCTGACACAGTGCGCTTATCTGTTTAGTTACTCAATAAGGACAGTGGAAACCAACCGCCACCTAGCACTTTGTAACTGATTGAGGCAGGGTTGCTGAGTTATCATCTTATCATAAAGAATGAGTTTTGAGTGGAATACCACTCAATCAGGTCACTGATATAGCCGATAGGATATAGCCATAAGGTGAGTGGTATCCTACTCATTAAGGCGCTCACTATTGAGAGTGTTCACCATTGAGAGTGTTCATGATCTAAGATGCCAGCTATTATGCGGCAAACCCTCCCCCATAAAGGGATAAAAAAAAACCCTACCTATCACATCTGACAGATAGAGGTTTTTTAAAGTAAGCCCCCCCAAGGAGCTATCAAATAAGGCAAGATGTCACTTTATAGCCCTGATGCCCTGAGCCATTATCACGGCGTCATTACCATCAGTTTCATCATGCCCTTCATCAGCACATAGTATCAGCACGTGATAATCATCTGTGCCTTATCAGCTATCGCATCATCTTGGGTGATAACCACCTTTTTCAGATACGAGCCTGCTCATCTTTTTTAAAAATGAGCAGATTGTGTTGTGCCAGGCTTTTGCACAGGAGGTGCAAATTTGGTCAGGTCAATACCAACCACAGCCTGTTTATATTCTTCGATTGTTGGTGTGCGACCTAAAATAGCAGACAGCACAACAACAGGTGTCGAAGCCAGAAGTGATTCACCCTTTTTCTCAGCTGAATCTTCCACCACACGACCTTTAAACAGCCTTGTTGAGGTGGCCATTACCGTGTCACCTTTGGCAGCCTTTTCCTGGTTACCCATGCATAGATTACAGCCTGGGCGTTCCAAATAGAGGATGTTTTCATATTCGATACGTGAGGCTTGTTTTGGTGCGCTATCATCAAATTCAAAACCTGAATATTTCTGCAAGATAGCCCAATCACCTTCTTCTTTCAGCTCATCAATAATATTATAGGTTGGTGCAGCAACCACCAAAGGCGCATTGAAAGACACATTGCCTTGTGATGCCTCAAGGTTACGCAGCATCTGGGCAACGATTTTCACATCACCCTTATGCACCATACAAGAGCCAACAAAGCCCAAATCAACCTTCTTTTCAGCCATATAGAATGAAATTGGGCGGATTGTGTCATGTGTGTAACGCTTTGATACATCAGCATTATTCACATCAGGGTCAGCAATCATCGGCTCATTAATCTCATCAAGATCAATCACAACCTCAGCTGCATAGCTGGCATTATCATCTGGCCTTAGCGCTGATTTTTCACCTGATTGAATTTGCTGGATACGCTCATCAGCGATTGCAATCAGGCGGTGCAGCATCTGGTTTTCATGCTCCATACCCTTATCAATCATAATCTGGATACGGCTTTTAGCTATTTCAAGAGATTCAATTAATGTGGCATCTTCTGAAATACAGATAGAGGCCTTGGCCTTCATCTCTGCTGTCCAGTCCGTAAAGGTAAAGGCTTGGTCAGCCAGCAATGTGCCAATATGAACCTCAATGATGCGGCCTTGGAAAATATTATCACCAAATTGCTTTAGCATCTGTGCTTGCGTTGCATGAACCACATCACGGAAATCCATGTGATCTGCCATTGTGCCTTTAAAGGTCACTTTGACAGATTCTGGAATTGGCATTGTTGCCTCACCTGTTGCCAGAGCCAATGCGACAGTGCCTGAATCTGCACCAAAAGCAACGCCCTTTGACATTCTGGTATGTGAATCCCCGCCAATGATGATTGACCAATCATCAACAGTGATATCATTCAACACCTTGTGAATCACATCTGTCATAGAATGATAAACACCCTTGGGGTCACGTGCTGTGACAAGACCGAAATCATTCATAAATTTCATCAGGCGCGGTGTGTTTTCCTGTGCCTTGAAATCCCATACAGAGGCTGTGTGACAGCCAGACTGATAAGCACCATCTAGCTTTGGTGAGATGGTTGTTGCCGCCATCGCCTCAAGCTCCTGTGCTGTCATCAGGCCTGTTGTATCTTGCGAGCCAACAATATTGACCTTGACCCTGACATCAGAACCAGCATGAAGCACGGCATCAGGGTCAACACCAACAGCATTCGCATTGAAGATTTTCTCAACCGCTGTCAGACCCTGACCTTCATGAGAGATTTCTTTTGAAGGGGCGTAAGCTGATTTCAGCGGCACACCTAATGCTTCACAAGCAAAATTTTGCAGCTTCTTACCAAAGACAATCGCATAAGAGCCGCCAGCTTTGATGAATTCCATCTTTTGCGGTGAAAATGATGCTGAAATATCAACCAGCTCTTCACTTTCATCTTCGCTATATAATTTTTTATTTTTGGTATCAATGGTCAAAACCGTACCTGTTTCAACTGAATATTTTTGTTCCAGCACAGGATTGCCATCATTATTTAAAATCGCATCACCATTATCATCCAGCTTTTTGACCCAGTTCTTTAGGTCAATCCCAATCCCGCCTGTCACACCAACAGTGGTTAGGAAGATAGGCGAAATACCATTTGTACCAGCGACAATCGGCGCAATATTCACAAATGGGACATAAGGGCTTGCTTGGCGACCTGTCCATAATGCCACATTATTCACACCAGACATACGAGATGAGCCAACACCCATGGTGCCTTTTTCAGCAACCAACATGACACGCTTATCAGGATGCTGCTCCTGTAATTTGCGGATTTCCTGTTGGGCTTGTTCGGTTATCATGCATTTACCATGCAATTCTCTATCAGAGCGTGAATGCGCTTGATTACCTGGTGATAATAAGTCAGTTGAAATATCACCTTCAGCAGCGATATAGGTGACAATTTTTACCTTTTCTTCAATCGCTGGCAATTTGGTGAAAAATTCAGCCTGTGAATAGCTTGTGATGATATCTTTTGCGATCTCACTACCAGCATCATAGGCCTCTTTCAGACGCTGTGTATCTGCCTCATATAAAAAGACTTGTGTCTTTAGCACTTCTGCTGCTGCCTGTGCCTGTGCCTCATCAGCACCTAGCGCCAAATCAAGCAGCACCGCAATAGATGGGCCACCTTTCATATGCGATAATAATTCATAAGCAAATTCAACAGTGATTTCAGGAACCACAATAGCGCCTGTGATAATCTCTTTCAGGAAAGCTGCCTTAACACCAGCGGCATTTGTTGTGCCTGGCAAAGTGTTATAGATGAGATAATGAAGCGAATCTGCTCTATGTTCATGAGCGTCATCCTTAATCTGCGCGATAATCTCTTGCAACAATGCGCCATCATCAATCGGCTTTGGCTTCAGGCCTTGTGTTTTCCGATTTTCAATTTCATCTAGATAGGCTGCGTAAAGGCTCATGATTATCCCCCATAGAAAAATCTTTGTCTAAAAGAGGCTCTAAAGCTGTTAAAGCAACAACAAAACTGACTTATGAAATAGAAGCGACGTGATATCGTGGTATCAGCGCAACACATCACAAATAAGACAAATGTCAGCTGGCTTTGCTAGCAGCAGAACTCTTTTATATATCATTTGGATGCGGCCAGATTGAGGAGCGCCTGCAACTGGTCGGCGACATGATAGCAAACATGATTCAAATTATCCAGTTCTTTTACAGCTCTTGTGCCAAAGTGCCTGCCAGCGTTATAACAGTTACGATAGAGTGCTTAGCAACCAAAAGGCCAACTTGCCTGATATGACTGAAACTTTTGTTTTTCATTGCGTGAATGTGCCTGCGATGCGTGGCGGTGTGGCTTTGACAGAGCCTGTTAGCTTCTCGCTTGCCAAAGGTGATTATATCCAGCTGCGTGGGCCAAACGGGTCTGGCAAATCAACTTTATTACGCCAAATAGCAGGCCTTGTACCTATTGAAGATGGCAGCCTTTCACTTGGTGAAAAACCATATCGCCCGCACGATCCTGACATCTCCTTTCAGATGGCCTATTTGGGACATCGTGATGGGTTACATGGTGATTTAACAGGCTATGAGAATTGGCACTTATTAACGGGGGGCAAATCTGATGATAAGCCAATAGACCCTTTATATGAACGCCAGCTATCAAGCTATTCCGCTGGCCAGCGGCAACGCCTATCGCTTTTGACATTATCGTTTGACGCTGATTTATGGCTGCTCGATGAACCATCATCCAGCCTTGATGCTGATAATTTATTATTTTTGCAAGAATTGATGACCCGCTATCTGACCAAAGGCGGCAGAATCATTGCAGCAACTCATCATGATTTGGCACAAAATCTGGTCAAACAAAGCATTACTTTGCAAAAGGTGACGCTATGATGTGGTTGTTATTTTGCCGTGACTGGCAACTTGCCTTACGCAGGCCTGGTGAAATCCTAAGCTATCTTGGGTTCTTCATCATGATTGCAACATTATTTCCGCTCGCCATTGGCCCGTCACCAGATGATTTAGCCCTTGTGACAAGCACTATCATCTGGATAGCTGTCTTGCTCGCATCTATTCCCTCATTTGACAGGCTATTTCGTGATGATGAAGAAAGCGGCCTGATAGACAGGCTCTATGTTAGCAAAACGCCATTATGGCATTATGCGCTATTGCGTGTTTTCACTCATTTTTTATTCATGGGCGGGCCATTATTATTGGCATTGCCTCTATTGGCGCTATTTTTCGCCATAGAAATATCCCATTTATTATGGCTAATAGCGATTGTCGCGATAGGTCTTTTGGCATTAACTTTCCTTGGTTCCATTGGCGCATCCTTAACTTTAGGAGCACGGCGTTCTGGCGTTCTGTCAGCCATTTTAATTTTACCGCTTGCCTTTCCTGTTTTAATCTTTGGCACATTGGCAACAGAAGCATTGTTAAATGATACCGCTTTTCAGGCTCATTTATCCCTGCTGGCAGCATTATGTTTATTTTTATCTGTTATCAGCCCAGCCGCGACATTTTTCGCCTTGCGCACTGCTTTAGAGGAACGTTAGATGTCACAAATCATCTCTGATAAGGCTTTTTATGTTTGATTTTCTTGCCAACCCGACACGTTTTGCCAAGCTAGCACGCGCACTGATACCAGCATTGACTGTGATCAGCGTTATCGGTTTTGCTTGTGGTCTTTATTGGGGGCTTATCACATCACCAGCTGACTATCAGCAAGGCGACACGGTTCGGATTATGTATATTCATGTGCCTGTGGCATGGCTTGCTTCTTCAAGCTATTTCATGCTGGCTTTGGCAAGTTTATTTTATCTTGTCTGGCGTCATCCGCTGGCAGATATCGGCGCACGTGCCATTGCCCCTATTGGCGCGATTTTCGCTGGCCTTACCTTATTCACAGGTGCTTTATGGGGCAAACCAACATGGGGCACCTATTGGGTTTGGGATGCCAGATTAACCTCAATGCTTGTGTTATTCTTTTTCTTTATTGGCTATATGGCACTGGCTGGTGGGTTTGAAGATAGACGGCGCGGCGCACGCCCCGCTGCTATTTTGGCATTGGTTGGGGCGGTTAATCTGCCGATTGTGAAATTTTCAGTTGATTGGTGGAATACACTTCACCAGCCAGCTAGTATTTTACGCAAAGGCGGCGTGTCCATTGACGCCTCCATGCTATGGCCGTTAATGACGATGTTTATCGCTTTTCAGGCCTTTTTCCTTTTGATAGTCCTGATGCGTATCCTGGCTATGTTGCAAGATATGAAGGCACAAACACCATCACGAAAAGGGGCAAGCTAATGGCTGAGTTATTCGCAATGAATGGCCATGGCGTATTTATTTGGCCTTGCTATGGGCTGACATTTGCGCTTGTGATTGGCATTTATATGCATAGCCTGCGCCGCCTGAAACAGCATAAATCTGATTAAGCTAGCGATTTAGCTTTTCATATTAGCCACGGCGGCGGCGACCACGCCTTGTTGGCTCTGCTGCATCACCTGCATTATCTTTTAAGGTGCGCGGCGGCAATGAGACAACTTTTCCAAGTTCTTCATAAGGGTCTGTTTTATGAGGCAGGGCCATGGCACGTACAAAGTGATCTTGAAAGGCTGGCTCAACAGCTGTTTCAATTTTCTCAATATCACGCACAACAGATTCAATTTCGCCGCGCTTATCACTATTTAAAAGTGCCATACGTGCCCCCGCACCAGCAGAATTACCAGCAGCAACAACATTATCAAGCAGACAATCTGGCACCATCCCAAGCACCATGGCATATTTCGGGTCAATATGTGTGCCAAAAGCACCAGCTAGCACAACACGATCAACCTTTTCAATCGCCATTTTATCCATCAGCAATTTAAAGCCTGCATGAAGAGCTGCCTTGGCAAGCTGAATAGCACGCACATCATTTTGGGTGATGGTGACATTATCACAAACCCGATAGCTAAATGTGCGGCCATCTTCGATAATACGATCAGAACGCGCTGACAGGCTGCCATCAATCACACCATCTTCTGATATGATGCCAGATAAATACATCTCGCCAAGCACTTCGATAATGCCAGAACCACAAATGCCCGTAATACCGCTATCTGATGTTGCCTCAGCAAAGCCATCTTCATCTGACCAGATATCAGATCCAATCACTGAAAAACGAGGCTCAAGGGTCTCAGCGTCAATGCGGATACGCTCAATCGCACCAGGTGCAGCACGCTGACCAGATGAGATTTGCGCGCCTTCAAAAGCAGGCCCTGTTGGCGAAGATGCTGCCAAAAGACGTTTATTATTGCCCAACACAATCTCAGCATTTGTACCAACATCAACAAGCAGATTAATTTTATCACTTGTTTGTGGGGCTTCAGCCAACACAACACCTGCCGCATCAGCACCAACATGACCTGCAATACATGGCAGAACATAAACGCGCGAGCCCTTATGCAGCGCAAGATTAATATCAGAGGCTTGCAGATGTGTTGCTGTATCAACCGCCAGCGCAAAAGGCGCACCGCCTAATTCAATCGGGTCAATGCCAAGCAGCAAATGATGCATAACAGGATTGCCAACCAGCACAACTTCAAGCACATCATCAGCATTCATGCCAGCTTGTTCAGCACCACCAGCGATCAGCTGTTGCAGCCCTTCTTGAACTGCCTTTGTCATCTCATCAGCACCGCCTTCATTCATCAGACCGTAAGAGACGCGGCTCATCAAATCTTCACCAAAGCGGATTTGCGGGTTCATAATGCCTGTTGAGGCAAGTACTTCACCTGAATTCATATCACAAATATGGGCAGACATTGTGGTAGAGCCAACATCAACAGCAGCTCCCAAAATGCGTTCTTTCAGACCAGGCCAAACAGCGATAATCTGATTACCTTCCCGCAATGCGACAGTGATTGCCCATTTACCTTTGCGTAAAGCTGGTTGCAATTCACGCAAAACATGCAAATCACAGCTAATATCGCCACTAATTCTGTCAGACCATTGAACATGCAAAGCCTCAATGACACGGCGCAAATCACCTGATGGCTCATGCATATCTGGCTCACGCACCTCGATATAACAAAGGCGCACTGGCGGGTTTAATGTGATGGTTCTATTATCTGCTGCTTTGCGCACAAGCTGGTTATGAACTTGTGATTCAGCTGGCACATCAATGACCAAATCACCAGTGATAGCACATTGACAGGCAAGCCTTCTATCAGATGCCAATTTGCGTTTTTCAGCATAGCGCGCTTCTGAAGCAGATGCCTCAGATAAGTTATCTTTTGATGATGAGATACCATGTTTGGCAAAAGCACCATCACCAACAGTAACCTGACAGCGCCCACACATGGCGCGCCCCCCACAAACAGAATCAACATCTACCCCTAGCTGACGGGCAGCTTGTAATAGATTTGTGCCTTCTGCAATTTGTCCCTGACGGCCAGATGGCGTGAAAACGACTTTATATTGTGGGGTTTCAGACATGTGCCTTGCTCTTTGGTTTTATGCTCTGCGGCGGCGGTTTGTGCGGCGTTCTCTGGCGCCTGATCCTTCTGCTGCTGGCTCACGGAATTTTTCAATCCAGCGACGACATTCAGGGTCAACACCATTCATAACATTCGCACCCATAATGCCTGTCATTTCTTCAGAGTGAAGCGGATTCATAATCGCAGATGTCATGCCAGCACCAGCAGCCATTGATAAAAAGGCAGCATTCATGCCATGCCTGTTTGGCAGGCCGAATGAGATGTTCGATGCGCCACATGTCGTGTTCACTTTTAGCTCAGTGCGCAAGCGGATAATCAAATCAAGCGCAGAACGGCCAGCCATATTAATCGCGCCAACTGGCATAATCAGCGGATCAACGACAACATCTTCACGCGGAATACCATAATCTTCAGCACGTTCGACAATTTTCTTGGCAACTTCATAGCGCACATTTGGGTCTTCCGAAATGCCAGTTTCATCATTTGAAATCGCCACAACAGCAGCATTATATTTCTTTACCAATGGCAAGACCACCTCAAGGCGTTCTTCTTCACCTGTCACAGAATTAACCAAGGGCTTGCCCTGATAAACAGATAAACCAGCTTCAAGAGCTTCTACGATAGAGCTATCAATCGCTAGCGGCACATCAACAACTGACTGCACCAGCTGAATTGATTCAGCCAAAATACGCGGCTCATCAGCCATCGGAATGCCAGCATTGACATCGAGCATTGTCGCACCAGCTGCGACCTGTGCAATCGCATCAGATTCCACACGGCTATAATCACCTTCTGCCATTTCAGCGGCCAGCAATTTACGACCTGTTGGGTTAATGCGCTCACCAATCACACAAAATGGCTGGTCAAAACCGATTGTAATTTCCTGTTTCGCTGAGGAGATTAAAGTTTTCGTCATCTCTTGGTACTCTTTTCGTCGCTATCATCTAATGAAACTGGCACTGCTCTGCCAATTTTACTCTTTTACGGAAAAACCGCCTTTTGGTTTTAACTCGATTGCACCATCTGCCACTGATTTGGCATAGGCAGCTGTTTTGGCAAAACCACCAAATGGGTAATAATGGAAATGAGCCAACAGGCATCCCTCATCATTTGCCATGCCTTCTGCTAGACCAGCTAGCAATTTATCAGGTGCTTGAACTGTCATCAGCTTTGCCACATTGCGTGCTTGCTTTGAAATAAAGCGCATTGAAGGACCAATGCCTGAAATCTGGGCAAAGCGGAATAAGGTTTTAATTGTTGCCGGTCCTGGAATACCGATACGAATAGGCAGCTCATTGCCAGCAGCTCTGATATCACGTTCCCATTGTAAAACTTGGTCTGCTTCAAAACAGAATTGTGTTTCGATATAAAGCTGCAAGCCTTCTTTTTTGGCAAACTCATTTTTCCACGCCAGAGCTGATGCCAAAGCATCATCAGGAATATCAGGGCTACCTTCAGGATGGCCAGATACACCAATTTTACTGATGCCATAATCTTGAATC
The DNA here is from genome assembly GCA_049890115.1 of Puniceispirillaceae bacterium (SeqCode). GTDB lineage: Bacteria > Pseudomonadota > Alphaproteobacteria > Puniceispirillales > Puniceispirillaceae > UBA685. Next base: position 80,820 of record JBMHCC010000047.1, on the reverse strand, counting down.
AGGCCTGTTTCCAGAATTTGCATTGAGCTGTCAAAATCACCAACAGGGTTATCAACACCGCCGCCAATAATCAGCACTTCATCAATAGGCGCAGCTGCTTTCAGCGATTTCAACATATCTTCAAGCTGGGCTTTATCCTTGATAGAGCGCGCTGCAATATGTGGGACAGGATGCATGCCCTCATCAGCTAGCCTTGCCACGATAGCAGCTGTATCAGCTGGATCAGAGCCTGGCAGGAATGTGACATTCACATCTGTTCCTTGCGCCAGAACATCAGCAAATGACTCAACTTTACCAGCACCAGCAGGCGTCACCTCGATTGACCAATTTGCACCAGCCTTAGCTATCTGTTCAATGGTTACGGCCATAGCTGTTATCCTTATTTTCAAAAACTCAAAAAAAATCCAATTATGGCGATGTGCCAGCTTTGTTGAAAAAGCACCTAATTTGTGCCGTAATCAGCTAGGATAGTATCGCCTTGCTTCGTCTTTCATCAGTCAGCAAGCGACATCACATCACTTTGCAAAGCCGCCATTTTCAACAAGCTGTTTCACGACATCAGAGCTGTAATCAGCTTCTAGCTTCTCAGCTAAGATTTTTGCTTCTGATTCTAAATCATCTGAACAATCCACAGGGTCACCTTTGCGCCAATCTGCCAGATAATCATCAGCTTCATCAGCACCGCCGCGCATTGCAGCTTCATCAATCGCCAAGGCAAAACGGCGTGCTAGCTCAATTTTGGCTTGTTCACGCTTGCGTCCACGGCCCTTTTCAGCGACCACTTGTGCTGGAATATCGCGCCAATATAAAACCATTATCTGCGCCATCGGCACCGTCTCCCTCAATCAGACATCTATTTGAAATCATCTGTTATGATGGCGTGAGCCTAGCAAACTCGCAAAAGTGCAAAAGACAAAAAAACGACATGTTATTTTCTTGTTTCAACGCCTTTAAATAGCTGGCACCAGGAAAGCTGTGTCTGTGTTTGTATGAGCGTGAAAAACCAGCGCACTAAAAAAGGCAGGGTTGCCCCTGCCTTTTCGTTATTTTTTCATCATTGTTGCGGTCAAATGTTACGCGATCTCAAAGCTGACATTATTGGTGGTAATGAACTCTATTATATCATCACCAAACAGATTTTCGAAAGTATCGAAATGTGCAACAAGTTCACTATTATCAATCACATAATTACCTGTATGTGTGCCATCACCAACTAGTGCGGCATTAACTGCTGATGCAAAATTGACGGTCACTGTGTTGGCGCCAAATTTCAAGGTGGCAGATGTGAAATTATCATCCGCATTCCCTGCTATCGTATCAGCACCAGCATCATGGATTAAGGTCATCAAGAAATCATCAGCTGATGATGCAACCAATGTGGCTATTGCCTCTGCTGGATTTGCGGCATCTGTATCAATCAGCTGCAATTTATCTTTGCCAACTTCAAAATTATTGATGACATCATCACCATCTGTGCCAGTAAATGGCGCAGAAGAGCTATAGCGATAAATCACAACATAAACACCTTCATCAAGGTCGATTTGTGTCCCGCTCACAGAAATTATTGGCACATTATCATTCAGATTTGTGACTGAGATGGTGATAGTTTGGGTGGCTGTCTGACCGCCGACTGTCGCTGTGACATCGATTTAATAGCTGGCCTTTGCCTCATGATCAGGGGTGGTATCAGCGGCAAAGGTGACCTCACCTGTTGCAGCATTAATCGCAAATGAGGCAGCATCTGCACCTGACAGGCCATAGGTAACGCTATCACCTGCCACATCTGACGTGGCGGCAGCTGTGAGTATCACATCAGCTGCTGCATAGGCTGTATTTTCATCAACACTAGCTGTCGCAGCAGAAGTAAAGACTGGCGGCTCATCATTCAGATCAGTGACTGAGATGATGATAGTTTGGGTGGCTGTCTGAGTGCCGACTGTCGCTGTGACATCGATTTCATAGCTGGCCTTCGCCTCATGATCAGGGGTGGTATCAGCGGCAAAGGTGACCTCACCTGTTGCTGCATCAATCGCAAAGAGGGTAGCATCTGCACCTGATAGGCTATAAGTGACAGCATCACCTGCCACATCTGGCGTGGCGGCAGCTGTGAGTATCACATCAGCTGCTGCATAGGCTGTATTTTCATCAACACTAGCTGTCGCAGCAGAGGTGAAGACTGGTGGCTCATCATTCAGATCTGTCACTGAGATGGTGATAGTTTGGGAGATAGAGCTTGCGGCGTCTTCTGCATCAGTGGCGGCAATGAGTAAAGAGAGGTTTGCCTCAGTTGCAAAATCAAATTCAGAACCTGCCACAATCTGCAAGCTGCCATTAGCGCCTATTTCAAAACGGCTATCAGAAAGGGTTACATCTGGTGTTGGTCCATCAGCATCATTGGCTGTGACTATAATACCTGTATCTGTCACAAGCTGATAAAGCCCCTCATCTAGGAGGAGGGCTGTCCCGCTCACAGACAATGTCGGCACATTATCATTGATATTCAAAAATGACACAGTCACATTTTGCGTGTCGATGACGCTGGTATCATCTGCATCTATTGCTGTAACGGTTAATGTTACGGTGCGCTCAGAGCTGTTTTCATAGTCAAATTCAGAACCTGCCTGAATCACTAAATTGCCAGTATCATCTATGGCAAAACGAGCATCATCTGATAAGTCAAAACTCACATTGCTGCCATCTGGGGCATTTGCCGCAAAGTGATAGCCTGTTGGTGTATCACGCAAAAACGTACCTTCAAATAGATTGACCAGATTGCCAGATTGCACCAGTGCCGGCAAATCATCTGGCGGTATATCAGCTGGGTCAGGCGTGATATCATCTGGTAATCTCTGCTGCCTGCCAGGGGCACAGGCTGATAAAATCAGACCAGAGACTATCCATAAAATTGAATTAGAATGATTGAAATAATTGGCATATTTGCTGTTTTTGGATTTATCGTTTTTGGACAGCGCATTTTGCAATGACGAGAATTGGCGCCTAATCGCACTTTTTTTCTTCTCGGAAACCATCAATTTCACCTCATGAGACTGCCAAAGCACCAGCTACCAACGCACCAGCTACCAACGCACCATAAAATTGTCTCTGCAGTGCCACAAAATTGTGAAGTGACAAGACCGCAACTATCCTGCAAGTGGCGATTAATCATCACGATAAGCTTTTTAGCTCACCAAACAGGACAAGCTATTACAGCATGATCAGATTAAGAAATGCTTAACGAGTGAAATTTTTCAGGCATTATTTTTGAAAATGTCAGATTGCTGCCTGACTTAAGCTTGACGCATTTCACGCATCTCTACTGCTCGATGCTGCTGCATCTGCAATAAATTGGGTGAATTCGCCATAGCCTGTTAGCTGATAATCAAATCGCAACCCAATTTCATCAGCTGCCTTCACAGCTTTATCATAAAGCGACTGATTTTCAGTTTGTGCTAAATATAAAAAGCGAGTGTAATTCCCAAAATACATATCACGCAGCTCTGGATGGGCACGAAGACCCATGCCTTTCATCACCAATCTCTCAAAATGGCGCACCATATAATCAGTGACGAAAAAAGTGCCAAGCTCTGCTTCCATCTCATTATCAAAGGAAGGCTTTCCCATATACATCTCATAGCAATGGGGACCAGCGATGCGTTCTACCTGCTCGCTTTGCAAAAGCTGATCAAGCGCACCACCTGTGCCACAATCACCATAGGCAACAAGCACCTCATGGCCCTTTTGCTTGGCAGCTCTAATCTTTTTGGCAAGACCAGGGGTGATTTTTTCAGGGTGATTATGCCAGCTTGCTGGCAGACAGGTTAGCGCAACCTGCCCTTGGGGAAACTGGTCTATCAGATCCAGCAATTCACGGGCCAGCGCACCACAACCGATAATCGTCAGTTGCTTCATTGCGCCAGCCCCTTTTTGTCTCTTATGATGCAGCCTGTGCCGCAAATTTCTTAGCGATTAGCTCTTTGGCTGTTTCCACTGCCACAGCCGCATCACGGCAATAAGCATCTGCACCAACTGATTCACCAAATGCTTCATTTAGTGGTGCGCCGCCAACCAGAACGATATAATCATCTCTGATGCCTTTTTCGACCATCGCATCAACGACCACCTTCATATAAGGCATCGTTGTTGTCAGCAAAGCAGACATACCAAGGATATCAGGCTTATGTTCTTCTAATGCCTCAAGGTAATTTTCAACAGGGTTATTAATCCCGATATCAACCACTTCAAAGCCAGCACCTTCTAGCATCATTGATACCAGGTTTTTGCCGATATCATGGATATCACCTTTAACAGTACCGATTACCACCGTGCCAACACGCGGTGCGCCTGTCTCAGCTAAGAGCGGACGCAGAACTGTCATGCCAGATTTCATCGCATTCGCAGCCATAAGCACTTCAGGCACAAATAAGATGCCATCGCGGAAATCAATCCCGACAATCGTCATGCCTTCAACCAATGCCTTTGTTAGCACCTCATAAGGTGCCCAGCCGCGCCCCAGCAGAATATTAACGCCTTCGACAACTTCTTCTTGCATGCCATCATACAAGTCATCATGCATTTGCTGGACAAGCTCTTCAGTATCCAAATCAGCTAGGATGATATCATCTTCATCAGACATTATGCAGGCTCCTTAAAATAGTGGGATAAGACAATATGACAGTCATATCCTTTATGACAAAACTCTATATCCACCTAAAACAAACATCATGATTAGGCAAATACCATCTTTCGACTGATTCTAGTTTAATGACGACATTTCAGCCAAACAGGCAGCAATTAGGCGACAAAATCACCTGATTTTCCATCTATCGGAATGTTGTTAAAACCAGCCTCAGTCCTGTTTATCATTATCTATCTGATATTTTTGCAAAACTGGCACGGTTAGCACAGCAAATACCAACGAAAGACCTGTTAGCCCAAACACCTTGAAATTCACCCAAGCATCTGTTGACAGATTGCGCCAGGCAAGCTCATTGGCAATCGCGGTGCTTGCAAACATCGCCATCCAGATAAGGTTCATGCGCTTCCAGCCCTCATCTTGCATTTGCATCTGCCCACCAAGCATTGCCTTTAGTGGATTACGCCCCAAAAGCTGGCCAAGCCCTAGCCCTATCGCAAATAAAGCTGAAATAACGGTTGGTTTGATTTTGATGAAAAACTCATCTTCAAAAACGATGGTTAGTCCGCCAAATAGCACAACAGCCGCACAACCAAAGGCCAGCACCATCGGCACTTTTTTATCAAGTTGCCATGATACAATCAGCGCGATCACAGTGGCAATCACCAGAACTGCTGTGCCATAAATGATGCCTGCAAAATAATTTGTGACAAAAAATAGCAATAATGGCCCAAATTCTAATAATGGCCTGCTTTGTTTTTGTTCAGCGCTCATGATGCGGCTTTCCTTTCATTATGTTCTTCGATTTGTTCTGCGATAGCAACCATCTGGCTGGCATCATCAGACAAACGCATATCCTCGCCTAATGTTCTACGCCATAATCTGGCACCAGCAAAGCCATTATATAGCCCTAACATGTGACGTGTGATGCTATGTAATTTTGTGCCTTCACTGTGCTTTCTGGCAGCATAATCAGCCATTTTCTCAACAACTAAAAGGCGCGTTATTGGCGGCTTACCAAAAAGCTTGTGGCTCAATTCAGCCAATATAGCAGGCGATTTGTAAGCAGCTCTGCCAATCATCACACCATCAAAACGTGCCAGCTGAATAAGGGTTTCATCAGCAGTGACAATGCCGCCATTGAGATAAATAGCCAAATCGCCGCGCCTTTGCTTTAGTCGCCAAGCACGCTCATAATTAAGCGGCGGGATATCCCTATTTTCTTTTGGTGACAGGCCATTTAACCATGCTTTGCGCGCATGAAGATAAATATGACGCACACCAGCATCTGCTACGGCATCAACGAAGTGATCAAGACCAACCTCTTCATCCATATCATCAATGCCAATACGGCATTTTACCGTGACAGGCACATCAGATGCCTGTGCCATTGCAGCAACACAATCTGCTACTAATGCTGGCTCTGCCATCAGGCATGCCCCAAAACGCCCAGATTGCACACGATCAGACGGGCAGCCCACATTCAGATTAATTTCATCAAAGTGATAAGGACGCACTTCTGTTACAGCAGCAGCTAAGCGTTCTGGTGATGAGCCGCCAAGTTGTAATGCCACTGGATGCTCGCTTGCATGATGCGCACAAAAGCGTTCTGCCCCTGCATGTAAAATTGCTTCTGCTGTGACCATCTCTGTGAATAACAGCGCATCAGGGCAAAGCAGCCTGTGAAAGACACGGCAATGGCTATCCGTCCAATCCATCATTGGTGCGACAGACAGGCGGCGATCGATGCTGTCTTTCATGGTCTGCTGAGGCTTGGTCATAATAGGTTCTAACATCCTTTATGGCGTTTTTGCGCGTTATCTCACCTAAAAGGGAAAGCGGCCATTATTGCTTTGTTTGGTGATGATAGATAATGGGTAATCTTGTGCCAGAGGCATACAGATAAATTGTGGTGCGCTCATCTTCACCTCACTCATCTCAAATCCGATATTCTGCGCTTTGGCATAGCAATCAGCTGCCGCATCAAAACGCATACCGCTATCAACATAGTCGTTCGATACCACCCATAATAGCAGATATTGCGCTGTCTGGCCAAAATCTGAACGCGCTGTTGTCCCAGCCATCACCATCACAATGAAAGCAAGGACGGCCAGTTTAATTGGTTTCAGAGCTGCCATCTTTCATGACCTCATAACGTAAATCAGACACGGCATTAGCATGGGCATCAAACCCTTCATAACGCGCAAAAATCTCTGTCTTTGGAGCCATCTCAGCAAAGCCTTCACGGCTGACTTTGCCAACAGAGCTCATCTTCATAAAATCCATCACGCCAAGTGGTGAGTGAATATGAGCAGCGCCTGATGTTGGCAAAACACAATTTGGCCCCATCATATAATTCGCAAGTGAGCCAGCGGCATAATCACCTAGTAAAATTTCTGACGCATTCGTAATATGAGGCAGATAATCTTCGGCATTTTGCGATAGGATCTGGCAATGTTCAGGGGCATAATGATTAATAAATTCAAAAGCCTGTTCTTTGGTTTTGGTTAGCACGATACCACCGCGCGGCCCTGCCAGAACAGCAGAGGCATAATCAACACGCTCTGCTGTCATCTTGTCATAAAAAGAGGGGATTAGCTGGCGTGCTTCATGAGCCAGCTTTTCTGACCATGTCACAAGAAAAGCAGAGCTATCAGCACCATGTTCTGCCTCAATTAAAATATCAAGTGCTGCTAATTTTGCTGGCACGCTATCATCAGCCAGAATGACAACTTCAGATGGGCCAGCAGGCAAGCGTGACCCAATCTCATCAGCTAGGTATTTTTTCGCAGCAACAAACCACGGGCTGCCTGGCCCTTCAATCTTTAAACATTTCGGGATTGATTTTGTGCCAAAAGCAGCTGCTGCCACAGCCAAAGGCCCACCAGCACGTGCCACTTTTTCAACACCAGATAGCCGTGCTGCAACCAGCGTGGCAGGGTCGATCTCACCATTTGGCCCTGGCGGCGTCAGGATAATGGGCTCTTTCACCCCTGCCACAACCGCAGGGATAGCTGTCATTAATGTCACAGATGGGAATGAGCCTTTACCGCGTGGTGAATAAAGTGCCACAGATTGTAACGGTGTTGCCCGCTCGCCCACAGTTACGCCTGGGCGAATCTCTGTCCACCAAATATCTTGTGGTTTTTGTTGTTCATGAAAGCGTCTGATATTATCAGCAGCATAACGCAATACTTCGATAAATTCATCATCTAGCGCAGCAAAGGCAGCATCAAATTCTTCCTCTGTTGCCAGCAATTTATCAGCTGCAACATCAGCGCCGTCAAATTGCTTGATAAAGCGCGCAATGGCCTCATCACCCTCATCTCGCACAGCTTCTATGACAGGTGCAACCTTGGCAAGATAGTCTGATAAATCATCTTCAGCACGCAGCAATAGGGCTGCTTTTTCATCAGCTGACAAGCTATCATAATCAAATAATGCAATATCTCTCATAGACATAATCCTATTCACTTGTGCTGAAACAGGCCTGAACCTTGTGATTATTGTTGTAAGCTGTCAGCATTGCGCCTTATTTAGCCTATTTGACTGAATAATAGTAGTCCCTTTTGCCCGGCAACAGACACCACCCAACAATCTGCATCTCGTGCTATCTCACGCTCTATCTGTTCTGCAATCTCATAGCGTGGCTTTGCAGCATCACCGCTAATTGCGATAAACTCATAATCACCTTCAAACGATAATGACCAGCTATATAAAATGCTATTCTGGCTATCTTCTTCAACCTCAACAAATAAGGCGCCAGAATCAGCATCACCTTTTTTCAGCACATAAAAAGGGATAATTTCACTGTCTGCCAGACGCGATGCTGCATTCACAAATAGCTGTGTTTTTAGCCGTGCCATATCACGCACCTATTATTCTGCCTCATATCTTAGGGAGGTCATCACTTTACCAATGCCGAATATCACACCACCAGAAATCCCAATATTAGAAATGCAAATATTAGAAATCAGTGCAGCGCCCGCCCTTTTCCCAATCACCATAGCGTGTTGGCTCAGGTCCCTTTGGCCCGCCTCTTTCACCAGTTTGCGGCTGTGTTTGCGCATCATTATCTGATGCACTAGCAGCAGGTTCAGCGTCAATCTTATCAGTTTTAGGTTCATTATTTTCCATCATAGCCACTATATGGCATCAAATCAGGGATAGACAAGACGCAAAGAAGAGCCGATAACCTATCAATCATGAGTGAAAATAAAGACAAACCTGTTTTATCCTTGGCCGTGCCTGTGAAGATCCGCACTAAAAAAGGCAAAAAACCAAGGAAAAATACCGCCAGCCAGACACCAAAGCAGCCAATAAAGCTGTCTTATGTGCCACAATTACCTGCTAACCGGATTGCAGCTTATGAAGTTGCGGCATGGGTGATTTTGCATCATCATTATCTTGATAAAGCCTTGGCAGAACATGAGGGTTTGCAAAAATTATACCCCTCAGATAGGCAATTTGTGAGAATGCTGGTTACGAGCTTGCTTCGCCATCACAAACAATTATCAGATATTGTATCATCTTTTATCAAACGGCCACCACCGCCAGATGCGCTTTTGATCCTGATGATGGGTGCTGCTCAGCTTTTATTATTACGCACACCCACTCATGCCGCTCTCAGCACCACAGTTGATTTGATGCGTGCCGCTGGATTTGAGCATATGACAGGTATGGCAAATGCTGTTTTGCGCAAAATATCACAGGGGAATTTTGATCTCTTAACAGCTGATAGTCTGGCTGATAATATTCACCCTTCCATCATGCAAAGCTGGCAAAAAGCCTATTCCAAGGACCGTGTCGCCCAATTCTTGCCACAGCTTTTTACCGCTCCCAAAATTGATTTATCTTTTGCTGATGATAATCAAGCATCTGCTATGGCGAAGGCAAAAGGCGGTCAACTTTTGACACCAAAATCACTGCGCGCAGAGCTTGATGGCACCATCACGAGCTGGCCAGGTTTTGATGATGGCCATTGGTGGGTGCAAGATATCGCAGCCAGCATGCCAGCTCATTTATTTGGCGCAATCACAGGTAAAAAAGTCATTGATATGTGCGCTGCCCCTGGCGGCAAAACAGCCCAGCTTATCGCTGGTGGTGGCCAGGTGACAGCCATTGAAATTGATCCAAAACGTGCCAGACGACTTGAAGAGAATTTGAAGCGTTTGAAAATGAGTTGTGTCATCGCTGTCACAGATGCGCTTACCTATCAGCCAGAAGATAAGGTTGATGCGGTATTGCTAGATGCGCCATGTTCAGCAACAGGCACTATCAGAAAACGCCCTGATGTGATGCAAAAAGACATCTCTGAGGATTTGAAAACCTTGCCTGAATTACAAATGGAGATGGCCAAAAAAGCACTATCATGGCTCGCTGATGATGGTATTTTGGTCTATGCGACATGTTCATTGCAGGCTGAAGAAGGCGAGCATATTATCCGCGCCTTAACACAAGGCGAGCGGCCGGTTGCCGAGATCCTGCCTATCTCAGAAGATGAAGCTGGGCCATTTGCCAAAGCGTTAACCACATCTGGCACATTACGCCTGCTTCCTGACAGCCTATCATTTGGGGGCGGCAATGATGGCTTTTTCATTGCAAGATTACGGCGAAACAGATCATAATCAGGGTTAAGAACTATCTTCAGGGCTAATCCATTATCATAGGGTGCAAATCTGTGTCATCTGTTCTGGAACAGCAAATTGAAAAGCCAAAATTAGCGAGATGGCGCCTGACCAGATTTGAGCGTCTGATGCGTCATTCGGCACTTTTTCGCTGGCAGTTGCGCGGGCCCCTTCCTGTTTGGCCTACCTCAAAATTGGTTGACCCTTGGCAAGGTAATGCCATGCGTGGCAGCCAGCTTGTGCAAGGTGGCATCAAACAATTATTAACAGCAGAGGCCTATCATGATTTTAGCTGGCTACGTGATGTAAGAGATTATGGCGGTGCGGCAGGGCGCACCTTAGCCAGGGATCATATTAATCTGTGGTGCCAGCGTTACAATCGCTGGGATGAAGCATTATATCGGCCAGACCGCCTTGGCGTTCGACTAACCAATTTGTTTTTCACGCTGCGTTGGTTTGCAGAATCAGCCTCAGATGATTTTCAGCAATCCTTATTGCAATCATTGTCTTTTCAAGCAAAGGCACTGGCACTTGACTGGCAGCGACTTGATTATGTTGATCAGCAAATCCCAGCGTTAAAAGGTCTTTTCATCTCTCAAGTTATGTTGCGCAATGATGAAAAGGATCTAGAAGCGCTTCTAGATGTCACCTTGGCAAAGGCAAAATCCTTACTTCATCCAGATTGGGGTCATAAGTCACGATCACCAGAGGCGCATCTGGCGTTATTACGTCATTTGATTGAATTAAAGCTGGCTAATAATCTGATATCAATCCAGCCTGCCAACCAGCTTGATGAGATGATTACCAGCATGGGGAATTTGACGAAATTATGGCGTCACGGCAATGGCGAATTTGCGCATTTCCAAGGTGGCGGCGAGAGCACATCTGAGCAAATTGATACAGTTCTGAAAAAATGTGGCCCCAAAGGTAAGATCACACCACAGGCACCACATACTGGCTATTTGCGGCTATCAGCAGCGCGCAATACCCTTATTATGGATGCTGGCAGCCCCTCACCACGTGCCAAACATGCCTGTGCCAGCACACTTGCCTTTGAATTTTCGGTTGCCAATACACGCTTTATTGTTGGTACTGGCCAGCATAGCGCTGATGACAGGCTGGCATCTGCGTTGGCCAAAACATCAGCGCATTCAACCCTGACCCTAGATGGTCTTGATAGCTCGCAATTACCGTTGCAACAGCCGGGCACAACAACAATATCCAACCAAAGAATTGCCTCTATCTTTGATGTTGAAGCTGGCCCTGCTGATGGGGGCATGTTGGTTGTTGGGTCACATGATGGTTATCGACAAAGCCACGGCATATTGCATCACAGACAGATTTATTTAACCAATGATGGTCATAATTTGCGTGGTTCAGACAGATTAGAATATACTGGTGACCCTGGTGAAATCCCTGGCTTTGCGATAGTTCGTTTTCACTTACATCCCCGCGTATCTGCTGCGATTTTGCAAGATATGCGTATTTTGCTAAAGCTGCCAGGCCATAAGGCTGGGTGGATTTTTAAATCCTCAGGTGGCACAGCCCAATTAGAGCAATCAGTCTATTTCGACGGCGCAAGACGCTCATCATGCCAACAAATCGTCCTATCTGTGCCAGTCTCACAAATTAGAACCATTGGTGAAGTTGAAGCAAGATGGGCCTTTATCAGAAGCAAAGCTGGTTAGCGGTAATTTTTGTCAGCTGGTCATGACAGAAACAGCAAGCCAGAATAGACAAAACCAGTCAATCATGCCATAAGAGCGCCATTCCATCGCCTACTATTCCAATAAGTAAAAGGACAGCTGATATGTCTGACTATCTACCTGTGAAACGTGCTCTTATATCAGTGTCTGACAAAACAGACCTTGTCTTACTTGCCAGCAAGCTGGCAGAGCTTAATATTGAAATCTTATCAACAGGTGGCTCAGCCAAAGCATTGCGCGAAGCTGGCCTGTCAGTGATAGATGTTAGCGATGTCACAGGCTTTCCAGAAATCATGGATGGCAGGGTGAAAACACTGCATCCTTCTATTCATGGCGGGTTGTTGGGACGACGCAATCATGAGGGTGATAAAGCTGCGATGAGCGCGCATAACATCACTGGAATTGATTTGGTTGTGGTGAATTTATATCCATTTGAAGCCACCATTGCCTCAGGTGCTGATTTTGATACTGGCATTGAAAATATTGATATTGGCGGCCCTGCCATGATCAGAGCCTCTGCCAAAAATCATGCTTTTGTGACGATTGTCACAGACCCATCTGATTATGCAGAATTGCTAGCGGCGCTTGAAAAGCAAGGCGGCACAGATGAAGCCTTACGGCGGAAATTTGCCTATAAGGCATTTTCACGCACAGCAGCTTATGATGCTGCCATTCATAGCTGGCTTGCTGGTCATGCTGGCGATGATGTCAATCTGCCACATCAGCTATCACTTACATCTCATAAAACAGCATCATTGCGTTATGGCGAAAATCCGCATCAGGCAGCTGCTGCCTATCAGATAGGTGAAAAAGTGCCTTCTGTTCTTCATGCAACCCAGCTTCAGGGCAAAGCATTATCCTATAACAACCTGAATGATACAGATGCGGCATTCCAGCTTGCTAGCGAATTTGACAAGCCTGCTATTGCGATTATCAAACATGCTAATCCATGCGGTGTTGCCACTGCTGATACGCTATCTGAGGCATGGGACAAGGCATTATCATGTGATCCTGTGTCAGCCTTCGGCGGTATTATCGCAATGAACAGGCCACTTGATAAAGCAACCGCAACAAAAATCACCAGCCTGTTTACCGAAGTTGTAATTGCACCTGAAGCAGATGATGATGCGATTGCTATCATGGGTGCTAAGCCAAATCTGCGCTTGCTGGTCACTGGCGGCATGGCTGATACTGCCAAAGCAGGGATAAAGGTAAAATCTATCGCAGGCGGCTTATTGGCACAATCAGTTGATAACGGTCATATCAGCGAACAGGATTTGCAAATTGTTACCAAAGTAAAACCAAATGCCAGCCAGCTAGAAGATATGTTATTTGCCTGGAAAGTGGCAAAACATGTTAAATCAAATGCGATTATCTATGTGCGCGATACCAAGACAGTTGGCATTGGCGCTGGCCAGATGAGCCGGATTGATAGCTGTAAAATCGCAGCTGAAAAAGCAAAGCGTATTGCGGCTGATGAAGGGCTTGATGCCCCGCGCACCATCGGATCTGTTGTCGCATCTGATGCGTTCTTCCCATTTGCAGATGGCCTGTTGGAAGCGATTGAGGCTGGGGCAAATGCGGTTATTCAGCCAGGTGGTTCAATGCGTGATGATGCTGTTATCAAAGCAGCAGATGACGCTGGTATCGCCATGGTCTTTACAGGCATGCGCCACTTTAATCACTAGGCTTTAGGACAATAACTAATTGCTGAGACTTACCATCAGCTATCTGGTTGCTGTGCCGCCTGCCAGACTTTTTTCATAACAGATGACAGCCCTTGCGCATGTGGTTCAACCAAAGCCATATCATCTGGCAGGGTACAGCTTGCATCTTGTGACCATGACGCTGCATAAATTGTTAGCTCTAAGGTAAAATGCGTAAAAACATGGCGAATAATGCCTTTATCTTGCCAGTTAGCGGCAAAGGGGGCATCTGTGATATCTGCGCCTGTCTGAGATGATGTTAGCCAGCCAAAGGTCGGAAAAACCATCATGCCGCCAAGCAACCCCTTATCAGGCCGTCGTATCATCACTGCTTTGTCTTCTGAGATAGCTACAAATATAGCACCTTTGCGGCGCGGCTTTGGTTGTTTTTTTGGTTTTATAGGCAGTGTTTCTGCCACATCAGAAAAGGCCATCTGGCACTTATCCTGCAAGGGGCAAAGCTGACATCTAGGCTTTCCAGAAATGCAAATACGCGCGCCTAAATCCATTATAGCTTGCGGGAAATCAGAATGGCGGGTCGCTGGTTGCAAATCAGGATAGGCCGCCCTTAGCACCTCTTTTAACGCTGGCAGAGGTGTTTTTTCGCCAAGATAGCGTGACATGACACGCTCAATATTGCCATCAATCACAATCGCTGGCTTATCAAATGCAAAAGCTGCAATCGCAGCTGCTGTATAAGGCCCAATGCCAGGCAATTTCTGTAATTCTGAGACATTTTCAGGAAATTGACCGGCAAAATCTTGGGCTATGATTATCGCTGCTTTGCGCATATTGCGCGCTCTAGCATAATAGCCAAGACCAGCCCATTCACGAAGCAAATCAGCTTCATTACAAGCTGCCAAATCTGTAATGGTTGGCCAAATGGCTTTGAATTTCAAAAAATACGGAATAACGGTTGCGACAACGGTTTGTTGCAACATTAATTCAGATAAAAACACATCATAAGGGTCTGCCAAATCTGGCCAACGATATCGCCAAGGAAGCATACGGGCATTTTCATCATACCAGGCAAGCAAATTATCTGAAAATAACAAACCATCTTGATTGTGCTGTGGCAGAGTGGGCATTATGTGATGGCCTTGGGTCATGTGAAAAAACTTTTGCTGCTTCTGGCTGCTAGGGATAAGATAGGCTTATGTCTTTTAAGAGCAAACCCCCTTTTGATAAGCAAGCATCATCGAAAATGCGTAACAATAAGATGATGCGCCTATCAGGGCTAACAGAAACATTGATTTCACCAGCTATGACGAAACGCAGCGCATGGCTGCAAAAAATCATTGCAAACTGGCCTGCTATCGCTGGTGATATCGCGCATTGGGCACAGCCAGCTGATATTAAACCAGCTGATGATGCTGGCAATGATGGCACATTGCACTTATCTGTCCATTCAGGCAGAGGCCCAGAAGCACAGGCCAGATCAACTATCATCATTCAGTCTATCAATCAATTTGCTGGCTTTGCGTTAATTGGCAGAATCACCATCAAACAAGATTTGCCTTTTGCTAAAAATCGGCTGCAAAAACCAGCTAGTCCAGAGAAGCCATCGCTTGTGGAAAAAGAACCAACTGGAGATAGAATCACAGATGCGCTGGCACGTTGGCAGGCTGTTATTGATGCCAAAGAAGCGAAAAAACGAACCTAATTTTCGGTGTTTTTGAAAAAGATTGCTTTGATTAGTACCCTATCAGCTTGTCACAGGTCAAATTGCCGTTTTAATTTGGTCATAGAATAGCCTATATTTGTAATGATGCTATGTTATCATTAATGACTAAAATGCATCACCTCAAATAGCTTGTGAAAATGAAAAGATAAAGCCATGTCAAAATTTAAAATGCCAAATATCCTTTTGACCAATAGACGCAAATTTCTTGCTGGAAGTGCTGCCTTTGCAATTCTACCTTCTCATGCTGCCAAGGCACAGGAATTTGACATTGACGCGATTACCGCACCACGACGCATTGGCTCTCCAGATGCGCCTATCAAGGTGGTGGAATTTTTCTCTATGACATGTTCGCATTGCGGCTCTTTTCACCGCAACACCTATCCTCAGATCAAAACAGATTTAATCGATACTGGTAAGGTTGAATTTGAGATGCATCCTTTCCCGCTTGATGGGTTGGCATTGCGTGCGCATGTGATGTGCCGCCTTTTGCCGAACAAGGGCTATTTTGCGATGACTGAATTGCTGTTGAAAGAACAGAAATCATGGGTGCGTGCTGAAGACCCGCTAAAGGCTTTGATGAATTATGCGCGCCAGGCAGGCATATCAGAAGAAAAATTCAATGCTGTGATGCGCAGCCGCCCTGTCCTTGAGGCAGTTGTTGCGATGCGCCAGCAAGCTATGGATGATTGGAAAATCAGCTCAACACCAAGTTTTGTTGTGAATAATGATAAGATGATCAGCGGCTCTCGCTCTTATGATGATTTCATCAAAGAGATTGATATTAATGGTATCTAATAGCGTTTTTCAGCTTTTTTAACGTAATGTAGTAGCCTATATATGATTTTTCGTCACCTCAAAATGACAGGTTTCAAATCCTTTGCTGAGACAACAGCCATGGATATTGAACAGGGGCTGACAGGCATTGTTGGTCCAAATGGCTGCGGAAAATCAAATGTTGTTGAAGCCTTGCGCTGGGTGATGGGCGAAAGCAATGCCCGCCAAATGCGCGGTACAGAGCTTGATGACATCATCTTTGCTGGCACCGAAAACAGAGCCTCTAGAGATATTGCTGAGATTGTGCTTGAGCTTGATAATCGTGACAGGCGTGCACCAGTTGATTTCAACAAAACAGATGATCTGCAAATTATGCGGAAAGTCGAACGAGGCAAAGGCTCTAGCTATAGTGTAAATGGCAGGCCAGTTCGGGCAAAAGATATTCAGCTGTTATTTGCTGATACAGCCACAGGGTCGCGTTCAGCAGGCATGGTATCACAGGGGCGAATTGGTGCGATTGTTGGCGCAAAGCCAGAAGATAGGCGCAGCTTGCTTGAAGAGGCTGCCAATATTAAAGGGCTTCACCAGCGCCGTCATGAAGCAGAATTGCGGCTGAAAAATGCTGAAACAAATCTGGAGCGCCTTGAAGATATTGCAAACCAGCTAGCAGAGCAACGCGCACAGCTTGCCAAACAAGCACGCCAAGCCGCGCGCTATAAGTCAGTTGCTGATAGAATTAGAAAAGCAGAAAGCACCTTATTTTTGCGACGCTGGCAAGATGCATCAGCCTATGATGATGATGCAAAACAACAATTACAAACCGCAATGCTTGCCTCTGGTGAGGCAGCTGGCAAGGCGGCAACAGCTGAAAAAGACCATCTTCTGGCATCAGAGGCATTACCGCCGCTGGTTACCGCTGAAGCTGAAGCATCTGCTGAATTACAGCGTTTTACCCTAGCCTTTGAAGAATGTGACCGTGAAGAGGCGCGTTTGCGGACTCAAATTGTGCAAATCACAAACCTTTTGGCCCAGATTGATTCCGATGAAGAACGTGAACATAATCTGCAACATGATGCGAAAAAGGCATTGGGCGATTTGGCAGATGAGAAGCAAGCACTTAGTGCTCAAATCGCTGATCATCAACCACAATTAACCAGCTCATCAGCTCTGCTTGAACAAGCACGCCAAAATAGCTTAGAGGCAGATGAAGCCTATGCGACTGCAAAAGCCAGCCTGGCATCATTTCAAGCTGCCAAAGAACAGCAGCAGCAACGCCTCACACAGCTGCAAAACAGGATAAATGCTGCCGAAGCTGGCCTGGCATCTTTGCAGATTGATGAGCTAGCCCATAAGGCAAAGCAGGCAGCACAGGCCAATAAAGAAGCACAAAGCCGCTATGATAGCATCATTGCACAGATAGAGGCTGAAGAGGCAGCGTTACTAGACAAGCAAAACCAACTTCAGGAACAAGAAGACACAGCGCGTCATGCCCAGTCTGAATTAGCCAGCCTGACAGCACAAATTGATGCGCTATCTTATGTGTTAACTGATTCGCAAACATCGCAATTGCCGCCCATTTCTGACAGGCTTACTGTGGAAGCTGGCATGGAAGAGGCCTTAGCGGCATTTTTGGGTGCTGAGTTAAACTTGCCTGACAGCACAGATGAAGCTGGTTTCTGGCGTTCAGATCTACCCGCCATCACCTTGCAACCGCCAGCTATTGGCACAGCTCTTAAGCGTTATGTGTCTGGTCATCCTGCTATTGAAAGAGCAGTTGCTGGTGTTGCTATTATCACAGATGAGAGCGATCAGGCATTTGCTGCACAGGCAAATTTGCAGCCAGGTCAGGCGATTGTGAGTATAGATGGGCAAATCTGGCGCTGGGATGGCCTTATCAGCAAACCATCTGATAGTGCCGGCGAGAGATTGCGCCAAAAAGCAAAGCTAGATGATATGACAGCGCGCTTTTCTAGCATTCAGAGCGCAGCTGAAACCGCACAAGCTGCAGCAGATACAGCGCGCCAATCATTGACAAATGCCAATGCAGACAATCAGAAGCAAAAAACACAAGCCAAAGAGGCAGAGCGTCTGCTATTAGCGGCATCACGAGAGGCAGATGCCAGCCATATTGCACATGAATCAGCGTTGGCACGTTCTGCTGATTTGCAAGAATCACTAGCGCAGGCAAAAGCTGATTTTGAAGATGCCACAACAGGGCTTGAAATTTCAGGTGATCTGTCAAATTTGCAGGAGGATGAAGCACGTTTTAATGAGGATGCCATCGAAAAAAGAGACGCCCTTACTGAAATTATGGGCACACATGCCTCGCTTGAACAGCAATTAGCAACAGCAGAAGCACGTGTTGCTGCGATCACAGCACAAGAACAAGCTTGGCTGACCCGCTTACAAAGCACAGATGGCAGGCTAGCTGATTTGGCAACAAGACGTAGTGACAATCAACAACGCAAAGCTGAGCTTGAATCACAGCCAGAAACTTTGGAAACACAAAGACAAGCTTTATCTGATAAAATTGCGATAGCAGAGGCAACGCGCATCAAGACAGCTGATGCTGTTGCGCTTGCCCAAACAGCTTTGCGCGAAGCTGATACAAAGTTGCGCGATGCACAGCGTATTGCCGCACAAGCTCGCGAGGAGCAAATAAGAGCTGAAGGGCAAAAAGAACGAAGTGCTGATCAGCTAGAGAGCCTGCGTCAACGCATTGAAGAAAAACTAGCGATTGCCCCTGTTCAGCTTGCTAGCTTAGCAGAGATTAAAGATGGCGAAGAATTGCCAGCTATCCTATCATTAGAAGATCGTGTCTCTCGCCTACACCGCGAACGCGATTCGATTGGGCCAGTTAATTTGCGTGCTGAAGCAGAGATGTCAGAAATTGATGAACGCCTGAATGAGATGACAGCAGAGCGCGATGATCTAACAGAAGCCATTGCAAAATTGCGAAGTGCTATCTCGACGCTGAATCGTGAAGGGCGCACACGCCTGCTTGAGAGCTTCTCTGAGGTAAATAAATATTTCAAAGAGCTATTTACAACCCTTTTTGGCGGTGGGCAGGCTGAATTACAATTAACAGAATCAGCTGATCCGCTCGAAGCTGGCCTTGAAATTCTGGCAAGCCCCCCTGGGAAAAAGCTGCAATCTCTGTCGTTACTATCAGGTGGTGAACAGGCCTTGACAGCCTTAGCCATTATTTTTGCTGTATTTTTAACCAATCCAGCACCAATTTGTGTGCTTGATGAGGTTGATGCACCGCTTGATGATTCGAATGTGTCGCGCTTTTGTGACTTGTTAAGGGATATTGTGACACGCACAAATACACGTTTTCTGATTGTCACGCATCACCGGATGACAATGGCCAGAATGGACAGGCTTTACGGCGTTACCATGGAACAAAAAGGCGTGAGCCGCCTTGTCTCTGTTGACCTGCAGACAGCTGAAAATTTCCGCGAAACAGCCTAAGATTACAGCCTGTCATTATCCATCGCCACAAAAAAGGTGCGTTATTTTGTCATCAACATCAAACCATGCTGGCTTTGACTTGACAAACTGCAGTTCTGCCAATAGGTTGGCGGCGCATTTAGGGACTTGCTGATTAGCGAGTTTTTAAGAGGCTCACAATCGCGCATTTGCCGGTGGGGATAAATGGTCTGATAAGATTAGGGGTTGGGCGTTATGGCACAAAAAAATGGTGCAGACAATACACAGCCTCCCAATGCAGAAAAGCCATCTCTTGAAAAGAGAATTTCTGCCTTTGAAGACCGCCAAACCGAGCGGCAAAGCAGAGCGACCAAAGCACAGATGCCTGTTGAAGGCATGGCAATGGCTGGCAGGGTAGCAGCCGAGCTTGTTGCTGGTTTAGCTGTTGGTGGCGGGGTTGGCTGGGCACTAGATAAGGTTTTTGGTACCTCACCTCTATGGTTGGTGGTGCTGTTTTTTTTAGGGGCAATCGGCGGCATGATGAATGTCTGGCGCATTGCCACAGGCAGAGGGATGGCTGCTGGTTATTTTGATGAACATGATGGCACGCCATCTGAACAGAAAAATAAAAGCAGCAAAATAAGGAGAGATTAAGTGCACTCACCGGTAGAACAATTTGCAATTAAGGTTCTGTTTGCCTTCAATCTTTTTGGCTTTGATATTGCTTTCACAAATTCATCATTATTTATGGTGTTAACAGTTGTATTAAGCACAGCATTATTGACTTATGCCATGCGCCCTGCAGCACTTGTCCCTGGCAGATTGCAAAATGTCGCTGAAATGATGTTTGAATTTGTCGCAGATATGGTGCGCAGCAATGTCGGCAATGAAGGTCGCCGTTATTTCCCGTTCATCTTCTCTATCTTCATCTTTGTTTTATTCTCAAACATGCTTGGGCTTATCCCTTACAGCTACACAGTCACAAGCCAGATTGTTGTCACATTTGCGATGGCAGCAACGATTTTCATCGGTGTGACGATTGTTGGTTTGGTAAAGCATGGTTTTCATTTCTTCTCTTTCTTCGTGCCATCAGGCGCACCAAAGGCGCTAATCCCGTTCTTGGTACTGATTGAGGTTATTTCTTACTTTATGCGTCCTGTTAGCCTATCTGTTCGTTTATTTGCGAATATGCTGGCAGGTCACACAATGCTGAAGGTGTTTGCCGGCTTGGCTGTTATGCTAACATCTGCTGGCGGTGTTTTTGTCGGTGTATCAGTGCTGCCAGTGATTGCGATTGTTGGTCTAACTGGTCTTGAAATACTGGTTGCTGCCCTTCAGGCATATGTATTCACAATTTTGACTTGTATGTATTTGAATGACGCGCTACATCTCCACTAGATTTTAGCGTCTGATAGCCATGGGTTACACCATGCAAATAGTTAGGTAATCTTGCAACGAAACGTCCAATTAAAAGGAATGGTAAAATGGAAGCAGAAGCTGCAAAACTAATCGGTGCCGGTATCGCGGTACTTCCTCTTCTCGGTGTTGGTCTTGGTATTGGGAACATCTTCTCAAGCCTGATTACATCAATCGCACGCAACCCAGCTGCTCGTGGCGAAGTTTTCGGCATCGGCATTTTGGGCTTCGCATTGACTGAAGCGATTGCGCTATTCGCGCTTGTTGTTGCGCTTCTGCTATTGTTCGTATTCTAATCTAGCGATACGGCAATTACATAAACTTATGAGGCCACAGACATAGGCACTGCTCTTCTTGCAGCTAGCCCTAGTGGCCTCACAAGATATCCCGCATCATGTTATGTGGGCTTAGATGGAAATCGCTCTGCGCTTTTACAAGGATGATGGAAGCTTTCATTAGCCTTGCACTCGCCAGATCAACAAGCAGGAAAAGACGATGTCAGTGAAACAGCTACTCACTTCAACAAGCGTTATTGCTTTTTTCACACCGCATCTTGCCCTAGCAGCAAGTGATGGTGAAAGCTCTGGTGGTCTGCCACAGCTTGACTTATCGACTTGGCCAAACCAGCTATTCTGGTTGCTTGTTACTTTTGTTATTTTATATGTGCTGATGTCACGCATTGTGACACCGCGCATTAATTCTGTCATCGAAGATCGTAGCGCCAAAATCGCTGGCGACTTGGCGAATGCACGTGAAGCTGATGCAGAAGCTAAAACAATGCAAGCGCAATATGAAAGCGCACTTGCTAACGCCAGAGCAGATGCTTCTGAGCAGGCCAAAGCTGCTACGAAAGCTGCTAATGAAAAGGTAGCTGCTGCTGAAGCTGATATGGCGAAAAAGCTAGCCAAGAAACTGGCGACAGCTGAAAGCAAATTACAAACAATGCGTGATGATGCGCTGGCTAATCTGAATGATGTTGCAACTGAAGCAGCACAGGAAACAGTCAAGCAGCTCATCGGTGTCAAGGCAACGAAAGCTGAGATCACCAAGCAAGTAAAGGCCGCTGCCAAAGCAGCAGCTGGCGCATAAAAAGGAGCAATCACCATGGCCGCATTAAACGAATCAGCCTTTGTTGCAATTGGTTTTGCCCTATTTGTCATCCTGATATGGCGCCGTGCTGGTGCTGCTTTATCGGCAATGCTGGATGAGCGCACAAATCGCATTAAAGCAGAATTAGAAGAAGCACAGTCTTTGCGTGAAGAAGCTGCTGCTGAATTGCAGAAATTCCAGCGTCTGTCTCGTGAAGCTGCTGATGAAGCAAAAACAATTCTGGCAAATGCCGAAGTAACAGCCCAGCGCATTACACAAGCTGCTGAAGAAAAAGCTGCTGCATCGCTAAAACGCCGCGAAGAGCAAGCAAAGGCAAAGATTGAAGCTGCTGAAGCGGCTCTGGTTTCTGAATTGCGTTCAAAATCAGCCAGTCTTGCTATCGCTGCTGCACAGCAGGTCATGACAGATAAGCTTGATACTGATGCGTCAATGGCTTTGGTCGAAGAATCACTAAAACAAATCGAAGCTTCAACCAATTAAGACATAAAGCGTTAACCAAGTAATAAAGAGGCCTTTTGGCCTCTTTTTTTATGCCATCACAGCGTGGCCATAATCATAAAGATGATAGGGTTATTGCACATATAGCTGTTCTGGCGTTAGCGCTAGCACCACACGCCCTTGCTTTGGCAATCTGATATCACGTCTGACAAGTGGGTAAATCACCCGCCCCCCATCTGTGAATTGCATATCATAGCTAAATGTCTCATGTGAGATGACATTATCATCCCCGTCAATGATAGCAGCTGCTAGCGGCACATTAACTGGTGCAACTTCGACATTATCTGCCAAATCACGCAGAACTTTCAGACCGATACCAATTTCCATAATGGTCATATCGCCTTCATCATAACAGCGCGCTGAAACCCCATTAAAGCGCACTTCAACTGGTTGGTCTGTTATTTGTGCTGTGACAGAAGAGCGTGATGCCTCTGCATAGCTAGATATCTGAGATTTGCAATTATAATAGTCTGGATCAAATACAGAGCAGCCAGATAAACCAGCTACCAGCGCTGCAGATACTAATACCGATCTTATCGCCATTTCTTTATCCTTAACTATTTGCCTATCGCTGGATGACACTTTATCATCATTCGCATTGACTACACAGATGTTATCGCGCAATTAGAGCACTATGGACAAGTTAAAAAAGACATTAATTCTGGCAGCGCCACGTGGATTTTGTGCTGGCGTTGACAGAGCTATCAGAATTGTAGAGGTTGCGCTTGAAAAATATGGCGCTCCTGTTTATGTACGCCACGAAATCGTTCACAATAAAAGAGTGGTCGGCGATTTACGAGACAAAGGCGCTATCTTTGTCAAAGAGCTTGATGAAGTGCCAGAAGGCGCGCCTGTCATCTTTTCGGCTCATGGGGTGGCAAAATCAGTCCATAAAGGCGCAGAAGATGCCAATATGATTGCCATTGATGCTACCTGCCCGCTTGTAACGAAAGTTCATATTGAAGCAGAGCGCCATGAAAAAACAGGGCATCATATTCTTCTCATTGGTCATGCTGGTCATCCTGAGGTTATAGGCACCATGGGACAGGTTGAAGATGGTTCTATGAGCCTGATTGAAACTGTTGAAGATGCCTTACAGGTCAGCGTTCCTGAAGGCAAATCACTTGCCTTTGCCACCCAGACAACCTTATCAGTTGATGATACCGCACAGATTATCTCAGCCCTGCAACATCGCTTCCCTGATATTTCAGGGCCACGCGGTGAGGATATCTGCTATGCCACAACAAACAGGCAGAAAGCGGTAAAAGATCTTGCGCCAGAAACAGATTATTTTGTTGTTATCGGTGCTGAAAATTCATCAAATTCAAAGCGTCTTGTTGAGGTTGCCCAGCTTGCTGGCAGCAAAATAGCGCGACTTGTGGCAGATGCTAGCTATCTGAATCTAAAAGAATTAGATGATGCTGATGTTATTGGCTTATCAGCTGGTGCATCAGCGCCTGAAATTTTAGTAGATGAAGTGATTGAAACCCTATCAGAACGTTATGATCTCACGATTGAGCATCAGAATTTCATTGCTGAGAATCTGACATTTAAGCTGCCATCCATTCTGACACGTCACGAGGCTAGTCACTAAAATGGCTGTCTATACCACCATATCAGATGCTGAGCTAACAGCGCTGGTTGAAACTTATGATATTGGCACATTATTATCTTTTGCTGGCATTGCAGAAGGTGTTGAGAATTCCAATTATTTACTGCGCACAGATAAAGCCAATTATATTTTAACCCTTTATGAAAAACGCACAAATGAGCAAGACCTACCCTTTTTTATGGGTTTAATGCAGCATCTTTCACAAGCTGGCATTATCTGCCCGTCGCCTATTACAGATAAATCTGGCACGATTTTGCAGCATATTGCTGGCAGACCTGCTGCTATGGTCAGCTTTTTAGATGGGGTATCTTATCGCTATCCTAATGCCACACAATGCCGCAATTTAGGTATTGCGCTAGCAAGGATGCATCTGGCAACTGCTGATTTTGCCATGATGCGTGATAATGCCCTTGGGCCGGCTGGCTGGCAACCTTTGCTTAACTCTATCACTGAAGAGCCTGCTGATTTGCCCAAAGGGCTAAAAGCACAGGCACAAACCAAGCTAGAGGCGATTCTTGCTGAATGGCCAGATAATCTGCCAACAGGCATTATTCATGCTGATTTATTTCCCAATAATGTCATGTTTGTTGGTGATGAGCTGACAGGGCTGATTGATTTTTATTTCGCTTGTCATGATGTCACTGCCTATGATTTGGCAACCTGCCTAAATAGCTGGTGCTTTGAAAATGATGGCACATTCAATGTCACAAAATCAGCTGCCATGCTGGCAGGCTATCAATCTGTTCGCCCCTTAAGCGATGATGAAAAACAGGCATTACCCGTTTTATGCAGGGGGTCTGCGATACGCTTTTTCTTAACGCGGTTTTATGACTGGATAAACACGCCAAAAGATGCGCTTGTCAAACCGCATGACCCGATGGAATATTGGGCAAAATTACGATTTCATGAAAAATGTGATAGCCCTGCCTCTTATGGGCTGTGGTCATAATGTCTGATAGCATTATTCATATTTATTCAGATGGCTCTTGCCTAGGCAATCCTGGACCTGGCGGCTGGGCAGCTTTGCTATGCTGGCAAGGTCATGAAAAAGAATTGGTCGGTTTTGCTGCTGAAACCACCAATAATAGGATGGAATTACTAGCTGCTATTACCGCTTTAGAGGCTGTAAAGCGGCCATCTGAGATAATCCTTACGACAGATAGCCGCTATGTTATTCAAGGCATTAATGAATGGCTTGATGGTTGGGTTGCCAGAGGCTGGAAAACGGCTGCAAAAAAACCTGTCAAAAATCAGGATTTATGGCAAAGGCTTCATCAGGCAGTACAGCCTCATACTATCAGCTGGCAATGGGTCAAAGGTCATGCTGGTCATGCTGAAAATGAACGCGTTGACCAGCTGGCCCGCAAGGCTGCCGAAGCGCAAAGCCTTCCTGAGTAGACGGGTATAATCTACATATTTGCCAGAACATGTTCTGCTGAAGACACCTCATAGACGCCAACCTCTTCCATAAAGACATGTGTCACAGTGCCTTTATCAGCAATAAACGCACATCTGGTTGACCGTGTACCAAGCACAGCTCCCATATTCACCGCAATACCAAGTGCTTCTGAAAACAAAGCGCGCGAATCAGCCATCATGACAATTTTGTCACCAACCTCATTATGCAGTCCCCATTCACGCATCACATGAGCATCATTTACCGACAAACAGACAATCGCATCAAAACCAGCCTCTTTCAGCGCATCATAATGCGCCAAATAGCTTGGCAGATGTTTGGCGGAACAAGTTGGCGTAAACGCACCAGGGACAGCAAACACAACCACTTTTTTATCAGCGAAAAAGGCAGCGGTATTCAAGGTATCAATGCCATCTTCATCTTTGATATGCACATCAATTTCAGGGATGGTTTGTCCAACTGACAAGCTCATGTTTTTTCCTTTCAAAGAAACAATATTTTTGCGTCTCATTACGAGCGCAGACTGTTATTGGTTTGCTTCACCCAACGCCTTTTCAATCGCTGAGAGCGTTAAAATTTCAGGTAAAATTATACCGGTTGGCGCAGCAGAGCTATAGATAATATCAAACGGAATACCAAATCGTTCATAGCGCGCTAAAAAGGCCGAAATTCGCTCATCAGGCAAGGTCCAATCTGCCTGCATCATCACCACATCAGATTGTGCGAGCAAAGCCTGCACAGGCTCTGTATCAAGCACAAATGCCTTATTCGCTTTGCATGTGATACACCAATCAGCTGTGACATCGACAAAGATGATTTTATCATCTGCTATCAGCTGATCTAAAACAGCTTCATCAAATGCTATCCAATTTGCATCGACTGGTTGTTTGTCCCCCGTCATACCAATGGCAGAGCCAAATAGCATTAAGACCCAAATAAAAGTACCAGCCATCAAAAGGCCGAGCACTTGTTTTAAGCGCACCATCCACTGACCTGGCTTTGGCAAAGCTGACACCAGCTGTGGCATGAAACCAAATAATAACCACGGGCTGGCAAGACCAACCCCCATCATCAGCAAGGTGCCATATAAATGAACATCAGATTGTGATAACGCATAGGTGACTGCAGTTCCGACAAATGGCGCTGAACAGGGTGTCGCCAATAAGGTTGCCAGCATCCCTGCCCCAAAATCAGATAACAGACCAGATGATACATTGTGATTTCTAGCAGGGATGATGCGCATCACAAAAGCAGGCATGCGAATGGTCACCACATCAAATAGAGATAATGTAAAAATCCCCATTATCACTGTCATCACCCCGAGAAAGACAGGGTTTTGAAATTGAATACCCCAGCCAATTTGCTGGCCAGCGAGACGCACTATCTGCAAAAACAAAGCAAGCAACGCAAAAGATGTCAAAACACCAGCAGCACTTGCAAAAAAGCGAGCTCTTATCTGGCGTTTATGCGCCCCTGCCATCATTAAGACAGAGCTGACTTTTATTGATAAAACAGGCAAAACACATGGCATCAAATTTAAAATCAGGCCACCTAGAAAGGCTATTAGCCAGATTGGCAGATTGGCTGATTGGTTGGATGAAATGGCATCGTTGCTAGATGATATACCCGCTGTAACAGCGATGCTTGTTTCATAAAAAATGGTGCCATCTTTATCAGAGGCATCAATAGTCAGCGTGACAGGATCACCTAACTGAAGCTCTGCCTTACCAGATGTTTGCGGCAAGAAATAACGCTTGTCTGACAGTTGTTCAGGCTTGCCAAAATTGGCACCCACCAGCCCCTCAATCAGAATATCCGAGATGGTAAGATCATACTGCTGCACATTATCATCAAATTGCACAAGCAACCCTTTTCCAGATGCATCATTACGATAAGAGGCTGTTAAAACCGCCATTTGTTGACGTGGCACACGCGCATTGGCAATCGCTAATTCTTGCGCATAGATTGAGCTCTGCTGAGCACCCGCAGGCAATGATAAACGCAATGGCCCAGCAACAGGCACACAAATATCAGAGCAGATCAGACCATCAAATTCGGTATATAAATCCAAATCAGATCCATCTGCTGGAAAGGTAAAACGCACTGGCAAAACAAGTCTGCCACCATAACCAAATGTGTCTAGGCCAAATAGCTGAAAACGCTTTGGCAGCGGAAAT
This sequence comes from Puniceispirillaceae bacterium (SeqCode), assembly GCA_049890115.1. Taxonomy (GTDB): domain Bacteria; phylum Pseudomonadota; class Alphaproteobacteria; order Puniceispirillales; family Puniceispirillaceae; genus UBA685. The sequence continues at coordinate 53,028 of JBMHCC010000047.1, read as the reverse complement.
GATAGCCTCGCAAAACTAGCAGGGCTGCGTGCTTGATTGACAAATAATTGTGGCGGCAGGCCAGCTTCACCAGGCGAGCGCCAGTAAATCTTCCAGCCCTCTTCCATCTGGATTTCAAGACCAGCATCAAGAGAGCCTGTGAGACCTTTTGTTTCACTAGCACTAATCAGCCTTATTTTGGCAAAATCAGTCTGCAACCAGTCACTCTCAGCAGCATGTGCCAAGGATGACAGGCCAGATATTAGCGCCATAAATAATAGAATCAGCTTCATCATTGCTTTTACAAATAGGTTCTCAGTACAAAAAAGTCATCTGCCTTTGCCAGATTTCTTTATCGCCCTATCATCGTTTGATGACAAGCTATATAACATTGCCAATAAAGATGAATCTCATTTACACTAGCACTCATGATGATACAAAAAGATGTCGAAATTTTGAACTCTGTGCGTGGCCAGCTTTTGGTTGCGATGCCTCAGATAGAAGATGGCCGTTTTAAACAAGCTGTCATTTTAATGTGCCAACATGATGATCAGGCCGCAATGGGCGTTGTGATCAATAAACCGCATCAAAAACTTGATTTAAATGGCTTGCGCGAAAAATTATCACTGTCACAGGCGCAATTTGATGGTGATATGCCTATTTATGCTGGTGGGCCTGTTGAGGCTGGCAGGGGGTTTGTGTTGCATTCTGTTGACCAGATGCTGCCAGATAGCCTGCCAGTGGGACGTGATCTTGCTTTGTCTTTTCAGGTATCAATCATTGATGAGATCGCATCAGGGACAGGGCCAATGCAACATCGCATCATGCTTGGCTATGCTGGCTGGGATGAAGGCCAGCTAGAAGAAGAGCTGAAAGATGGTGTTTGGTTTCATCTTGAAGCTAGCCCTGAGTTGATTTTCGATACACCGCCTGAATTATTATGGCAGTCATGCTTTGCCGCCAAAGGCTTTAATGCAGCCTCTTTATCACCTGACGCTGGCTCTGCCTGATTCTGGCTCTGCCTAAGGCTGATTAGGCTGCTAGGAGCGCCTGCAAGGCGTCATTTGCCATCACCTTATCTGATGGGCCGATCAAACTTAATGAGGGGCGCACATTATCAGATAATCGCGCTATCATGCGTTCAACATCTGATTTATCAAGATTAGCGATTTTTGCGGCAATCTCTTCTGGCGTGGTTGTTTTACCAAATAGCAAAAGCTGGCGTGCCATCGATTCTGTCATGCCTGAAACAGATTCCTGACCCATTAAAATAGAGGCGCGCATTTGTGCTTTGCCACGCTCTATCTCATCTGATGACAGATTAGTCAACATATCACCAAATGCCCCACAAGACACTGTGATCATCTCATCTACATCATCTTGTGCCGTGCCAGCATAAACGCCAAAAACACCTGTATCAGACATCATCTGGGCAAATGAGAAAATGGAATAGCAAAGACCTCTTTTTTCACGCACTTCTTGGAATAGACGTGATGACATACCACTGCCATAAAGATTAGATAATAACATCATCGCATAACGATCTTCATCAATCGCTGCTGGTGCTGCAAAGCCAAAAATAACATGCGCCTGTTCAAGCTGGCGTGTCTCAATTATCCTGCCACCTTGCCAAACAGGCTGATGGCGGGTTGGGTGAGTTGATTGCCCCATCATGGATTGATAGCGGCCTGCCTCTGCGACAAGCGCATCATGATCAACAGCCCCAGCAGCACATAAGATCATCTGCCCTGCACCATAATAACGGCTCATAAATTTATGCAAATCATCACGTTGAAATCCAGACACACTTTCAGCTGTCCCAAGGATAGATTGACCAAGCGTATGATCTGGATAGCTTGCTTTTGAAAAATTCTCAAAAACCACATCATCAGGCGTATCAAGAGATTGCCCAATTTCCTGAAGGATAACGCCTCTTTCACGTTCTATTTCAGCATCTGGTAGGCTTGAATTTGTAAGGATATCAAATAAAACCTCAACAGCTAGCGGCATAAATTCTGGCAAGATTCGGATGTAATAGGCTGTTTCTTCGCGCGCTGTATAAGCATTCATATAGCCGCCAACTGATTCAACCTCAACAGCGATATCATGAGCCGTTCGCTTACCGGTTCCTTTAAAAGCCATATGCTCTAGCATATGCGCTATGCCATTTTCACCAGCTAGCTCATCACGCCCACCAGCTTTTACCCAAACACCCACATTGACAGATTGTGCACCTGGCATCGTCAATGAGGCAACGGTTAACCCATTTGCCAATTTGGTGATAACAGCACTCATGAAACACGCCTTTGCGCTAGGATGTGAGATTGCACAATAGCCAGATCATTATCTAGAATCTCGAAACGCTCATCACGTTCCATCAAATCTGCTAAATGTGGCGGCAAGGCAGGACGTGTCCCAAGTGCTCTTTCAACAGCATCTGGGAATTTTGCCGGATGTGCACAAGCCAGCGCAATAATAGGCACATCTTCTGCCACCAGCTTATCATTGCGTGCCATGCGTGCGCCATAAAGACCAACTGCTGAATGCGGGTCAATCGCCAAATCATAATGCTCCTTGGCAGCGGCAATCTCTGCCAAAGTACCATCATCATCCAAACGATAAGCTGCAAATTGCTTCTCAGCTTCATCAAGCACAGATTGCGGCAAGCTAAATTGGCCATTTTGTGCAAATTCAGCCATCAAATGAGCTGTCTTTTTGCCATCACGACCCATCATTTCAAAAAGTAAGCGTTCAAAATTTGATGATACTTGAATATCCATTGATGGGCTAAGAGATGGCTCCACCCCATCACGCTTCATTGCACCTGTCTCAAAAAAACGTGTTAAAATGTCATTTCGATTTGATGCGACAATTAATTTCGCGATTGGCAAGCCCATCTGTGCTGCCACCCAGCCAGCAAATACATTTCCAAAATTACCTGTTGGCACTGAAAAAGCGACTTGCTTTTCAGGCGCACCAACTTGCAGCGCGCTAGCAAAATAATAGACGATTTGCGGCATCAAACGCGCCCAATTAATCGAATTAATGGCTGACAGGCCAACCGCATCACGGAAGGTGCTATCATTAAAAGCTGCTTTGACAATCGCCTGACAATCATCAAAATCACCATGAACCGCGATCGCATGTGCGCCATTGGCAATCACAGATGTCATTTGCTTTTGTTGAACAGGTGATACTCTGCCATGGGGGAATAAAATAAACACATCAACCGCATCACGGCCTTGAAAAGCTTCAAGCGCTGCTGAGCCTGTGTCACCGCTTGTCGCGCCTAATATCACAGCTCTTTTACCCACTTTTTGCAAAGCACGGTCAAAGGCACGTGATAAAAATTGCATCGCATAATCTTTAAAAGCGATAGTTGGCCCTGAAAATAGCTCTAGCACATGCAAATTATCAGTGCCTAGATCAGTTAAAGGTGCCACATCTTTATGCGTGAAATCAGCATAGGCATCTTGCGCCATTGCCAGCAATTCAGCTTCATCAGGATCCCCATTGGTAAAGGGAGCCATGATTTTTGCCGCAAGCTCTGGATAAGATAGCGATTTCATCGCGGCAATGTCTGCTGTGCTAAAGCGTGGCCAGCTTACAGGCAAATACAGGCCGCCATCACGAGCCAGACCGTTTAATAAGGCTTCTTCAAATGAAAGAGGGCCATCTGCGCCTCTGGTACTGATATAATTCACCGTTATTCATCCTCTTTTTTGGCGCTTCCAAATGTCAGGCGGCCAAGGCTATGGTGATAGGCGATATAGACACCGATCAAAGATAATGCCAGCCCAAACCAGGTGATGGCATAATTTAAATGGGCATTGCGCACATCTACCTTTACCTCAGCTGCTATCGGCAATGTCAGCTTGGCATCCAGCGGGCGCACAGCATCAATGAAAAAGGCTTGTTCAACATTAGGTAGCTTTAAAAAAGAGGCAACCTCATCAGGCTTCATGGTAAACCAAAACCCTTTATCAGGCTCATTATCAGGAACAAACTGGCCTTGCCTTTGTGGTAATCTGATGATGCCTTCAATTCTTGTTGCGCCTTCTATCATAGAAAAGGGCCGGCTTTCAGGCTCGCGGTAGGCTTCAGACACCCAACCACGATTTATAAAGAACTGGTCGCCGCGATTAGTCTCAAACACCGTCACAACATGAAACCCAGCATTACCTTCATAGGTGCGCCCTGTCAGATAGACGGTCTGGTCATGGATAAATTCACCATCTATTGCGATACGCTGAAACTCTATTTCCCCTGCTTTAAGGCTATCACTAGCTGGATAAACTGGCTGTGCCTGCGAGCGTTCTTGGAACTGATTTATCAGCTCTGTTTTCCATGTCAGCCTTTGCACCTGCCAGCTGCCAAGCATAATCAGGACAAGCAAAGCAGGAACAGAAAATAAGGTTGGCCATAATAAAGGACGAAATTTCATAGTCTTTATCTATCTTTCAGATAAGAGATTTCAATGCTGATTCCACATCAAAAATGAGACAAAAATAAAAAGGGCCAGCCACATAATAGCTGACCCCTTGCTTATATCATTGTCGGCTTTGGTTGATCAACCACCCCACCAATAGACAGCGACAAATAAGAACAGCCATACCACGTCAACAAAGTGCCAGTACCAGGCTGCTGCTTCAAAACCAAAATGCTGGTCAGCTTTGAAATGCCCCTTGAGGCCACGGAAAAAGCAAACTGCTAGGAACAAGGTGCCAACCAAAACATGGAAGCCATGGAACCCAGTGGCCATATAAAAGACAGATGGGTAAATGCCATCGGTAAACCCAAATGGCGCATGGCTATATTCCAGTGCCTGCAGGCCTGAGAATAAAATGCCAAGAATGACGGTTAACGCCAGACCAACCAAAAAGTCACGGCGATTATCATGAACCAATGCATGATGAGACCATGTCACAGTACAGCCAGATAGCAATAATACCAATGTGTTGATCAATGGCAGATCAAATGGATTAAATGTCTCAATCCCTTCTGGTGGCCAGACACCGCCAACTGGGAATAAAGAGGCATCAAAAAATGCCCAGAAAAATGCCACAAAGAACATCACCTCTGATGCGATGAACAGCATCATGCCATAACGCATACCAATTTGCACAATCGGTGTATGATGTCCCTGATATTCAGCTTCTCTGATGACATCACGCCACCATAAGAACATTGTCAAAAAGACCAGGCCAAGCCCTAGACCCAGTACAGCCACACCATAGGCACGTTCATGCATATACATGACACCACCAATAGCAGCAACAAAACCAGCAGCAGAGCCTAATGCAGGCCATGGGCTTGGTTCTACCAGATGATAGGGATGTTTTTGCGCTCCGCTCATTTTGTTCTCCTTGTTTTCCCCCCGGTCCCAGCCGGGCACAAAATAAACTTAATTTAAATCAGCAAAAAATGTGTATGACAGAACGACTTCATCCACATCTTTTGTATTCTCATCCAGCCTTATGTCAGGATCCAAGAAAAAGGATACTGGCATATCGACCGATTCACCAGGTTGAAGTGTTTGTTCAGTAAAACAAAAACATTCAATCTTCATAAAATAAGGCCCTGCCTTTTGCGGCGTGACATTAAAGGTAGCTGTGCCACTAGTTGGCACATCAGCTAAATTAGTGGCACGATAATAAACCGTGATTTCCTCACCAGGGCGCAATGTGACAGGCTTTGTCACTGGACCAAATTGCCATGGCAATGCCGGATTGACATTCGCATCAAAGCGCACATCAACAGGCATGCTATCAAAGGCGACTTGTTGCGGTGCTGCTTCGGCTACCTGTGTTGTCCCACCAAAGCCTGTAACCTGACAGAATAATTTATATAAAGGCACAGATGCATAAGCCAGCCCCACCATTGCAAACACCACGGCACCAAGCGTGAGTAAGATTTTGCGGTTACTTTTTTGTACCGCATTATCCAGCTCAGTCACATGTGGTGATGATGTTGCAAGGTTGGCCATATTATTCCGCCCCTGCCATACGTAAAATCGTAATCAGATAGAATAAAACAACCAAACCCACAATGCAGCCTAAAACCCAATAATTACGGGCACGGCGCATCGCTAGCATTTCTGCAGCTGTCTTTGGTTCATTTTGTGGTTTTTTATCTGTTTGTGTCATTGCTCTAGAGGCCCATCACAAATCTGTCTAGCATCAGTGCCAGAAATAGCATTGATAAATAGACTAAAGAAAACCGGAATAATGGCATAGCTGGTTCAAGATTATCAGAACGCCACAGCGTGATAGCATGGCGCAAAAAGATTAAACCAAGCATCGAAGATGCAACACCATAATAGGCAGAGCTCATCCCAATAAAATAAGGCATCATGCCAAGAGGTGCCAGGATCAGACTATAAATCAAAATCTGGTTTTTGGTTTCACCAACACCTGAAATGACAGGCATCATTGGCACATTCGCACGCTGATAATCGTCATTTTTAACCAGTGCCAAAGCCCAAAAATGAGGCGGCGTCCAGACAAAAATAATGGCGAATAAGAGTATTGACTCAAGGCTAATTGTGCCAGAAATCGCTGCCCACCCAACCATTGGCGGGAACGCACCGGCTGCACCACCTATTACGATATTTTGTGGTGTACGACGCTTCAGCCACATGGTGTAAATTACGGCATAAAAGAAAATGGTAAATGCAAGCAAGCCACCTGCCACAAAATTAGCAGATAATGACAGCATCAGAACTGATAAAACAGATATGACAAGACCCAATGCCAGTGCCTCATCACCATGCACACGCCCTGATGGTATCGGACGCCCCTTTGTGCGTGACATCACAGCATCAATATCTCTGTCATACCATTGATTAATCGCACCAGATGCACCAGCTCCTGCGGCAATCGCAAATAGCGATATCGCACCAAGCATGATAGCAGATAGCGTCAATGGCTTATCTGATGGTGCTAGATACATACCAACAAAGCTGGTGAAAATCACAAGGCTCATCACCCGTGGCTTCATCAGCTGGAAAAAATCACCAGCAGAGGCAATATAATTCACCTCTGCTGTATTTGTGATATTTGTTGGCATCTGTTGCATCATAACGCCTTATTACTTGACCTTCGGCAGGTCATCAAAAGTGTGATAAGGCGGCGGTGATGATACCTGCCATTCTAGCGTTGTGGCACCTTCACCCCATGGGTTATCAGCAGCTTTGCGGCGTGAAATAAACGCCTCTGCAATCACAATCAAGAATAAGATAGCACCAGCAGCAGAAATATAAGAGCCATAAGAAGCAACCATATTCCAGCCAGCAAAGGCATCAGGATAATCAACATAGCGACGTGGCATACCAGCAAGACCCAGGAAATGCATTGGGAAGAATGTCAGGTTAACGCCAACAAATGTGATCCAGAAATGCCATTTTGCCAATGTCTCTGAATATTCATAGCCTGTCATTTTGCTGAACCAGTAATAGAAACCAGCAAACAAGCCATAAACAGCACCCAATGACAGCACATAATGGAAGTGTGCAATCACATAATAAGTGTTATGCAACACAACATCCATACCAGCATTGGCCAGCACAACACCTGTTACACCGCCAACAGTGAACAAGAAGATGAAGCCAATCGCCCACAGCATTGGAACACGGAATGTCAATGAGCCGCCCCACATTGTTGCAACCCAAGAGAAGATCTTAACGCCTGTTGGCACCGCAATCACCATTGTTGCTGCGGTAAAGTAAGCACGTGTATCAACATCCATGCCAACCGTGTACATGTGGTGAGCCCACACGATAAAGCCAACAAAACCAATCGCAACCATCGCATAGGCCATGCCAAGATAACCAAAGACAGGCTTGCGCGAGAAGGTTGAGATAATATGGCTGACAATACCAAAAGCAGGCAAAATCATGATATACACTTCAGGATGTCCAAAGAACCAGAACAAATGCAGGAACAAGATTGGGTCACCGCCGCCTTCTGGTACAAAGAATGTTGTGCCAAAATTACGGTCTGTCAGAAGCATCGTGATAGCACCAGCCAAAACAGGAACAGCCAATAGCAGCAAGAAAGCCGTAATAAGCATCGCCCATGCAAATAGCGGCATCTTATGCAATGTCATACCAGGGGTTCGCATATTAAAGATGGTCGTGATAAAGTTTGCCGCACCCAAGATAGATGAGACACCAGCTAGGTGAAGCGAGAAAATCGCCAAATCCATAGACATGCCAGGCGTACCAAGCGAATTGGATAATGGCGGATAAATCGTCCAACCAACACCAGCACCGCCATCAACAGCAGCAGACATAAGCAGCAAAATAAATGATGGAGGCAGCAACCAGAATGAAATGTTATTCATCCGTGGGAATGCCATATCAGGTGCACCAATCATAATCGGCACAAACCAGTTGCCAAATCCACCAATCAAACCAGGCATCACAACAAAGAACACCATGATAAGACCGTGAGCAGTGGTAAAGACGTTCCACATATGACCATCAGCCATATATTGTACGCCTGGCTCCATTAGCTCCATACGCATAAAGACAGAAAAACCACCACCAATAAAGGCTGCGATAATCGAGAAGATGATATACATCGTTCCGATATCTTTGTGGTTTGTTGAATAAAGCCAACGGCGCACGAACCCTTGTGGGGCACCATGTGCGTGGTCAGCTGTATGGGCGACTTCACTCATTATTTTCTCCCTGTCTAAAACAGCTTAAAGCGCGAATTCTTCTTTGGCTGATGCCAACCAGGCATCATATTCATCTTGCGGCAATGCTTTAACCACGATTGGCATATAGGCGTGGTTCACGCCACAAATCTGGTTACATTGGCCATAATAGGTCTTTGGCTCATTTGGCACATCAATCCATGCCTCATTCACGCGGCCTGCGATTGAATAGATCTGAACAGCTAGTGATGGGACAAAGAAGGAATGCATCACATCATTGCCTGTCACAAGCAGCTTGATTCTGGTGCCAGCTGGCACAATCATTTCATTATCAACTGATAATAGGCGGATTTCATCTTCTGCCAAATCTGTTTCGTCAATCATATATGAATCAAAACCGATTTGCTCATCTGGATATTCGTAATTCCAGTACCACTGATTGCCAGTAACCTTGATCACCATTTCAGTGTCTTTGGTCTGATCCATATAATAGAGCAAGCGGAAAGACGGCACCGCAATAACAACCAAGATCAAAACTGGTACAACAGTCCATAAAATTTCAATCACTGTGTTATGTGATGTTTTTGATGGCACAGGGTTTGATTTCGCACGGAAACGAAAACAAACATAAACCAGCAACGCCAGCACAAAAACGGAAATCGCTGTAATAATAACAAGCAACAAATTATGCAGGCTTGTTGCTTTTTCAGCAATCGAACCAGCAGCAGGCTGAAGACCAATCTGCCATGGCTCTGGTTGTGCAGCGAAAACACTTTGTGCAAATAGCAGTCCAATAAGGCCTACTACGCTATAAAAGATAGACTTTGCGCCTGACAGCGTCATAACGTCTCCCCCAATTATTCAGTCTAAATCCGATCCCCTTAATATCCCCTTCTCACCTATCATTGATAGATTGCCCAGTTCTATTAAAATGTATCGTTTTGTAACGCCTTTTTCTCTAGATGAAAAGCCCTGTGCGACCGCCTGTCGCGGATTTTTGCATCTCCACTTGAAACCAGATAATAATACCGCCATATTTTTGACTGAAATTCGTGATTTTTAGTGCATTATATAACAATACACAGAGCAAAAAAACAAAGAGGCCCGTATGGATTATCTTAGCCAGACAGATGATATTTTCTTTACCTCAGGTCAATTTGATCTGGACAAGACAATGACCAAGGTGGAAACAGCCCTAGCAGGCACAGATGATGGCGATTTATTCCTAGAATCACGCCATGCTGAAATGCTCGGCTTTGATGATGGCAGGCTGAAATCTGCTAGCTATGAACAAGAAACAGGCTTTGGCTTGCGTGCCATTATTGGCGAAGCAGATGCCTTTGCCCATTCTGGCGAATTATCACAAGAGGCACTGGACAGAGCGGTTAACACTGTGCGTGCAGTTACCAGCGGCTATTCAGGCACGATGTCTCTTGCCCCTGCTGCGCAGCCAAATGAACCATTATATACAAGCGAAAATCCGCTGGCAGCGACACCTTTTGAAAAAAAGGTCGAGATCTTGCAGAAAATTGATGCTGCCGCCAGAGCACGTGATTCGCGTGTGCGCCAAGTCAGCGCCAGCCTTGCTACCTCATGGCAAGCTGTGCAGATTATCCGCGCAGGCGGCAGCCGCTTTGCCGATATCAGACCGCTTGTCAGGCTGAATGTCTCTGTGGTTGTTGAAGAAAATGGACGTATGGAATCAGGCTCTAGCGGCACTGGTGGGCGTATGTTGCTTAGCTCATTTTTAGAAGAAGATGTCTGGCAGGCAGAGATTGACGAAGCGTTGCGCCTGGCATGTCTTGGCCTTGATAGTATCGCAGCCCCAGCAGGTGAGATGCCTGTTGTGCTTGGCCCTGGCTGGCCTGGCGTGATGCTACATGAAGCTGTTGGCCATGGATTAGAAGGTGATTTTAACCGCAAAGGCACATCTATTTTCTCAGGACGTGTTGGTGACCAAGTTGCCTCAAAAGGGGTCACTGTCATTGATGATGGCACAATGGCAGATAGGCGCGGCTCTTTAACCATTGATGATGAAGGCACCAAAACATCATCAACTGTGCTTATCGAAGATGGCATTCTGAAAGGCTATATGCAAGATCGCCAAAATGCCCGCCTAATGAGCGTTGACCCAACTGGCAATGGCAGACGGCAATCTTATGCGCATTTGCCAATGCCGCGCATGACCAATACCTTCATGAGCTCTGGCGACCATGACCCAGAGGAAATCATCGCATCGAGCAAAAAAGGTCTTTATGCTGTTAATTTTGGTGGCGGTCAGGTTGATATCACCTCTGGCAAATTTGTTTTTTCTGCCTCAGAAGCCTATCTGATTGAAGATGGCAAAATTGGGGCCCCTGTCAAAGGCGCAACTTTAATAGGCAATGGCCCTGATGCGATGTCAAAAATTGATATGATAGGCAATGATTTAGCGCTTGATCGCGGTGTTGGCACTTGTGGCAAGGCTGGCCAATCTGTCCCTGTTGGGGTGGGTCAGCCAACCTTGAAAATGGGCGGCATTACGGTTGGTGGTACAGCTGCCTAATTGGCTGGTTTATGCGTGATTATCAAGGGGTGGCTGGCTGTGATGAACGCCAGCTAATCCCGATCACAATCACCACCAAAATCAGGCTGATCACGCCCCCAACACCAAATGATAAGCCGCCGCCACCTGTGGCGTAAAGCGGGCCTGCAGCCGTCAGGCCAATCACCTGTCCCAATGAGCCAAACCCCTGCACCAAACCAAGTGAGCCACCCATCTCATCGGAGCGTGCTGCCTTAGAAGCAGATGATGACAAGGTGGGATTGGTAAAGGCAAAGCCAACACACACAATCGTGGTGCAGATCATGACAATAGCAAAAGTGGCATTCAGATTAGCCAAAAGGCCAAAACCTAGTAAGGCTGTCATCACCTGACCTGCGGTAAGACAGCTAGCCCCACCAATGATGGTCGGCATTTCACCAAATCGTTTGACAACAGGGCTAATCAGACCGCCTTGGACAATGATGATGCAAACACCAACATAGGTAAAAAGCCAGCCTGTATCTGTGGCACCAAAATCAAGCAAATCTTTGAGAAGCAAAACAAATGAGGCTTCCACTTGCGAAAATGACAAATTCAGGAGGAAAAATGCCAGTGCAAATAGCCCAAGCGGTCCGCGTAACATCACAAGCAAACTCTGGAAACTGCCTGTCTTTTTAGTCTTATCTTCTGAGCTAGCATGGCTGGTGGATGATGCTGGCATAGATGGCAGTCGTAGACATAATAAAGCAGATAGAATTGTGAAAATCCCTGCTAATAAAAAGGGTGCCTGATGCAAAGGGCCGCTGCCAATACCACTTAGAAGGCCGCCAATCGCTGGCCCAAACACAAAACCAGCTCCAATAAAAGCCCCCATAAAACCCATATATTTGGCTCTATCTTGCGGGGCTGATTGATCAGCGATAATGGCCTGAATCACACCAATATTACCAAAGGCAAAACCAGCCACAATCCGTGCCGCAAACAGCACGATAATGTCATTTGAAAAGGCAAATACCAGATGAGATGCTGCCCCAATAGCAAGCGAGCTTAGCAACACAGTTTTCCGGCCAATCAGATCAGATAACCGCCCCAATAATGGATTGCCGATAAACATAGCCAGCGAAAAAGAAGCCAGCAGGCTAGTCATCACTGTTTCAGAATAACCAAGCTCATCAATAACAGTATAAGGCAGAATAGGAATAAGCGCGCCAACCCCAACAAAATTGACAAAGACAATCATCAATAAGGTTGGCATTAAGAAACGTGGCATGACGGTATCTGTCATTGATTAAAGCAGCTCTTCTGGGTTCAGTATGTTAGCGTGGGATAGTCTAACTACCCTAGAAATGATGATCACGGAAGACATTATCAATGTCGCCCTGCCATTCATTTTCAAATGATGCCAACATCTTATCAGCTGGTGTCTGGCCAGAGGCAATAATATCTTGCAAAGGCCGCAGGAATTTCTGTTCATCCTCACCATTATCATCAAGAACATGGCGGCGTCTCAGCCCATCAGCAGCTATCTCGACCATTCTTTTGGCAAGATAGGAAACATCCTGATTACCAAGGCGCGCCCGCAGACCATTTTTGGCAACATCAAGGCGCGCTGCCATCACATCATCTGCTGACACAGAGCTCACCAATGCTTCTGCCTCACCAAGAGCCGTTTCATCATATAATAAACCAACCCACAAGGCTGGCAGCGCACAAATAGCATTCCATGGCCCACTATCTGCCCCGCGCATTTCAAGATAGCCTTTCAAACGGACTTCTGGAAACGCTGTTGTGATATGATCGGCAAAATCATCAATGGTTGGTAATTGGCCTTGATAGCCAGGCAGCTTGCCTTCCATAAAATCATGAAAAGACAGCCCTGCCACATCCAGATAATCATCACCGCGATGTAAAAAATACATAGGAACATCAAGGATATAATCAATCCATTGCTCATAGCCAAAAGCAGGGTCAAATACACAAGCAGGCACACCACATCTATCAGGGTCTGTATCTGTCCAAGCCTGCGCTCTGGTTGATAGCAAGCCAGATGGTTTGCCATCTTTAAATGGCGAATTGGCAAATAAGGCTGTGGCAACAGGCTGTAATGCTAGTGATGTTCTGAATTTACGGCGCATATCGCTTTCATCACGATAATCCAGATTGACCTGCACTGTGCAAGAGCGCTTCATCATATCAAGGCCAAGATTACCTTTTTTCGGCATATAGCGGCTCATAATGTCATAGCGGCCTTTTGGCATGAATGAGATATCATCCCTGCCCCATTTCGGCTGAAACCCAACCCCAAGCATGCATAAGTTAAATTCAGCAACAGCCTCTTTCATAATCTTCAGATGCTTACCTGTCTCACGGCAGGTCTGATGCAGATTTTCCAATGGCGCACCAGATAGCTCGAACTGTCCGCCAGGCTCAAGGGTAATAGAGCCACCAGCATCATCTTTTAGCGCAATGATATTGCCTTTTTCTGTAATTGCTTGCCAGCCATAACGATCATGCAGATGACGTAATAATGCCCCAATGCCATTTTCACCTTCATAAGCCACAGGGGCAAAGCTGCCACGATGAAACAGAAATTTTTCATGTTCTGTGCCAATGCGCCAATCTTTATCTGCTGTTTCACCTTTGGCAAGCCAGTTAATATAATGCTCTTTCAAGGTGGAAATATGAGTGTAAGAATTCATAGCAACGTGATTCTATTCATAATGAATGGTTAGAGAAGATAGAAATATGAGGCATTATCACCAATCACCCTTAATGGCCTGAACCACGCTAAGGGCTGCTAATGCTGCTGTATCTGCGCGTAAAATGCGAGGGCCAAGAGATAATCCAACAGATGATGGTAAAGCGTCAATCTGTTCTTTTTCAGCCATTGAAAATCCCCCCTCTGGTCCAACAAGGATAGCACACTTTTCAAGCGTCATCTCATTTAAGATACGATGCGCCTGATAAGGCTGATCAGTTTTTTTACCCTGTTCAGATAATCGTTCATCACAAAATAATAAAACTCTATCATCTGGCCAATCGGCTAGCACATCCTGCAAATTGGTAAAAGGCCGAATTTCTGGAATATCAAGACGTTCTGTCTGCTCTGCTGCTTCAATAGCATTTGCCTGAAGGCGTTCATCCTTCATCATTTTCACTTGGGTATAATCTGTTTTGACAGGCCAGATGACAGATGCACCAAGCTCTGTTGCCCTTTGCGCCATAAAATCAAGTCTGGCTTTTTTCACAGGCGCAAATAGCAGCCAAATATCAGGACTATACCATTGCTGCTCTTGCAGAGACAAACAGCGTATAGTGGCAGATTTACGCGATAGCTCGGTAATTTCAGATAAAAAACACCCATCTTTACCATTAAATAAGGCAATCTGTGTGCCAACTGATTTGCGCATGACTGTATGAAGATAATGAGCCTGATCTTTGCCAAGCAAAATATCTGCCCCATCATGAAGTGGTGCATCGCAAAATAGTCTAATCTGGGAATGTCTTTTATCCATAGCTTTCTAGGTAGGGATGACGGATTAAAATTGCAAGCAAAACACAACCCCCCTAGCCAAGGTCAAATGACGCTGTTTCGCAACCAAAAGCCTCTTGCCAGCTTTCATAGGACAAGCTAGATGATGTAATATGGCAGATTCATCACATCATAATACGCGTCAAAATCAGCATTCAGATATTCAACTAACAGGGATTTGGGCTCATTTTCCTGCGGCCTTACATCCTGCTATCATTATCATGCGCCTAGACAGGCCTATTGGCTGGTGGCTTTTGCTTCTGCCTGGTTGGTGGTCAATTCTAACCTATGCAGATAGTGTCATTGCTGCTGTCCCAATGCTTTTTTATTTTTTCATAGGCGCTGTTGCGATGCGTGCTGCTGGTTGCATTATCAATGATTTATGGGACAGGGATATTGATGGCAAAATCGCCCGCACATCAAGCCGCCCCATCGCCTCTGGTCAGCTTGGGCTTGGTGCAGCTCTGACTTTACTTGCCATTTTGTGCCTTATTGGCTTGTTTATCTTATTACAATTACCCCTTAAGGCATGGATTTTTGGGATCGCATCTGCGCCCTTTATCATCGCCTACCCCCTATTCAAACGTTTTACCTTTTGGCCGCAAGCTATGCTTGGTCTGACATTTAGCTGGGGGATATGGCTTGGCCAAATCAGCCAAACTGATAGCTGGCCAGATAGCACAAGTATCTGGCTTTATTGTGGATGCGTATTTTGGGTGATTGGCTATGATACCATCTATGCAATCCAAGATATGGCAGATGATGTCAAAATCGGGGTGAAATCATCTGCACTGGCAATGAAAGGAAAGATTGCCAAAGGTGTTTTGCGTTTTTACTTCCTAGCAGTTTTGGCATTTTATATCGGTTTTTATCTGAAATTTGGCTTGTCATTTTGGGCAGCTGGTTGGTGTGCGATGGCAGCGCATCTTGTCTGGCAGGTGGTGCGCATTCAAGAAGATGACCCACGCCAGGCCTTGCGCCTTTTCAAATCTAACCGAGATGCTGGGCTGCTGCTTTGTGCTGGCATGCTAGTGCAGCTTATCGCTGGTTAATCACATCATCACTGATTATAAAAACTGATCTGCCTTATCTGTTGTGGCTGGCAAAATATCCCAAGGCCCATCTGGAATTGGCATAGCTGACATTGCCAGATGCTGATTGACCTCACGGCGAAATATCTTATCTGCCAAAAGCTGGCTCATAAAAGCGTCCAGATTAGCTCTTTGCAACTCAGCTGGTAGACGCTGATATAACAATTGGCGAGCCTGCAGCTGTGATAGAGCTGTCAGGCGGCGTCCTTTTGCTGACAGAGCTGACAAGGCAAAGGGGTGATGCGCCTCATCACAAAATGTGCCAAGACGTGTGGCATAACCATAAATACGCTGTGGCTGGATTGGCGCATCTAGTTTGACCACATCCTTATGCCAGCCACAAAAATCATAGGCTGTCCCAACAGCTTCTGTATCATGCATAATGGCGAGCTGGGCTGGGGTAAGCCAAACGGCATTCAGCATGATTGATGTGCCTTTAACTGGATAGGCAGAACAAGGCACCGCACCATAATAGGAAAAACACGCACTATGGATAATGTCACAATCATGTAATCTAGCTGGCGTCACATAGAGCACTGCCTCATTGCCAAATTTCCGCAAAAGCTGCGCTGGCGCCCGATTAGAGCCGACCGACAATAACGCTGTTCTATCGCTTAATGCCTCATAATCTGCCTCACCCAAAGGACGGCATTGACCAGCATCTATGACAAAAGCTGTCTCAGGTGCCTGATAGGGATAATGGCTAGCTCTTTCAGCATCACTAAGAGGTTCAATGGCAAAAGGTTGAAAGCTGGTGAAATGGCTCATAAGACCCCTATCACAAAGACAATCCAGCTGTTTCAGCCATACCTAGTGCGATATTCATATTCTGCACAGCTGCACCTGATGCGCCTTTGCCAAGATTATCAAGTCGTGCTGTCAGCCAGATGTGACCTGTGTCATGATTGCTAAAGGTAAAGATTTCAAGCCTATCTTTGCCAGCAAGACCATCAGCAGCCAAAAATCCTTTTTCAGTCAGCTGGCTGGTATCATTGCCATCATAGGCGGTGATCACATCTGATTGCGCAAAATGTGCCTGATATATCTGGGCAATATCATCTGCTGTGGCTGATCTGGTCATCTGGTTGTGATGCAAAGGCACATGAACCAACATGCCTTGGGCAAAATCCCCAACTGATGGCATAAAAATAGGTGCGGTTTGCAGGTTGGCGAATTTCTGCATCTCTGGATTATGTTTATGAGCCAGATTATGCCCATAGGAAAATTGCGATGGCACATCACCAGCTTCAAATGACGCAATAAGGGCATTACCGCCGCCGCTATAGCCACTTACCGCTGATGTATTTAGCAACACATCATCAGCTAGAAAGCCAGCATCACGAAGCGGTCTCACCAAGCTTAAAAAACCTGTTGGATAGCAGCCAGGATTACTGATAAGGCGCGCATTGGCAATCTTATCACGATGACCAGCTGTTAATTCTGGCAAGCCATAAGTGAAATCATCACTCACCCGATGTGCGGTTGACGCATCAATGATGATGATATCAAGTTCAGCTGCCATCTGGACAGCTGCTTTTGCGGCATCATCTGGCAAGCATAAAATGACCGCATCACTAGCAGCATAGATGTCTTTGCGTGCTGCTTCATCTTTACGCTTATCATCATCAATTTTCAAAATGGTGATATCATCATGGCGCATCAGCTTATCTGCAACTTGCAGACCTGTCGTACCAACGTGACCATCAATAAATATTTGCTTTTTCATAATGCTTACACAGATAGAACGAAACCATAGGCAAGCGCAAGTTGATTGCGCATCTGATATCGTTTAGACAGATAAGAATGGAGCGTATCAGCCTGTAACCCTATCTGATTGATCAGCAAAAAGGCATTGTGACACAGCTATGACACAAACAAATGAAATCCTTATCGAAGCATTATTGGACGGCGCCAAAAAAGCAGGTGCTGATCAAGCTGATGCTGCCCTTGGCACTGGCCATTCCACATCTGTATCTGTGCGCCTTGGCAAAACAGAATCGGTTGAACGTTCTGAAGATTTTGCGGCTGGCTTGCGTGTTTTTGTTGGTCAGAAAACAGCAACAATCTCGATTGGTCAATTGGATGAAAAAGCTATTCCAGAATTGACACAGCGTGCTGTGGCAATGGCAAAAGCAAGCCCTGATGACCCTTATGCCATCTTGGCGCGCCCTGATCAGATAGCAACAGATCTGCCAGATCTTGATATGTATGATAGCACCGATATCAACACTGAAACATTAACTGACTGGGCATTAGCAGCTGAAGAAGCTGCCAGAGCCCCAGCTGGTATCACGAATTCTGATGGCGGGTCATCATCACAATCTCAGAGCCATATTTTCATAGCTGGCACACATGGGTTTTCAGCTGGCTATAGCCGTTCATCTTTTGGCTTTTCAGCTGTCGTAATCGCTGAAAAAGATGGTGAAATGCAACGTGATTATGATTATTCCTCTGCTGTTTTTGCCGAAGATTTAAAATCACCAGAAGAGGTTGGCACAAATGCCGCTAAACGCACACTAGCACGCCTTGGCGCACAATCTGCAAAAACAGGCAGCTTTCCTGTGATTTTTGATAATCGTATCTCACGCTCTATTGCAGGGCATTTTGCCTCTGCCATCAATGGGGCGGCGATCGCCAGAGGCACCAGTTTTCTGAAAGATAAAATGGGAGAGGTCATCGCCAGCAGTAACATCACTCTGACAGATGACCCGCTCATGCCGCGCGGGCCAGGTTCACGTGCCTTTGATGGTGATGCCTTGCCAGTATCACGGCGCACTTTGGTTGAAAATGGTGTCTTACAAGGCTGGCTATTAGATTTATCCTCTGCCGCACAATTAGGCTTAGCACCAACCGGCAATGCCAGCCGTTCTTTGGCAGGGCGTCCCTCACCTGGCACATCCAATCTGATCATGCAAAATGGCGATGCCAGCCTGCAAGATTTGATAGCTGATATAGAAGAAGGGTTTTATGTCACTGAATTAATCGGCTCTTCTGTCAGCCTTATCACAGGTGATTATAGCCGCGGTGCAGGTGGTTTCTGGATTGAAAATGGCGCTATTACCTTTCCTGTTTCAGAAGCCACAATCGCTGGCAATTTAAATGATATCTTCAAAGATTTAACCCCTGCCAATGATCCTGATATGACATCGTCAATGATGGTGCCATCTTTGCGCATCGGCACAATGATGGTGGCAGGCAGCGCATAATGAGCGAACCGACAAAATGGGATGCGCCGCCTTCACAAAGAGCTGGCCTAGCTGATTGGTATGATCTCTATATCAAAGATCATCATTTTCTGCGGACAAGATGGCGTAATCTGCACCAACTTGATGAGATGATGTGGCGTTCCAATCAGCCATCACCTCGGCAAATTGCGCATCTGGCAAAAATGGGCATCCGCAATATTGTCAATTTGCGTGGACCGCGAACCGTTGGCACCTGGCAATTAGAAGCACAAGCATGTGAGGCACATCATATCAGGCTCTATGATTTCACCGCACGTTCACGAGCAGCACCTGATAAACAAATGCTTTATGATGCGCGTGATTTATTTGCGAGCCTCAAGGGCCCTAGCCTGATGCATTGCAAATCTGGTGCTGACCGTGCTGGTCTGATGTCTGCCCTTTATATGATGATGGTAAAAAAGCAGAAAGCTGCCGAAGCGCTAGCGCAATTATCCTTTAAATATTTGCATGTTAAACAGGCAAAAACAGGCCTTCTTGATGCCTTCATTGCCTCTTATCAGCCTTATGAGGCAAAGGGCATGCCGTTTTTTACCTGGATTGACGAGATTTATGACCCAGCTGCCTTGCAAGCTGACTTTATGGCAAAGGGGTGGGCGAACAGACTGGTTGATGATATCCTGCGCCGTGAATAACCAACGCCAGCAAAAGCTATTACTTCATAGATTGCAAAGCTGATAGACGCGCATAAAGACCATCTTGCGCTACCAATTTGCTATGCGTGCCTTGTTCAACTATGACGCCTTTATCCATCACCAAGATGGTATCAGCTTTCTGGATGGTTGACAGACGATGTGCCACCACCAAAGTGGTTCGTCCATCTGCCAGAATATCAAGCACATCTTGCACCTGTTTTTCAGCTTCAGCATCAAGAGCTGATGTCGCTTCATCAAGCAATAGGATTGGCGCATCTTTTAATAAGGCACGTGCTATTGATAAACGCTGTCTCTGCCCCCCAGATAGCCGATAGCCTGATGAGCCTAATTTTGTATCATAGCCATCTTCTAAAGAGGTGATAAAATCATGAGCTGCAGCATTTTTTGCTGCTTTGATAATTTCATCACGGCTGGCATTGGCTTTGCCAAAGCTGATATTAGCCGCAACGCTATCATCAAAAATCACAGCATCTTGTGACACAAGCGCAATATGAGCACGCAAGCTGGCAATGCTCATGGCTGTGATGGGTTGTCCATTTATCAAAATCGAACCGCGACTAGCGTCAAGAAATCGTGGTACAAGATTAATCACAGATGTCTTGCCAGCACCTGAAGGGCCAACCAAAGCAATGGTTTTTCCTGGTGGTGCTGTAAAGCTGACATCCTTTAGCAAATCCGCATCACCAATCGACAGACTAACCTTGTCAAAACTAATTTCAGCTTTTGCGGTGTTCAATGTTTGGGCATTTGCCTTATCAGTGATTTGTTTCTGCCTATCAAGCAGCTCAAAAATACGCCTGCCAGCAGCAACAGCTTCTTGGGTCACAGCGTTCAAAGTACCAAGTGCCCGCACTGGCTGAACCAATAATAACAAAGCTGTGATAAAGCCTATCACATCGCCAATTTGCATGACCCCTTGCGCGACCTGATAGGAGGCAAGCGCTATCACGCCAGCAACAGCCACCCCGCCTAATGCTTCCAAAATAGGGTCAATCTTGGCACGGCCAGATAGCAAGCTAACCAGCTTGTGAAATAATGCTTCAAAAGCTTTGGCAGTGCGGCTTTTCTCTGCATCTTCAAGCTGGAAGGATTTGACCATCCTTGCCCCTGTCAAAGTCTCAGCCAATAATGAGGTCACATCTTCAAGATGTTCTTGTAGATGGCCTGATTTCTTGCGCTGATTAAGGCCAATACGCACGATTGGCCGCATCGCAAGTGGATAAACTGCCAAAACCAACAAGGTCAAAAGCCAGTCAAACCATAACATTGTACCTACCATGAATATAATGGTCAGCGCATCACGAACCAGATTATTCGACAACCGAACCAACGCTTCTCTTACAATGTTCAAATCATTCATGATACGCGAAATAAAAGAACCAGCAGGCTCTGAGGTAACCCAGCCTAAATCAGCATCAATCAAATGAGCTGCCATCTTTTTCTGAATATCAGTGGTCACACGCAATGCCAGCTTATTCACCGTTATCACCTGCCAATAAAGCGCCAAAGCACGCACCGATGACAAGGCAATAATAGCTAGTGGGAAATAAAATAAACTGGCAAATTCACCATTTTGCAAACGGTTGAAAACAGCACTGATTAAAGCTGGATAGGCTGATGATGTGCCTGCCACAATCGCCATCAGACATAAAGCAAAGCCAATCTGTGCTTTATAATGCGCCACCCAGTCACGCCAAAGCCTTATCAAAATCGGTTTTGCGCCTGTCTGATTATGCGTTCTGTCTGTTGCGGTCTTCATAATATTCCTTTGACCATAGCCTATACGGCAGGATGCAATTTCTGCAGTGCATCAAATACATCATCAACCTGATAGGATAATATAATCCCAGCTCGACCATAATCTTTTTCGGCGATGATATCTAGATGATGCAAATTTTCCACGTAAGTCAAAGGGGCTGATTGGGAAAATAACCCCAAAGATGGCACCCCCAAAACAGCTGCAATATTCAATAAGCTTGTATCATTTCCCACATAGCCAGATGCCATGGATAATGCTGCTATCCCATCATCAAGCGGCTCAAATAGCGTGATAGCTGGCTCTTTGCCAAGCTGTGTCTGGATTGTATCTGCAATTTCTCTCTCTGCAGGTCCACCCATAATCACAGGCACTAAATCGCTGCGCTTTTCACGCATCAGTTTAATCAAGCCAGCAAATCTATCAGCAGGCCATAGCCGCTCTTTATGCATCGCCCCAATGCCAAGAACGATAAATCGCTTATCAACTAAATTATTATGTGATAGCCAGTTTTGCGCCGCCAGCTTGGCTTTATCGCGAATAGCAATTTGCCATCCATTTTCAGATTGAGGCCAGTCATTAATTTTCCAGAATTTTGCCATTTTCTGCAAAGAATGAAGCGGCCTATCCTCTTTCGATAACATCTTGGCAGATGACCGCCCCTTGCCAAAACCAAAGCCTGCAATATCCGTGATGCCTGCTAATCTGGCAGCATGATGATAGGTTCTGGAATGATGCAAAATAAGAGCGCGTTTTGCCCCTGTTTTGCGGAAAGCTTGCGCCAAAGCAAGTAATCCCAAAAGGCCATCATGGCGGCCTTTTTGCCCACGCTCATTTCGTTCAATCAATAGATAATTTTCAGCTGGCAAAGCATCGCCAAATAATAATGGGGCATGAGATGCTTTTTTCACAGCCAGAATAACATCATTATCGCTGATTAGCTGGTCGATCCAAGGCTTATGCCAGACCATATCACCGATACCAACCAAGGGCTGAACAACCAGCAATCTGTCATCACCTTTTATGCGCAAAACAACCTCATTAATGCCTTAAATAGGCCAGCTCATTTTAAAAAATAAAAACTGGCTTCAGCTTTAGCATTTGCCAGCATCAAAACAAAGCATTATCAATCAAACAAAGAGCGTCAAGAGAGCGACTATGTCATCAGCCAAGAAATGGATAAAGCCGATTTTATATCACCCAGCGACCTCATGGGTGGCGGCATTTCTATTGCTAGCAATCCTAAAGCTGATTTGGCTGACCTGTCGCAAACATCATATTAACCCGCCGAAATGGCGCAAAAAACAGCGTGATAAACAGCCTGTTATTTTGGTGTTATGGCATGAATATATTCCTTTTATTTTGGCGCAATTACCGCCTGATATGGCAACTCTCAATTCAAGCCATGGTGATGCACGCATTGTTGGCATGGCATCACAAATAGTTGGTGCAAAGCCAGTATGGGGATCATCAAATCGCAATCCCATTGCAAGCTTGCGCAACCTTGCCAAAGAGATGGCGGTTGGCAGGCATGTGCTGTTAACGCCTGATGGACCAAGGGGGCCTGCTCATAAAATGGCGCAAGGTCCTGTTGCATTGGCGCAGCTCACTGGCAAGCCGATTGTGTTTTTTGCCTGTCATGCCTCATCAAAGTGGCGGCTTTCAAGCTGGGATAAAACACAATTTCCAAAACCGTTCTCATCTGTCACAATCAGCTGGAGCGATCCGATAGCCATTGGCAAGCTGAAAGGCAAGGATGAACAGGCACAAGCCCTAGCTGATTTAGAACAGCGTCTTATTGCTTTTTGCCAACAGGCTGACCCTAGCGGCCAGAAGAAAGATAAAAAATCGCAATGAGCATGCCAGTCACAGTGCATTTCTACCGGTTTTTCATGACAGCTTTGACTGTCTTTTTGCCACTTTATCTGCGGCGGCGGGTTGCCGCTGGCAAAGAGGATGGAACCCGCATCACTGAGCGTTTTGCCATCATCCCTCAGATCCCTAAAGCTGATAAACGCTTTTGGCTTCATGCTGTTTCAGTTGGTGAATGCCGCGCTGCCTTGCGCTTATCACAGGCGCTGACACAACAATTTGAAACATGCCAAATTATCATTAGCTGCGGCACTGTCACAGCAGCTGAACTGATTGCACAACAAAAAGATGAGCTGCCAGTAACTCAGATTTATGCACCCTTTGATGCGCCAAAATATTGTCGTCAGTTTTTTGATAATTTGCAGCCTGATTGCGGTATCATTTTAGAATCTGATTTTTGGCCAAATATCATCATGACAGCCCATGAAAAAGGTATTCCTTTATTTTTGGCATCAGCGCAAATGTCAGAAAATGCGTTCCAAAATTGGCGTAAAAGACCACAATTTGCCAAAGCTGTTTTCGGCAATATAGCTCATATATTTGCAACAGATGAAACGCAGAAACAGCAATTTGACCTGCTAGGCGCACCATCTAGCAGCATCTCAGGCACCTTAAAATTACCTCAAAAACAGGCCACAGATAACAAGCTTATCAAGGCTATCAAATCAGCAGCTGGCACAGATTTTATCCTGCTGGCAGCCTCAACTCATGAAACAGAAGAAGCATTGGCATTATCCATATCGCGCCGCCTGACAGCATCTGGTCTGGCACATTTTCTGATCATTGCACCACGCCACCCTGACAGAGCTGATAGCGTGGCAGCCTTATGCCCTGATGCTAAAAGGCGCTCTCACGGTGACGTGCCTGATGCAGGAGACACCCTTTATCTGGCTGATAGGCTTGGTGATATGACAAGCCTTTATGAGGCATGTGATATTGTGTTACTTGGCGCCACTTTTATTGGCAAGGGCGGGCATAATCCGCTTGAAGCAGCTGCTGCGGGAAAGCCCATTGTTTGTGGTCCTTCGCAATTTAAAAATCAGCTCGAATTTGATCAGATGCATGAAAAAGGTGTGTGTTTCACGCTGTCTGATGAGGGACAAATAGTCAAAAAAATCACATCATTAATGGCAAATGAGGCGCAACGGAAAACCATTTCACGCACTGCTAAAAAACATGTGATTGAGGCTGATAAACGTGCTGACAAAGTGGCTGCTAGGCTGGCTGATATCCTTGATGAGGCATCATCATGAAAGCGCCGTCCTTTTGGCAAAATAGAGGTATAATCTCAACAGCATTACTGCCATTGTCAGCGCTTTATTGGAGCATTGGCAAATGCCGCATTTTTGTAACCAAGAGCTATCATGCTGATAGGCCTGTGATTTGTGTTGGCAATATCACCTCTGGCGGTACCGGCAAAACACCTGTCACCCGCTATTTGGCAGAGATGTTGCAGGAAAAAAGGTTTCGCCCTGTTATCCTCAGCCGTGGTTATGGCGGCAATCTGACAGGGCCTGTGCTTGTCACAAGTAATCATTCAGCATCTGACGTAGGTGATGAGCCATTATTATTAGCCCAATCATGTGATGTTGTGATTGCAAAAGACCGAGCCGCTGGCGCGAAATATATCACCCAGAAACTGGATTGTGATGTGATCATCATGGATGATGGCATGCAAAACCCAACCTTACATAAAGATATGATTTTATCTGTCTTTGATGGCGCAATAGGTCTACAAAATGGCAGGTTGCTGCCAGCTGGCCCATTACGCACCAGCTTTGCCGCAGGCTTAGCACAAACAGATATTATCTTAATAAATGGCACTGACACGCATCATTTGACTGATTTGGCAGGCGATAAAGCTGTCATGTCTTTTTCCCTGATGCCTGCCAAAATAAAGAAATCACAACAACCTGCCCTTGCATTTGCTGGCATTGGCAATCCGCAACGGTTTTTTAATAGTGCCAAGCAAGCTGGTTATCAGCTAGCAGATGAAATCGCTTTTGGTGATCATCACTTTTATGATGAAGCCGAACTTCAGGGCCTTGCCAAACAAGCACAGTCACAGGATGCCATTTTGCTAACCACTGAAAAAGATTGGATGCGCCTACCAGATGATTGGCGCCAGAAAGTCACTTTTCTGCCAGTGACTTTTCAGCTATCATCTGATGATGAACAACGCTTGCAAGCGTTAATCACCGCAAAGCTGTAAGCATCATGTCTCATCATAAAAAACCATTTATCATTCGCAAATTTGTCGAATTTATCATCTGGCCTATTGAGGGGGTTATTGTCACTATTCTGGTTGGGATGATACGCCTTTTACCTGTCAGAATAACATCTGCGATTTGTGGCCATCTATTATCTTTCATTGGCCCTATGACAAGTTTCCATAAACGCTCACTGCACCATATCGCTTTGGCATTACCGACATACTCTGAGGTTGAAAAACGTCAAATCGTTAGCGATATGTGGATGCATATAGGCAGAGTGATTGGCGAATATCCCCATATTCACAAAATGGCTGATGAGCGTTTTATCACCTATCACGGGCTTGAATATTTGCCAGACACACCAACAGGCTGTCTGATTATTGGTGCACATTTGGGTAATTGGGAAATGAATGTCCTTTATTCGATGCGCCGTGATGAGCCCTATGGTGTGATTTACCGCCCCTTGAATAATCCGATTGCGAATTGGGTTTTGAACATGCGTCATAAAAGAGGCGCTGTGCAATCCTTTATCAAAGGTGATGATGCTGGCAAGGGCATGATAAGAACGATAAAAGATAAGAATTATTTCTATCTTCTGGTTGATCAGAAATATCGGCAAGGCATTGATGTTCCATTTTTAGGGCATCCAGGCAAAACAGCAACAGGCCATATCAAATTAGCCCTAAAATATAATATCCCGATTTTCTTCATGCATGCTATCCGCAGCACAGGATGTCATTTTGACTGTTATATTGAGCCATGCCCCATTTTTGATGATGATGGCAAGGGAAGCGATGAAGCTATTCAGAAAAATGCCAAGATCATTAATGATAAATTATCTGAGATAATCCGCCGCTATCCTGGACAGTATTTATGGCCACATCGTCGCTGGGGCAAAGATATCTAGAATAATTCTTCCTGACCATTCGCGCTTTGCTTAGGCTTGCTTCTGGTTGTTTTCGGCTTAGGTCTTGGCGGCATGCCGCCATCATCAGTTGTGATGATCTGGGCCTGTTTGGCACCATCATGAAATACTAAGCTGACCTCTGCCCCTGCTGCAGCTTGTGATGCTGATTTAAGGGCTTTGCCCGTATCATCTTTCACCAGCACAAAGCCACGCTCTAGGACTTTGGTAAATGAATTCGCATCAAGCAATCTCACATTCTGAGAAAAAAGCGCTGATTTGCGCTCCCAAATAGCTTTGAAAGCAGGTGTTAATTTTTCAGCATTTTGATCAAAACGCCGCGCCATTTTCGCAAGCTGCTGATGCGGTGGTACAAGCCGCATGGCAAGCTGGTTCAATTTTGTTTCTGCAGAAAATAGCCGCTGTTCTGTTTGGCGTATCAGCTTATTATGGGCAAAATCAAGAGATTGTGACTGTGCGTTAAGCTTTTCAACAGGATGCGTTAAGCCACGGCTTAACCCTGATAATTGCTGGCTAGCATCTGATAGGCGGCGCGCCATTGCCCCCATCATTCGCGCCTGCCAATCTGCAAGCCTTGCCGCCAATTCAGCCATGACAGGTGTTGCCATCTCGGCAGCAGCTGTTGGTGTTGGCGCTCTTTTATCAGCGACAAAATCAAGCAAGGTGGTATCTGTTTCATGGCCGATTGATGATATCAGCGGTATCTGGCTGGCAAAGGCAGCACGGACGACAATTTCTTCATTAAATGACATTAAATCTTCGATGGCGCCTCCGCCTCGTGCAATTATCAACAAATCAGGGCGCGGCAAAGAGCTTGTTTTATCAAGGGCATTAAAGCCTGTAATCGCATCTGCCACCTGCTCAGCTGAGCCCTGACCTTGCACCAAAACAGGCCAGACCAGAACATGGACACCAAATCTGTCACGTAATCGATGCAAAATATCCTGAATAACAGCACCAGTTGGGCTGGTAACAACACCAATCACACGCGGAAAAGCAGGAAGCTGCTTTTTACCCTCAGCAGCAAACAACCCTTCTGCTTCTAGCTTTTTCCTGCGTTCTTCAAGCTGTTTTAAATAAGCGCCTTCGCCGGCAATCTCGATAGAACGGACATCTATCTGATATTTTGATTGCCCTGAAAAAGCAGTGACCTTGCCTGTCACTATCACATCAAGCCCTTCTTCTGGCAGCATATCAAGCTTGCTGGCACTCCATTTCCAGACTACAGCACCAATGGCGTGTTTATCATCTTTCAAAGAGAAATAAATATGACCAGAGGCTGGAAAAGAAGGGCGTGTTATTTCACCGCGCACGCGCACATAATCAAACGCGCCTTCAAGTGTGCGTTTAATTGCCCCTGACAGATCACCCACCGTGATAAAAGGGGCATTATGGTTTTCAGACAGATTTTCTGAAGATGTCATGCGCACTAGAGCCTGCTTTAGATTGTGTTGACTTGATATTCAGCAGTGATGGTTGTACATACAAAGCTATAAAACATCCCTCTTTTGCGCAATATGCAAACGAATAATCAAGGAAATTATAGATCTCGTGAATATTTTGGTAATTGGCGGTGGCGGCCGTGAACATGCGATAAGTCTTGCTCTTTCGCAATCTGAATTATGTGAAACGCTGCATATGGCACCTGGTAATCCAGCTATGACTGAATTTGGCACCTGTCACAAAATTGGCATTGAAGATAGCGATGCTTTATTTTCATTGGCACAAGACTTAGCCCCAGATCTGGTTGTAATCGGCCCTGAGGCGCCGCTAGTGGACGGGCTTGCTGACCGCCTCACAGAGGCTGGCATTGCCACATTTGGACCATCAGCTGCCGCAGCTCAGCTTGAAGGCTCAAAAGATTTCGCCCGCCAGATTATGGCAGCACATGATATTCCGCAGCCAGATTTTAAGACCTTTACCAATGCTGAAGAAGCATTGTCTCATGCCCTATCATTAAATGGCTATTGCGTTATCAAAGCAGATGGCCTTGCTGCTGGTAAAGGTGTCGTCGTATCTGACACAATGGATGAAGCTGGCAAAGCCATTATCCAAATGCTTGATGGGCAATTTGGCTCAGCATCTGCTTCTATTTTAATCGAGGAACGTATTTCTGGCCCAGAGATTTCAGCTTTTGCCCTCATTGATGGCAAGCAGACTGTCTGGTTGGCATCAGCCCAGGATCA
Organism: Puniceispirillaceae bacterium (SeqCode); assembly: GCA_049890115.1. GTDB lineage: Bacteria > Pseudomonadota > Alphaproteobacteria > Puniceispirillales > Puniceispirillaceae > UBA685. The sequence goes on along the minus strand of JBMHCC010000047.1, from coordinate 24,391 downwards.
CAAACGTGCCTATGATGATGATAAAGGGCCAAATACTGGCGGCATGGGGGCTGTTTCACCATCACCATTAATGACTGAGGCTTTGCGCAATCAGATTATGGATGAGATTATCAATCCTGTTGCCAAGGCAATGGATGATGCCGGCACACCTTATCGCGGCGTCTTATATGCTGGCCTGATGCTGACACAAGACGGGCCAAAGGTGATTGAATTTAATTGCCGTTTTGGTGACCCTGAAGCTGAAGTGATTATACCACGCATTGAAAATGATTTTCTGGCACTGATTTATGATTTAATTCAAGGAAAATTGGTCAGAGCTGATATGTCAGATGATGCCGCTGTGACAGTTGTTCTGGCAACAAAGGGCTATCCTGGTGACTATGAAAAGGGATCTGTTATCAGCAAGCTAGAAGAAGCAGGCGCAGCAGATAATGTTACAATCTATCATGCTGGCACTGCCTTTGATACAGGTGGCAGGCTGGTCGCATCTGGTGGCAGAGTTTTGGCCGTTACCGCTTTGGGTGATGATATCGCAACAGCGCGTCATGATGCTTATGAAGCTGTTGATAAAATTGAATGGCCAGAGGGTTTTTGCCGCCGTGATATCGCAAAATCAGCTTCATAGGCTGGCTTTTCGCAATCCAAAATCAGCTTCGTTTGGCAGCAAAAAACGCTGTTAATAATGCGGCACATTCACGTTCTTGAAAGCCCCCATAAATCTCTGGTTTATGATGGGTGGTGGCCTGATCAAAGATATGAGGGCCATGTTCAATAGCGCCGCCCTTTTTATCTGCGGCACCAAAATAAATGCGCCTAATTCTGGCATGAGCCAATGCGCCAGCACACATAGCACATGGTTCTAAGGTGACCCAAATATCACAATCAGATAGGTTCTTTGAGCCTTTGACCTTTTGTGCTTGCTGAATAGCCAGTAATTCAGCATGTGCGGTACTATCCTGATTGGCTTCAGTCAGATTATGCTGTGCTGCAATAATTGTACCAGAGCTGCTATCATAAATCACAGCACCGACAGGCACTTCTGCTGCGCTCGCAGCTAATTGTGCTTGTGCTATGGCTTGTGTCATCAATGATGATTTATCGTCTATTTTCATGCTGGTACCATATCGTCTTTGCAAGATATTTGCAAAATACAACCAAACAGGCCTATAAAGGCGCATCATGACCCAAGCTTCTCATTCACAACAGCATAATGCTGATAATTCACCTGCCTCATCAGAGCGCATCGCAAAACGTATTGCCAGAGCGGGCATCTGTTCACGCCGTGAAGCTGAAAGGCTGATAGATGAAGGCGCGGTGAGCGTTAATGGCCAGACAATCTCATCGCCAGCACTCAATGTGACATCAGCTGATAAGATTGCGGTAAATGGCAAAATATTGGCAAGCCCTGAGCCAACCAGATTATGGCGCTATTATAAACCACGTGGCCTGATTGTATCAGCCAAAGATGATCAAGGGCGTGAGACTATTTTTGATAGGCTGCCAGATACATTGCCGCGCACTATTTCTGTTGGTAGGCTTGACCTTGATTCTGAAGGTCTGTTGCTGCTGACCAATGATGGGGCATTGGCGCGTCATCTAGAACTGCCAGCAACAGGGTGGTCACGCAAATATAAAATCCGCGTGCAAGGACGTGTTGATGAGGAAAAGCTGGCATCATTAAAAGATGGCATCACCATTGATGGTATCCGCTATGGCCAAATCGAAGCCTCACTTGAGATGCAACGTAATGCGAATGCGTGGCTGATTGTCTCTATCAGAGAAGGTAAAAACAGAGAGGTGCGCCGCATCATGGAGCATCTTGGTCACCCCGTCAGCCGCCTTATCCGCCTATCTTATGGGCCTTTTCAGCTTGGCAGACTTGAAAAAGGTGAACTTGAAGAAGTGCGCCCCTCTATTTTGCGTGAACAGTTGGGTCTAGCTGATTCCAAATCAGCCAAATCTGGTAATAAAGGGGCACCGAAATCCAGAGGCAAGAAACCACAATCTGGCAAACATAACGCTCAGAAAAAGCCAGCCTTTCGCAGAAAGTCACAATGATGCAAATCATCGCAGGTGATAAGCGTGGCACGAAATTACAATCGCCAAATAATTTGTCTGTCAGACCAACCGCACAGCGTACAAGAGAAGCATTATTCAATATCCTGCAAGGTGGCCGTCTGCCATGTGATGTCACAGATGCCATTATCATTGATTTATTTGCCGGCTCAGGTGCTTTGGGACTAGAAGCGTTATCACGTGGCGCAAGCAAGGCTTTCTTTGTTGAAAAAGATCATGAGGCCATTGGCATTTTGCGTAAAAATATCAGCCATCTAGGGTATGAGAGCGCCAGCAAAATATCACAATCCGACGCCCTAAAAACCGCTCATTGGCCACATCCCAAAGCAGATATTATTTTCTGTGACCCACCTTATGATAAAGAAATGGCCATTCCTGCCATTATGAAATTTTATCAGCTTGGTGCATTTTCTGAAGATGCTGTCATCATTATTGAGGCGCGTAAGACAGAGCGGATAGCATTTCCCGAAAACTGGCAGATGCTTGACGAAAGGCGTTATGGCATCGCAGCTTTATATTTTGGCAGCCTATCAGCTTAACGCCTGCCAAATAGCTTTTCGATATCTTTCAAAGACAAGCTGACAAAGGTTGGCCTGCCATGATTACATTGGCCTGAGCGCGGCGTTTCTTCCATTTCACGCAACAACGCATTCATCTCAGCGCCATTTAGCTGTCTGCCAGCACGAACAGAACCATGACAAGACATGGTCGCCAGAACATGTTCTATTTGTTGGTCAAAACTAAGAGATGTACCAATTTGCGCCAATTCTTCTGCCACATCACTAACCAGATTTTTGGCATTCACCTCACCTAAAATAGCTGGCGTTTGCCGAACGATGACTGCACCCTCACCAAAGGCTTCAACATGCAGACCTGCATTTGCCAAAATAGCTTGATGGCTTATCAGGGCAGAAATCTGATCTTCTGGCAATTCCACTACTTCTGGTAAAAGCAGTATCTGAGATGGCAAATCACCATCACCTAATGCGTCTTTCATCTTTTCCATAACCAGCCTTTCATGAGCGGCGTGCTGGTCAACCAAAATAATGCCATCTTCTGTTTCAGCGATTACATAGGTGTTATGAAGCTGGGCTTTTGCTGCCCCTAGGGGGTTTTGTGTCAACTGGTCGTTATCATCATTTGCCCTATCAGCCTCAACCATGCGTGCCAAAGGTGGCGCTTCTGCAAGCAACCCTGATTGCGCTGTTGGCTGAGGTGGCGACATAGAGGGTGATGGTGCTTGCCATTGATAAAATGCCCTATCTATCTGACTTGTTGGCCGCATTGTGCCTTCAGATGGCCGATTATCAGATGAGAAATGGCGCAAGCTTGCTGTGCCTGTCTCGCCTGTGGCTTGTTGTGAGGCTTGTGATAAATGAGCCATCACACCACCAACGAGCAGAGACCGCACCTTTGTTACCTCTTGAAACCGCACCTCAGCTTTGGCAGGATGAACATTCACATCAACTTCGGCAGGTGGGACAGTGATTGATAAAACTGCCATCGGATGACGCCCACGCGGCAATGTATCACCATAAGCAGCCCGCAACGCCCCAAGCAGAAACTTGTCACGCACAGGCCTATCATTCACAAAAAAATACATGTGAGCTGTGGTTGGCCTGTTCATAGTTGGCAGACCAACAAGGCCAGACAGACGGATTTCGTCTCTTACAATATCAATAGGCAATGCTTCATTGGCAAAGGATTTACCTAGAATATCTCCTAATCTGGCAGCCTTGCCAGCTTCCTCATCAAGGCGCGGCACATAATGAAAAAGCTGTCTTGCGCCATCATGCATTTCAAAGCCAATTTTGGGCCATGCCATAGCCAGCCTTTTCACAACATCAACACAAGCCCCTGTTTCAGTGCGTGTTGTCTTCATGAATTTTAGCCGTGCTGGCACATTGCGGAATAAATGCTTTACGCTAACCTGTGTCCCAAATGCCATGGCTTGCGGTGTGGATTTGCCAATATCACCTTTATCAACACGCAATGACCAGCCATGCGCGCTATCAGCCATGCGCGATGAAAGTGTCATATCAGACACTGACCCGATTGATGGCAATGCCTCACCACGAAACCCAAAAGAGTGAATGGCGAATAAATCAGCATCAGGTAATTTTGAAGTAGCATGACGTTGCACCGCAAGAGCCAAATCATCTTGGCTCATACCATGGCCATCATCTTTGACAATCAGCTCTGTCAGCCCACCATCTGTGATATGGATGGTGATATGCCTTGCCTGGGCGTCAATCGCATTTTCAACAAGCTCTTTTAAGGCAGCAGATGGCCGCTCAACAACCTCGCCAGCTGCTATTTGATCAACAAGCTGTGAGGGAAGAAGCCGAATATCTGCCATATTTGATGTGTCTCTTCGATAAGGAGCGCTATTCCACGAGGACAGATTCGCCTAAGACTTCATCAATCGCAGGCGTGGCACCATCTGTTGGAATCTTTCCAGCAAGACGGTTACGACGCAGCCTTGTATCTTCTGCCATTTGATCAAGAACTGGCCCGACATTTGGCAGACCACCAAAAACAATCTGAATTGGCAGGCGTCTTTCAAAGCGAATACCAGCTGTTTCTTCATCAACCAGCGCTCTGATATTATCTGGCACTTTATCAAAGGCAAAAATATCATCATAACCTGTGATAGCTGTCTGGCGTGCCTCTAGCAGCTCAGAAGCCTGACCTCTGGCTGAAATAGATTGTGCTGTGACAACCACTTCATTTTGCACATTGTCAGCATTAGGACGCGCGCTAAAGTTTGGCGGCAAGGATAAAGGTGGGCGCACCACAACTTCAAATTCATCTGGAACAGATTTTTCTGACCCAATCGCCTGCCTGAAATCAGAACAGCCTGATAGTGCAAGAAGGCCGCTTAACGCAACTGAGAGCAGAAGAAAATTATGCTTCATCAGGTTTATCCTTTTCCTTATTTTGATGCCTGCTAGCATATAACATGCTGATAAGCCAAACTGCCACACCAATAAAAATGGCTGCATCTGCCACATTAAACGCTGGATAATGCCAGCTGCCAAGTTGAAAATCGATAAAGTCAACAACTTTGCCATAAATCAGGCGGTCAATCATATTACCAATCGCGCCGCCAGCTATCAAGGCCGCAGCTCGTTTTTGCCATTTTAGCAAAAAAGGAAGCTGAAAAAACAACCACAAGCTGACAATCACTGCTAATGCTGAGATACCATAGCGTGTGATTGTACCCCATTCAGCCAACAAGCCAAAACTGATCCCTTCATTCCAGACAGGTGCCAGATTTAAAAAAGATGTTAACTCTATCACTCGTGGCGGATGAAATATCAGCGCCAGCATATAGCTTTTAACAGCCCAATCAGCCAATAGCACAGCTATCATGATTAGCATGAAAGGCTGGCTATCAGTTCTGTTGGGCCATTTCAACATTAGGGTGACCGCTTATTTATGTCTGGCTGGTGATGACATCATCACAACGCTGACAAATTGGTTTGTCTTCGCTAACCTCTTCCAGCACTTTCCAGCATCTGCCACATTTACCACCTGTTGCAACCGCAATCACCACAGATACGCCAGCCACATCATCAAGGCTGAAAGCACCTTCAGGCGCTTCACCTTGGGCTAGCTCTGAGGCTGATGTGATAAATAGACCAGCCAAATCCTGACCTGCCAGAAGGCTGGCATTTTCTGCTGATAAATAAAGCTGACTTGTTGCTTGCAAGGAGCCGCCAACAAGACCATCATTTCGGGCTTGTTCAATCGCTGAGGTCACAACAGACCGAATTTTGCGTATCGCAGACCATTTCGCGCCCAATGCCTCATTTACCCACTGATCAGCCACTGGTGCATAGGTGCGCATATGAATAGAGGTGCCACCATTACCCTGATAGGCCTGCCATGCTTCTTCAGCGGTAAAGCACAAGATTGGCGCAATCCAGCCAACCAAGCTTTCAAATGTGCGTGCCATCACCATTCTTGTTGCGCGGCGTTCCACAGATTCTGGCGCATCGCAATAAAGCCTATCTTTGCGGATATCAAAGTAAAAAGCTGACAGATCACTGTTACAGAAATCATGTAATGTCGTAAAGACACCATGGAAATCATAAGCTGCTGACTTCTCACGAACCGCGCTATCAATCGCTGACAGGCGATGCATGACCCATTGCTCCAGCTCTGGCAGTTCTGAAAAATCAACATCTTCTGAGCCGTCATAGCCATCAAGCGCGCCTAGCAAATAACGCAGCGTATTACGGATACGGCGATAATGATCTGTCTGGCGTTTGATAATTTCAGGGCCAATGCGCAAATCATCATAATAATCAGATGAGACAACCCAAAGACGCAAAATATCAGCACCATTTTGTTCAATGATCTTTTGCGGCACAATCACATTGCCAAGAGATTTCGACATTTTGCGCCCTTGTTCATCAAGCACAAAACCATGTGTTAACACACCTTTATAAGGTGCTCTGCCTCTGGTACCACATGATTCAAGCAATGATGAATGGAACCAACCACGATGCTGATCAGACCCTTCTAGATACAGATCAGCTGGGCTTTGTAAATCATCTCTGGCTTCTAGGACAAAGGCATGTGTTGACCCTGAATCAAACCAGACATCAGCGATATCTTTGACCTGTTCATAATCATCTTCATTATAATCATTGCCTAAAAAGCGTGATGGCGGGGCTGTAAACCAGATATCACAGCCTTCTTGCTCAAAAGCCTCAACAATCCGCGCCATTACCGCTTCATCACGCAAAGGTTCACCAGATGCTTTATGGACAAAAACAGGGATAGGCACACCCCAAGCACGCTGACGTGACAGACACCAATCAGGGCGCCCTGCTATCATTGATGATAATCTTGTCTGGCCAGCTGGCGGGTAAAAGGCTGTCTTTTCAATTTCTGCCAATGCGATATCACGCAGGTTATTTTCGCTCATTGAAATGAACCATTGCGCTGTATTGCGATAGATAACTGGTGCCTTTGAACGCCATGAATGCGGATAAGAATGAACCAGCTCGCCAATCGCAATAAGGCTATTTTTTTCTGCCATATCTTCTGCAATTTTACGATTATCACGCAGCACATGCATACCAGCATAAAGCGGCAAATGATCTGCCAATGTGCCATCTTCATTAACCGTATCAGGTACAGCCACACCATGTTTGATATGCGCTAATTCATAATCTTCTGGACCATGGCCAGGGGCGATATGAACAAAACCTGTGCCTTGTTCTGTTGTGACATAATCGCCAGCAAAAGCAGGCACATCGTGATCATAACCATGATCTGCCAATGGATGCGCTGCTATCAGGCCTGCCAGCTTCTCACCGGTAAAGCGCAATTCTTCAGAGATTGCCTCAATTTTTGCTGCTTTCAATGTATCATCTAATAGATCACTTGCCACAACCAGCCTGTCACCTGGTTTTGCAAGGGCGCCATCTGCCACCTCGGCAACTGAAAAACAGACATAATCAATATCATTACCATAGGCCAAAGCACGGTTGCCAGGCATCGTCCAAGGCGTTGTTGTCCAGATAATAATGCGTGCGCCTATCAGCTGTTCAACAGATGCTTTTTTGATCTCGAAACAGGCATAGATGGTGGTTGACTTATGATCAGCATATTCGACCTCTGCCTCAGCCAAAGCTGTTTTTTCAACAGGTGACCACATCACAGGCTTCGCACCACGATAAAGGCCGCCATTCATCAAAAATTTACCAATTTCGCGCGCAATCAGAGCTTCTGATTCATAACGCATAGTCTTATAGGGATTATCGAAATCACCCAACACACCAAGGCGTTTAAATTCCTCGGATTGAACATCTAACCAATGGGCGGCAAATGAGCGGCATTCTTCACGGAATTCGGTAATATCAACCTCATCCTTATCCTTGCCTTTTTTGCGATATTGCTCTTCGATTTTCCATTCAATCGGCAGACCATGACAATCCCATCCCGGCACATAATTCGCATTTTTGCCAAGCATTGATTGTGAACGGTTAATCACATCTTTCAAGATTTTATTCAGCGCATGACCAATATGAAGCTGGCCATTCGCATAAGGTGGGCCGTCATGCAGAATGAATTTTTCGGCATCAGCACGCTCAGCACGTAATTTGTTATAGAGGTCGATTTCCTGCCAATAAGCTAGGATTTCAGGCTCTTTTTTCGGCAGACCACCACGCATCGGAAAGCTAGTCTGCGGCAGAAATACTGTCTGTTTATAATCTGCTGCTGGTTTTTCACTCATAATAATACCTTAACGATTATGAATTCTATTTTCATGTTGTTTCACTGGCGTCTGCCAGAACGGTTTTGGCTGTCTTGCAATCTGCTGCGATTTGTTGCCGTAATGCATCAAGACCTTCAAATTTCATCTCGGCACGTACATAGCCTTGTAACGCGATTTCCAGTCTTTTTCCATAAATATCATTATCAAAATCAAACAGATGCGCTTCTGCCAAAACACCCCTATCATTGACAGTTGGACGTTTGCCGATATTGGCGACACCCTGATAAATCGGCCCCTCACTGTCAATTTGCGCTGTAATAGCATAAACGCCAAAGGCAGGCTGAAGCTGATCATCCAAGACGATATTCGCTGTTGGAAAGCCAATGGTGCGGCCACGCTGGTCACCTTGTGCGACAATACCTGCAATCTTATGAGGCTTGCCAAGCATTTTGGTGGCCAAATCAACCTGTCCTGATTGCAAGGCAGCGCGAATGCGTGATGATGAAACAGCGCTATGATGCTCATCTTGCAACAAAAGCACAGCTGTCACACGCATGTCAAAATCAGCACCTTTTTCTTCTAGCGTTTTGATAGACCCTGTGCGGCCATGACCAAAGGCAAAATCGTCACCGGCAAATAAATGCGCAATGTTAAGAGGCTTTAACACCTCATTGATAAATTCATCTGGAGACGCTTTGCGCAAATTATCATCAAAGCGAATATGAATGATGCTATCAGCTGATGCCGCTGCCAAAGCTGTGTTTTTTTGGCTATCATCCATCAATAAAAAGGGCGGATCTTGTGGTCTGAAAAATGCTCTTGGATGCGGTGAAAAAGTGAGCACGAACAAAGGCATTTCCAGATCAACAGCCAATGTATGCGCCTGATGTATCAAATGCTGATGACCAAGATGCACGCCATCAAAATTACCTATCACTGCGACAACAGGCGACCCTGCTCGCATATTCGCACCTCTGGACCAATGCACGATAGACGCCGTTGCGCGATATGGCTGTGTTTTATCCTGTTTCATGGTGCGGACTATAGCCTGAAATGCTGCCTTTTTTCAAAAGCTAATTTCAGCTCTATCAATAACAAGTCAAAGCCTCTTTTCTCTACGCCGTTTTTGGGTCATGATATCATCAAGATGATAGATGCCTTGCAAGGATACCACATTGATGGAAAATCTCGCTTTTTCAGAGCTATTTAACGGCGCATTTTTGACCCAAGAACTGCTGATGGCCACCTTTCATGGTATATTGTCATTTTCAGGCGGCATTTTAACCCTCATCATTGGCCTATTTTTGGCATCGCGCATTAGCCGGTTTGTAAAAAATGCATTAACAAACATTGCACGTATCGACCGCACGCTCATCCCTGTTGCGGCATCTATGACACGCTATAGCATTATCATTATCACCATCATTATAATGCTTGGCCAATTTGGGGTTCAGACAACCTCTATCATTGCGATTTTGGGTGCTGCTGGCCTTGCTATTGGCCTTGCTTTACAGGGCACATTATCAAATGTCGCAGCCGGCGTGATGCTATTGGTTTTGCGTCCCTTTGAGACAGGCGATTGGATAGAAACCAACGCCATTTCAGGCATTGTTCGGGAAATTGGGCTTTTTACCACCCATATCGACACCTTTGATAATGTGTTTATCTCTGTGCCAAATTCAACGATATGGTCTGCCACCATCATTAATCATGCAAAACATAGAATCCGCCGTTTGGATTTGGAGATAGGCATTGGCTATGACAGTGATTTTGCTGATGTAGAAGCAGCTATGCTGTCATTGATGGATGATGAACGCATTCACAATGAGCCCGCACCTGTATTTCATGTTGTCTCTTATGGCGATAGCGCAATTAATGTGCGGGTTCGTTTATATGTCGATTATAATGATATGTTCCAGCTGCATTGGGATTTGAATCGACGCTTGAAACCAGCTCTTGATAAAGCTGGTATCGAAATCCCCTTTCCGCAACGTGTTATTCACCATGTGAATCATGACAGATAACACACCTGACACAAAGCCATCAGCCACAGGCGTAGGCGTCAGCCGTGATGTCCTGCAGCGCGGTGATGTTATCAATTTGGCACGCCAAAGAGATGGCGCTGATGCGACTGTGTTAAGTGATGCTGAATTGCTGGCTTCGCGCCGCGCCTTTATCCCTGATGAGATGATAGATGATGATATCTGGATTTTCGGCTATGGGTCATTAATTTGGAACCCTGTGGTACAATTTACTCAGCAGCTGCCAGCCTTAATTTATGGCTATCATAGGCGCTTTTGTATGTGGACGAAAATCGGGCGCGGATCGCCTGACTGCCCTGGCCTTGTTCTGGCATTAGATAATGGCGGTGCCACAAGGGGGGTTATTTTCCGCCTACCAAAAGATAATGCCATGGCCGAGCTTGATATTTTATGGCGGCGTGAGATGATGGCAGATTCCTATCGCCCTGTCTGGGTCACAGCTCAGACTGAGCAAGGCCCTATCAAAGCATTATCATTTGCCATAAGGCGCAGCAGCCCTATCTATGCACCGCGGATGGATGATAGAAAAGTGGCTGAGATTATCTATGAAGCGAAAGGCTTTGTTGGCCCCTGCCGTGACTATCTTGAAAACACTCATAAAGCGCTCCAAGAAGCAGGCATCCGTGATAAAGTCATGGATAGATTAATGGCTTATATCTCTGCCAAAGATAAAGATAACAAGGCCTAGCTAGCTGGCCATACACCGCCTAGAGCCGTTGTTAATTCTTTGGCAACCCGTGATACATTACGGCCAATCTGACCCATACTTGGTTGTGAAATCCGCACAGATGGCCCGCTGATGGATAATGCGCCGATAACCTGAGAGCCACTATCAAATAATGGCGATGCGACACAGCGCAAACCTTTTGCATGCTCTTCATCATCAAAGGCGAAATATTGTGATTGCACCTGTGAGATTTCATCCCACAAAGACGCTTCGGTAACATGGCTTTTATTGGTCATCTGCACAATGCCTTCTGAGCCAATAATGCTATCTGCAACAGGACGGCTCATAAAAGCAAGGCATGCTTTACCAACCGCAGAGCAGCTCCATGGTGCTTTCACACCTGGGCGCGCCAAGGCACGCATCATCTGAGATGACTCGACCTGCGCCAGATAAACAAGCTGTTCATCCTCAATCAGCGCAAGATTGCTCGTCTCACCTGTTTCCTGCATCAAAATGCGCATATAGGGGCGTGCCATAAAGCACACATCGCGCGCCCTCATATAGGCAGAGCCGACATTGAAAGATTGCACACCAACCATCCAGCGGCCATCTTCGAAACGCACAAAGCGCTCTAGCTGCAATGTTGTCAAAAGCCTATGTGCCGTTGAGGGCGCAAGGCCAACAGCGCGCGCCAATTCGGATAAGGTCATGCCCAAAGGCTCGTCAGATAGCCTCGTTAAAAGGCTCAATGCCCGCGAAACTGACTGCGTGTGACCACTGCGTTTTTCAATAATATCGTCTGGCATCTGAACATTTTTCGTTTCAATTTAAGCCAGCCCCACTATCAACATGCGCCTATAATGACAAGAAAACAACCCCTGTTTCGCTAACGCGACCAAATGCCGCCCTAAAGCACTTGCAAACTATCTGCGCTTCGCTTATGGTGCGGCTCTGTGTTAGGACACATGTCGTGCGGCTGTGGCGGAACTGGTAGACGCGACGGATTCAAAATCCGTTTCTGGTGACAGAGTGGGGGTTCGATTCCCTTCAGCCGCACCATTTCTTTGAAAAAATCATTATCTTCGCTGCCAAACCACTAAGATTTTCTGTGTTTTGTCATCTTATCCATTATCGCCCTGATACTGGCGGTAATATGCCAAATATTGCGTTATCATAATTCAGATAGTTAAGATATCTGCACCGAAAAGTATGAGAGAATCACCCAGTTTTAGAAACAGTTAATGAGTGATACAGATAACGCCATCGCCTTATCACAATCAGCCTTTGCTTTATCCACCATACCTAACCTCCGATAGGCACTACTGCGATTTTTATGGGCAGATATATAGCGAGAATTTAATTTTATCGCCTTATCATAATCAGCGATAGCATCGATATACCGCCCCAAAGTTTGTTTGGCGTCACCGCGATTATTATAAGCTAAGGCATGATCAGGATCTAGCAGTATCGCCTTGTCATAATCAGCGATGGCCTCCTCATATTGCCCCAAAGCCTTTTTGGTATTACCGCGATTATTAAAAGCCTTCGCTTAGTCAGGATTGAGCAGTATCGCCTTGTCATAATCAGCTAGGGCCTCCTCATACTGCCCCAAATCTTGTTTGGCATTACCGCGATTATAAAAGGCCCGTGGACTATCAGGCCTTATCATAATCGCCTTGTCATAATCAGAGATAGCATCGATATACCGCCGCAAATCCTGTTTAGCATTACCGCGATTATTGAAGGCATCTGCATAGTCAGGATTGAGCAGTATCGCCTTGTCATAATCAGCGATAGCCTCCTCATACTGCCCCAAATCTTGTTTGACATTACCTCGATTATAAAGAGCATTTGCATAGTCAGGATTGAGCAGTATCGCCTTGTCATAATCAGCTAGGGCCTCTTTATATTGTCCTAAAGCCCTTTTAGCATTACCACGATTATCAAATGCTACCTCATAGTTAGGCTTGAGCTTAATCGCCTCATTATAATCAGCTAGGGCCTCTTTGTATTGTCCTAAAGCCTTTTTAGCGATGCCGCGATTATTGAAGGCATCAGCAAAGTCAGGATCTATTCTAATGGCCTCATCATAATCAGCGATGGCATCGATATATTGCCCCAAATCTTGTTTGGCGTTACCACGATTATTAAAAGCAAGCGTGTAATCAGGATCTATTCTAATAGCCTCGTCATAATCAGCGATGGCCTCGATATATTGTCCCAAAGCTTGTTTGGCATTACCGCGATTATTGAAACTTAATGCATCATCTGACCACCCCTCAATAACGGCATTATATTTGTCGATAGCCTTCTGATATTCCCCAGATTTATCGAGATAAATAGCTTGCTCTATGCGCACTATCTCCCAGGGAGAATAGGGCATGGCATGAAAGACAGCTGCAAAAAATAGCGTAAGTAGCGTGAGAAATAATAGCTTCTTTGTCTTATTTTTTTTCACGTTTTTTTGCTCTCACTTCGTTTAATCGCACGCCCCACGAAATGCCAAGTCTTACCATTAGCAAATGCACGATAAATCCAGCAGCCAGCAAAATAATAATGATGAAGCCATCAACCTCCTCTCCGAGCTTTGCCGCCGCATCTGGGGCAGTGATAAAGAGCAGATAAATTGACACTACACAGGCAATAAGAGTGACAACATAGGTCAGGGAAGAAATCTTCCACGCCATTCTGGATGAAGGCCTCTGTTTATTAATAGTCACATATTTATCGCCAACATGGCATCCTGAACTAATGAGTAACAATGTTCCAAAGGAAAAGGCACTAATTCTCACACCAAACCATTCAACAATAGCCATCATAATGCCAAAGACAATCAACATCACAATGTACCCCACAGAATAATGCCTTAGTAATAATAGAAAATTGGGCTTACTGATTTGTGTTGCATCAGATGCATCGATCATAATGAACATCCTTAGATTACTTGGTCGCAGGTCACATCCATGACCAAACTTAAGCAATAAGGGTAAAGGAAGGATTAATTTTAGGCCTTAGTGTAAAATACTAACATTACCTATCCTTGCCTTGACTTTGCCGATAACAGGCCATTTTTTATGGTTTTTCCCAAGATCATAGCACTACTTTTTGGCGTTTTTTATTCTTATAAATATCTTATGATTGATTTTGCATTGCAAGACCTCTAACATTGGCACTATGAGCAATCTTGCCTTTGATACACATAAATTTGTCAAAGATCTGACCAAATCAGGCATGCCTGACAAACAAGCAGAGGTTCTGGCTGACCATTATGCACGCCTGCTTGATGACAGGCTTGCCACCAAAGATGACATTGCATTGCTACGCAAGGAACTAAAAGGCGATATGGAACTGCAACGCCGGGAACTAAAAGGTGATATCGGTGACTTACGCAACGAATTGGATATCCTGCGCAACGATATGAACAGCCTCGGACAGGACATGAATAACAAAATAACGAATCTTGAAGAGCGGTTGATAAACAAGCTGACAGTCCGAATTTTATCGGCTCAGATTGTAACCATCGTGACCATCTGCACGGTCACAGGCTTTTTACTGTCATCCTAATAGCTAGCAAAGCAGCAAACCAAAAAAGACAGAGCATCTTCGCTAGCTACCCTGGCTCATTTTGTAAAATTATCTGACAGCCTCTCGCTTTTGCCAGTGCAGGATAGTCATTATGATTTGGGCACAAGCTTCAAAACAGATTTCGACAGGTAACTGCCAATCCAGATGGTAAAGAAAATACGCACCATGTGATGCAATGCCACCACAATAGGACTGAAATTCAAAGACAGCGCAATCAGGCTCATCTCTGTCAAACCACCTGCTGCAAAGCTGATAAACATCACCTCAAAACCAGCTGGAACCGTACCAGCTAAAAGGGTCGCAAAAAACACTGCCAATAGCAGCATGAAGGTGCCTGAAACAAAGCCCATACGCATGCCACGCACCAATAAAGAACGTGATACACCAGAAAATTGCGAGCCTAGTGAGACACCAATCATAAATTGCGCCCCATTTTGGCACCATGATGGTATGTTTATAGATATCACACCTGATGCTGATAAAGTTAGAGCCAGCAAGAGAGGCGCTATGAGATGTGCCACTGGCAAATGCAATTTTCGCCCACCAAACACACCAATAATGGCAATAAGCGCAACCAGAAAAATATCAGGCGCGCCATAGTCACTAGCCGCTATCGTCTCACCAGCAAATGAGCCAACAGCATTTCCCTCAACAATCAGGAATAATAATGGGATAGTTACGACCACTAAAATAATGCGAATAAAATGCTGGACTGTGACAACACGCACATCAGCGCCTGCCTGTTCTGCCAATGCGATGGAATCAACAATACCACCTGGCAGGCCAGCGAAATAGGCATCTAATTTTGTATAGCCCCCTATTTTGCGCAACAAGATATAATTGCCAGCATGCGCAATGACGATGAATAAAATCATCGCTATGGCAGATAGCCAGAATAGGGGAAGCATCTCAAGCAAATCAGGCGTAAAACGAGAGCCGATCATTGTCCCGATCACTGCCATAGATCCCATTCTAACCCATCGTGACAAAACAGGCAGTTGGCGGCCACCACGCTCATAATACAACACAAAACTGGCTGTCCCCATTAGTCCGCCTAATAAAAAAGGCAGGGGCATACCAAGGAGGTGAGCAAGGGTTCCGCCAATAAAACCAAATAGGAAATTAAAACCTATGCGGAGATCCATCTGGCAAATTACATCCTCTTTGTCTTATGAATTTTCCGCTCTTCTAGCACTAATGGCAGACCATGTGCGGAACACAACAACAGCAAGACCAATGAATAAGAAGATAGGCGCATAAGAGAACTTTCCGCCATATTCAAAGCTGGTGAAGACAAAGAACCCTTTATCAGAAATGATCATTGATTGCCGGAATGCTTCTTCCATACTGGCTGTCAGCACAAAGGCTATGATGAAGGCTGCCGCAGAGAAATTGGTGCGACGCATAGCATAGCCGACAATACCGAAGAATAGAGCAAATCCCACATCCCATATCGAAGCACGAGATGAATAGCTTGCTGCCAATGCTGTCATAAAGATGAACGGATATAGATATTGTGTTGGCAACATGGCAATTAATCGGCCAACCAGCGGGGCCGCGAAATAGCCAATCAGCGCATAGCATGCAATGCCAATCAAGCCAGCTGCAAAGACACCAAAAATAAATTCTCTAGGGCTAATAAGCTGACCACCCATAAATAAAGGTGGCTCTGATGCGAATATGGTTGGCCCAGGCTGCAGGCCATTGACCAAGAACATACCAATCAGAACAGCTGCGATTGTCGAGCCTGGAATACCAAGTGATAATAATGGGATCATAGATGGGCCAGAAACAGCATTATTCGCTGATTCAGGCGCTGCGATACCCTCCACAATACCTGTACCCCATTCTTTTTTATTCTTTGCCCGTCTTTTTTCTTCACCATAGGCCACAAAACAAGCAACTGACGAGCCAAGCCCCGGCATCATCCCGATCAATGAACCATAAATGGATGAACGGAACATCAGCGGGAAACAGCGTTTAAATTCAGCCCATGTGAAATAATGTGAGGTGGGATCATCAAGCGCTTTCGGCGCAGTATCAATCATCTTTACCTTTGCTGCTTTTTCAGCTTGGATAATAACCTCTGAGATCACAAACACACCGATTAGCAATGGCACAAGTGCCATACCGCTTTCCAATTCATCAATGCCCATTGTCATCTTAAACTGGCCTGTAATGATATCTTCACCAATCAGGCCGACAATCGCACCAAATAAGGTAGAGATGATACCTTTAATGATACTGTCACTAACAACAGAGCCAATTACAACAAACGCCATTAAATAGATTGCGAAATTTTCAGGTGGGCCAAATTGCCGTGTGAAAGCAGCAACTGTAACAGCACCAAAAATCAGAATAATTTCACCAAAATAATCACCATAAGCAGATGCCACTGTCGCTGTTTTCAGCGCTTTACCAGCTTTACCCTGTCTGGTCATCGGATAGCCATCTTGCATAGTGGCAGCAGATGCAGCGGTTCCTGGCGTGTTAAATAAAATCGCGGCAATCGAGCCACCATAGCGCCCTGATTTGCCGATCACATATAAAAATGCCAGACCAGCCAAACCACCAATTTCATCATTATAAGCAATCAAAATAGGCAGCATCATCGCAATGGCTGCTGCTGCTGTCAGACCAGGCAAAGCACCAAATACAATACCAACCAGCGCTGCTAATGCCACAAAGGCGAGCGCATAGGGATCATTGAATAAAATCACAAAGCCGCAAGAAATGTCGTAAAAAACAGATAGGAAGCCGAGTGAATCAAAAGCTTCTCTTAGACCAGCACATTGGTTTTGAAACATTTTACTGGGCTCCTGTAATCCAGTTTGTGTAAGGGCGCATATCGATTAAGGCGCCTTTTGGATCATTCAATAACATGACCCCCATAAATAGCGCCTGAAAGGCAAAGGCCAGAGCCAATGCGCCAACAATCATAATCAGCCAATTACGCACCCCAAAGGTGTAAAGCATGGCAATAAAAGTGAAAATCAGAGCTGTGAAATAACCGAAGCCCCAGAAAAGAAAAACAAATAAAGCGCCGCAGCCAATGATCATGAAAATGCGTTTTACATCACTTTCAAGAAAGCCATAGCCTTCTTTTAGATCGCCTGCTCTGCCTGTAAAAGCACGAAGGAACAACCATATCCCGCTAATAGCAAGAGATGAGGCTATCATTAATGGCATCGTTCGTGGTCCAATAGCTTCACGAGATGTTTCAATCGTAAAAGCTTGAAAAATAAAAAACACCCCAATCAGCAGAACAGCAGCGCTAACGCCATATTCCACTTTGATTTTATATTTTTGATAATCCACTTTATTCCCCTAGCGATCTGAGGCTTTTTTAAAAAATGAAAAGAAGGCGAGCCTGCAATAAGGCTCGCCTTCAGAGTAGCAAATTAGATCTTACTGATTAGCAAGAATCTGAGCCACAACAGGGCCCATTACGTCAAACATAACGTCTTGGGCAGCAGTTGCATCAGCAGCATTTGTGTAGAATGAAGCTAGGTCGTTCTTACCCATATATTTCTGGTAACCAGAGATACCTGCGATTGTTTCAATAGCAGCACCAACGTCAGCTTTCACTTCATCAGAAATGCCCTTGGCACCGAACAGACACATTAGGCCTGTAAACTCAACACCTGATGAGCCTTGCTCTGCGAATGTTGGCAGATCAGGTGCCATCGGGTCACGTTCTGCACCAGCTGAAGCCAAAGCGCGGATGTCTGCCTCAAAACCAGGAATTGTGTTCACACCGCCAAATACAGCGTCAACTGACTGAGACACAAGAGCAGCACGTGCTTTTGAACCACCTTTGAAAGGTACTTTTTTGTGCTTGATGCCATTGCTGTCAAAGAACACATGACCGATTGTGGCGTGCATTGTTGCCGCACCTGATGTGCCCCATGTGATTTCATCGCCAGATGCCTTAGCATTTGCGATAAATTCCTGCATTGACTGAGCAGGGTTTGATGAATGCACCTGCAGAGATGTTACCAGCTGAGACGCACAACCTAGGTTTTCAAAATCATCTGGAATATGGTAAGGGCGGTCATCACCTTTAGCCAATTCACCAGCGATGAATGTACCGATATTGATCATATAAAGTGTGTGACCATCACGCTCTTCTTCAAGAACAGCTGATGCTGCCTTCTGACCAGATGCACCTGGCAAGTTTACGATATAAGCAGGCATGCCATTCATTGATGGTGCTTCATGCATATATGATGCGAAACCACGTGCTGTAGTGTCTGTACCACCACCAGCTGAGAAACCAACCATGATTTTGATAGGCTTTGTTGGATAATCAGCTAGGGCTACGCCGCCAACTAGCAATGTTGATGCCGCAATACCTGCGACAAGTGTCTTAGCGAAATTCATTATATCCTCCCAGATACATATACGAACCGTTTTATAAAATGATACATGCGATAGATTGTAAAACTGGCGATTTTCTATCTTGATGATAAAAGCCAGCGCATCTCCGATGAACCCCATGGCAAACTATTACAATGACAATTCTATCTGTCCAGTGAATTAATTCATAAATTTCACAGAAATGGGATATATTGACCTAGTTACGAACCTAATCAGCTGATGAGGCTTTGCTATGTCAGGTCATAAACCATTTAAATCCCTCATTATAATTGATTTCACACATGTTCTAGCAGGACCAGCTTGTTCCTATTATCTTGGTCTACTTGGCGCTGAGGTGATCAAAGTGGAATCACCAGAAAAGGGAGATGCGATTCGTCATCGCGGCGGCACAGATAGCCAATCAGCAGCGCAAGGAATGAGCACATCCTATCTTACCCAAGCTGCTGGCAAGAAATCCATCTCGCTTGACCTTGAAACAGAACACGGCAAAAAGCGCTTTCATCAGCTATTAGCCAGAGCTGATATATTGGTTGAAAATCATATTCCCAAGACCATGAAACGCCTTGGATTAGATGAGGCATCTGTTTGCGCACAACACCCCCATCTGATTTATTGTTCAATGACAGGCTATGGGCGCGGTGGGTCACAGGAAAATACAGCAGCCTATGATGTTAATATTCAGGCATCATGCGGCCTGATGGACGCTACTGGAACCACAGAAACAGGCCCGATACGAACAGGCGCACCTATCTTAGATTATGCAACAGGGCTTGCCGCCAGCTTTGCCATTTCAGCCGCCTTATTCCAGAAATCACAAACAGGCAAAGGCAGCTTCATTGATGTTTCAATGCTTGAAACTGGCCTTGCATTGATGAGCTCTTCTATCACTGATTTCTATAAAACAGGTAATGCCCCGCAAAGGCGCGGTAACCTTGCCAATAGCCGATCACCTGGTGCTGGCAGCTTTCCCTGCAAAGATGGCATTCTCTCATTGGGAGTGAATGAAGAATCTCACTTCGTTAATTTAGCCAAAGCACTTGGCTGTGATAACTGGCTTCAAGATGAACGCTATTGCAAGCGAGAGGCTCGCAAAGCAAATGCCACCATGCTAGCAGATGAGATAGCAACAATACTTGCGCAAAAAACAGCCAGTGAATGGGAGCTTTTATTGCAACCAGCTGGTGTACCATGTGCTAAATTGCGCTCACTACCCGAAGCTTTAGCATCGCAGCAAGTCATAGAACGTGGTTTCATTCAATCGCTATCTGACGGCACAAAAGTGCCAACTTTGCCATTTCGACTTGCTGGACATAAACCCTATCAGCCACAATCAGATGCCCCAACCCTTGGCAATTTTAATGATGATCTCGATGATTGGTTGCAAAAAACACCGCCAAAGAATTAAATCATATAACCTGCAATCTAGGCCTTGTTTCATCCTGCCCAACCTCCTCTAATTCCGCCAGAATGTGATGAAAAGATAGGATATATTTCATGTTTGAAACAGTGACATTGGCGCAAATTCTAATGGTGACATCAACAGCTTTTTTCACATCAGCAATCACAGCACTGATAGGCGCTGGTGGGGGAACGGTTTTGTTGCTGGTCATGCTATATATTTTGCCAGCGCTGTCTGTCATTCCCATACATGGCACCATTCAGCTTGTCTCAAACACAACACGTGTCACGCTTTTATGGCGCCATATGCATTGGCCTATCATTTTCAGATTTATCAGCCTGATGCCGATAGGCGTTTATTTGGGGCTGCAATTATATAATGTGTTGGCACCTGAAGGCATAAAGCTGATCATAGCATCTGCCATTCTAATATCACTATTTGCGAAATTGCCAGCTGCGTTGCGTGATAGACAATTACCGATTTTTTCCTATTACATCATCGGCATCGTCATAGGGTTTGGCAATATGATAGTTGGTGTGCTGGCGCCATTATTAGCGGCATTTCTGCGCCACGAACCTCTTACAAAAGAACAGATGGTTGTACGCTTGGCTTTTTTGGCTTTGCTGGCAATCTGCTAAAGATAGCAAGCTTCAGTGCGGTTGGCTTTGCCTTTGCTGATTATCTGCCTCTTATTATCCCAGCATGCCTTGCCAGCATTATTGGCAGCTATTGTGGCAAGATACTTTTAACCAGGTCATCAAACCAATTTTTCAATCGCGCCTTTCACATAATGATAGCTTTGCTAGCCACCAAGATGATTTTTGATGTGATGATGGCATGGCTATGAAGCATTGCTAGCGATTAGATAGAAATGGGAAAATCACCAAGGGTGACATCACCAACCTTGACCCCTGCCCAATTTCGCAAATCTGGCGAGAGATATTGTTTCAAACTCGCATCTATCTCATAGCCAAGCGATTTAATCACAGCACCAACTGCGATTTCTGCAGCTCTGCGAGAGCCATCTCTTACCTTTAGCATCAAGCCAAGATTGAGGTCATGAAAGGCAGCAGAATAGACACCCTCTGCCCCCACTTTGACGGTGATTGCCTCGCCATAGGCTGCATTAATAGCTGAGCAGGCACGATTTTTGCCAGCAATCAAATAAGGATTAGCTGCAATGCTGTGTCGCAATTTTTCGCAAGCAAGCCGCCTGCTAGCTGGCATCTCACCGCCACCAGCAAATAGCGCAAAAGCACGCGCCCAATTCCCCAAAGGCGCACGATAAACAGGCGCACCACAACCATCAATCGCTGTTATATTTGCCAGCAAATCAGCGCCAGTCATAAATTCCAAAACGCCCAGAATTCTTTGCTGTGCCGCATGGGTGATTTCGGCATAATCTTTGCCAGAGCCTGTCATTAATTTTGCCAAAACCAACATGCCAGCATGTTTGCCACTACAATTATTATGCGTTTTATCTGGCGCATCTAACGCACGAACCTGTTCTATCAAGCTTTCTTGATCAAGTGACCAATGCGCCCCACAAATCAGCGCATCAGGGGCAATTTCGAATTTTTCAAGCAGCCTTACCACTGCCTCACTATGGGCTGGCTCACCATTATGGCTGGCACAGATAAGCGCCATTTCAGCAGGTGCTAATTCTGGCTGATTATCAGCGCTTGCAAGCCATTCAATCAAGGCAATCGCTTGCAAAGGTTTCATGGCAGAACGCGGAAATATCTCTGCCTCATAATCACCCATGCCAAGTATGATACCGCCATCAGCATCACAAAGCGCAATATCAACCTCATGAACACTCTCAGCAACCTTGTTGCGGTTTATCATCACCTGAAGCGGTGCATCAGATATATAAGGCAATCTTATCAAGGGTGATTTCATGGCAAACTCTTTTAAATTAATTTTAAAAAATACTTGGCTGCAACCAGCCATTAGGATGCAATCTTTATTTGGCACTTTATCTAAAACATAAAACCGATAAAACTAGGTTGAAGGCAAAAGCTATTACCTTTGATAAAGACTCCCAGATAGTTGAGCGCAACATACCTCTAGAGGCAAATGCGTGACCTGGGTTTGCGTGCCAGTGTCTGAGTTATATAAGTTACCTTTATTTGGCTATATAAAAATAATCGAAGAAGATGGGATGATCATCTATCACCATCGCGACGAAAATTTTACAATCATTGTCGATAAGCATGGCATTGTCGATAAGCATGGCATTGTCGATAAGCATGGCATTGTCGATAAGCATGGCATTGTCGATAAGCATGGCATGATTAGTGGCGATGAGACCGAGGCATTCACTGTAATCTATCTTGATAACTATGATGATTTTCGTGAATTTTGAATGAATTTTATGAGAGCATCACCTTAATGTCATAGCCACCATTAAAATAGATGCACCAAAAGATTAATGCGACACATAATAGGCAATGATATTATTCTTGGCCATGTTATCAGCTCGCCTGTTGCTGATTAGTCTCATCACCCTTTCCTATCTAATAGCTCTGCCAGCTCATGCGGCACGCCCCTCTTTCATCAAGCAGCAACCTTTTCAGGCGATTTTCGAAATTAACAACAATAAAACTGTCACAATCGCCATCACACAATTAATGAAAAAAGGGGCTTTTTATTATCATAATAAGGCCTATGACAGCGCGCTTTTAACCTTTGATCAGGTTCTTTTTTATCAGCCTAAATATGCCAAAGCCTATCATCATCGCGCTCTTGCCAAAGCTGGCCTTGGCCAACTGCCAGAAGCCATCATGGATTATAATATTGCTATTGCGCTCAATCCTCATGATGGTAATGCCTTTTATAATCGCGGCAATGCCAAAGCAAAGCTTGAGCTTTATCGCGATGCGATTGCTGATTATGATAAAGCCATTGCGCTAAACCCCTCAGATAGGCTTGCCAAATATAATCGCAGCATGGCCTATGACAGGCTTGTTGATTTTGACTAGCCAGCTGCTTGTCATAATCATGTTATCTTTCAGGCAGTAATTCCAAAAAAATGGTTAAGGCAGTCTTTGCTATCGCCTTACTGGGGAACCCTTTTTGACGGGGAAAACTCTCCACAATAGATTGGGTTGTTTGCTAATTAGAGCTGGCATCAAATAACCGCCACCATATATCTGTTTTATAGATGAGGCTTGTTTCTTTGATTAACTCTAGTGGAGTTAAACCGCCATTAGTGCGTTGGTTTGGATCTGCGCCTGCATCTAACAAGGCGGTGATCGCTTTCACATCATGATCCCCCATAGCTACGATGTGCAAAGCGGTATAACCGCCATCAGTGTGCTGGTTTGGATTTGCCCCTGCCTCTAGTAAGGTGGTGATCGCTTCTGTGTGACCCTCATTAGCCGCGAAGTGCAAGGCGGTGAAATCGCTTTTTTCACGCGCTTCAATATCTGCGCCTACATCCAGCAAGGCGGTGATCGCTTCTGTATGCCCCTTATCAGCCGCCAAATGCAAAGCGGTATAACCGACATTAGTGTGCTGGTTTGGATCTGCCCCTGCCTCTAGTAAGGTGGTGATCGCTTCTGTGTGACCTTTATTAGCCGCCAAGTGCAAGGCTGTGAAACCGTTTTTACCACGCGCTTCAAAATCCGCCCCTACATCCAGCAAGACGGTGATCGCTTCTGTATGACCCTCAGTAGCTGCCTCATGTAAAGGGGTTCTGCCGCCATCATTACGCGCTTTGATATTTGCGCCTGCATCTAACAAGGCGGTGGTCGCTTTCACATCATGATCCCCCATAGCTACGATGTGCAAAGCGGTGAAATCGCTTTTTTCACGCGCTTCAATATCTGCGCCTACATCCAGCAAGGCGGTGATCGCTTCTGTATGCCCCTTATCAGCCGCCAAATGCAAAGCGGTATAACCGCCATCAGTGTGCTGGTTTGGATTTGCCCCTGCCTCTAGTAAGGTGGTGATCGCTTCTGTGTGACCCTCATTAGCCGCGAAGTGCAAGGCGGTGAAATCGC
>JBMHCC010000046.1:0-72320 GCA_049890115.1 Puniceispirillaceae bacterium (SeqCode) | reverse complement strand
GGTTCTCGTATGATTGATACGTCAATCAAAACAAAACTCAACCGGCTTGAAGCCGCCATGAAGGGTGTTGCGTGATGGATATCCGTGCAGCTGAAATTTCTGCGATTCTCAAGGACCAAATTGCCAATTTCGGCTCTGAAGCCGAAGTGGCAGAGGTAGGTCGTGTTCTGTCTGTAGGTGACGGTATTGCCCGCGTCTATGGTCTCGATAATGTTCAGGCCGGTGAAATGGTCGAATTTGACGGCGGCATCAAAGGGATGGCGCTGAACCTTGAAACTGACAATGTTGGTATCGTTATCTTTGGTGATGACCGCGGTATCCGCGAAGGTGATGTGGTTCGCCGGACAGCATCTATTGTGGATGCGCCAATCGGTAAAGGTTTGCTAGGGCGTGTTGTTGATGCTCTTGGTAACCCGATTGATGGCAAAGGCCCGCTGGAAGATGTCACACGCTCTCGCGTTGAAGTGAAAGCACCTGGTATTATGCCACGTCAATCTGTGCATGAACCAATGCAGACAGGTTTGAAAGCGATTGACGCTCTTGTACCAATCGGCCGTGGTCAGCGTGAATTGATTATTGGTGACCGTCAGACTGGTAAGACAGCGATTGCGCTTGATACTTTCATTAACCAGAAGGCAGTCAATGATGCTGCTGGTGGTGATGATTCGAAAAAATTATTCTGTATCTTTGTTGCGGTTGGCCAGAAGCGTTCAACAGTCGCACAGATTGTGCGTGCCTTAGAAGAAAATGGCGCGATGGAATATTCAATCGTTGTGGCTGCGACAGCATCTGATCCAGCACCAATGCAGTTCTTGGCGCCATATACAGCTGCTGCCATGGGTGAATATTTCCGTGATAATGGTATGCATGCGCTGGTTGTTTATGATGATTTGTCAAAACAGGCTGTGGCTTATCGCCAGATGTCATTGTTGCTACGTCGTCCGCCAGGGCGTGAAGCTTATCCAGGTGACGTGTTCTATTTGCATTCACGCTTGCTAGAACGTGCGGCGAAATTGAACGCTGATAATGGTTCAGGCTCATTGACAGCTCTGCCAGTAATTGAAACACAAGCTGGTGACTTGTCAGCTTATATTCCAACAAATGTGATCTCTATTACAGATGGTCAGATCTTCTTGGAAACAGAATTATTCTATAAGGGTATTCGCCCTGCTGTGAATACAGGTCTGTCAGTGTCTCGTGTGGGTTCTGCTGCTCAGATTAAAGCGATGAAACAGGTTGCTGGTTCAATTAAGCTTGAGTTGGCGCAGTATCGTGAAATGGCTGCCTTTGCCCAGTTCGCATCAGATATGGATGCTTCAACACGCCAGTTGTTGGAACGTGGTGCCCGCCTGACTGAATTGCTGAAGCAGCCGCAATATGCGCCGCTAACAGTTGAAGAGCAGGTTGTGGTTATCTTTGCTGGTGTGAAAGGTTATCTTGATAACTACCCAGTATCAGATGTTGGTCGTTTCGAAGCTGGCCTGATGGAACATATCCACAGCGCTGGTCAGGACATCCTGAAAACCATTCGTGAAGAGCAGAAAATCTCTGATGAAACAGAAGCAAAGCTACGTGCTGAAATCGAAGCTTTTGCGAAGTCATTCGCTTAAGATTTCGGTTGTAACACTTTGCTAATCAGATAAGGCTGGAGACAACTCGATGCCAAATTTGAAGGATCTAAAGACGCGTATTGATAGCGTCAAATCCACGCAGAAGATTACCTCTGCCATGAAGCTGGTTGCGGCTGCTAAGCTGCGCCGTGCTCAGGAAATGGCAGAGGCTTCACGTCCTTATTCATTGCGGATGAATGATGTGATTGCCTCACTTGCTAGTAAGGCAGACCCATCATCAGCACCTGAATTGCTGGTTGGTCGCCCTGATGTTAAGACACATCTTTTGGTCGTGGTATCATCTGATAAGGGTCTATGTGGTGGCTTTAATGCCTTTATCACACGTGCTGCACGTCAGGTGATTGCTGAAAAACAGCAAAATGGTCAAAATATCCTGATTTATGTTGTGGGACGCAAATCAGCTGATGCACTTGGTGCTGAAATCGCTGATAAGACCTTCCAGCGTATCGAAGGCGTTCAGGGCACAAATGTTGCCTTTGGTGATGCTGATGATATTGCACAGAAAATTATGACAGGCTTTGAAGATGGCACATTTGATTCTGTCTCAATGCTTTATAATAAATTTGTCAGTGTGATTAAACAGGACGTTACGCATCAATCATTGATCCCAGCTGAGGTTGGTGATGTGGCTGATGATACAGCTCCTGCTAGCGGTGCTGTTGCCACTTATGAATATGAGCCTGATGAAGAAGAAATCTTAAATGCGTTATTGCCTCGTAATGTCGCAACACAGATTTTCAGTGCTTTATTGGAATCATCAGCATCTGAGCTGGCAGCACGTATGACAGCGATGGATAATGCGACACGAAATGCAGGCGATATGATTGATCGTCTAACACTCGTTTATAACAGAACAAGACAGGCTAACATCACCAAGGAATTGATTGAAATCATTTCCGGTGCTGAAGCTCTGTAACGAAACCAAATAGTAACCAAAGCCCGGAGTAAAAGACCCATGGCAAAAAATGCAATTGGAAAAATCTCTCAGGTCATCGGCGCTGTTGTCGATGTGGAATTTGACGGCGCCATTCCAGATATCCTGAACGCGCTTGAAGTTGATAATAATGGCCAGCGTCTTGTGCTTGAAGTCGCGCAGCATTTGGGCGAATCAACTGTTCGCACAATCGCGATGGACTCAACAGAAGGGCTAGTACGCGGCGCTGAAGCTGCTGATACAGGCGCGCCTATCACTGTGCCAGTTGGCCCTGAGACACTAGGTCGTATCCTGAATGTTATTGGTGAGCCTGTTGATGAAAAAGAGCCGGTAAAGGCGAAAACATCTCTGCCAATTCACCGTGCTGCTCCTGATTATGTGGACCAGTCAACTGAATCAGAGATTCTGGTTACCGGTATTAAGGTGATTGACTTGCTAGCGCCTTATGCAAAGGGTGGTAAGATTGGCCTGTTTGGCGGTGCTGGTGTTGGTAAGACAGTGACAATTATGGAACTGATTAACAACGTCGCGAAAGCCCATGGTGGTTATTCTGTGTTTGCCGGTGTTGGTGAACGTACAAGAGAAGGTAATGATTTGTTCCATGAAATGGTCGAATCAGGCGTTATCAAAACAGATGGCGAAGGCTCAAAGGCTGCTCTTGTTTATGGTCAGATGAACGAGCCTCCAGGTGCGCGTGCGCGTGTGGCTTTGACAGGTTTGACATTGGCGGAATATTTCCGTGATGAAGAAGGTCAGGACGTTCTGTTATTCGTTGATAACATCTTCCGCTTTACACAGGCTGGCTCAGAAGTGTCTGCGCTGCTTGGCCGTATCCCATCTGCTGTGGGTTACCAGCCAACATTGGCAACTGATATGGGTGCCTTGCAGGAACGTATTACATCAACCAATAAGGGTTCTATCACATCTGTTCAGGCGATTTATGTGCCTGCTGATGACTTGACTGACCCAGCACCTGCGACATCATTTGCGCACCTTGATGCGACAACTGTTTTGTCACGTCAGATTGCGGAATTGGGTATTTACCCTGCGGTTGACCCGCTTGATTCAACATCACGTATGCTTGACCCGCGTATTATTGGTGAAGAACATTATGCTGTGGCTCGTTCTGTTCAGGAAGTTCTGCAGCAATATAAGTCTCTTCAGGATATTATCGCTATTCTTGGTATGGATGAATTATCAGAAGAGGATAAGCTTGTTGTGGCACGTGCGCGTAAGATCCAGCGCTTCTTGTCTCAGCCATTCCATGTTGCTGAAGTCTTTACAGGTACACCTGGTGTGCTGGTATCTTTGGAAGATACAATCAAGGCATTTAAGGCGATTGTCGAAGGTGATTATGACCATCTGCCAGAAGCTGCTTTCTATATGGTTGGTACCATTGAAGAAGCAGAAGAAAAAGGCAAGAAGATGGCTGCTGAAGCTGCCTAAGATAGGCTGGTTTCATCGGATAATTTTGCAAAAGGGCAAAAGGCAATGGCAGAAACAACACAATTTGAACTGGTTACACCAGCACGCGTGATGGTATCTCAGGCAGTGGAGATGGTTACCATCCCTGGTGCTGAAGGTCAGTTTGGTGCTCTGCCTCGCCATGCGCCAATGTTGGCAAATCTTCAGCAAGGCCGCGTTGATATTTATAATGGTGGCACTATCACAGCCAGCTATATCATTGATGGCGGTTTGGCTGATGTCACAGCTGATAAGGTTATCATCTTGGCACAGCGTGCCGAAGATTTAGCAAAGGTATCTGCCGAAGAGCTAAAAATTAGAGCGGCAAATGCTTCAGAAGCTGATGCTGCCTTTTTATCAGCTGTCTCTGACGCACTAAGCTAGGCTAACTATAATTCTATGAAAAAAAGAACCCGCCAATGTGGCGGGTTTTTTTATGGCGTTATTCTGATTTTTGAAGTGCGCTAATATGGCTGTCAAATTCAGCCATGATAGACCGATAGACATCTTTTTTAAATGGCACAGCAAGCGTCACAAGCTGCTCTGCGCTCATCCATTGCCATTTTTCAAATTCAGGTTCTTCTGTTTCAATCGAAATATCAGAATCCTCACCTGTATAACGAAGCAGCATCCATTTTTGTGTCTGCCCACGATAGGTGCCATGCCATAATCTGTCTGCCAGATTTTGGGGAATATCATAATCTAGCCAGTCTGGATGTTCGGCTAGCCACTCAGCCTTATTGGTGCCAATCTCTTCGCCCATTTCACGGAAACAAGCATCAAGCGGGCTTTCACCTTCATCAATGCCGCCTTGTGGCATCTGCCAAGCTTCAGCGCGGTTATCAAGGCGTTTTCCAGCAAATATTAACCCATCCTTATTCACAAGGCAGATACCAACACAGGGACGATAAGGGCGCTCTTCATAAGCAATCATAGACATAATACCACTACTTTTTATCTTTGAATCTGACCGAAAATACTCAAGCCTTGTAACAGGTCAATAGCGCGTGCCAGTTGGAAATCAATCTTTGTGATATCCTGTTCTTCTTGTTCTTCTTCACCAGCATTTTCTGCGCTCTCATCTTCATTTGATGAATCAAGCGCGCCTTTTAAATCTTCCTCACGATAACGGCCAGCATCTAATTTTTCGATGCGTGCTAATTCTACTTCAATATCAGGTGAGATACCTTTTGCCTGAATAGATATGCCAGATGGGGTATAATAACGCGCTGTAGTTAACCTGATGGCACCATGTCCTGGCATTGGGATAATGGTCTGAACAGAGCCTTTACCGAATGAACGTGTGCCCATCAAAATCGCTCTTTTATGGTCTTTTAAGGCACCAGCGACAATTTCAGAAGCAGAGGCAGAACCAGAATTAATCAGCACGACCAAAGGCAGACCATCTGCGATATCACCAGGGCGGGCATAGGCATGAGACGTATCAGCATTATCACGCCCTCTGGTTGATACGATTTCACCCTCCTCTAGGAAGGCATCTGTTACCTTGATAGCTTCTGTTAGCAAGCCACCTGGATTATTACGCAAATCAAGAATCAAACCTTTGAGGTTATCACCTTCTGATGATTTGATCTCATCAATGGCATTCACAAGGCCAGGGGTTGTTTGCTCAGAAAAAGTTGTTAGGCGGATATAGCCAACATTGTCATAAATTTCATGACGAACAGATCTGATTTTAATTTCATCACGGATAATCAGCACATCAAATGGCTCATCTTGACCACGCTGAACGGTGATGGTGACTTCGCTGCCAATCGGCCCACGCAATTTTTCAACAGCTTCAGATAAGGTCATGCCTAGAACAGATTCTGAATCAACCGCAATGATAAAATCTTCGGGCTGCAGGCCAGCTTCAGCAGCTGGTGTATCATCAATCGGTGATACCACTTTCACAAAGCCCTTATCCATTGTGACCTCAATGCCAAGGCCGCCAAATCGTCCTCTGGTTTGAACCTGCATTTTTTCAAAATTATCATCTGGCAGAAATGAGGAATGCGGATCAAGCGAGGTCAGCATCCCATTAATAGCAGCCTCAACAAGCTCTTTATCTGATTTTTCTTCGACATATTCGCCGCGAACACGCTCAAACACATCACCAAATAATGATAGCTGACGATAAGCTTCTTCATTTGTTTGTGCTTGTACACCTGTTTGAAGAGGCAGATTAAGCCCTATGATAGAAGCAATTGCGATTATCACAAATGAACGTGCAAATAAGCGTGAAGTCGGTGTCAGATGTATCATGGCGGCTCATCAGTCCTTTATGTATCGTCAAATCCGTATTTCTGCCCTCATCATGCCTGTCTGTTAGGCGTTGAGCAAGTTTTTCCCCGTCATGGCTGCTGGCTGGCTCAGTCCAAGCAATGCCAATAAGGTTGGTGCTAGATCAGCTAGTATGCCAGAGGATAATGGCAAGTCCTTCTCATCACTAATCAGAATAATAGGCACCAAATTGGTTGTATGGGCGGTATGAGGGCTGTCAGCATCATGATCCCACATCACTTCACAATTACCGTGATCAGCTGTGATTAGCATAGCACCACCAGCTGCTATAACAGCATCACTTAATTGGCCAATACAGCTATCAACTGTTTCAACAGCTTTTCTGGCTGCTTGGATGTCACCTGTGTGACCAACCATATCAGGGTTAGCAAAATTAATAATCAGCAAATCATGTGCTTTATTATCGATAGATTGCAAGGCTTGCGCTAGCACCTTTTGTGCGCTCATTTCAGGCTGCAAATCATAGGTTGCCACTTTTGGAGATGGGATGACGGTGCGGGCCTCGCCGCCAAAATGTGATTCATCCCCGCCATTAAAGAAATAGGTCACATGCGGATATTTTTCGGTTTCTGCCAGACGCATCTGAGACAAACCAGCATCTGAGACAATTTCACCAAGCCCTTGTGAGAGATCTTGTGGTCCAAATAGATATGAAACAGCCCTGTCATCTGAAAAAACAGGTGTCATTGACAAAAATCCCAAGTCTTTGGGACAGGTGATATGGTCAGCTTGTGCTTCTGGATCATTCTGAAAACAGCTGAGGATTTGACGTGCTCTATCAACCCGAAAATTCCCAATGAACACACCATCACCGCTCTGTATGCCCTGATAGCCTGCAATGATAGTGGCTTCGATAAATTCATCACTTTGCCCTTTATCATAGCCAGCTTTTATAGCTGCCGCAAAATCAGCTTCATGATGGTCAGCACTAGCTTGGGCAATGGCGGCAAAGGCAGCATTAGTGCGCTCCCATCTTTTATCTCTATCCATCGCAAAATAACGCCCTATGACTGTGCCAAATTGCACAGGAGCATCAAGCATGGCATCAAAGGCGTCATATTCTGCCAGCGCTGTTTTTGGCAAGGTATCTCTGCCATCTGTAATCGCATGGATGATTACATCAATGCCTTGTTTTGTGAGGATATTGGCGATGGCAGCCTGATGTGCCAGATGAGCATGAACGCCGCCACGTGAAAATAGCGCGAATAAATGTGCCCGTCCCCCCGTCTGCAAAAGCTGTTGGCAAAATGCCTGTAATTCGGGAAGGTCAGCAAGGCTGTTATCAGCGATTGCATCATGAATGCGTGGCAAATCCTGTTTGACAATGCGCCCGGCACCAATATTCATATGGCCAACTTCTGAATTGCCAGGCTGACCTTCAGGCAAGCCAACAGCTGGGCCAGAGGCTTGCAAAGTGGCATTGGGATAGTGTTGCATCAGCCTGTCATAATGAGGTGTATGAGCTGATGAGACAGCATTACTATCAGATGGTTCACTTAGACCCCACCCATCCATAATACATAAAATTACAGGTCTTTTTGGCATCATCTATCTGTTACTTTCAAACAAGGCTGGCCTGCTGCTGCCAGCTCTAATTTTTTGTGCTCTAGCATTATAATGATAATTATGACTTGTGATAGGGGTGATTGGCGATAATCATTTCAGCACGGTAAAGCTGTTCTGCCAACATCGCCCGAAACAGCATATGTGGCCATGTGGCGGCACCAAATGAAATGACTTTATCAGCTTCGTCTAGCAAAGCTTTATCATGACCATCAGCACCGCCTATGGCAAAGCAAAGATTGGCGGTGCCAGCATCACGATACTGGCTGATTAATGCGGCTAAGGCTTCTGAGCTGAGTGATGTGCCATGCGGATCCATGGCGATTAATTTGGTTGAGCCTTTGAAACTCTGCTGACAGGCAGCTAGCAATTTTTGGCTTTCATCAGCTTGTCGTGCTGGCCCTGATGGCAGGCGTGATTCTGCCTCTACCACTTTGCCTTTGCGTGGCAAACGCCCCATAAACTCATCAACCAGCTGTTGCTGCGGCGTTTTTTTGGCACGCCCAATGGCAAGAATATGAAGCTGCATAATCGAATAGCTTAGGCTTCGACGCCGATGGTCATCACTTCATCAGCTGGCGCGGCACTCCACATTTTTTCCAAACCGTAAAAGTCACGCACTTCAGGTCGGAATAGATGCACAACAACATCAATCGCATCAATGACAATCCAGTCACCTTGCGACTTGCCTTCACGGCCAAGAATTTCGGCACCTGATTTTTTCAGTTTTTCTTCAAGATGATCTGACATCGCCATAATCTGGCGCGCTGATGAGCCGCTTGCGATTACAAGATAGTCAGCAATAGATGATTTCCCTTTTAGAGGAATCGACAAAATATCCAGGCCCTTATCGTCATCTAGTGACTGCAGCACCAGATCTTTTATCTGGTCGGCGCTGGGCTGCGTTTTGGCTGTGCTAATTTTCAGTCTCCTGTCAAAGATTGCTATACAGCTTATAGTGCTAAGATATCGCAAAGCATGCCATCAGGCAATAGCATCACAAAAATGTGAAAATGACCAATGGCAGATGGCTATCCTATGGCCAGAGCCCTTTTTTGCGTAAATCTGTTGCTGAAAGATTATGAATGAAATCTGGCGCGATGGCTAATGCTGGTGGCTGTGCACTGGCCAAGCTAGATAGGTTTCGTTTTCGGCTATGTGGGCCAAATAATTGCCTGCCATAAGATGCTGTTGCCTGATAAAAACTGCCTTGTCTGCGAACTACCAAAAAAGGCAGCAAGCGGCTTAGCTCACGCGCCTTATGCCAATGGGGAAATTGCACCAGATTATCGGTGCCCATCAGCCAGACAAAGCGTGAGCGCGGCGCATGGCGGATAATAAAACGCAAACTATCAATGGTATTGGTGGTACCTGATAGCTCTTCAATGGCTAGCACGCGCAGCCATGGCCTGTATTGTGCCAGCGCACGCGCATTGGCAAGCCGTTTGTCAAACATCGCCATATCATCAGTTTGTTTTAACGGATTTTGCGGGCTGACAAGCCACCATATTTCATCAAGGCGCGCTTTTTGACGTGCTGTCTCAGATAATGATAAATGACCATCATGGGCAGGGTTAAAAGAGCCGCCTAAAATGCCAATGCGTCTTTTTGCCTGCCAGGAAAAAACAGCTGGGATGGTATGTCTGTTATGACAGCTTTTATTAGGCTCTGGTCTGGCCATCACCACGCACAACATATTTAAAGCTGGTTAATTGGGCAGCGCCAACCGGACCTCTTGCATGCATTTTTCCGGTTGCAATGCCGATTTCAGCACCCATCCCAAATTCACCACCATCAGCAAATTGGGTTGATGCATTTGCCATCACAATGGCCGAATCAATTTCAGACAGAAATTTGGCAATCGCAGCTTCATTGTCTGTAATGATCGCTTCGGTATGACCAGAGCTATAAGTTTGAATATGGCTAATGGCATCATCAATATCAGAAACAATTTTAACTGATAAAATGGCATCAAGATATTCAGTAGACCAATCCTCGTCGCTTGCTGCGCTCATCTCTGGCACTAATGCCATTGACTGAGCACAACCACGCAAAGCACAACCAGCTGCGATAAGATCAGAGGCAATCGCTGGTAAAAACTCATCTGCAATCGCTTTATCAATCAGCATGGTTTCTGTGGCACCACAAATACCAGTGCGGCGCATTTTGGCGTTTAGCACAATGGCTCTTGCTTTTTCAAGGCTGGCACCAGAGGCCACATAGCTATGACAAATACCTTCTAAATGGGCAAAAACAGGCACTCTTGCTTCAGATTGGACACGTTCAACAAGCGAGCGGCCACCACGTGGCACAATCATATCAATCAGACCAACAGCAGCCAGCATTGCGCCAACGGCTTGCCTATCAGTTGTGCCAACCAGCTGAACACCATCTTCTGGCAAGCCAGCTTTGGCAAGGCCCTGACGCATTGCCTGACCTAGCATCGCTGATGAATGGGCAGAATCGGAGCCGCCACGCAAAATCGCTGCATTGCCAGATTTAATACATAGACCAGCAGCATCAACTGTCACATTTGGGCGTGATTCATAAATAATACCAATGACGCCCAAAGCGGTTGATTGGCGAGCAATTTTCAATCCGCTATCAACCTGCCATTCTGCCAAAGTGGCACCTAGTGGATCAGGTAGCTCAGCGATGGCTTCAAGGCCAGCTGCCATAGCTTCTATGCGGGCATCATCCAAGGTTAGCCTGTCAACAAAAGCATCTGTTAAGCCTGATTTGATGCCAGCTGCCACATCTTTTTGATTGGCTTCTATTAGGGCTTGTTTATCCTTGCGGATGATGCTGGCGGCATGTGTTAATGCCTCACGCCGTTTATCATGTGTTGCCTGACCAAGTGGCTGCAAAGCAGCTCTGGCTGATTTGGCTAGCTGGTGAATATAGTCTGTCTGATGATTAAGGTCTGTCATGCTCATCTTAAAATGATCCTGAATATGAGAGTGTTATCCCTGACGATCTGGTTGTTCAAGCAACACCAAATCATCAGCATGAACTAGTTCAGCACGACCATCATAACCGATGATCGCTTCAAAGGCGGCACTTTTTTGACCTTTTAGGGCATTTGCCTCATCAGCAGAATAACCAGCAAGGCCACGTGCGACTATCTTGCCATCCTTGTCACAGATTTCAACCAAATCACCACGTTCAAATGAACCAGAGATGGCGGTGACCCCTGCTGGCAAAAGTGACCGGCCTTTGGCTAACGCGCCTAAGGCACCAGCATCAACCGTGATGGTTCCAGCACAGTGAAGCGCACTTAAAATCCAGTTTTTACGTGCGGTTGATGGTGCTAATTGAGATTGAAACATAGTTGATTGGGCGCCATCATCTAGTGCTGATAATGGCCGTGAGGTCCGCCCATCACAGACCATCATAGCAACACCTGCTTTTGTGGCAATTTTGGCAGCTGCTAATTTGGTTGCCATGCCGCCGGAGGCAAATTCAGCATTAGCAGAGCTTCCCATTGCCATCACCTCATCTGTGATCTCGGTAATAAGCGGAATATGGGTTGCATCATCATGCTGGCGGGGATCTCTATCATAGAGCCCATCAATATCAGATAGCAAAATCAGCAAATCAGCAGACATCATCGCTGCTACTCTGGCTGCTAGCCTGTCATTATCGCCAAAGCGGATTTCATAAGTTGTGATTGTGTCATTTTCATTCACAACAGGCACAGAGCCATATTTTAGCAAGGTTTGCATAGTCGCTCTGGCATTCAGATGCCGGCGTCTTGTTTCGGTATCTTCTGGTGCCAGCAAGATTTGTGCTGATGTAATGTGATGCGCCGCTAATACATTCATCCAGCTTTGAGCCAGCATGATTTGGCCAGTGGCAGCAGCTGCCTGTTTTTCATCAAGCTTGATTCGCCCTTTTGGCATGCCTAATTTATCACGCCCCAAAGCGATAGAGCCTGACGAGACTAGAATCACCTGTTTACCAGCTTTGTGCAACTCTGCAACATCAGCTGCTAATCCGGCCATCCAGTCTGACTGGATGCCATCCTTATCAGGGTCAAATAATAAGGCAGAGCCAATTTTAATCACAATCAGCTTGGCTGATGCGATTAAATCAGCAGCATTATTATGGTCTCCAAGGCTCTTCATCTTTATCCTTTGCCAATTCAGCTTCTATTTCATCTGTAATCACAGCATAAAGCTGGCGTAAAACATTTGTCACCCCAGCACCTGTTACCGAAGACATGGTCATTACAGGGCCTGCCCCCGCGCTGGCTAATGCTTCTTTCAAATCATCCAGATAATCAGCTGGTGCCGCATCTGCTTTTGATAAGACAATGACCTCTTTTTTATCTGCCAGACCATCATCATAAGCGGCACATTCTTCACGGATGATATGATAGGCATCAATCGGATCAGCTTGGGTGGCATCAATTAAATGCAATAAAACGCGGCAGCGTTCCACATGACCTAAAAATCTGTGGCCAATACCGGCACCTTGATGAGCACCGCGAATCAGGCCAGGAATATCAGCTATGACAAATTCATGACCATCAACAGCTACCACCCCTAAATTGGGATGCAAGGTTGTGAAAGGATAATCAGCAATTTTCGGCCGTGCAGCTGATACCGCTGCCAGAAAAGTCGATTTGCCAGCATTTGGCAGACCAAGCAAGCCAGCATCAGCAATAAGCTTTAGCCGCAGCCAAACCCAGAATTCGATACCCTTTGTGCCAGGTTGTGATTTGCGTGGTGCCCGGTTGGTGCTTGATTTGAAAAAGGCATTACCTTTGCCGCCCATGCCGCCTTGCGCCAAAATAAATTGCTGACCTTCTTGAGTTAAATCAGCCAAAATGGTTTCTTGATCTTCTGCCAAAATCTGGGTGCCAACTGGCAAGCGCAATTCAATATCCTCGCCAGAGGGTCCAGCTCTGTTCTGACCAGCGCCAGGGCGACCAGATGACGCTTTGAAATGCTGCTGATAGCGATAATCGATCAAGGTATTAAGGCCGCCAACACAGCGCGCTATGACATTGCCACCTCTGCCGCCATCACCGCCATCAGGGCCACCAAATGGCACATGAGCTTCACGTCTGAAGCTAACAGCACCAGGTCCCCCATTTCCTGAACGGATGAAAATCTTTGCCTGATCTAGGAATTTCATAAATCAAAATCTCTGTTATGAGCGTGCCAAATAAAAAAGGGAACAACCTGATTTCCAGTTATTCCCTTTGATGAAATTTTGTATCTGCCAATCATTTAGCAGCTGGTCACTTTATGACCTATTCAGCAGCTTCTGCCTCAACAATATTCACATACATTTTGCCGCCTGATTTTTGTTTAAAAGCAACTTTGCCTTCAACCAGCGCAAATAGGGTGTGGTCTTTGCCCATGCCGATATTGTTACCGGGGTGGTACTTTGTGCCACGCTGGCGAATAACAATATTGCCTGGCACGACATGTTCGCCACCAAATTTTTTAACACCAAGACGGCGACCTGCGGAATCACGACCGTTTCTTGAACTACCACCTGCTTTTTTATGTGCCATAGGTCAGTCCTTTCTTATACTTCAGAATAGATTAGGCTTTTGCCTTAGGTGCTGCTTTTTTGGCAGCTGCCTTTTTAGTTGCTTTCTTTGCTGCTGCTTTTTTAGCAGCTGGCTCACCTGATTCGGCTTTTGCTTTTGCTGCTTTCTTGGCAGCTGGCTTTTTGCCGTCAGCTAGAATATCTGTGATCTTCAGCAATGTAAGATCCTGACGGTGGCCTTGTGTACGGCGATGGTTTTTACGACGCTTGCGGCGGAAGATGATAATCTTTGGCCCGCGTGTTTGTTCAACCACTTCAGCGGCAACTGATGCGCCTGCCACCTGCGGTGTGCCGACAGTGACTTTATCACCATCAACGAGCATCATCACATTATCTAGCGCAATCGCAGCACCAGCTTCACCTTCAAGACGTTCAACTAGGATTTTGTCATCCTTCGCGACACGATATTGCTTTCCGCCTGTTTTCACCACAGCATACATGGCGACACCTCAATCTTCATCTTCAGTACCAACCTATCTTAGTTTCATTCATAAAACGAAATGTAAGATGGTTAAGGACACTTTTTTAAAAAACTGTTTCATTCATCAGCTTATCACCTAAACCAGCCCAACAGGGTTGTTTCAGTAAAGGCTGCTACGTATTCCAGCTTTCATAGAAACATGGCTCAGTTATGACAAGTCATTCTGATCGTCAGCGGAATATACCTACCAAGAAGGCAGTGTCAAGTAAAAGCCTGACTTCTAAGGCAGCAAAAGGCTGATTTTTGCTGCTTTTTTATCTATCCACCAGGAAAATAGCGATGTTTATGAGGATCAAACGGCTCTTGTCCCATCTCAAGATGCAGTTTTTCCCCGTGATAAGGGTGTGCTCTTGCAACATCTTCGTCTAATTCAACACCAAGTCCTGGCTGTTGCGATAGGACAAGATAGCCATCTTCAATCTGCAGCGGTTTTCGTAATAAACTGCCATGAAATCCATCCATTTGTTCAATCACTTCCAAAATCAGAAAATGAGGCAAGGTGGCAGCAAGCTGGGCATTAGCAGCAGCGACAATAGGACCGCAATATAAATGTGGCGCAATCTGACAATAATTAGCTTGTGCCAAAGCAGCTATTTTTTTGCCTTCCAACAAGCCGCCAGCACGCCCCAAATTTGGTTGCCAAATCGCTGCGGCATCATGGTGTGCTAATTGTTGAAATTCATACAAGGTTGTGAGCCTTTCACCTGCTGCCACTGGCACAGAGCTGTGTGCTGCAACCTTTGCCATTTCTTCAGGTAAATCTGGTGGTGTTGGCTCTTCAAACCATAATGGTTTATAAGGTGCGATAGCCTCAGCCATGCGAATCGCACCAGCAGCGGTAAATTGGCCATGTGTGCCAAATAAGATATCTGCCTTATCACCAACAGCGTCTCTTATTTTGGCACAAAAATCAGCAGAGCGTGTCAAAGCCTCTAGGTCAGGCTGGCGCGGATCATGGATGGTATATTGGCCAGCTGGATCACATTTCACAGCGGTAAATCCATTTGCCACTTGCAAAGCTGCTTTTTCAGCAGCACGGCTGGCAGAGGCATAAAATTGGCCAGCATCTTCACCATCATCAGGATAAAGATAGGTATAGCAGCGCAATTTTTCGTGAATAAGACCACCTAATAAATTATAGACAGGCTGATCTAAAGCCTTGCCGATAATATCCCACATCGCCATTTCAAGGCCGCTTGCAACACCCATCATTGTCGGATCAGGCCTATGCAGAAAACCTGACCCATGCATTTTGCGGATAAAAAGCTCTGTCTGGAATACAGAACAGCCTGCTAAATGCCTGGCAAAAGAATCATGTGCAATCGCGGTAATGATATCTGGTGCTATTTGGCCAGCATAAATTTCGCCATAGCCAATAAGGCCATTATCTGTGGTGAGTTTTACAAAGATAAAATAGCGACCACCATGATGAGGTGGCGGTGTT
Organism: Puniceispirillaceae bacterium (SeqCode); assembly: GCA_049890115.1. Lineage (GTDB taxonomy): Bacteria > Pseudomonadota > Alphaproteobacteria > Puniceispirillales > Puniceispirillaceae > UBA685. The sequence goes on along the minus strand of JBMHCC010000046.1, from coordinate 56,934 downwards.
CCAACAACAAAACTCTCAAACTCAACCAGTTTCATTTCCGCTCACTCCTGATAGCATGATAAAATGTGATGCGGCCAATGCCGCTTTATGAAAAGATGTGGACGTTGATTATTAAAGCTGCCTACATTATGCCATGGCAAGCGGGAATTCATTATCAGCTAGGATAAAAGGGGGATATTATGATCACAAAAGCCATGGATTGGGCGCGCCGTCATCTTATCATTTTTGGGGCAGCAAAATTTATCGCTGGTCTGATTATCGGTTTTGGTCTTGGCGTCTATTTATTACCGATTCTGACAGCTGAAAAAGGCCTTGATGATGCCGCACTTGCCAGCTTGTCTGCTTCGGTTGAAAGACAAGGGCAATTTGTGCGTGATTTGCAAGATTCAGATGCCTTTCATTGGGGTGAAGGCCAGATCAATGTCTCAGCTGATCAAATCTGGCTAGATGGTAAAATTGCACCTGGTCCAGATTATCGTCTTTATATGACACCACGTTTTGTTGAAACAGAAGCCGATTTTCTAGCCATTAAATCGCAATCTGTTCAAGTCGCATCTATTAAGGCATTTGAGAATTTTTCAGTAGAAGTGCCAATGACTGTTGATGTGACAGCCTATCCAGCTCTGCTTATCTGGTGTGAGGCATTTGGCCAATTTATCACCGCAGCTGAATTAGCCCCAAAAAGCTAGCTGTTAGTCACCATAGCACCAGCACGCCTGCCTGATAGATACGCTGTCTCAAGGCGTGCTGAACCAAACCAATCACCAGCCAACACCAGATGACCATCATCATCATGATAGGGGGCATCTTGGCTAGCAGGGGTCATAATCTTGGCGTAAAGCCAGCGATGAGCTGTCTGATAGGTTGGTGTTTCATCCCAGCCTGTTGCAGCTTTATAAGCTGATAATAACGCCTCTATTACATCATCTTTTGACCACTCAAGCATCTGAATTGAGGTTGTTGCATCTGCCTGACATGTCAAAGCAGCGATAGTGTTTAGCGGCTGGTCATTATCATCTTTTCCAGCAAAGCGTGATTGCTCAAACATAGCCCAGCCAATCGGCGCCTTATCACGTACTACCTGCTCTGGTATCGTTGCAACAGTCTGATAGCCTGCCATCACAGTCCAGCATGGGGCATAGCTGGCACTAGCTGCTGTATGAGCTAGGATTTGTGATAGTGGTTGCACTAATTTTTCTGCTTGTGGAGCAGGTGCGGTTATCAGCAATTTATGACAATGATAATCATCACCAGCTTGGCTAGTTAGCTTATAGAGCCTATCTGATTTTGTAATATTTGTGATTTCAACAGATTGTTCTATCACAAGCCCATCACCAAGATAGCTAGCGAAATCACGCATAGTGGGCGTGCCAATATAACAGGGCTTATCATGACCAAATTGCCATAAATCAACATTGCCTTTTTGACGCGCATCATCAATCACAGCCTGAAAATCAGGATCTCTGGCAGTGAAAAATTGGGCCCCGTGATTAAAGGTAAAACCATCACTTCGTCTTGTGGCACAACGCCCACCAATACGCCGCCCCTTATCAAGCACCAGCACAGATAGGCCAGCTTTTTGCGCCATCTTGCCAGCTGTTAGCCCTGAAATACCAGCCCCTATTACAATCAGATCATAATTTGAAGCTGTTGTTTCATTCATGCCTGACAGATCTGAATTCGTCATTTATAACAGTTCCTAAATTAAAATAAGGTGCCTTTTATTGAGGGTGATGCCAAAAATAGGCCAAAAGATATTCAAAAAGCGGTTTTACCATGTCTGACAAACTGACCTCTTCTAAATATGATGATTATACGTCTCATCTGCTCAGGCCAGATCAGATCATGAATGCTGAAATCACGCTTCATCTTTATCAGCAATTTTATCAAACAGATCACAGCCAAGGTCCATCTCTGCCATCTGGCAAGGCTGATTCTATGCGGTTTTTATCATCGCTCACAGCCTGCCTTGAGCATGTTGATGGTCTGATTTTAGATAGCTATGGCGTTATTGGTCTTGGCACAGCCCCTATTGACGGCATTCAGGCATTTTTTGCACAAGCACAAAAGCGCAATATCCCGATTGTTATTTTAACCAATGGTGCCAGCCAGCCTGCTGCTGCGCGTGTCGCTGGTTATCAATCATGGGATTTGCCGATTATTGCGCGTGATATCATATCAAGCCGTGATGCCTGTTTTGTTGAAATGCAGCGTATCAGAGCTGAAAATCCAAATGCGCGTTTTTCGTATCTAGGTCATCATGTGCGCCCTTTTGCTGAATTTGAAGGTGCGCTTATCGGTGATGATAATAGTGCGCCTCATCAATTTGATGAAGCTGATTACTATATTTTCATGGGTGCGATTGGCTGGCAAGAAGAGCATCAGGCTATTTTGCAAGATGCGCTGCATAAATCACAAGGCACAGTGATTGTCGCTAATCCAGATATATCTGCCCCGCAGGCTGACGGGTTTTCCTTTGAGCCTGGTTTTTGGGCCATGAAAGCGCAAAATGAGACAGGCTGCCCGTTAATACTCACAGGCAAACCCTATGCTAGCGCATTTGAACTTGCCTTTGCGGCTCTTCAGGAAAAAGCAGGATATCAGCTTGATAAAAACAGAGTGGGGATGGTGGGTGACAGTCTGCACACTGATATTTTGGGCGCGAATCATTTTGGCCTGATATCTATTTTGTTATCTGGCTATGGGTTGCTAAAAGGGTATGACATCACACAAATCACAAACCAGTGCCAGATTTACCCTGATATCATTGTGCCAATTATTTAGCTCTTTCAAGCAATCTGATAGGCATTTATTGCGTATCGATTAAGGGGCTGGTCATTAAATTGCATTTTCGCAATCACGGGCATGCCAGCATAGCCATTTTTGAGATTGCTGTTAGGTGATTTATGAAAAAGATACTTATCACAGGTGCGGCAAAGCGCCTTGGCCGACATTTGGCAGAAGCTTGTTTGGCAGATGGCTGGCATGTGGTGTTGCATTGTCATCGCTCTGTTACAGAGGCTGAAGAGCTGGTTGCAGATTGGCAGCGAAAAGCTGGTAAAAACACTGTATCAGCTGAGATTGTGACAGCTGACCTAGCTGATGCTGATGCTTGTGAGGCTCTTATCAAAGATGCCACTAAAACAGGTCCTTTGCATGCGCTGATCAATTCAGCATCGCAATTTGCCTATGATGACCCACATGATTTTTCAGCCAGCCAAGCTCATAATCATCTGGCTGTGAATCTGATAGCACCAGCATTATTAATGCGTGATTTTGTTGCCCAGCTGCCAAAAGATGTCACAGGAAGTGTCATCAATATGCTTGATTCAAAGCTATTTGGTCTGAACCCTGATTATTATAGCTATACATTGTCAAAAGCAGGCCTGCAGTCACTTGGCATGATGGCTGCTCAAGCCTATGCCCCTCAGTGCCGTGTCAATGCGATAGCACCAGGCATAACATTGCCTTCAGGTGGGCAGAATGAAACTGAATTTCAGCAGGCACATCGGCGCAATTTATTGGAACAAGGCGCAACAGTGCCAGAAATTGTCGCTGCTATGCGTCTTTTATTGACATCTTCATCTATGACAGGACATACCATTGTGTTAGATGGTGGTGCGCATTTAAATCCGCCAATGCGCGATGTTGCGTTTCTTGAAGATTAGGACTTACTATGTCAACCACATCCCTCACACGCCGCTTTTTTGTCAGAGATATTGAAACAGATTGCTCGATTGGCATTCATGATTTTGAACGCGCTGCTAAGCAACGTATTCTGGTTAATGTAGAGGTTGTTTTGGATAGTGATTTAGAGCCGCAAAGTGATAATGTTAACGATGCTCTTGATTATGATATGATCCGTGATTCTGTTCTGGAAATCATCAATAGCAGGCATTTTGATTTACAAGAAACGCTGGCGCGCACAATTTTTGACAAGATGATGTCATTGCCATCTGTCACACAAGTTTGCATCAGAACTGCCAAGCCAGATGTTTATCCAGATTGCAGCGAAGTGGCCTATCAGCTGTCAAATGTGACAAGCTAACTGATTATTGTTGGTGCTGATTTAATTGTTCTTTTGAAATTGCTGAAATGCTTTGGTAAGTGCATTAAAAGACTCAACCAAATCATCTAAATCTGTCTCATTGGCTGTTTTGGTCTTATCAGTGTCAGGCTTATGTGATTGATGATTGATAAGGTGATGGTGGCTATCCAACCTATCAAGCGCTCTTTCTATAGCAATCATCACAAAATCAGCTTCAGCTTTGCTAGCGTGAATAATCAGCCGCGATAGCGTTGCAACGCTCAACAGACCTTGGCCGTCATTTTCCATTTCAAGCATAATCTGAAGCAAGGTTGCGGCTGTTATATCATCGCCTGTCTTGGCATCAGTCACACAGACCATCTGGCCAGAGGCAATGAGATTTGCCAAATCTGCGAGCGTGATATAGCCCGAATGGGTGATATCATAGAGCCTGCGATTGGCGTATTTCTTTATCTCAACAAGACGTGGCCGAGGTTGTTTTTTTGTTTTGCTCATAGCTGCATAACAACTCTTTAAATTGAACGCCAATCAGGCTACCATGTCACTCTGGATATCTTAAAGACTAATTGACCATGACCACAGAGATTTCTTGGATAGACCATTATTATCATAGTGCAAAAGGGCGCCTATTTGCAGAATTATTTCGTGCCCAAATTCTCGAACATTTACAGCCGCCACAACATATTTTGACCATTGGCTTTGGTTATCCTTATATCTGTTTGCCATCAGCGCAATCTTGTCCTGTATTGGTGCCTTCTGAAATGGGCGCCATTGCTTGGCCTGATGTGAGCGGTATTATGTCAGCCACTATTGAATCTGACAGCTGGCCGCTGGTAAATGATTCCGTTGGCCAGATTGTTATATCGCATGGTCTGGAATTTACCTATGATCCCGAAGCATGTTTGAGCGAGGCAAATCGTGTGTTAGAGGGATCTGGTAAATTATTATTAATTGTACCAAATCGGCGCAGCTTATGGGTCAGGCGAGATGATAGCCCGCTTGGTCATGGCAGGCCGTTTTCAAGATTGCAGCTGACCAAGCTTGTAACAAATGCTGGCTTTGAAGTGACTTGTGTCAAACGCCTGTTATTTTTGCCGCCAGTTGGTTTGAATCTGCCTTATCGCCTTGCCAGACTATTTGATAAATTTGGACAAATCCTGTGGAGCATGTTTGGCGGTGTGTTGGTTGTTGAAGCAACAAAGCTTGTCTATGCCAGCCCGAAAAAAGTTCAGCACAGGCCAATACCAGCATTATCAAGTTGGATTGGTGCTTCTGCCATAGAGCCCCACCCAACAGCCACAAATCATACATCAAAACACGTATCTCATCACAGATAGCTGGTTTTTCAGCTGATAATCTGGCACAACAAATTCAGATTATATATCCTGCATAGGCAAGGTGAGGTGAGATGACAGATGATAACGGGCTTGCAGCTCTGCGTCTGCAAATTGACGAAATTGATGATCAGATTTTGACAGCGCTTGCCAAGCGCCAGCAATTATCACGCAAGATTGCACAGCGCAAAGCGCCTGGCTCAAATGTCTATCGACCAGACAGAGAAGCAAAGCTGATGCGCCAGCTCATTGTCAAACATGATGCTGTGACACCAAAGCTAACCCATGCGTTGATGCGCCATATTATTTCAGCCAGTATCGCAGAGCAAAAACCTGATTATTGCATTGGTCATTCTGCTTTGGCAAACCAGCTGGCACATGATCATGCTGCAGGCTTTCTAGGCTTGCAGTCCTATCCATCAGCGGATGATGCTTATGATGGGCTGCAGAATCATCAAGTTGATTGCCTGATCGTCACAGATGCCGAATGCCAGGATATTATGGGTAAATTAGGCCGCGATTATCAGGCCTATATTGTTGCTAGAATTCCATTTTTTCATCATGATGATGAACCGATCGGTTATGTTATTTGTCGTGAATTGCCAGATTTATCAGGTGATGATGTGGCATTAGTGCGCGGCCCAGATGGCACAATCATAACCAGCCAGCCAAGTGGTGCAGAACAGGCTTTGCCGAGCGGTGATATCATTGGTATATATGCCAATGGGATAAGCCAGATATAACAAAATGAACTAGCATGTCATAAGGTGCTTTCATGACAAAACCATTACCTAAATCAGCAGTGCGTTCACTTGTCTCTTATCGTCCTGCTTTGGGAAAACCAAAAAACACAACCCCGATTAGATTATCAGCTAATGAGGGCGCGCTTGGCTGGTCAGATAAGGTCGAAGCTGTTTTGCGTGATGAGGCATTTCAGCTTAATCATTATGGCCAGCCACAATCAGCTGATTTGCATGAAGCACTTGCCAAGCGATACAAGCTTGACGCTAGTCGCATTTTAACCTCAAACGGGTCTGATGAATTAATTGGCCTGATTTGTTTGGCCTATTTGGAAGATGGTGACGAGGCTATTCACACTCAATATGGCTTTTTGGTATTTCCGCAAGCAACCATCATTGCTGGTGGCAAGCCTGTTGTGGCAGCTGATGAGGGATTAACAGCTTCGGTTGATAATATTCTGGCAGCTGTTAGTGAGCGCACTAAAATTGTCTTTCTGGCAAATCCGAATAATCCGACAGGCACGATGATTTCTGAAGATGAGGTGCGGCGTTTGCATCAAAATCTGCCATCTCATGTGATTCTGGTGCTTGATTGGGCTTATGCAGAATATGTCATAGGAGAGATGTCTTATGGCGCAAGAATGGTGGAAGAAAATAGCAATGTTGTGATGTTCCGCACATTTTCCAAAATGCATGGTCTGGCAGCACAGCGTCTTGGTTGGGGTTATTTCCCTGATGAAATTCGTGATGTGCTGGCATCTATCAGGCCGCCATTTTCGATTAATTCCGTTGCTGTTGCATTAGGGATTGCTGCTATTGAAGATGTGGCTTTTCAAGAGAAATCTATCGCACATAATGAGAAATGGCGCAAAGAGCTGCCAAATAGGCTGGCTGAAATTGGGTTGACAGTGATGCCGAGCGAAACCAATTTTTTCCTGATTCATTTTGATGGTCATAATGGGCCTGATGCTGCGATGGCGCTATCTTATCTGGCAGAGCATGATATTTTAGTGCGTGATATGAATCCCTATGATCTTGGTGATTATTTGCGCATGTCTATCGGCACTGATGCTGAAATGGAAATTGTGATTGCGACATTAACAAAACTGATGAACGCGTCTTAAGGCAGGGTGGTTATGTCTCATCTTTATCAGAAAATTGCGATTATTGGTGTTGGTCTGGTTGGCGCATCAATCGCATTGGTGTTGCAGCAAAAAAAACTGACAGGCACGATTGCTATCTATGACAAATCAGATGAGGCGAGAGATATGGCGCGTGATCTGAAAATTGGCGATGTGGTTACAGATAGCATATCTGACTGTGTGGCTGATGCTGATTTGATATTTTTGGCTGTGCCAGTTGGTGCGATGGCTGCTGTGATGGCAGATTGCGCCCCGCATCTGAAGCAAGGTTGCGTAATAACAGATGTTGGCTCAACCAAAAATTCAGTCATTCGTGATGTCAAACCGCTAATGCCAGAGGGCTGTCATTTCATTGCTGGGCATCCCATGGCTGGCACGGAATTTTCAGGGCCAGCTGCTGGTTTCCCGAGCTTGTTTCAGGATAGATTCTGGTTGCTTGTCCCAGATGGCGCAGCAAGGCAAGAAATTGATAGGCTGGCAGAATTGCTGCAATCCTTTGGTGCTATTACTGAGGAAATGGATGTCAAATATCATGATCGTGTTGTTGCCATTACTTCTCATTTGCCACATTTGATTGCCTATACGATTGTGGGAACAGCTGTTGATTTGGAAGCTGATTTGAAAAATGACGTGATACGTTTTTCAGCTTCTGGCTTTCGTGATTTCACCCGTATTGCCGCGTCTGACCCGACCATGTGGCGTGATGTGTTTTTGAATAATGATGAAGCTGTCTTGGAAATGTTACAGCGTTTCAATGAAGATCTCAGCTATTTACAAAGAGCGATTCGCTGGCAAGAAGGTGATAAATTATTTGATTTATTCTCTAGAACCAGATCAATCCGCAAATCAATCATCGAAGCTGGGCAAGATTAATCAGCTGGCAATGATATAAGATAATTTGCGATAATAAAATTTCAGATATTCACGTGCCAAAAGCCTGATGGTCTGCCAATTATTATACCAGCGGCTTATTGTTAAATCTGGTGGTGAAATGGGATGCGGCAAAATTAACGTATCTGGCAGGGCTTTCTGAAATTCTAGTAAGGCACGCGGCATGTGATAATTGGCTGTTACCAGAATCAGGCTCTGATAGCGGTTTTCCTGAACCCAAATTTGGGCTGCCAACGCATTACCGCTGGTGTCTTCTGCCTGAAATTCCAATGTTATACAGCAATCAAGATAGTGACGTTCAACCGCATCAAGTGCCAGCGTATCAGCGATGATATCTTTGGTGATGCCTTGGCCAACACCGCTAAGCAACAAATCAGGCGCATTGCCAGCTGCTAATAATGCCAGCCCAGCCGAAAGCCGTGCCTGGCCGCCAGTTGTAACAACAATCGCATCTGTTGTTTGTGAGGTAATGATCGCTTTTGGCAGATTGTGAACAAAAAATTGTAAGGCACTCACCGCACAGCTGCCAATAATGATGATAATAACCATTATTTTTGCTAACATATGCCAATAGCCACGCATCATCATCGCTATCATCCCTGTTGTGAGGCAAAAGTGAATATCAGTTTTTGTGAAAACATCCTAGCCAGCGCGTCTATTGCAAAATATAGTCAAAGAATAGGGCATAAAGGGGATGAATAATAGCCTATGTTACTGACTTGTGAGAATTGCGAGACTATTTTCCGTATTGAGGCAACACAGATTGCTAAACCGGGCCAGCAAGTACGCTGTTCAGTCTGTCGGCATGTTTGGGCACCTGAAATTGAAGAGCAAGCACAGCCAGAACAACGCATCGTTCGTGATTCTTTTGCGATATTAAGGCGACCATTATTAATTTGTGGCCTGATCATTATCTGCTTCAGCCTTCTTAGCTTTAATCGTGGTATCATTACCTCTTATCTGCCATCCGCCATTGGTCTTTATGACATGACAGGCTTAACCATTCGTCCTGATCTAGATGTGCTTGAAGTGCAAAATCTCAATGCCAGTTTTCAAGGTGATAATTTGCGTATCAGCGGTGATTTGGCCAATATTGGCAGCTTTCGCGCTCATGCAGCACCTTTGCAACTTATCATTCTAGATGAAGATGGGGTGATGCTTCATAACAGGCGTCTGCAACCAACAGACAGCTTTATTAATGCTGGTGGGGCAACAGATTTCTTTATTCAAATCAGCATTGAAGATGCGCGTCAGGCTGAGATCAGAGTAGAGCCATTAGCCATTAGATTATCACCACAAAGCGCGAATTAATCGCATTAGCGCAGTGGATTAACCTCATCTGCTAGCAACTCATCAATGGTTTTGCGCGCTCTGATGCAATGGGCAGTTCCATTATGTATAAGCACCTCTGCAGGTAATGCGCGTGTGTTATAATTTGACGCCATCACCGCACCATAGGCACCTGCATTAAAGACAGCCACCAGCTCACCTTGCTCTAAGACTGGCATGTGACGCCCGCGTGCCAAATAATCTCCTGTTTCACAAACAGGTCCCACAATATCAGCTGTCTCAAGACCACGATTAGATTGTTGTGCTGCCTCAATGCGATGATGAGCCTCATATAATGTTGGCCTGATCAGATCATTCATTGCCGCATCAACAATGATGAATTGTTTATCTTCAGCTGGCTTTGTATATAAAACAGATGCCAGCAAGATACCATTATCAGCTGCGATAGAACGGCCAGGTTCAAACCCTAATTTATAATCAAGACCGGAAAATAGCTCTTCAACCATCTTGCCATAGGCTGCAAAATCAGGCCTAGACTCACCCTCATAATCAACACCAAGACCGCCACCCAAATCAAGAGATGGGACAGACATGCCATCAGAACGCAGCCGCTCTGCCAGCGCAATCAAGATTTGATAGGCATCTTTGAAAGGTGCCAGGTCTGTTAATTGTGAGCCGATATGAACAGCCAGACCAGCATTTTCCAATGATGGGCTGTCGTGGATATGGCGGTAAATCTGCTCTGCCTGACCGCCAGCTATTGGGATGCCGAATTTGGTGCTTTTCTGGCCAGTTGAAATTTTCTCATGGCTTTTAGGGTCAACATCAGGATTAACCCTAATGGCAATTCTAGCCTTTAGACCCCATTCTTCTGCAATGGCTTCAATGCGCTGAATTTCTTCAAGTGATTCAGCGTTAATCTGGCCAATATTGCGTGCTAATGCCAGCCTGATTTCATCATCTGATTTGCCAACACCTGAAAAGACGATATCAGCAGGGGCAATGCCAGCAGCTAGCGCTCTTTGCATCTCGCCACCTGATACAATATCAGCACCAGCACCAGCATCTGCCAGTAATGATAAAATCGCTAAAGCAGAATTAGCTTTGACAGCATAATGCACTTTGCCATTAACAGGGGCGACTGCCTTTTGAAAAGCGTTGAAATAATCAAGAAACCCATCAGCTGAATAAACATAAAGCGGTGTGCCAAATTCGCGTGCTAGCTCATCAGCAGCAATGCCATCACAATGAAGCATTCCAGAGTCATCAAAGGTAAATGGCATGTTACTGACTTTCCGCTACTTCAGAAGGGCGCACAGGATCGCCGCGCTTACCGCAAGCTGAAATCATTGTCAGCATGCCAGCGCAAATAAGAATTGTCATAAGCAGATGCACAAAAGGGTGTCTTGTGAAAGCAAACTGATTATCCATAATGTTAGCTCATTATCCTTTGATGTTATAGGTGGCTCTTGCTTTTGCAATTTGTCTGCGCACTTCATCTGGGGCTGTGCCACCAAAGCTCGTTCTGGCAGCAGCTGCGCCAGACACAGACAAGGACGCCATCACATCTTCGCGTAGCTGTGGTTCAATGTCTTTCATATCAGCGAAACTTAATGCTTCAAGAGCGCACCCTTTTTGATCAGCTAATGCCACAATCGCACCTGAGGCATGATGCGCATCACGAAATGGCATATTCAGCTCTCTTACCATATAATCAGCTAGATCAGTGGCAGTCGGGTGACCTGCTGTCAGGGCTTGGCTCATCGCATCAGGCTTGGCGGTCATATCAGCAATCATGCCTGTCATCGCTGTAATGGCAAGCATCAGATGTGATTCAGCATCAAAAACAGGTTCTTTATCTTCTTGCATATCTTTGCCATAGGCCAAAGGCAGCCCCTTTAGGACTGTTAGCAATGTGACCAAATCACCCATGATCCTGCCTGGTTTGGCACGCACTAATTCGGCAGCATCAGGATTGCGCTTTTGCGGCATGATTGATGAGCCTGTGGTAAAAGCATCAGATAGTGCAATAAAGCCAAAACGATCAGTGGACCAGATCACAATCTCTTCAGCTAGCCGTGATAAATGTGTGGCACAAATTGCGGCAGCAGCCAGAAATTCAATCGCAAAATCACGTGATGAGACAGCATCCATGGCATTTTCCATCGGCCGCGCAAAGCCCAGCAAATCAGCTGTTTGATGACGATCTATCGGAAATGATGTGCCAGCTAATGCCGCAGCACCAAGCGGGCTTTCATTCACTCTGTTACGGCAATCAGCCATCCGGCCTCTGTCACGACCAATCATCTCAACATAAGCCATCAGGTGAAAGCCAAATGTCACAGGCTGGGCTGTTTGCAGATGCGTAAAACCAGGCATTAAGGTATCGGCATATCTCTCAGCTTGTGTCAGCAATGCTGATTGTAATAGGCCAAGGCTGGTATCAATATCATCAAGCCTATCACGCAGCCATAGCCGCAAATCAGTTGCAACCTGATCATTGCGCGAGCGTGCAGTATGAAGACGCCGTGCCGCATCTCCGATAAGCTCTGCCAGCCTTGTTTCAATATTCATGTGAATATCTTCAAGTGCCTCTGAAAACACAAATTCACCTGATGTGATTTCTGCCTGAATTTGGTCAAGGCCAGACAGGATAGCAGCTAGATCATCTGATGAAATAATAGCCTGACTGGCAAGCATTGTGGCATGTGCTTTTGAGCCAGCAATATCTTGTTCATAGAGTTTTTGATCATAGCTGATAGATGCGTTAATATCCTGCATAAGCTGTGACGGCCCGCCAGCAAAGCGGCCACCCCAAATCGATGATTTTCCCTTAGAGGTATCAGACATGGCAAAAAGCTCCTTATTCTCGTTGATTTATAGGCAGAATTTCAGATTTTACCAGCAAAAAACTATGCAGCGTATTTTTGTTATGATGGCATCTGTCTGTTGGCTTGTAATGATACCAGCTATGGCAGAGGCGCAATTACCAGCTGAAAAGGCTCATAATATCACCTTGCCAGAAGGCAGTTTGCCAGCAGCAGATGATGGGCAATTCACCTTTGCTGATTATAAGGATAGCCAAGCTTTATTAGTGAATTTCTGGGCGACATGGTGCGCCCCATGTATTCATGAATTGCCGCAATTAGATGAAGCTGCCAGACAATTAGCTGGTGATAATATCGCAGTTATCTTGATTTCAGTTGACCGCAAAGGCAGTGATCATGCGCTGGCATTTTTGCGTGAACGCGGCATTACAGATGCGCTATTTGTCCATGATACTAATAATGATTGGGCGCGTCATTTACGTTTGAATGGTTTGCCAAGCTCTTATTTGATTTCAGCTGATCAGTCAGACATTTATTTTATCAAAGGGCCTGCTGAATGGGCAGAGCCTGCGATTTTAGATGAAATTAAGACCCTCATCGGCAGGTGATACCATAAAAAAAGCCCGTCAGTTGAACTGACAGGCTTTATTATTATGTGAGTGGTAATAAAAGGCTAGTTTAGCTCGCCTTCTAATTCTGGAACAGCGTCAAATAGATCAGCAACCAGACCATAATCAGCTACCTGGAAGATAGGTGCTTCATCATCTTTATTGATGGCAACGATGACTTTTGAGTCTTTCATGCCTGCTAGGTGCTGAATCGCGCCTGAAATACCAACAGCGATATAAAGGTCAGGTGCAACCACCTTGCCTGTTTGGCCAACCTGATAATCATTTGGCACAAAGCCAGCATCAACAGCAGCACGTGATGCGCCAACAGCTGCGCCTAATTTATCAGCTACCTTTTCAAGCATGGCAAAGTTTGAACCATCTTGCATGCCGCGGCCACCAGATACCACAATGCCAGCTGATGTCAGCTCTGGGCGTTCTGATGATGATAATTCTGATTTCTCAAATGATGACAAGCCAGCATCACCAGCAGCTGACACGCTTTCAATCGCAGCAGAGCCACCTGTTTCAGCAGCAGCTTCAAAAGCGGTTGCACGAACTGTGATCATCTTTAGCCCTTCACCGCTTTGCACTGTTGCGATGGCGTTACCAGCATAGATAGGACGTTTGAACGTATCAGCAGATTCCACTGAAATAATGTCAGAGATTTGTGCAACATCCTTCATTGCGGCAACACGTGGCATGATGTTTTTGCCATAGGTTGTTGCAGGTGCCAGAATGTGGCTGTAATTATCAGCAATACCAGCAATAACAGGTGCGACATTTTCTGCCAGACCATTACCTAATTCAGCTGAATCAGCTGTTAGGACACGCGCCACGCCAGCAATCGATGCTGCTTGTGATGCGATATCACCAACATTATTGCCAGCGACAAGCACATCAATATCACCGCCAATTTCAACAGCAGCTGTGACAGCGTTCAGTGTAGCAGCGCCTAATGTTGCGCCATCATGATCACAAATTATCAAAATGCTCATCTTCAGATCACCTTTGCTTCATTTTTCAGTTTTTCAACAAGTTCAGATACCGATCCCACTTTGATACCTGCCGCACGAGCTTCTGGCTCTTCGACTTTTAGAACAGAAAGACGTGGTGCGATATCAACACCAAGCTCTTCAACAGACAGGCTGTCAATCGGCTTCTTTTTTGCTTTCATAATATTAGGCAGTGATGCATAGCGCGGCTCATTCAGTCGCAAATCAACGCTGATGACAGATGGCAATGAAACTGAAATATGTTCCAGACCACCATCAACTTCACGGATGATTTTGGCGCTATCACCATTGAGCTCGACGCCTGATGCAAATGTTGCCTGAGACCAGCCAAGCAAGGCAGATAGCATCTGGCCTGTCTGGTTGCTATCATCATCAATGGCTTGCTTGCCGCATAGGACAAGGCCAGGCTCTTCACGTGCAATCACAGCCTGTAATAATTTGGCAACTGCTAATGGCTCTGTTTCATGAGCTGCTTCGATATGAATGCCTCTATCAGCACCCATGGCAAGGCCTGTGCGGATGGTTTCCTGAGATTGTGTCGGGCCAACTGAAACCAACACAACTTCATCAGCCTGACCAGCCTCTTTGATACGAAGTGCTTGTTCAACGGCAATCTCGTCAAATGGGTTCATTGCCATTTTTACATTGGCAAGCTCAACACCTGTTTGATCAGCTTTCACACGCACCTTTACGTTATAATCAATGACGCGCTTTACTGGCACAAGGATTTTCATCTGCTAAGTCCTTTCACTGTTCTGACTGCTATTTTTTTGGCAGCCAGTCCAAAATTCTATTCGCAAGCTATCTACCATTTAGAATGGGCAGGTAAAATGATTTTGTGAAATTCTGACATTTTTTCCTATCAGAACGCCATTTTGCCGCTTTTTTGCGGCTGTTTCATTAGCCATTCGAGCCTGGCACCCATAACACATCAGATGCGCCATTATCATTCACATGACGTGCTAGTACAAAAAGATGGTCAGATAAGCGGTTAATATATTGCATAGCTGGCTCATTCACGACTTCTTCGACGGCCAATTCTGTCATGCGGCGTTCAGCGCGTCTTGCCACCGTTCTGCCAAGATGTAACCATGCTGCTAGTTTTGTGCCACCTGGCAGAATAAATGATTTCAAAGGCTGCAAATCAGCATTCATGACATCAATTTCATCTTCCAGACGTTTGACTTGGGCATCTGTAATGCGCAGTGCCATTTTATCTGTTTCAGGTGTGGCCAAATCAGCGCCTAGATCAAATAAATCATTCTGAATACGCGCCAGCATCTCATTAACAGCATCATCAGCTTCTGTTCTGGCAAGGCCAATCACAGAATTGAGCTCGTCAACCTCACCAAAAGCAGCTGGGCGTCGTGAATGTTTTGAAACACGCGCACCATTGACCAGTGAGGTTTCGCCACTATCACCTGTTCTTGTATAGATTTTATTTAACTTGACCATCTAACCCTCTCTTAGCCGCGCGGCTCGCGGAACCATAATATCACTATGAAAATTAATATGGCTAGCGCCTGAAACAAGACACGGTAGCGCATTAATTTATTTGATATATTGCGGTTATATTCACCGCCGCGACCCATGCTGTAAATGCCCCATCCCAAGATAAAGGCCACAATCAAAAGGGCTGCCCCCATTACGATTTTTTCAATATCCATAAAACTGAACGCATCCTGTCATAAAAGCTATACATAGGAAAGCTTGGCCAAATGGTTAAGAAGTCAAGCCATCAAGCTTAAGATTATGGCGGCGTGCTGCGGCAACAACGGTATTACGCAACAGACAAGCAATTGTCATTGGTCCAACACCGCCAGGCACAGGGGTGATGGCACCTGCCACTGGTTCAACAGCGGCAAAATCAACATCTCCTGTCAGGCGGAATTTGCCTTCCCCTCTCTCAGGTGCAGGCACACGGTTAATGCCAACATCAATCACACAGGCACCTTCTTTAACCCATTCTGCTTTGACCATCTCAGGGCGTCCCACAGCAGCAACCAAAATATCAGCTGACCGGCATAGTGCTTCTAAATCTTTTGTGCGTGAATGGGCGATTGTGACAGTGGCATTTTCAGCCAGCAATAATTGTGCCATGGGCTTACCGACAATATTAGAGCGGCCAAGCACCACAGCATTCAGCCCTGACAGAGAGCCTAGTAAATCACGAAGCAGCAAGATACAGCCAAATGGTGTGCAAGGGACAAGCGCATCAAGACCTGTTGATAAGGCGCCAACATTCATCAGATGAAAGCCATCAACATCTTTTTCATGAGCAATAGATTGTATCACCTTATCAGAATCAATCTGGTCTGGCAGAGGCAGCTGAACCAAAATGCCGTCAATGCTATCATCATGATTAAGCGTCTCAACCAAAGCCAGCAAATCAGCTTCTGATGTATCAGCAGGCAAGCGATGTTCGATTGAGCGCATACCAGCTGATTTTGTCCTCTCAGCTTTGTTGCGCACATAGACATGAGATGCCGGATCGTCACCAACCAACACCACAGCAAGGCCAGGGGCTGTGCCTGTTACCTGTGTTATTTTGGCAGCGTAATCTGCCATTTCAACGACTAATTTTTCAGAAAATGCCTTGCCATCAATTAGCTGTGCCATTTCAATCTTACCCCTTATTCCCGTTCAATGCTGTGCCAAAGATAATAGCTATGCCATGTCCCTATCATTTAATTGCGACATAATTTTAGTTTATCTTTATGATAATTTCGCCTGAATTCTAATTTGCTGTCACTGACAAGATTATCAGGCAAAGTGATCCCTATGCCAGATATTCAAATAATAAATTGCGCAAAAACTGCAATGCTAACAACACGATAATGGGGCTAATATCAATGCCGCCTAGATTCGGTAATACTTGTCTGATGCGTGACATTACCGGTTCATGTAACCGTTCCAGCATTGTTAGGATCTGCCTTATTGCAGGCTGCCAAGGATTAATGATATTAAACGCAATTAGCCAGCTTGCTACCACATAGATAACAAGGCTCCAGATATAAAGCGTGATGATCGTGTCAATCAGAAAGAGCAAAGACATCATGATTTGTCAGCAACCTTTTGCCATAATGATAGCCATAGTGACGATGATAAGCAGGCCCAAATGAGAGCCAGAAATCAGCTGTGACGATAGTGGTATTTAGCCTCTTTGACAAATAAAAGATATCACCTTGTCAGCCGCGACATTTTTGAACATCACCTTGCCATCTGTTTCATGGTAACAGCGTCTTAATAATGCTAAATTTGCCATCATTATCGCATTGCCCTTATCTTGTCATAAGTGTGTGACAGCATCAGTGCCAAGATAATAAAACTGCCTTTGAAAGTGACATTTTTTAAGATGAAACAGCTATCATCAAAACAGATTGCCGTGATTTTCATTATTGGTCTTCTCGCACTGATTGGCGGTTTTGCAGGCCAGCACTATCTTAAAACATCAGATAAGGGCTTGCTGCCTTCTTTATCAGCTACAGATTTCAGCCTGCTGGATCATCAGGGGCAAGCCATTACCAATGATGATTTGGCTGGCAAGCCAACCGCCATTTATTTTGGATTTACTTGGTGCCCTGATATTTGCCCAACAACCCTTAGCCAGATGGCAGATATAAAATCAGAACTGATAGCTGCGAATAGCAAAGGCGCAGATGATCTCCAGCTTGTCTTTTTCACAGTTGACCCAGAGCGTGATACCGTCACACAGATGAGCGAATATCTCAGCCTATTTGATGCTGATATCATCGGAATCACAGGTCAAAGCGATGAGATTGCACAGACATTACAGCGATTCGGTGTCTTTGCGAAACGCATTGATACAGGAGATGATGAGTATCTGGTTGATCACACAGCATCTGTGTTTTTATATCGATCAGATGGTCAGTTCAAAGGCACAATCAGCCCAGCTGAACCCTATGAAGTGGCATTAGCCAAAATGGAAAAGCTGCTAGCACAATAGCATGATCACTACCTCATAAAGACTAGCTCTTTCATCCAGATGGACTGCTTTAAACATTAAAAATATCTAATTTAATACCCTCTTGTATGAGCGGAGTCTCGCTCGGGATAAGGGGTGTATCAAATGGATGATATAAAGAGATCCGCTCACACAGCATGCAGCGTAACTGCGATGATTATGACGATCTTGTTCATCTCTGCATGTGGCGGTGGCGGCGGTGGTGGCGGTGTTTCATCATCATCCTCGTCGCCACCAGCTGTGCGGGTTTTTGACAGGCCTGTATTACCGCAAGGGGCATCTTATAGCAGTGAATTTAGCCGTCAATCAGCACTAGGCACATTGTCTCTTTCTTCTATTTATCAGGATAATCATGCTGGTTTTCAGGTAAAAACAGCTGTGGTTGATACTGGTATTGATGGCTCGCATTCTGAATTAGAGACTGTCAAGGCAGGTCTTGATTGGCATGGTAGTAGTGCTGGTTTATCTGATCCCCAAGGTCATGGCACACATGTTGCGAGCCTTCTTGGTGGTACCCGTGATGGCAGGGGAATGCATGGCATTGCGCCTCTGGCAGATATCACCTCTTATCGTATTTTTGACCGAAATGGTTCTTTTGGCAGCAAGACAGGTGGCCAGATTCTACCCTCGCTAGTGGCTGATGCACGTGCCAAGAATATTCGTTTTATCAATAATAGCTGGGCATCCAATTTTGAGATTGCAGATCTTAGTAAATCAGTTGTAAACCGATCTCTTGGTGCTGAATTAGGTGCCTGGCAAGCGGCAGTGGCAGATGGTATGGTGCTTGTCTGGGCAGCGCGAAATGATGGGGATGATGAGGTCTCTATCAGAGCTGGCCTGCCTTATTATCATCGCTATCTGCAAAAGGGCTGGCTGGCGGTTGTTGCGGTGGATAGCACAGGCAGAGAGCCGCGCTATACGAATCGTTGCGGTGTTGCCAGACAATGGTGTCTGACTGCGCCAGGTGGCGGCGATTCTGTCTATTTGACAGGCCTTTATGGTGCGCGCTCTGGCGGTGGTTATGAAAGACGCTCTGGCACATCAATGGCAGCACCGCTTGTGACAGGTGCTTTGGCACTTATCAAAGATGCCTTCCCCCCAATTATCAGCGCAACAAGCTGCCAATCGCCTATTGCAAACAGCTAGCTATGATGGGCTGACAGCTGCTAATGGTTGTACGTTGTCGAAATGTGGTGCTGATAAGATGGCATCAATTTTTGGCCATGGCATGATGGATGTCTCAGCAGCTTTGTCGCCTATCGGCACGTTATCTATCAGTGCGAATGATGCTGATGTGGCTTTGGATGATGCTGCTCTTGAACCTGGTCTGATTATTGATGAGGCGATGCTATCAGCTATGACAGGGGTACGGTTTATTGCCAGTGATAGTTTTGATAATGCACAGTTTGCGATACAGGCAGATTCGTTTCTAGGCAGCAATCTGCGGCTTGAAAATCATAATGACCCAGCACCTTTATTATCGCGCGTCTCACGCGGCAATAGCTGGCAATATATTGCTGATACTGGCTTATTTCCTGAACAGATAGTTGGTAGTGCACAATTAACTGATATTAGCTATCAGCCTATGCAACATTGGTTTGGTATTGCTAGTGCCACTGCCAATGCAGACGCGCCATCTCAATGGCAGCTGCATTTTGGTTATGATACCAGCCGCCAGCTTGTGTTAATGCATCGTCATTTTGAATCTATCACTGACCATTCTGGCAGGCAAAGCTGGCTTAGCTTTGGTCTTGATAGAAGTCAGAATCGCTGGCTTGATAGCCGCGGTTTTGGGGCTCTTCGCTGGGGAGGTGGTCAGGCCTATTGGCTAAGCAGTGGCTATCGTCATGCTTTTGGTGTGATGGCATTACAGGCAGAAATGCTAGCAGGGCAAAGCAAGGTGACATCACAATCTGGCTGTTTGATTTGTGCAGCGGAAGCGACATTTTCTAGCTGGCAGATAGGATTAGACACGCCAATAGCGAATAGTGATATTTCCTTTACCATCAAACAACCATTGCAAATTGATGATTTATCACTGACATTTTCTGGTGCGAGCATTGCCGCTACAACAATCCAGCCAGCACGCCCAGCACGCCAGCTTGAGGCGAAATGGCAAAACCAGCTGCCTATCGGGGCATTAACAGCATCTTATCAACTTGACGATATTCAAGCCAAAAAAACACAAAAGCTCTCACTTGGTTGGCGCCTATCATTTTAGGCCAGTCATTTTAGGTCTATCTTTTTTCGCAATCAGGGTCTCAAAAGGCATAAGGCGTGCTGTTTGTTTACGAAAATTTAACATCTCATTTTTTATTCTGAATGACCAAATTCAGGATAAAAATGTGTTCTTTCTAACAAACCGATTTTTGCGCGTGGCTCTTTTAGTGCTGCTCGTCATCGTGCCTTGCCCTCTTCTTGCCCAACAAGCACAGGAAGATTACCTAGAAGATGGGCCAGATTACGTTGATGATGGCACTGCACCTCATATTAGTGATTTGATAGCTATTGAGCAGGCTTTGCAACAGCTGGTTCAAGACCAGAAATGGGCAATAGCTGCGCTGGTTGGTCGCCGCTATCTTGATAGTCGTTATCATCGTCCACGCCAGCTATATTTAACAATTATAGCGTTACGTCATACTGGTCATCATGCTGATGCACGAAGCTTGCTTGACCAAGCTTTAACATTCTATCCAGATTATCTGCCATTATTATCCCTAGCAGCGCTTTATTCCGCTTTGGCAGGAAAATGCCAGAATGCACAACGTCACCTCGACCATTATCGTAATCTGGCAGGACCTCTGATTGATGAGGCTGTCATCAAACATTATGATAATGTATGCCCATGGCAATGGCGCAACCAGCTTGATACAAGATTATCTATGATACGCGCACCGCGCACAGGACAAATTGCCAGCCAAGATGACATCATCGCTGAACAAGGCTCTTTGCTTGATGATATTTGCACAGCTCTTGTGTCACTATGTCCAGCTAGTCGCCAGTTTCAAGCACCTCAACAAGCGCCGCGAAAAACCGCTGGTCTGTTGCATATTAATTTTGCGAGCCAGAAACAGATAACCATTCGTGACAGCTTGCAAATCAACCATGAACAAATTCATCATATTTCAGGCTATCGGCACTCTTCAGCTGCTATCACGCTGGCGTGGCAGCGTCAGATCAATCCGAAATTACGCCGTACTATTGGCAGCAAATTGCGCGTGACCATTGTGCCGCAAACAGCGTCCTTTGAAAGGATGGTATCTGAAGAAGCCAGCATTTTCCTAGAATTTGATAGCATTCTCACCCCAATTTGGATTCAGAAATGGCATGTTGAAATGAGTCGCGGCAGAATCAATGGGACAGGTCATCACAGCTATTCATCATCAGTGCATCATAGTTTTAGGCTAACCCCCACTATTGAAATTGGCGGGAATTACCGCATAGAACAGCTAGTGCCATCTCATTCTGATCTCTATGGCCAGCGTTTGCGGATGGGCGGCGGCCTTCTATTGCAGAGCCGGCTCTATCCCTTTCTGTCAACTTTGGTTATCGCAGAACGTCATCACACCCGTTTCGATAAGGTCTTGCCGTTCTTAACAGCACCACATCAGGTCACAGAAAATAATATTAGATTACGATTTACCATCCTAGAGAATCAGTTCAGCCCGTTTGAAATATTTTTTGAGGTAAGCCAATTTGATTCGGCCTCTCAAAACCCTCTGCAACGCGGGAAAAACAGAAATGCTACTATAGGGTTATCCATAAGCTATTAATTTTACTGCCCAACAGAATTACACCATGCATCATAGCCTCATCTTATAAGATAAAACTTTATATTTCTTTTTATAGTAGAAAAATTGAGTAATATATCACTCATAAAATGATTTAATATCCATAGTTCCTTATTGAGGAGGGGAGAGAGATGAAAATTTTACTTGGTTATGGTAATTCACTTGTTCGCGATTTCATTAGGGATCATATGGCGGAAAATGAACCTAATATGACGTTGCTGACTGCTGGTACATTGCGTGAAACAATGCAACTAGCAGCACAAGCAACAAATCTTGATGTTGTTGGACTTGATTTAGATATGCCAGATATGGAGGGCTTATCAGGTCTTGATACCATGCGTCCGCAATGTGGACCAGATACAGCGATAGCATTAATTGGGCCGTTGCGTCCAACAGCTGAGATACAAGAAATGCTGAATAGAGGGGCATCAGGTTATTTGCCATATAGCCTTGGCACAGCTTCAATGTTGGCAGCTTTACGTGTATTAGCAGCTGGTGAAACCTATGTGCCGATAGAGATGATGGCACGTCATGAACAGGTGCGCAGCAGAACCACCAATTACCTGACAGGCAGAGAAAGAGATGTCTTAAATGGTCTATTGGCTGGGCAATCAAATAAAGAGATTGCGCGTGTCCATGGCTTGAGCGAAGTTACAATTAAGCATCATTTGAAATCATTACGCTCAAAATTAGGTGCCAGAAACAGAACACATGCTGTGTGCCGTGCCATTGAACTTGGCATTGCTGAAGATGATCTGGTGCTTGCCTAAAAGGGCAGGGATTTTTATCAAGAATATAAGCATAACGTAATATTCATTGGCCTTTTGGATTAGCCAAAAAAGGCCCCCGAAATGAGTGTTTCCGGAGGCCCTTTTTAGATAGTTTTAAGTGACTAAAACAAGCATGATGCTGTGTCACCAGATAAAAGATACTATGATAATAGCTTAGCGATTACGGCGATTTTCGATCAATTCATCAACCACTGACGGGTCTGCTAATGTTGATGTGTCACCCAATTCACTATGCTCATTAGCAGCGATTTTACGCAAAATACGGCGCATAATCTTACCAGAGCGTGTCTTTGGCAGACCAGGTGCCCATTGCAGTAAATCAGGTGTGGCGATTGGACCAATTTCTTTCCGCACCCATTTTTTCAGCTCTGCTTCAAGCTCATCAGCTGGTGTCTCGCCAGCATTTAAGGTGACATAGGCATAAATGCCCTGACCTTTAATATCATGGGGATAGCCAACCACAGCTGCTTCAGCAACCAGCTTATGAGCTACAAGAGCTGATTCGACCTCTGCTGTGCCCATGCGGTGACCAGATACGTTGATGACATCATCAACACGGCCTGTGATCCAATAATAGCCATCTTCATCACGGCGTGCACCATCACCTGTAAAATAGCGACCTTCAAAGGTTGAAAAATAGGTGTCAATAAAGCGCTGATGGTCACCATAAACAGAGCGCATTTGGCCTGGCCATGAGGCATTGATACATAAGCTACCTTCAGCTGCGCCCTCGATAGTGTTATTCTCATTATCAACCAATACAGGGGCAATACCAAAAAATGGCCTTGTCGCAGAACCTGGTTTTGTTGCTGTTGCCCCTGGCAATGGGGTAATCAGGATGCCACCTGTTTCTGTCTGCCACCATGTATCAACAATCGGGCATTTTTTATCACCAACCACATCATGATACCACATCCAAGCTTCTGGATTGATAGGCTCACCAACAGAGCCAAGCAGACGCAAAGATGACCTGTCATATTGTTTAACAGGATCAGCACCTTCGCGCATTAATGCGCGAATAGCGGTTGGTGCTGTATAGAAAATATTCACTTTATGCTTTTCAACAACCTGCCAGAAACGAGAGACATCTGGATAGGTTGGTACACCTTCAAACATTAAAGTTGTCGCACCATTAGCCAATGGTCCATATAAAATATAGCTATGACCTGTGACCCAGCCCACATCAGCTGTACACCAGTAAATATCACCATCATGATAATCAAATACATAGTGATGGGTCATTGAGGCATAAACCATATAACCGCCTGTGGTATGTAAAACGCCTTTTGGTTTGCCTGTTGAACCAGATGTATAAAGGATGAATAGCGGGTCTTCAGCATTCATTTCTTCAGCAGGGCAGTCAGTTGATGCCTTTGCCATTTCTTCATGATACCAGACATCGCGGCCAGCTTGCATTGAGATATCGCCGCCTGTGCGTTTTACAACCACACAAACAGTACAATCAGGGCATGAAGCCAAAGCAGCATCAGCATTGACCTTGAGCGGCACAGCACGCCCACCACGCACACCTTCATCAGCTGTGATAAGAACAGTTGAATCACAATCATTAATGCGGCCAGCTAGCGCATCTGGTGAAAAACCACCAAATACCACAGAATGAACAGCACCAATGCGCGCACAAGCTAACATGGCCACCGCTGCTTCTGGGATCATAGGCATATAAATCGTGACACGGTCACCTTTTTTAACACCTTGTGCTTTTAATACATTGGCAAATTGGCAAACTTCATCATGCAATTCACGATAGGTAATATGACGCGATTGTGATGGATCATCACCTTCCCAGATAATCGCTGTCTGGTCACCTCTTTGCGCCAAATGCCTGTCTGTACAGTTTGCAGCAGCATTCAAAGTGCCATCATAGAACCAACGAATAGATAAATCATCTTTGGCATAGCTGACATCTTTGACATTCTGATAAGGTGTTATCCAGTCAATCCGCTTGCCATGTTCAGCCCAAAATGCCTCATTATCCTCGATTGAGGCTTTGTACATTGCCTGATATTGGTCATCATTCACATGAGCACGCGCCACGATATCTTGTGCAGGTGCAAAAAGGTCATTATCGGTCATAAGAGGCTCCCTCCCTCATTTTAGTCTTGGCTTAATCAATGATAATGTGGGTGACATTGTCCTAGCATATCTGTTTCCAGATATCAAAAATCGAATCATTCAGATCTGTTTTCAGCGTCATATAAAGCATTTTCAGCCTCTTCTTGGCTCGCAAATGCAAATAGTTTTTGAATCATATCAAGTGTGAAACCAGCGCGTGCTAATTTTGCCATTTGCTTTTGTTTATCGGCAAATTCAACAGGTGGCGAAAATGGCCCAAGCTTTTTTTTGGCAGCTTTGCGAATGATTGCTGCCAGCTCTGCATCCTGCCAGCCTTCCTTGCGCTGTATTAAGGCATCTTCAGCTGTATCATTGCTGATACCCATCATGCGCAATTTCTGTGCTAATTGGCGTTCAGACTGGCCTTTTGCAACAGAGGCACGTGTTTTTGATGCTGCTAACGCACTATCATCAATATAACCATAATCAGCACAAAGGCTGATCACATCTTCAATCGCTTTTTGAATGGCTGATGGGTCGTCTGATTCTATTTTGCGTTTGGCAAAGCGGTCTAGAATCCGGCGTAATTGTGCTGTGCTTGCTTGATAGCGTCCCAGATAATGAAGCGCTTTATTCATCAATCGTTTATGGGCACGACTTTTTTCGCGCAATTCAGTTTCACTAATCATGATGATAGATGTAGCAGTATTTTCATCGCTGCCCTAGCCTGAAGCATCAAAAAGACTCAAACAGGAGGTATAAAGCCAAAAATGAGCTATGTTTTGGATATAGCAATTTTGCCCTACTTGCTCTAGAGTTAGCTCATCTGTGCTATCTGATAATCCAGACAGCCTGATGGTAACGATCATTTTGGTAAAGATCACTTTTGCAGCTTTTGGTAATTTAAGAAACTGACCATGTTAGACCTATCACATTATCAGCCAGGTATTTTGCCATCTGATGCGATTGAACAGGCTTTTGCCGCTGGCATCATCAAATCAGATAGCCCGCCGATTGCGGGGCAAATCCAACCAGCATCACTTGATTTGCGTCTTGGCTTTCGTGCCTGGCGTATTCAGACGTCATTTTTGCCAGGCGCTCATGCATCTGTGGCAGATAAGCTGAACAATTTGGCATTACATGAAATTGATTTAACAGATGGCGCGGTCCTAGAAAAAGGATGTGTGTATCTGGTCGCATTACAGGAAAGCCTGAATCTGCCAGCTGAACTATCAGCGATTGCCAATCCGAAATCATCAACAGGTCGTGTTGATGTTTTTACACGCCTTATCACAGATGGCGCGATTGAATTTGAATCAGTCACAGCTGGCTATCAGGGCCCGCTCTATGCTGAAATATCACCACGTACTTTTTCCGTTTTGGTGCGCCCTGGCACAAGATTATCACAATTACGTCTGCGCTATGGTCATAGCCGGCTTGATGATGAGGTGCTGACAAAATTACAACAAGATACAAATCTGATCAGACTAGCAGATGGCCAAAAAGGCGCTGCTAATATCTCTTATGGGGTTGGTCTGTCAGTGAATTTCAAACCTGAGGATGATACAGGGCTGATTGGCTGGCGGGCACGCAAACATGCTGGTTTGATTGATTTGGATAAGCCAGCTAGCTTGCCAAAAACACAATTTTGGGAACGTGTGACAACAGATGATCTTGTCGCAGGTGGGCTTGTTCTGAATCCTGATGAATTCTACATTCTGGCAAGCCGTGAATATGTTAGTGTGCCAGAAGATTATGCCGCAGAGATGAGCGCCTATGACACCAGAGCAGGTGAATTCAGAGCGCATTATGCAGGCTTTTTTGATCCTGGCTTTGGCATTGGTGCAAAAGGGGCTGAACATACTAGAGCTGTGCTTGAGGTGCGCTCACATGATGTGCCATTTCTGATCGAAGAAGATCAGATTGTGTGTCGCCTGATTTATGAGACCATGGCAGCACGACCAAACTGGCTTTATGGCGCTGATGGGTCTGGTTCAAATTACCAGTCGCAATCTCTCAAGCTCGCAAAATATTTTATTTAAATTGATGTCAATACCAACACAGAATTTATCACTGACATGACAGAAAATGACACTTCAAAAACAGCACAAGATGCTGTGATGCCAACCTATGGACGCCTTGATCTGACTTTCGAGACAGGGCAAGGAAGTTGGCTTTATACCCAAGATGGAACAGCCTATCTGGATTGCGCCAGCGGTATTGCTGTGAATAATTTGGGTCATGCTCATCCGCATCTTGTTGCCGCATTAAAAGAGCAGGCAGATAAATTATGGCATGTCTCAAATCTATATCGTATCAGCGGTCAAGAAAGGCTAGCTCATAGGTTGGCAGAAGCTGCCAATCTTGATCATGTTTTTTTCTGTAATTCAGGGGCAGAGGCAAATGAGGGTGCTGTGAAAATGGCACGCCGTTATCATCACGCCAAAGGTGATACAGCACGCAAAATGATTTTATGTGCTGGTGGTGCCTTTCATGGCCGGACACTTGGCATGTTATCAGCAACAGACAGACCAGCTTTCAGAGAAGGCTTTGATCCGCTGCCTGGCGGATTTCTGCATGCGCCTTTTGGCAATTTGAATCAGCTGCGCGATTTGATGGGGCCAAATATCGCGGCTATTTTTGTTGAACCTGTGCAAGGTGAAGGTGGGGCTAATGCCGCACCGCAAGGCTATCTAGAAGGCGTGCGCCAAGCAGCTGATGAATTTGGTGCGCTTGTCATTGCTGATGAAATTCAATGTGGCATGGGACGCACTGGCAGCTTATTTGCCTATCAGCAATCAGATATTCAGCCTGATATTGTCGCACTTGCCAAAGGGCTTGGCGGGGGATTCCCTGTTGGCGCTATTATCGCACGCAAACAAATTGGTGATGCGATGGGGCCAGGCAGCCATGGCACCACCTTTGGCGGCAATCCTTTGGCAATGGCAGCTGGTAATGCTGTTATGGATGTGATGATGCAAGACGGGTTTTTTGAGATGCTGGCACAGCGTATTGCCCAGCTTGATGACGGGCTAGCAGCATTGCATCAGGCGCATCACTCTAAAATCGCTGAAATAAGAGGCCTTGGTTTATTGCGTGGTATCAGATTAGCCACAGATTATCAGGCAGCTGATCTCAATGCGCTGTTGCGCGATGCTAAATTATTGGCTGTGCCTGCTTCTGATAATGTAGTGCGTCTATTGCCACCATTGACCATTAGCAAGGATGATCTGGCTTTGGCACTATCAATTTTACAAGATAGCTTGTCTCATCTATGATAGCGACCTTCTAACGCTCTGATTATTTCACATGCTTGTATTTTTAGGACAATAACAATGATGCGTCATTTTTTGGATCTCAAAGATTTTGACAAAAGCCAGCTTCAGGCTCTGCTTGATTATGGCATTGCTGTGCGCGCAGACCTAAAGGCTGGCATTCAAAATGAACAGCCCTTAGCTGGTCAACATATTGGGATGATTTTTGAAAAGCCATCCACCAGAACCAGAGTGTCTTTTGAGGTTGGTATTAGCCAGCTTGGTGGCACACCTATCATTTTATCAACAAATGATATGCAGCTAGGGCGCGGTGAAACAGTTTCTGATACAGCGCGTGTTCTGTCATCTTATCTTGATGGTATCATGATACGGTGCTTACAGCATGATACATTAATGGCGTTGGCTGATAATGCGGATATCCCTGTGATTAATGGTCTGACTAATCGCTCTCACCCTTGTCAGGTGATGGCTGATATGATGACTATGATTGATTATCATGGTGCTATTGAAGGTCAGATAGTGACATGGGCAGGTGATGGTAATAATGTCGCTGTCTCATGGCTAGAAGCGGCAGCGATTATGGATTTTGAATTGCGCCTCGCATGTCCACAAGGCTATGAGCCACCAGCTGAGCTAATTGCGTGGGCCAGAGCCAAAGGCGCAACCATTAGCCTATCTGATGATCTGGCACAAGCTGCCAAAGATGCTGATGTGCTTGTCACAGATGTGTGGATTTCAATGGGTGATGATGAAGGTACCAGAATAGCTGATATGACACCTTTTCAGGTAAATGACGAGATTATGGCTTTGGCAGCACCTGATGCTATTTTTATGCATTGCCTGCCAGCTATTAGAGAGATGGAAGTCACAGCCTCTGTCATTGATGGCACACAATCAGCAGTATGGCGTGAAGCCGAAAACAGATTGCACGCGCAAAAGGCGGTACTTGCTTATTGTGCTGGCAAGGTTATCTAAGCATCATAGCTGCCATTTCAAAAAACGTGATTTTAAAGGGTTAGGGCTGTGAGCGAGATAGAATTGAATCAGCATTGTGACACAATATTGCCTTTTTATTTAACAGGTGAAGATGGTGGTAGCCCGAAAATCCGTGGGCGGCTGGCACGTCTTGAAACAAGTGCCTCAGGTATTTTATCACGTCATGATTATCCTGATATGGTTGCTGGCTTATGTGCTGAGACAATGGCGCTCACTTCTGTTTTGGCCTCAATGATGTCATTTGAAGGTGTCTTTACCGTTCAAGCAAAAGGTGATGGTGCTATTCGCACGCTGATGGCAGATATGACAGATGAAGGCGCGATGCGATGCTATGCCTCTTTTGGAGACGAGCCATTATTGCAAAATGACTTTACCGGACCTGCTATTTTGCCTCGTTTGCTTGGCTCAGGCTATATGGCATTTACCGTTGATCATCAGGTAACTAATCGGCGTTATCAGGGCATTGTTGAACTAGATGGCCCTCATTTGGGTGATGCGGCAACAAGCTGGTATAAAAATTCAGAACAGCTTGCTACTTTGATCCTTACCTCTGCTGAAAAGACAAAAAATGGCTGGGTATCATCTGCTTTATTGCTTCAGCAAATTGCCGCATCTGGCGGCGTCAAAGATGAGGGAGATGATCTCTATAAACAGCCTGATGAGGTTGATGCAGAAATCCAGGATTTATGGCACACCGCTATGACATTATGTTCATCTGTCAAACCTGCTGAAATGCTGGATACGAATTTGTCATTAGACAGGCTTGTTTATCGGCTATTTCATACACTTGGTGCCCATTCACAAGAGGTACGCCCCGTAATTGATCAATGTCGCTGTTCGCCAGAAAAAGTAGATGGCATGTTAAAAGGCCTGTCTGCTGAGCAACGTGCTGATTTGGCAGATGAGGATGATAAGCTGGTTGTGACATGTGAATTCTGCAAGACAGATCGCACTTTTACCATTTCTGATTATAACTAGCTATTTTGCTTTTTCGTTACCAGTGATAGGCTCTGTGATATCACAGTTTGCGAAAAGCTGTTTTTGATAACATCACTGATGATATGAGGGGAAACATGCACAAAATTTCCGTCCTTTTCACTATGCTGGCAGCTTTTGTTCTATCAGCCTGCCAATCTCAGCCAGTTATTGATAAGCTGGTTGTCTTTGATAGCTCTGCCAATGCACCTTTGGCGATTAATGCCAGACGGATGGAAATTATTGATAATTGGCTGATGCCGCTAGAAGCCCCTTTTATCGAGCATGAAATAGACCCTAACCCATCCCAAAAGCTGATTGACTGGGCCACTGATACGCTGCAGCCAAGAGGCGGGTCTGGTGAGTTGATTTTAAATATCTCAGAAGCAAGTGTTCAGCTAGAAGCACTGCCAAAAGCCGAAGGGTTTTTAAATTCGCTATCAGATAATCAGGAAAGCCGTATCAGGGTCACAATCGAAGCACAGCTTTTATGGATTCAGCCTGTTGGTAATTATCAAGGCACAGCGCAGCTCGCTGCCAAAACAACGCAAACACTGCCAGAATCGGCAACCCCGCGTGATTATGATATTGCGATGCAAAATAATATCAATAGAGCTATCGCACTGATTGATGAGCAGGCGCGTACCAAAATTGCCGAAATGGAAGGTATCATTTTGCCGTAAGGCATGCCAATTAACGGCGCCAAAAGCCAGGATGCAACATCACCAACACGGTAAATAGCTCAAGACGGCCAAGGATCATGCCAACACACATGGCCCATTTAGCAGGGTTTGGTAATTCACCAAAATGACCAGCTGGGCCGATAATATCACCAAGGCCAGGGCCAACATTGGAAATCGCTGTCGCTGCCCCTGAAAGAGCTGTGTCAAAATCAAGACCCGTTAATCCCAAAATAGCAGCCAAAATCACAAAACATAGAATATAGAGATAGAAAAAGCCCATCACGGCATCCATCACTGAATCAGAAACAGGCCGTTTATTATAATAGGCTAGAACAACACCATGAGGGCGCAATAATCTGGCTATCTGAACCTTGATGGTGGATGCTAATACCTGAAGGCGGAAAATCTTCACACCACATGTGGTCGAACCAGCACAACCACCAATAAACATCGAAATCAGCAAAATGGTTGTGGCAAAACCACCCCAAGCTGCAAAATTCGCAGTCCCATAACCTGTCCCTGTCAAAATAGAGACAGCGTTAAAGCTCGCCATGCGAAAGGCTTCAACAGCGGTAAGGCCTTGGGCTGCCAGATTCATCGTGATGAATAAGATGATGATAATCATCAATCCCAAAAACAAACGAACCTGTGGGTCTTTTAATAAACGTTGCCAGCCACCATGAGTAAGCGCCACATAATGGGCAAATGGCAGAGAGCCAACAATCATGCCGCCAATGATAATGGCCTCGATAAGCCAGCTATCAAACGCGCCTATTGATAGGGTGCGAGTGGAATAGCCACCTGTGGCGATGGTTGTCATGGCATGTGCTAGCGCATCAAAGCTAGGCATGCCAGCAATGCCAAGCATCAAAGCCCAAATCGCTGTTAAGGCTGTATAGGCAACGAAAATACCACCTGCTAGCTGAGTAGCACGTGGTATCACTTTTTCAGCTGAATCATAGGATTCTGTTTTGAAAAGCTGCATACCACCAACTGATAACATCGGCAGAACAGCCATTGCCATCACAACAATACCAACCCCGCCAAGCCATTGTAGCAACGCACGCCACAATAAAATGCCAGAGGACGCTTTTTCAATCATTGGCAGAATGGTTGAACCTGTGGTTGTGATGCCTGATACAGATTCAAAAACAGCATCAGAAACAGATAAGTTTAGATCTGATAATAAAAATGGCAGGGCCCCAAACAGGCCAATTGAAATCCAAGCACCATTTGTTAGCAAAAAGGCCTGACGCAAGCCTAGATCAAAGCTCGCTGTTTCGTGATTGGCAATCCACAAACCAACACCAATGAAACCAGTGACCAAAGCTGATATCGCAAAAGCCTGCCAGTTGGCATTGCCTGCCAGTAAGTCAGCCATCATTGGCAATAACATCGCACAGGCCAGAAAGGCCAATAAAATGCCAAGAATATTTAAAACTGGTGTAAATCGCATTTTGCTATCCAAAGACACTAGTGCAATGGCCTATCTTGAGATAGGCGCAGTGCTCCTTCATGCCCTTATATAAATTGGCAGACAGATATTGTCCAGCAACAGCAGATTGTGCCAGAGGTAGATATTAAAAGCTATTGGCATAAATGATAAAGGCACTATCGTGCCGCTTTAGCGCCGCCTTAGATTATCTAAGGCCAATTTGGCGATAAAAGCGTTCACGCAAATCAGCATCATCTGAAAAGGCGCCTGTGAATTGCGTGGTGACCATAGATACGCCATGCTTTTTCACGCCTCTTGTGGTCATGCATTCATGAGCCGCATCAACCATGATAGCGACCCCTTTTGGTTGCAAGGCTTGCTGGATGCAATTTGCAATTTGCGCTGTCATTGTTTCTTGTGTTTGCAAGCGTCTTGCATAGCTATTCATCACACGTGCTAATTTGGAGATACCAACCACGCGTCTATCTGGTAAATAGGCAATATGAGCCTTACCGTTAATTGGCACCATGTGATGTTCACAATGAGACTGCATGTCGATATCACGCAGCATCACCATATCTTGATACCCCTCCACCTCTTCAAAGGTACGGGCAAGCATGGCATGCGGGTCTTCGCCATAGCCAGCAAAGAATTCTTCATAAGAGCGCACAACACGCGCTGGTGTATCAAGCAGGCCTTCACGTGATGGGTCATCACCTGCCCAACGCAGCAATGTCGCAACCGCTGCTTCTGCTTCGGCGCGGCTTGGCTTTTGTGTTTCTACTACACCGGCTGTTTGTTCTTCGTTCAATTTTTCAATCGTATCATATGGGGTCATGATTCTACCCTTTTGCCGTTGTCACTAGAGGCGTTACTTGCGTGTTGGCGATATCAGCTATCGCTTTTTTAATCCAGTTATTTTTCTTGTTATATGTGATTTATCCAAAATCTGATAACGTTACTTACCTACGCTGAAAGAGCCGTTTTAGATCAATTCATAGCTGGTAATAGCAGGTCATTTCAGGCCTATTTTCATGCTAAAAAATGGCACCATTCAACGATAGAATTCCGCATTATTTTATGAGGTTGGCCAGTGAATAACAGGGCCTGTGGCGAATTCCTTATCATCTTCATGATGTGATATCAGCAAGGCAGGGATAGCACGGCTACGCACTTCTTCTGACACAAATCGTCCAAATTGTTGGCGTAAATGCGGGTCGAGGCTGGCAAAACTCTCATCCATTAGCAAGGCCTCTGGTGAAGATAGCATAGCGCGCATCATCGCAATACGTGCTTTCTGGCCACCAGATAATGTCGCTGGGTCAGCATCTGCAAATTGTGCCATATCAGCTTTTTGCAGCGCATCATTTATCGCATCATGACGCGCCTTTCGCGATAAGCCAGCTGGCAGGCCAAAGCCAAGATTATCTGCTATGGTTAAATGCGGAAATAACAGCGCTTCTTGAAATAAAATCGCGATATGACGCTGTTCAGCAGGCAATCCCAAGATAGACTTGCCATTTAACATCACCTCACCTGAGACAGTTAATGAGGGTGCATTCGTGCCAGCGATAACTGATAATAAGGTTGATTTTCCGCAGCCGCTTGGGCCTTGCAAAACCGCAATTTCACCAGATTGCACCGCTAGTGAAAAATTCTGTAATAAATAGCCCTCACGCTGCCAGCGCAATGATACATCAGATAAAGATAACATGGCTATCTTCATAGCTTAGTTAGGATTTTTGCAGAAGCTGTTTTATATAATTTTAGTGAAAAGCAAATAAAAACGCTATTTTATGGGATGGCACTGCCAATGCCTGCTGCTGAGATAATCTGATCATCATAAGATAGAGAAAATAGCAACCCAGCCTGTTCAGCAGAGGGACCAAAAAAATTACCAAATGCGTGCCAGATTGCATCATCCTTTGGCACATCATTTTGTCTGATACTAACAGCAGAGCTATCATAATCAGCGATAAGCATCTCATCTGATAGCTGTAATGGCAAAGTGATAGCCAGCTCATTTGTTGTCATACGCATTTGCGCGCTTGCTGTTAGCGGATTGACACTCAGATAGCTAGTTGCGCTATTAGATGTCTCAACACAATGGGCACAATAATATTGTGTCTCAAGCAGGTAATTCGTTGCCACCTCTGGTGCTGGACCTTGCAGACCCCACAGAAAAAAATGCCCCGGATCATACTGGCTAATCAGATTAAGGCCAGCTGATGGCGGGGTGTTGCCAGCCCCTATTTGATGACGCAGATGTGCCAACGCACCATAGGGTGTCGCCTCATGTGCAAAAATAGGAAGGCTGGCAAGGGGATCAGGTTGTTTTGATAAAAAATCAGGCAAGCTATCATCTGGTGATAGAATCAGCAATTCACCTGTATTGACATTTATCGCATAGCCGACAGCCAAGGCGCCATCAAAATCAATAAAGCTGTCATAAATATAATCGCTATTTGGCGCATCTAGCAAAATAGGTGTGACGGCCAGCAACCGGTTTTCTGGAGATGTACTGCTGCCGCCACACCCATTTAAAAAGAGCACTAGTGCAAGGTAAACCCACATCCTTGCTTCGGGAGGTAAAGACTTTAGAATATGACCTTTTACCATTCAGACAATCCGATATCACCAGCCACTCTCATTCTGTTATGCTGTCTGATGCTTTCATCAAAATATAGTCATCCTGAAGGCTTGGGCCTGTTATCATTTTTGACTTGTTCAAAAGTGTAAATGATGCCTAGTAAGTCATAACGGATCTATCCAGATACTAAATATCTATTGGTCTATTGGTCAAAAAGGAAAGCACTAACATGGTTTTTCATCTCGCAAAGAAACTGTCATTCATCTCATATCTGATTGGCATGAAGAAAAGCGCTAACGTGGCAAGATTGCCACTTTTAGTGACAGCATTTCTGGCTGCTCAGCCAACTTTAGCACAAGATAATTTTGCTGAATTGCAGAGCCAAGCAAAAGGTCAGGTAGTTTATTTTAATGCCTGGGGCGGTGATGATAAAATTAACGCCTATATCAGCTGGGCAGGTGACCAGCTGAATGATCGCTACGGCATCACCCTAGAACATGTGAAATTAACCGATACCGCTGCTGCGATTTCACGCATTCTGGCTGAAAAAACAGCAGGGCGTGATGATGATGGCTCTGTTGATTTATTGTGGGTCAATGGCGAAAATTTTGCTGCGATGAAGC
Organism: Puniceispirillaceae bacterium (SeqCode); assembly: GCA_049890115.1. GTDB lineage: Bacteria > Pseudomonadota > Alphaproteobacteria > Puniceispirillales > Puniceispirillaceae > UBA685. The sequence continues at coordinate 21,820 of JBMHCC010000046.1, read as the reverse complement.
GTGCTGATTTGCTTCAAGATAGTGATTGGGTCACATCATTGCCAAGCTGGGCCTATACAGATGAGGCAGAATTGCCAGCAATCGCCCTTGATTTTGCAGTGCCAACAGATGGTCTTGAAGCACCATGGGGGCGCGCACAGCTTGTGTTTTTCTATGATAAAACCTATCTGACGACACCGCCAGACTCAGCTGAGGCTTTGGCACAATATATTGCCAACAACCCTGGTCGTTTCACCTATCCACAGCCACCTGATTTTATCGGCGTGTCTTTTTTAAAGCAGATTTTAACAGAGCTAACAGAACAGAATGAGGCATTATATCAGCCAGTTAGCGAAGCTGATTTTGACGCTGTCACAGCACCTTTATGGGATTATCTTGCCAGAATAACGCCAGATTTATGGCGTGGCGGCAAAGCCTATCCGCAAAATTATCCAGCTATGCGCCAGCTTCTGGCAGATGGCGAGCTTGATATCTATATCGCCTTTAATCCAGCAGATGCCTCATCAGCGATTGCACAAGGCCAATTACCCGATAGTGTGCGCTCTTATATTCATCAAGATGGCACGATTGCGAATGTGCATTTTCTGGCTATCCCCTTTAATAGCGGGTCAGTGGCAGCGGCAAAGCTAACAGCTGATTTTATGATGTCACCAGAGGCGCAAATTCGCAAAGCAGACCCTGCAATTTGGGGTGATCCATCGGTGCTATCTCAGGCAAAATTAGCGGCTAAAGATAAAGCAGCTTTTGCTGCCTTGCCAAAAGGGATTGCCACTTTATCACCTGCTGAGCTGGCAAAAACATTGCCAGAACCGCATCCAAGCTGGGTGCCAGCATTAGAAGCAGAATGGAAAAGGCGCTTTGCATCTGGACAGTAAAAAACAAGATGCCTGTCATAGGTTCTATGCTAGGGTTTCATCTGTATCAGATAGCTAAGTGATAGGGTTAATAGATGATTCAAATCATCGCCGCTTTGGCAGTTTTGGGTTTTAGTGTGCCCATATTTATGGGGCTGGCAGGGGTAATCCTGCCAGCTTTTAGCTTTTTCCCTGCATTGGGATATGATGAATTTCAGCTATCTGCCATAACATCATTTTTATCAGAGCCACAGGCTCTGCCGGCTCTGATGTCATCATTATTAATCGGCATGGTGGCGACATTATTATCGGTTGTGGCTGTCTTTATCATTCTGGCCATCGGCTTTCAGCAAAGCCGCAATAGTGTCATTATGCGTTGGTTTAGAGTGTTAAGCGGGCCTTTAATTGCGCTTCCTCATTCCACGATTGCGATTGCCATTTTATTTTTGCTGGCACCATCTGGCTGGTTGGTGCGTCTGATTTCGCCAGAGATCACAGGCTGGCTCAGGCCGCCAGCTTTTGGCATTGTGCCAGATCAGTCAGGCGCGGTTTTAATCGCTGGTTTGATGATGAAGGAAATTCCCTTTTTACTGTTTATTACGCTGGCGCAAAGCAGGCGATTTGCCATTGATGATACCTTAAAATTAGGCGCGTCTTTGGGTTATCAACCTGTCAGTATCTGGCTCTATTTGATTTGGCCGCAATTATATAAATTAATCCGCCTGCCCCTATTTGCGGTGCTTGCCTTTGCCCTGTCAGTGGTGGATATGACATTGATTTTGGGGCCAACATTGCCGCCACCTCTTGCGATTTTGATCCTACAAGGTTTTGAAGATCCTGATTTGGCAAGGCGCCTTTCAGCATCAGCAGCCGCTTTGTGCCAATGTGTGATTATCATTGTGGCAATCTGCTTGTGGTTTGGCATTGAAAAGCTGGCAGGAGGTGTGATTAAAACTGCCAGAAATAGCGGCATGCGCCTTGGCTTGCTTCAACCCTTATGCCTTCTACCTTTTTATGGGTTGGCAGTAAAATTTGCGGCACTCATCCTGGGGCTTTTCGCGATATTTTTATGGGCTTGTTCACGTCATTGGCGGTTTCCAGATGCTTTGCCAGCACAATTCAGCTTGTATCACTGGCAAAGTGATGCCGCCTTTGGGGCTGTTTTTTGGGATAGTCTTATCATTGCGATATCAGCTAGTTTGCTAGCGCTTTGTATTTGTGTGCTATGGCTAGAGCGCAAATCACTATCCAAGAGGCAGATGACACACATCACAGGCTTATTATTTATCCCGCTATTAATTCCGCAAATATCATTGTTATTTGGCCTGCAGGTTGGCCTAAGCTATGCCTATCTTGATGGCAGATTTGGCACGGTCATCTGGCTTCATGTCATTTATATTTTGCCCTATAGCTGGCTTGTAATGGCACCTGCTTATCGCAATTTTGATAGGCGTTATTTATTATTGGCGCGGACTCTTGGCAAAACCAATTTACAATGTTTTTTCACTGTCAGGCTGCCAATGCTGGCTTATAGTTTTGCCAGTGCCTTTCTGATTGGGGTGGCTGTGTCTGTTGCGCTATATCTGCCAAGTTTATTTGCAGGGGCAGGTCGCATCAACACCATCACAATCGAAGCTGTGACACAGGCAGCCAGTGGTGCTAGAGGGCCAGCAGCCATAGCCGCTATGATGCAGATTTGTCTGCCCTTGATGCTATTTTGCATTGTTAAAGTGCTACTATTTTTGCGCTTTCGTCGCTTTCGGCAGATGCAAAATGTCTCAGCCTGATAATCAGGCTTGCCAATTATAAAGCCTTTGTTGTATATCACGGTCAAAGTAGCGAGACGGTGATGATTATCAGCCATCTTGTGTTCAGCTAACCTGCCATGAAATTGTGCGGGTAATCTTTAGCAATAGGTTGAAAACACTAAATCAGAAGCATGCTTGTTTGATGATTTGAGTGCGACATCACAGATGGTTTCGCTGTTGCTGAGATAACAGATTATGATGTTTTAACAGGAGATTTTGTTCAATGGCGCAGCATTCGCTTTCAGCTAAGAAAATGGCAATCATGGTTTCTGCTGGTTTCGATGAAACACAGTTCATCAATATTCAAAAATCAATGATGGTCAATAATGCATGGTTGAAAGTTGTGTCAAACAAATCTGGCCTTGTTAACGGAACCAATAATGGCAGCTTTGGCATGGCCTATCCAGTTGATGCGGTTCTGTCTGAAACATTAGCCATTGACTATGATGGTCTTATCATCCCAGGCGGTGCAAAACATATTGCAGCATTAGCAGAAGAGCCTCATGCATTGCGTATTTTGCGTGCTTTCTTGCGTGAAGATATGGCTGTTTTGGTGATTGATGAAGCTGCTGATTTGCTGGCCATGGTTGATGCGCCGGCCAAGGCATCTGATTTTGATGATAGCAAAGCCATTGATACCAAAGCCAGTGTGGTAAGATCAAAAGATGGCGCCTCTTTGCCAGAAGCTCTTGCTATGATGGCGGCAATCGTGAATGCCTCTGAAGAAGAGCAAGCTGCCTAATAAAATACGCTTCGGTAAAATGTTACCTATGATAGGGTGAGCATCAGATGATGAATGAAGAGCAGATTACATCACCTTGCATTAGCATCTGCCAAATTGACCCGACAACAGGGGCTTGTGCAGGCTGTTATCGCACAAGGGCGGAAATTGCTGGCTGGACTAGAATGAATGCTGGTGAACAACGCGACCTTCTTGCCACCCTCTCAGAACGCCGCCAGGCCGCAACAGGCCTTGCGCCTCGCAAAACAAGACGACGCTTGCGCGTTGCAAGCCAATAATTAAGACACCACGGAGCTTATTATGTCTGAATTTCTAAATCATCTTGCAAATTCAGATTTTATGTTGGCAGATGGCGCGATTGGCACCAACTTATTTTCCAAAGGTCTTCAGACAGGTGATGCGCCTGAATTATGGAATAGCGACAATCCTGAGAAAATCATAGAGCTTCATAGCGAATTTGTCGCTGCTGGCTCTGATATTTTGCTAACTAATAGCTTTGGTGGGACAGCGTTTCGCCTAAAGCTGCATCAGGCCGAAAACCGCGTAAAAGAGCTTAATGAAAAAGCTGTCCATCTGGCCAAACAAGCAGCTGAAAAAGCTGATAGGCCTGTCTTTGTCGCAGGGTCTATTGGGCCAACAGGTGAGCTTTTTACACCGCTTGGTATGCTTGAAAAAGACAGTGCGATTGCAGCTTTCTCCGATCAGGCTGAGGCACTTGCTGATGGTGGTGCTGATTGTCTTTGGATTGAAACCATGTCATCTCATGAGGAAATGGAAGCTGCCACAATCGCAGCCAAAAAAACAGGTTTGCCTGTTTTTGCGACGATGACTTTTGACACAGCTGGGCGGACGATGATGGGGCTGAAGCCAGCAGAATTAGCAGAGCTTGCAGGCAAGATAGGCCTTAATGGTTTTGGTGCTAATTGTGGCATTGGCCCGTCAGAATTGCTTGATAGTATCTTTGGCCTTTATGAAGCATCACCTGATGCGGTTTTAATTGCCAAGGGTAATTGTGGTATCCCTGCCTATGTTGAAGGTGAAATTCATTATCATGGTACACCTGACTTAATGGCAGATTATGCCCTATGTGCCAAAGCAGCTGGTGCGAAGATTATTGGCGGTTGTTGCGGAACAAGTCCTGCTCATTTGGCAGCAATGAGACAGGCTCTTGATGAGGCAGGTGACCTGCCACAGATTAGTCGTGATGATGCAGCAGCACGCCTTGGCAAGCCTTGGGCATCTGTTCCTGTGGCTTCAGAGACGCGCCCGCAACGTGGCAGAGGTCGCCGCCGCCGCGGATAAAGTGCGCATAAATCAGCAGCATCTGGAAAAGGAATCTTGCGCATTATGTGATTTGGTGCATACTGCGCCCGATAACATAACATTTTTGTAAGGCAATAAGCCTGAGACATTTTTTGAGGCAGAGCAATGACACGCTATCGCACCCATAATTGTAGTGATCTTTCAAAAGACCATGTTGGTCAGAGCGTAAAGCTGGCTGGCTGGGTTCATCGTAAACGCGACCATGGCGGTTTGGTTTTTATCGATTTGCGCGATCATTTTGGCCTAACACAGCTTGTGATTGATACAGATGATGCGTTTTTTGCTGAGGTGGAAGCCTTGCGCAATGAATCTGTCATTTCGATTGAAGGCATTGTCAAAGAACGCACAAAAGAGACGATTAATCCTAATTTGCCAACTGGTGAAATTGAGGTTGCTATTAAAGGGTTTGAGCTATTATCAGCAGCTGACACTCTGCCTTTGCAGGTTAATTCAGATGAAGATTCAGGTGAGGAAACAAGGCTACGTTATCGTTATCTTGATTTGCGTCGTGCACGCCCTCATGCCAATATTTTGCTCCGCTCGAAAATCATTCAGTCAATCCGGAATCGGATGGTGGCACAAGATTTTACCGAATTTCAGACACCTATCCTGACAGCGTCATCACCAGAAGGGGCGCGTGATTTTCTGGTGCCTGCACGATTGCACCCTGGCAAATTCTATGCATTGCCTCAAGCACCACAGCAATTCAAACAGCTGATTATGGTATCTGGCTTTGATCGCTATTTCCAGATTGCGCCTTGCTTCCGTGATGAAGATAGCCGTGCTGACAGATCGCCTGGTGAATTCTATCAGCTTGATTTGGAAATGAGCTTTGTGGAACAGCAAGATGTGTTTGATGCTGTTGAGCCTGTTATCAGGGGCGTATTTGATGAATTTTCAGATCGTCCTGTCGAAGCTGAATTCCCGCATATTACCTATGCTGATTCAATGCTGAAATATGGCAGTGATAAACCTGATTTGCGTATTCCGATTGAAATTGCAGATGTCACCGATATTTTTGACGGGTCTGATTTTGGTATTTTTGCCAATAACATTAAAAAGGGCGCAGTGGTTCGTGCAGTGCCTGGCCCGAAATGTGGCTCTCGTTCAGTTGCTGACCGCATGAATAGCTGGGCACAGGGCGAAGGCGCTCCTGGTATGGGCTATATCATCTGGGGTGAAGATGGCGAGGCTCGTGGCCCAATAGCCAAAGCCTTGGGAGATGAGAAAACAACAGCTATCAAAGATAGGCTTGGTCTAGCTGATGGTGATGCTGCTTTCTTTGCTTGTGCCAAAGAATCAGAGGCAGCATCGCTGGCAGGCAAGGCACGTTTGCGCCTTGGTCATGAACATGGATTGCTTGAAGAGAATATCTTTAAATTCTGCTGGATTGTTGACTTCCCAATGTATGAATTGGATGAGACCACAGGCAAAATTGAATTTTCGCATAACCCATTTTCAATGCCACAAGGCGGTATGGATGCGCTAGAAAATCAAGATCCGCTGACCATCAAAGCATGGCAATATGATCTGGTTTGTAATGGTATTGAATTATCATCAGGCGCTATTCGAAACCATCTGCCAGAGGTCATGTATAAAGCTTTTGAAATTGCAGGCTATGATAAATCAGTTGTTGATACTGAATTTGCTGGCATGATTTCAGCCTTCCAATTTGGTGCGCCGCCTCATGGTGGTATCGCGCCAGGTATTGACCGTATGGTGATGCTGATTGCTGATGAGCCAAATATTCGTGAGGTTATCTTATTCCCAATGAATGGTAAGGCAGAAGATTTGATGATGAATGCCCCATCAGAGGTATCAGATGCCCAGCTTGCTGAATTGCACATAAGGCGTGCCTTACCTGTGAAAAAGGCAAAAGAATAAGTAATCTGAACCGATATGGTAATTTAATAAGGCAAAAGGCTGTTATCGTCTTTTGCCTTTTTTATGAAAGGCTAACTGTTTGTTTTTGGTGATGTGACAGGCCATGGGCACACCATAAAGCAGCCCCTAATAGCAATACCGCGCCAAGCTGATGCGCAGCACCCATCCACACAGGCACACCATTTAGCAATGTGATAATACCAAGCAGAAACTGGCACATCACAATGATGCCAACCACATGACCGCGCACGCGCAAATGTGGCAACTGATAAGCGCGCCGCCACAAGGTCAGCACACCAATCACAGCAAGCACCGCTATCCAGCGATGATGAAATTGTGCTGATGCTGGGTTTTCAAATGCATCTGCTAGGCCCATTTCACCATATTCATAAGGCACCAAACCATCACCCATTAACGGATATTCATTATATAACAGCCCGGCATCCATGCCAGCGACAAACGCACCAGCAATGATGGTAATGCCAATCAGGCCAACCACGCCCGCTAGATGACCTTTTAGACCGTTGGTTTTACCATAAAACAGATTAAAGCTGGTCCATAAAAGCAAGCTATAGATGAAAAGAGCCATGCCCAAATGTGTTGCAAGGCGATATTGTGAGACAGCTGGATTTTCAACAAGCCCTGATTTGACCATCCACCAGCCGATCACACCTTGCATGCCGCCAAGCACAAGCAAAATCATCAGCATTGGCTGATAGCCTTGTGGGATAAGACGCCGCACCATGAAATAAATAAGCGGCAAGGCAAAAGCGATCCCAAGTAGACGGCCCCATAATCTGTGAAAATATTCCCAAAAGAAAATCAGCTTAAACTCACTAAGGCTCATGCCAAAATTAATGTCATTATATTCAGGTGATTGCTGATAGAGGGTAAAGACACGCATCCATTCTTCATGGCTCAAAGGCGGCAAGGTGCCAATTAATGGACGCCATTCCACCATTGAAAGACCAGAGCCTGTTAGGCGCGTCACCCCGCCAATAACGACCATCATGGCAACCAAAATGGCCATGATAAATAACCATGTGGCAATGGGAAATGAGGAAGGCGACTGGCTAGCTGATTGTTGCATCTTTTCTTTATGAGCCTTTTATTGAAACTTGTCTGTGTTCAGTAAAAAAATAAGCCTATGCCAATCTGTTTGAACCCATGACAAGAGGTGTTTTTATTACCGAACTGCCTTTGATTTAGCATGGCCATTTATCAACGCCAAGAGACAAGCCGTCGCAGGGGCAGGGGCAAAATCATCACTGAAAGTGACACTATTTTTCAGCTTTTGCCTGCTAAAAGGCATGAAGCTATAGGAATTAGTATTTTTTTTAACCTTTTTTATCGTCTGTGCCTTGACTCTTTTAAGGCGGATGCCCACCTATCGGCTACTGTCGGCATTGATGGTATCAAGGCGCCATAATCTAGCCTTGATAAAATGATGCCAAATAGAAGTTTAACGAGGGCAAAGGTTTGCTAGAAAAAGTGAACCCGAATGGAGATTGAAGCATGAAATTCAGACCGCTTCACGATCGCGTTGTTGTTCAGCGCACGGAATCTGAAGAAAAAACAGCTGGTGGGATCATCATTCCTGACACAGCAAAAGAAAAGCCAATGCAGGGCAAGGTTATTGCTGCTGGCGCTGGTGCGCGTGACGAGCAGGGCAAAGTCCATGCGCTGGATGTCAAAGAAGGTGATGTTGTGCTGTTTGGCAAATGGTCAGGCACAGAAGTCAAGCTGGATGGTGTTGACTACCTTATCATGAAAGAATCAGACATTATGGGTATCCTTGATTAAAGCGATATCCTTTTTTGATCCAGTCTCACTGAACATAAAATAAAGGGAAGTTTAAAATGGCTCCTAAGGACGTAAAATTTGGCTCAGATGCCAGAACAAGAATGCTGGAAGGCGTTGATATTCTAGCGAATGCTGTCAAGGTGACATTAGGCCCGAAAGGCCGCAATGTTGTGCTTGAAAAATCATTTGGCTCACCACGCATCACCAAAGATGGCGTGACAGTTGCAAAAGATATCGAGCTGAAAGACAAGTTTCAGAATATGGGTGCCCAGATGGTGCGTGAAGTGGCATCAAAGGCAAATGATATCGCAGGTGATGGTACAACATCAGCGACTGTTTTGGCGCAAGCGATTGCTCAAGAAGGCTCAAAGGCTGTTGCTGCTGGCATGAACCCAATGGATCTGAAGCGCGGCATTGATATGGCTGTTGAAGCTGTTGTTGGCTCATTGGAATCACAGTCAAAGCAAATCACAACTTCTGATGAAGTTGCACAGGTTGGTACAATCTCTGCCAATGGCGAAGGCGAAATCGGCAAGATGATTGCTGAAGCAATGGAACGTGTTGGTAATGAAGGTGTTATCACAGTTGAAGAAGCAAAGAGCCTAGACACAGAATTAGATGTTGTTGAAGGTATGCAGTTTGACCGTGGTTACCTGTCACCTTATTTTGTCACAGATGGTGACAAGATGCGTGTGGCAATGGAAGAGCCATATATCTTGCTTCATGAAAAGAAGCTATCAAGCTTGCAGGATATGCTGCCAATTCTAGAAAAAGTTGTTCAGTCTGGCCGTCCACTGCTTATCATTGCTGAAGATATCGAAGGTGAAGCATTAGCAACTTTGGTTGTGAACCGTCTGCGTGGTGGTTTGAAAGTGGCTGCTGTGAAAGCACCAGGTTTTGGTGATCGCCGTAAAGCAATGTTGGAAGATATTGCTATCCTAACAAATGGTACGGTTATTTCTGAAGAAGTTGGTATCAAGCTTGATTCAGTAACATTGGAAATGCTTGGCACAGCAAAGCGTGTTGAGATCACCAAAGAAGAAACAACGATTGTTGATGGTTCAGGTGAAAGAGATGATATCGAAGCACGCTGTAACCAGATCAGAGCACAGGCTGAAGAAACATCATCAGATTATGATCGTGAAAAGCTGCAGGAACGTCTAGCAAAGCTAGCTGGCGGTGTTGCTGTTATCCGCGTTGGTGGTGCAACTGAAGTTGAAGTGAAAGAACGCAAAGATCGTGTTGATGATGCGATGCATGCAACAAGAGCAGCTGTTCAGGAAGGTATCGTACCTGGCGGCGGTGTGGCATTGGTCAAGGCCATTTCATCACTTGACGGTCTGACAGCTGGTAATGGTGACCAGGAAGTGGGCATTAACATTGTCCGCCGCGCTCTGCAGGCACCAGCACGTCAAATCGCCAATAACGCTGGCGCAGATGGTGCTGTGATTGTTGGCAAGCTGCTAGAAGGCACAGAAGCCACAGTAGGCTTTAACGCTCAGACAGGTGAGTTCACAGACCTCATCAAAGCTGGCGTGATTGACCCAACTAAGGTTGTACGCTCATCTATCCAGAACGCAGCATCAGTTGCTGGCCTATTGGTCACAACAGAAGCTATGGTTGCTGAAAAGGACGAACCAAAGCCAGCAGCACCAGCCGGTCCAGATATGGGCGGCATGGGCGGTATGGGCGGTATGGGCTTCTAAAGATTGCCTCATTCTGCCTGCTAGGCTTTGTAAAACAATTAGTGAGGGCGCTGGTTTTTCCAGTGCCCTTATTTACTGAAAGGCATTTAGCCTTACTTGTCATGATGAAATGGCCTATCATTATGAATAAGAGTAAGTGGCTTTGCTATGACAGCTCATTATCATCTTTGAAAAATGCCGCTGTTTCTGCCACAGCCTCAGCAATACCAACACGTTCAACTGGCACGCCATCTGGAAAGGCATTGGTTAGTCTGGTTGGCAGGCGGCTATCTAAAATAACAAAGATACCACGGTCATTTTGCCGGCGGATAAGCCTGCCAAAAGCTTGGCGCAATTTGGCTCTGGTCAGCCTGTCTGTCCAATCTTCACGGCCCTGCCAAGCTGAACGCGCTTTGAATAACATATCAGGGCGCGGCCATGGCACTCTGTCATAAACCATCAAGCGCAAGGCGTCCCCTGGCACATCAACGCCATCTCTGACAGCATCTGTACCAAGCAAGCTTGCTTTGGTGTCATCCCGAAATAGTTGGATGAGGGTTGCCAGATTCATCCTGTCAATATGCTGGGCATAAAGAGGCAAGCCAGCATCTGATAATAAAGGCAATAATTCTGGATGAACAGCACGCAAACGCTGAATCGCTGTGAACAGGCCAAGCCCGCCGCCGCCAGCAGCTTTGAATAAAGCTGCCATCGCACCAGCTGTCGCAGTTGGCCTATCACGTGCTACATCATTGACAATAAAAATACGGGTGCGTTCTGGATAGTTAAAAGGTGAGGCATGATAGCTTGTTAAGACAGGGCTGTTCAGATGAAGGGCGCCTGTTAACGCTTTCGCACTTTGCCAGATACGCTGATCATCACTTTGCTGAGCATCACTTTGCTGATCATCACTTGGCTGATTATCACTTGGCTGATTGTCAGAACCATCAGTGGTATCATGGCTATCATCAGCGGTTTTTTCCTTAGCGCCCTTATCTGTCAAAGTCGCTGATGTAATAGCAACACCATGTGTCGTCTCTAGCACTTCGGTGGCAAAGGGCTGAGACGGGTCAAGATAATGACGATGTAACCCAATATCAGTATCAAGCCCATCACGTCTGTCTAATTGGGCCCAATCAACAAATAAATCACGCCCATCACCGCTGAGATCACGCAACATCACAATCCAGGATGCTAGCGGGCCGCTTGCGCGTCGTTGCAAAGATCGCGCTGCACCTTCAAGGCGTTGGCGCATGGCTGGCTCAAGTGTCTCTGGTTCATCATCCAGTATTTTCAGTAAGAGCTTTGCCAAGACTTGCAAAGGCTTTGTTAGTGCTTCTAGGGAGGTGGCAAATGTTTCAGCTGCCTTTATCAGTGCATCAGAAGCTGGATAAAGTGTAACCTGAATATCAAATAAGGAACTGGTATCTTGGGCTCTATTATAAATATCGCGGCGCAGTTGAAAGAAAAAGGCCTCACCAGGGCCGATGGCATCAGCTTCAGATAATCGTTTGCGCCATCCTTCAGCAGGCAAGCAGCGTGCGGCCTCGCTGGCATCTTCTAAGGCACGCAAGCCGTCATCATCTCCTGCAACCAATTCTTCAAGGCGCTTGCGCAAGCCGCGCGCTCTGCCCTTTCTGCCATCTTCAGCGCCTCTTACCCAGCGGCGTAATTCAGCTGTTTCCATCGCTGATAACAAGGCTGAAAAGGCACTATCAGCGGCATCAAATACATGATGACCCTCATCAAAGATAAGCCTGCTTGGCTGGCTGGCATCATTTTTATCTGCTAGGGCTGCTTGGATCATCACAAGCGCATGATTGGCAATCACAATATCAGCCTGTCTTGCACCGCGAACTGATTTTTCAACAAAACATTTATGATAATGCACACAAGCAGAATGGATGCATTCACCGCGTCTATCTGATAGCCCTGTGGTCGCACGCGGCCCCATCAGATCAACAAGCCATGCTGGAAAACTAGCCCCGCTGAGGTCGCCATCTTGTGTCGTACCTATCCAGCGTGCCATTAACCCTAATGGCTTTGCAAGGCGTGGTTGGCCTGGCATGGCTGACAAGGCTTCTTCAAAATTTAACAGGCATAAATAATTTTCACGCCCTTTTCGTATCACGATTTTATGGCGTTCATGAGCAGGGTAAATCCGCGTTAACTCATCAGCGATTTGCTGTTGCAGCGAGCGTGTATAGGTTGACACCCAGACAGCGCCCTTATTCATGTTGGCCCATAGGCTAGCAGGTGCCAGATAGCCAAGCGTTTTCCCTGTACCTGTGCCTGCTTCTGCCAGAATCATAGTTGGGCCTATCTCATCATCTGGTGAGGCAAACATCGCTGATAAGGCTGCTGCATAATCTGACTGGCTTTGCCTGATTTCAGCTGATGGCCCCAAAATGGTTTGCAAATGATTGCGGGCTGCTTCTGGCATAACAGGCTGAATGCCAGCAGCAGGGCGAGGCGGCATATCATCACAATCTGCTAAATCTTTAAAGATAGAAGCAGCACGAGGATCAGGTGGAGCCTGATAAGATGGCACAACGCCAATTTTCGCCAGAATGATGCTTGCCCATGACCAGCCGCCTCGTCCCATCATTTCTGCTAAACCAGCTAATGTGGCTTTTTCAGCCTCTGGCATATCATCTATTTGATCAAGCAAGGCAAAGGCAGCTTTGCCAATGATCATCGCCTCTTCAGCTGCGTCTGATGGCCGCCTTAACCCCAATGCGGATGCCAAGCCAGCTGGCGTTGGCAAACAGAAACGCGCAGGCCTGATAAAGGCGAATAATTCCATCACATCAATGGGATTTTCTAACGCAAAGCCAAGCCGGCTATTGGTCCATTTCGCATGGCAGACCATGATAGCTTTGCTGGCATAATCAAGATGGATATCTGCAAAAGGTAATTCTTCAATTTCACCATCAGATGAAATAATAATCGCCGAGCTTACCAGCGGCAGAAGTACATCAAGGCTGTAAAGCTCTGGTTCTGACATTACAATCAACTATAACTGACTGGCATGATTGCCAGCCTCTATTATAGAACGCAGCACTGACCAATACCAGCAAAGCCTATGGTGTTTTTTGAAAAACTCTTGCATAAAATGCAGCCTTTCCATAGGTTGCGGCCAAGACATTCTTTTAAAAAGGCATGCTTTTTATGACAAATTCATCTTCATCACAATTTGATACGACTTTTGCCGCATTGGCAGCTGATGCCAAGGCCTGGCCATTTGCTGAGGCACGCAATGTTATCAAACGTCTGGCTGCTGATAAACATGATGATAAAGATAGAGCTGTGATTTTTGAAACAGGCTATGGGCCATCTGGCCTGCCTCATATTGGTACATTTGGTGAGGTGGTGCGCACATCAATGGTGCGTAAAGCTTTTGAAATTTTGACAGGACGTCCCACTAGGCTGATTTGTTTTTCAGATGATATGGATGGGTTCCGTAAAGTGCCTGATAATGTGCCAAATCAAGAAGAGCTTAAAAACTATATTGATCAGCCTTTGACGAAAGTCCCTGACCCATTTGGCGAACATAACAGCTTTGGTGAGCATAATAATGCCCGCCTTTGCGCATTCCTAGACAGCTTTGGTTTTGATTATGAATTCTTGAGTGCGACAACAGAATATCGCTCTGGCCGCTTTGATGAAGCGCTAATTGATATCTTGCAGAATTATGACGCTGTTCGCAATATCATTCTGCCAACTTTGGGTGAAGAGCGCCGTAAAACCTATTCACCATTTTTGCCTGTCTGCCCTGATACAGGCCGCGTGCTTCAGGCCAAGGTTGTTGCCACAGATCCAGATGCTGGCACAATCACCTATGAAGATCCTGATAGTGCCAAGCTGGTTGAAGTGCCTGTCACAGGTGGTAGTTGTAAATTGCAATGGAAATGTGATTGGGCAATGCGCTGGTATGCGCTAGGCGTTGATTATGAGATGTCAGGCAAGGATTTGATTGATTCTGTGACCTTATCATCAAAGATTGTGCGGGTGCTTGGCAAGGTGCCACCAACAGCCTTTTCCTATGAGTTATTTTTAGATCAAAATGGCGAGAAGATCTCTAAGTCAAAAGGTAATGGTTTATCGATTGAAGAATGGCTTCGTTATGGCAGCCCTGATTCTTTGGCGCTATTTATGTATGGCCAGCCAAAGCGTGCCAAAAGGCTGTATTTTGATTCTATCCCAAAGACGGTTGATGAGTATTTTGCGCATCTGTCAAAATTCGCAGAACAAGAGCAAGCCCAGCAGCTGGAAAATCCAGTTTGGCATATTCATCAAGGTGATGTGAGTGCCAAAGAAATGCCTGTCAGCTTTTCATTATTGCTGAATTTGGCTGCTGTCTGTCAGGCTGAAACAGCTGATGTGATTTGGGCCTATGTCAGTGATTATGCTGAAAATGTCTCAAAAGACAGCCATCCTGTGCTTGATGATATGGTGCATTATGCGGTTAATTATTATCAGGATATGGTGCGCCCGAATCTGGTCTATCGCAAAGCAAGCGATGCTGAAAAACAAACCATTATGAGCTTGCGTGATGTGATTGCAGCATTGCCTGAAGATGCTGATGCTGAAACCATGCAATCATGTGTCTATGCTGCTGGTAAAGAAGCTGGCTATGAAAATTTGCGTGATTGGTTTAGCTGTTTATATGAGACCATGCTTGGCCAGTCACAAGGCCCACGCATGGGCGGCTTCTTCCAGCTTTATGGGCGGGCAAAGACGCTTGCCTTATTTGATGATGTGCTAGCTGATAAGCTAGTCTCGCATTCATCAGGAGATTAGAGCAAAATGGTTTGGCAATTCGCATCGTCTCTGACCCAGAAATTGCCAGCTGAAACAGCGCATTCTGCTGCGGTAAAGGCGCTATCTTTGGGGCTGGCACCACGGCCATCTGTGCCTGAAATCCCCACTAGCATAGCTGGCATGAAGATGCTTAATCCGCTTGGTCTGGCTGCTGGATTTGATAAAAATGCCGAAGCTTTTGCAGGCGCATTTGGTCTTGGTTTTGCGATGGTAGAGGTGGGTACAATCACCCCTCTGGCACAGCCTGGCAATCCGCGCCCGCGTGTCTTTCGTCTGCCAGAAGATGACGCTGTCATTAACCGCTATGGCTTTAATGGCAAAGGGATGGCAGCTGCTGGTCGTAATTTGGCAGGGCGCAAAAAATCAGCTGGTAAATTATTAGGGGTGAATATCGGCGCGAATAAGCTAAGCAATGATAAAACCAAAGATTATTATACGACAGCACATTATCTGGCTGATAAAGCTGATTATTTGACTGTGAATATCTCATCACCAAATACCCCTGGTTTGCGTGATCTGCAAGATGGTGATGCGCTAAAAGCAACCTTATCAGCGACATGTGATGGTCTAAAAGATGCTGGTGTCAGCCCAGCTATTTTTGTGAAATTAGCACCTGATATGACCAAGACAGCACTTTGGCAGGCAATGGCAACAGCACTTGAATTCCCCATTGCTGGTTTTATTCTAACCAACACCACAATTACACGCCCTGATAGCCTGTCTTCACCTCATAAAGGCGAGAGTGGCGGCTTATCAGGGGCTCCTGTCAAAGCCTTATCAGAAATCGCCCTTTTGCATGCGCGCCAGATGCTGCAATCAACCAAAGCCAAAGCAGATCTGATTTCAGTTGGCGGTATTTTTGATGCTAAAGATGTGATGATGCGTCTTGCTCTGGGGGCCAATGCCACCCAGCTTTATTCATCACTATCACTCAAAGGCCCTTATTTACCATCTCAGATAGTGGCTGATTTTGCCCATTATTGTCAGGTGATGGGGCATGATGATTGCCATAGTTTAATCGGTATGTGCGATAATCTGGATGATGCTAGAGCCTATGCAGAAACAGCATCTGAAAAATCGCGCAAGGCCTTATCATAACATAGCATGATATCCAAAGGCTCGCTTTCAGCAGCTATCACAGTATCGCTTGATAATGTTGTGTTTTTCGCTTCATTCGCAGCTTGATTTGACTTTATCAGAACGAAATCAGCATAGGATTTAAAGAAAATAAGCGTGAATAATCGCACTGCCTGTGCCAATGGCACATTGTGCCGTCTATCATCAATATTATCCAAAAAATGCGATAAAGATAGGCCTGTTAAATCAAGAAAACTCTCCAAATTATCCCAAATATAGGCCTCAAGCTGCAATGAAGTGCGCCGTCCTTGCAGAATGATATTGCGTTTTTCTGGTTTGGTTAGGTTAACTGTCATAATCCAAAAGTATAATCCAAAAGTATTAATAAAGCCTTTAGGGGTGAGGGCAAAGAGATGCTTTCTAGGTGAACGCTAGTTAATTTTTATAACTTTGTGTAAATTTTAAGAGGGAAGAGGTCGGAATCACCTTGACCCTTATGGCATTTGCGTCTAAAACACGCCACACGCTTTCGATTGAGAGATAAGTAATAAAGGAGCATGGCCATGGCCAAGCGTTGTCAAATCACTGGTAAGGGCGTCATGACAGGCAATAATGTCAGCCACGCTAATAACCGTACACGTCGCCGTTTTCTGCCAAATCTGCAGCAGACAAGCATGCAGTCAGAAATTCTAGGTCGCACATTATCTTTGCGCATTTCGACTAGCGCTATCCGCACCATTGAAAAGCATGGCGGTATTGATGCCTTTTTGATGCAGGCACGCAATGCTGAGCTAGCTGATGAAGCAAGAGCGCTGAAGCGTGAAATGATGGCAGCATCGGCATCTGCTTAATCACTTTTATCGGTGATAACATGATGAAATAACCCTGTCTTTCGGCAGGGTTTTTTTATGCGCCATATATGATGCCCTTAGGCAACATAGCGTCGTGATGGCCCTTTTTTATCTTCATCAAATAAGTCAGCTAATTGTGACATAACCGCCCCACCAAGTTGATCAACATCAGTGATGGTCAGGGCTTGTGAATAATAGCGATTCACATCATGGCCGATACCAATAGCCAACAATTCAACAGGTGATCGTGTTTGGATAAAATCAATCATCTGGCGCAAATGCTTTTCCAGATAATTACCACTATTTGATGACAAGGTAGAATCATCCACAGGCGCACCATCAGATATCACCATCAAGATACGTCTATCCTCATTACGGCCTAGCAGGCGTTCATGAGCCCAGGCCAAGGCCTCACCATCAATATTTTCTTTTAAGATACCTTCACGAAGCATCAGCCCTAGTGATTTGCGGGCACGTCGCCATGGCGTATCAGCACCTTTATAGATGATATGACGCAAATCATTCAGCCTGCCTGGTTTTTCTGGTTTGCCAGCTGCCTGCCATGTCTCACGAGACTGGCCGCCTTTCCATGCTTTTGTGGTAAAGCCCAAGATTTCAACTTTCACACCACAACGCTCTAAGGTACGTGCCAGAATATCAGCTGTCACAGCAGCGATTGTAATCGGTCTGCCACGCATTGAGCCTGAATTATCAAGCAATAAGGTGACAACCGTATCACGGAATTTCATATCCTGTTCTTGTTTATAGGATAATGGCGATAGAGGCTGTGTTACAACACGGTGTAATTTACCCGCATCTAGGATGCCTTCTTCTAAATCGAAATCCCACGATCTATTTTGATGCGCCATTAATTTGCGCTGTAATCTATTGGCTAATTTGCCGATGACGGTGTTAAGATTTTCCAGATGCCTATCAAGCATAGCACGCAGCCTATCAAGCTCTTCTGCATCACATAAATCAGCTGCATCAACCACTTCATCAAAAGCGTTTGTGTAAATCTGATAAGCATCAGCAACAGCATCTTGTGGGGCGTTTTGGCCTTGCGGGTCTCCGCCTGGTGTATCACCATCTGCCATGCCATCCATATTGGGGTCGCCATCCATCTGGGCATCATCATCAGCTGCCATTGCTGCAGCTTCACCCTCTTGATCGATGGCTTGGCTTTCTTCTGTTTTAGCTTCATCTTGCCCTGTTGCGCTTTCAGCATCTTCATCAGGGCTATCATCATTATCATCTGGATTTGATTCGCCGCTATCATCACCATCTTCATCACCATCTGAATCTGATGCTTCGCCTAAATCAGTTTCCAGGGCGCCGATGAGCTGGCGTGCTAATTTGGCAAAGGCTTCTTGGTCACCTTCGCTGCCTTGCATTTCTTGCAATAATTCGCCAGCACGCGCGGTAATCCACGGGCGCCATAATTCCATAGTCATTGCGGTTGATGCTGGCGGGGCTTCACCTGTTAGCACTTCACGCAATGTCAGGCGCACCGCTTCTGCCAGCGCCCCTTCATCACCACTATCAGGCGCACCAATCGTGCGGCCCTGATATTGGGCATTGACCTTTTCGGTTAAGTTTTTGCGCACACCAGCCATCTGATTTGAACCAATAGCTTCAATGCGTGCTTGCTCAGCTGCTTCAAAAACAGCTTTGGCACCAGCTAATTGTGGGCATAATTTGTTATGCATGGTCTCATTATGATGTGCCAACCAAAGGCCGGCAGAATCACTAGCACCACGCAATTTATCCATAGAGGCAGATAGGCCTTCACGAGCTAAAGCAGGTAATCTGACTTCTGTTTTACCAACATGTGTATCATGACCAGCATAGCGTACCTGTACCTGCTGGCCGCCACTAAGGGCACGCATTGAGGCAGCATTGGCTTTCAGAAATTCAGCAGATTTATCTGACTGGCTCACAATAAGGCACCTTTAATGGCATAGGTCATTTGATTTAAGATTGGCTGCCTTCTGGCATTTCGATGCCAAAAACACGCTGGTAATATTCAGCCAGAACAGGGCGTTCAATCTCGTCACATTTATTTAAAAAGCTAAGACGGAATGCCAAGGTAATATCGTTAAATATTGTGGCATTTTCAGCCCATGTTAAAACGGTACGTGGCGACATGACAGTTGATAAATCCCCTGCCAGAAATCCTTTGCGTGTCATATCAGCTAGTCTGACCATCTGGTCTATTTGCTTTTCACCTTCTGGATTTTGATAGGCTTTTTGCTTTGCTAAAATGATATTCACCTCATCTTGATGTGGCAGATAATTCAAGGTTGATACAATAGACCATCTATCCATCTGCCCCTGATTGATTTGCTGTGTCCCGTGATACAAGCCTGTTGTATCGCCAAGACCAACTGTATTAGCAGTTGCAAATAGGCGAAAATGCGGGTTTGGATGAATGACCTTATTATTATCAAGCAAGGTCAGCTTGCCATCTACTTCTAGCACACGCTGAATCACAAACATCACATCAGCACGGCCAGCATCATATTCATCAAATACCAAGGCAACAGGATTTTGCAATGCCCAAGGCAGCAGGCCTTCTCTGAATTCAGTTACCTGTTTGCCATCACGAAGGATAATCGCATCTTTACCGATCAGATCAATGCGGCTGACATGGCTGTCAAGATTGATCCGCATGGCTGGCCAGTTTAACCGTGCCGCAACTTGTTCGATATGTGTTGATTTACCTGTGCCATGATAGCCTTGGATCATCACACGGCGATTATGAGAAAAGCCAGCCAGAATGGCCATGGTGGTATCTTTATCGAACTGATAATCAGGGTCGATAGCAGGCACATAATCTGATGGTTCTGAAAAGGCAGGCACAATCATTTCACTGTCAAATCCGAATGCTTCTTTGACACTGCAAGTTGTATCAGGGGCACCTAAATGAT
The DNA here is from genome assembly GCA_049890115.1 of Puniceispirillaceae bacterium (SeqCode). GTDB lineage: Bacteria > Pseudomonadota > Alphaproteobacteria > Puniceispirillales > Puniceispirillaceae > UBA685. The sequence continues at coordinate 2,039 of JBMHCC010000046.1, read as the reverse complement.
GGGCCGTTTTGCCATGCACGCTATCTGATGACATATCGTCACTCCACTATATTAAATCGTCTTGAAAAATCGTTTGCGCCAGTTTTACTGGTTTAGTTGCTTATTACGCAAGAGTGAATAAGCAAGATTGATTTCTTTCAGCTTTTCTTCTGCTTTGCTATCACCCTGATGTCTATCTGGGTGATGGATTTTCACAAGCTGGTTATATCGTTTTTTCAAAATGGCACTATCATCTGTTGGGTCAATGCCAAAAAGAGCCCATGCCGCGCGCTCTTCTTTATCCATATTCCCTAGCTTTGATGCTGTTTTGGCATCTGGTTCATCATCAAAAAAGCCGAACATATCATCAAAATCATCTGGTGATGGTGCTGCCTTGCCGCTACTGCCAAATTTCCAGGATGGCCGCTCCCAGGTCGAAGCCGCTCTGATGGCTTGCTCTAGCGCAGCACCTTCCATGCCTGAAAAATAATTCCAGCGTTTATTATATTCACGCACATGATCAAGGCAAAACCAGCGATAATCGCGCAACGCCTGTCTGGTGCGCGGTGCTGGAAATGCTCCTTCCTCTGGACAATTTGCAACCTCGCACTGTTTGAAATTAGGCTGTGTGCGATATTCTTTTTCGGCAAATGTCTCAAAAGGCATTTTTATCGGATTGGCTTTTGAATAAGTCATAAACATAATTATAAAGTAGGAAGGTTTGAAAACAAGCACTAGGATAGGAAAATCGAGATGAAAATCGCTGTTGCAAATCAGATTGAAGATGCGTTGATGAAGGCTTTTGCCCCATCATTTTTAAAAGTTGAGAATGTCAGCCATCACCATGCTGGTCATGCCAGCGCACCAGCTGGCGGTCAAAGCCATTTTGAACTTACCATTACCGCAGATGCTTTTGCGACAATCAGCCGTATTCAGGCACATCGCCTGATACATGCTGAACTAGCTGACTTGCTGGCAGGTCCTATCCATGCATTGCAAATCACCATCAAAAAGAGCTAATAATTTTAAGACTCTTTTTTAGCTCGCCTATCTGTTTGCGGGATATCCCAATACCAATTCGCAGCCTCACTACCTTCTGCTAGCGCATAACAGCTATTCATCATGCCAATCATGGCTGCCATAGGGGCCTGTTCTTGATCAGACTGTATCTCTTGGCGTCGGCGTTTTGCCCTCTCGCCATAGATGGTTTGAAAAGCAACTGTTGCCACAGGCCCCATTAATTCGGTGATATGAGTACAGCCGTCTCTGCCGCCAATGGCTTTTGCAACAATTTTCTTCCAGCCTGGTTGAATGGATTTGCCAATCAGGTTTTGAAAATTCTCTGCGCCATGAGGGCATTCATTATAGGGGCCAGCCAATGTTGTGGCACTGGCATCAAGAATGGTCATTTCCTCAGAGACTGTGACGCAGACCTTCATGTGATGCAAAGGTTGGTTTTTCTTTATCTGTCCATGTGCGCGTGAGGGAAAATCATGGTTTTTGACGTCAATTAATTCAGCTTCAATATCATAATGGCCATCATCTCTGGCATAGCCTTCAAGCGTAATGGTGCGTTTATGAGATAGTTCTCTGTTGCTATCTGCTCTATCTGCCATGGTTATTGTCCGCTCCGTTTATGCTGTCCTGAATCGATGGTCAGTCGTAATTTGGTAATTCTGGTGCCACGGCGTTCTAGAATGCGAAAGCGTATGCCATGAAAGCGGAATTCTTGTTCTTCTGTTGGAATAACGCGTGCTTCGATCATCACAAGCCCTGCAATGGTTGATGCTTTTTCATCAGGCAATTCCCAATCAAGGATGCGATTTAAATCTCTGATAGTCACATTGCCTTCAACCAACCAGCTACCATCTGCTTCAGCGGTACAGCCTGGCACTTGGATATCTGTTTCATCATCAATATCGCCGACGATTTCTTCCAAGATATCTTCAAGCGTCACCACACCTTGAAACGCGCCATATTCATCAATGACCAATGCGAAATGTTCACGCCGCGCTCTGAAAGCCTGTAATTGTTCAAACAGATCTGTGGTTTCAGGAACA
>JBMHCC010000045.1:0-72317 GCA_049890115.1 Puniceispirillaceae bacterium (SeqCode) | reverse complement strand
ACAGTGGAATAACCTTAGAAGTACGTATAGCGACGATTACAGATTATTTATTTGTTTCAATGTATTAGTAGAAACAAAGAAATTATCAATATTCAGATTAAGATATCAACGATTAAGTAGATTAGAGTTGATGGATACTTTGTCCAACGAAGGTCATTCGTCTAAGGAAATTTCTGAATATCTGAACAGTCAGAACCTCAAAACACCCAAAGGTTTGGAGTATTATACGAAGTTGGTTTGGGTGAGTTTGTTTAAGTACAGACGTAGACAACAAAGGTATCAAACGAATGATTTGGTTCGGTTGGTAGAAACTTTGGTTGTGATTCCTTTTCGATCAAATCTATGATTTACTATTCTATACAAAGAGATAGATGACAGTCATTTCGGTTCCGAAATGATAAGGAGTAAAAATTATAAAAAATTTTATTGTTGCCATCCTATTTTACTTTTCTGCTTCGATGTCTGCCTTCGCTCTGGACTGTAGGCAAGATATTTTGTCAGAAAATTCTAATGGTGAAATTCTTCAAACTTTTTCTGGCGAAGTTTTTGAGACTCTCGCTGGTGATAGTATTACTGCATATCTTTGGTTGCCGACGAGCGACCTTTTGATTTGCGGTCCAAATCGCTTTGATTACAAGGGTAAAGTCTATGAAATTTTTGACATAACAAACATCGACGATGGAGAGAAAGTCAGCGCTCTGGCGCTTAAAACCTCTTCTACTACAAAAAATGTCTCAAATGATTGCTACAATTCTGCAATAACAAAACCAATCCCATTCATGGGAAATAATGGTGAAGTATTCGTTTTACTTGATAATACTGTATGGCAAATAAAATATGAGTACGAATATATGTACGAGTATTATCCAACTGTTATTGCTTGTCCGGGTGCTGGTTATATTATCGTTGATGGTAAAAAATTGAATGCTATTCAACTACAGTAAAATAATTAGACAAAGATCAAAAGTCTGACCCATTTTATAGATGGTTTCATAATTTCAATTATTTGATATGTAATTCTAAATTTATTCCGTAACAGTGGAATAACAGCGCATCACCATAGCATTATTATCAAATAACATAAGATGTTTATCGCTCTGAAAACGATTTCAGACTATTGGGATAAGTCCTTTTGCATATAGACAACATCTAAAAATCGGCCAAATTTATGTCCGATATTACGAGCGGTGCCAATCATCTGAAATCCCATGGCACTGTGAATGCCAAAAGAGCCAGCATTATCTGAATCACCAATAACAGCCATCATCTGCAAAAAGCCAGCATCTGCGGCGCGTTCTATCAACTCAGCTAGCATCAGCTGACCTATGCCAAGGCGCAAATAATCTGGATGAACATAAATGCTATCTTCAACGGTATGATGATAGGCTGCACGTTCTTTATAAGGGCCAAAATAAGCAAAGCCTGCAATAGCATTATCATCATTGTGACAGGCCAGTATAACAGGGTAATTTCGGTCATATAAAGCAGTGAAGCGACGCTTTATCTCTGCTTCATCTGGTGGGGTGATTTCAAAGCTGCCAGTGCCATAAGTGACGTGATGAGCATAAATTTTCGTGACTGATGCGATGTCTTCTTGATTATCAAGGTCAAGATTACGCAATGAAATAGGTGGCTGTGTTGTCATCATTACCAATCCCTAGCGTTAATTTCACAATTTGCCAAGATATTATCAAGCATAACGGCTTTATAGCATGGCAAAAGCCATTGCATGAAAAGATGAATTGCCAACATGGTGATGCTCTCATTTTAACATGCAACAAGGAGCGATCTCATGCTGTCCCCAAAACAAGAAGAAATTTGCCAAAGTGGTGATTATGATTTTTCTCACCTAAGAGCCTTATTTTTGAATTGCTCTCTCAAACGAAGTCCCGAATTATCACATACGAGCGGGCTGATTGATATCTCTGCTGAAATTATGCGTCGCAAAGGCGTTCATATTGATAGTTTGCGTGTGGCTGATTATGTGCTGGCGCCAGGTGTTTGGCCAGATATGACAAAACATGGGTTTGACAGAGATGACTGGCCAGATATTTATGAGCTTGTCAAAGCAGCTGATATTTTGGTGTTGGGAACGCCTATCTGGCTTGGTGAAAAATCATCAATCTGCACACAAGTGGTTGAACGTCTTTATGCCTCATCAGGCGATTTGAATAAGGCTGGTCAATATTTTTATTATGGCAAGGTTGGGGGTTGTCTTATCACAGGTAATGAAGATGGGGTGAAACATTGTTCCATGTCGATGCTCTATGCGATGCAGCATATTGGTTATACTATCCCGCCACAGGCAGATGCTGGCTGGATTGGTGAGGCTGGCCCTGGTCCATCCTATCTTGATGAAGGTTCTGGTGGGCTAGAGAATGACTTTACGAACCGCAATACAACCTTTATGACATGGAACTTGATGCATATCGCCAATATGCTTAAAACCGCAGGGGGGTTACCGGCACATGGTAATCAACGTTCTGAATGGGATGCTGGTTGTCGTTTTGATTTCCCGAACCCTGAATATCGATAATAGAGCTTAGATAAAGGCACGAAATTAGGCATGGAATTTTCAGCTGTTCTGGCGTTGGCACTAGCGACTTTTATCTTTGTGATAACGCCAGGACCGGGCATTATTGCGATTTTAGCACGCACCATGTCAACAGGGGTTGGTCTTGGTCTGATTATGGGTGTCGGGCTGATGTCAGGTGATTTTATTTATCTGATTGCGATTTTAGCATCGTTTCATTCTTTATCAGATATTGTTGCACCTTATATAATCGCTATTCGTGTGATCGGTGCCTGTTATCTAGCTTATATTGGTGTCATGCAATGGCGAGCCCCTGTTTGGACTGACCAGCAGACTATGCCTGTTAAAGAGTCCCATCTTTCGGTGGTGCAAACATTTTTGGCAGGGGTTGCGATAAGTGCAACCAACCCTAAGGTGATGATTTTTTATCTGTCATTTCTGCCAGCTTTTGTTGATTTAGGAATGTTGACCTTTGCTGATAGTGTCATTGTCTGTATCACGATCGCATTTGCGCTTTTTATGGGTGTTTTGATTTATGCCTTTGGCGCTCATACGCTATATCGTCTGATCAAAGATGACAAAACGGCAAAACGGGTCAATCAAATCACAGGCAGTCTCATTATCGGTGTCGCTATTGTGATGGTTGTGACAATTTAGATGTGATTAATTATTCGATTTCAGGTCATTTTGGCTAATTGAGCCAAGATATTTGAAATTCAGCACCAAGAAGAATTCATCTTTACGCTTGATATCACGGTCTGAGACAGCATCTCTGCGATAATCAAGTGACAAGGTTAAGCAATCTTGAAAACCACCAGTCCAAGCCAAAGTCACACGGGCATTATCAGGGTCGACTTTATCTTTTGATAAATCCCAAGTTTGGCTTGCTTTTGCAACCCAACCATCTGGCAGATTTTGTGTAATTGTGGCTGACAAGGCCTCTCTATCATCTGTTGGTGCAGAAAAATGTGCTTTTGCCAATGAGGCATGTTCAAGCGATAATTTTGTTGACCGATAGGTCCAATCCAAATTAGTGCGTGATTCATTTAACTCAAAATTACGTGAATCAGCTCGCCCAGACCAGCTAATGGAAAGCTCAGCTGATGGTTTGATGGTGATACTGGCAACATAATCTGAATAATTGCGATTATTGCCAGTTGTCAGGCCAGCTGATGTTTTGCCAGCCAGACGACGTGATATGCCAGCAAAGCCAGTCACATCACCAAGTAAGCTATTTTCAGCAAGGGCAGAAACGCCAATATCAGCTCTTGTGCCAGGCAGGACAAAATCTTTACCTTGATGGCGATGTGTTAAAAATAAGTTATTTTCATCAAGACGGAAATCAGCTGAATCACGGTTAGGGATTTCATCTGTTCTATCAGCACCTGCAATATGAGTGATTTTTGCACGTGGCTCTAAGAGGATATATTGGTCCTCAGTCACAATGCCAAATGGGGCGCGCCAATCGAGTGACAAATAAGGGTTTGCTTGGCCGATCTCACCTTGATGTTTGTTATCATCTGTTTTTTTCTGGATGTCATAGGCGTTAACCATGATACCTGCCTCAGAGCGCAAGGAGGCACCAAATAAGTTATGATCTTCATAAAGGCCAACATCACCTGACCAGCGCACTAATTCATGTCCCTGATCATTATCTAGCTGAATAGCTGATAACTCTGTACGCATTTTTTGATTATTGCGAAATCCATCTGATATTTTTTCATAGTAAATTGACGGCAAAATAACAGGTTCTTTATCTGGTGTGTCTGAGGCGCGCAAGCCCTGAAAATCAGAGGCTTTTACTTCATAATAACGATCCTCTTTCAACCGTTCAGCTGTGACAGAGCTGACATAATTATAACTATTATTAAACCCATAGCGGCGCATGAAAGTATCTTGTGATGTGCGCAAGATCTTGGTGTTTATCTGCCAGTCATCACCGACATTTGTACTATGTTCTAAATTAATGGCAGCAACAGATTCACGGTTCTTCTTATAGGTGGCAACAGACGCTGTATAGAGATTGAGTTGTAAATCTGAGTAATCTGTTTTTTCCCGATATCGTGTATGAACAGCCTTGCCGCGATGCTGATAGATAAAAGGCTTAAATTCAATATCAGCAGATGGGCCAAGCGTTTGATAATACGGAATGGAGGTGGTGTAACCTTCTGAAGATGAATATTTAATCAAAGGTGCTAGAAAGCCGCTGCGGCGTTTAACTGTCCAATCAGGATGCGCCAAGACAGGCAGATAAAAAACAGGAACGCCAAAAATATGCATGCGTACATTTTCATGAATGACCGTTTTTGAAGCGACATCATGGGTGGTGGTGGTGGCACGCAAATCCCAGATAGGGCGCTGTCCTGCCTCATAATCACAGTTACAAGGGGTAAAGCTGCTAGATTGCATTTCTAGCTTTTCATTTATGTTGCCTATTGTCTTTTTGGCTGTAAACCGCGACCCATCTACCATATCTGAGATAATCGGTTCTGCAAAAATTTCGGTGAACTCATTATTTAATTCAAGGAAATCACTGCTATGGATAGCTCCATCTGCTGTTTTATAAAGCACATGGCCTTTGGCAATCGATTGTTGTGAGGTGCGGTTATATTCGACACTATCAGCCCGCAATTCATTACCATTTTGAATCAGGATAACATTACCTGTTGCGATAAGCGTACCGCGTTCTTGATTGGTTTCAACCCGGTCAGCTTCGAATTGCACAGGTGTGTCTTGTGCCATTGCGTTATTTGCGAAAATCAGACCAGCAAACAGAATAAAAATACCGCGCATCATCATTTTGCAAAAAGCAGATAGTGGAAACATACCAAACTTAACCTTTATCAAAATTCCCTATCAAAGCTGATGATAATCAGCCTGAAACCATGTGGCATCACCATAGCAAGCCAAACAGCCTTTTACATCAAAATTCATATAGATTTAGGCTTTTTGTTGGCTGTCTTTTATTAGCTGCTTCTGGCAGATGATAATAATTGGCTGCGAAACTGGTTTGCGCGTTCAGCCATTTTTTGTGCAGAAAATGGAAAATCTTGCCAAACAGCTTGTTGATAAAAATGGCGTTTTTCATCTGATGAGACAAGTTCTCTGACCGCTTCTTCAAAACTATTCACTGTTGGATTTTCAATGATAAGGGCACGCCCTTCGGCCACTTCAGGGAGCCCGCCACGCTTTGTTGTGATTAGTGCAGAACCGGCTGCCATCGCTTCTAAAACAGCTGTGCCGCCAGGCTCTTCCCATAAGGATGGCACGATACATATCTCTGATTGCTCTTGCAGGGTGCGCACCTCTGATAGGGGGCGATGTCCCAAAAAGACAGCTCTGTCGCCAAGCGGTGCTAATATCGTGCGAAGTTGCTTTTCATAGGCTGATAAATCTGTGCTAGTGAAGGTTTTGCCGCCAGCCAATATGACCTGCCAATCTGTATGCTCTTGCAAAATAGGAAGCAAGCCTGTGGCAGCCTCAAGAAAGCCTTTTTCAGGCACCATGCGCCCAGCCATTAATATCTGTTTTTTGCGTTTTGGCATTTGCTCTAGGCGCCTGTTGACACCAAGCCAATTAACACAAGATGGCAGTTTTTCAGCTAATTCAGGGGTAATATCATCAAAAAAACAATTTTCAATATAATGGCTAACGCTAATCAGACCTGCCAGATCGTGGATAAGTGCGCGGCGCTGCTGAACCGTTTTGCTGCCTTTCATCGTGCGTGGGTCATTATGCAGATATAAAATCACCGGAATGTCAGGGCGTGCTTTGGCAATTTTTTGTGCGATAAAGGCGCGTCCATGAACTTCAATGATATCAGGCTTTTTATCTGAGGCTTCCAGTTTGGCAAGATAACTCTCTGCCATTTGGCTATTTTGCGAGCGCCATAGTGATTTGCGCCAAGAAAGCCCATGAAAATCTGTCTCATTTAACGGGGTTTCAACAGCACTGCCAAAAATACGAAAGCTGGTATTGGCGGTATCATAGCTGGTGAGATTATCGACAACCGTTGAAACAGCGCCAGCATTTTGCGCTGTAAATCGCTCTTTATGGGGTAATAGCAGGTCAATAAGATGTGATGTCTTGGTCATATTTTGTTATCCATCACATGTCATAATGTGCTTTTAAAAAATTCAAAAAAAGTGCCGATAAGCTGCTATCTTTTTGGTATATAGCTGGATAGAAACATTGTAAAGAAATGGAAAAGATGCCTGCTAGGGGCAAGGGTTATGACATCACCACGCAACAGAATATTAGTGATTAAGCATGGCGCCCTTGGTGATATTATTCAGGGGCTTGATGCCTATGCCAGTCTGCGTGCCAGTTTCAAAGATGCTATGATTGCGGTTTTAACCAGCGCTCCTTTTGCTGGTTTAATGCGCTCTATGCCTTATTTTGACGAAGTTTATGTTGATAAAAGAGCGCCTTTCTGGCGTGTTGATAAGACGCTGACTATTGCCAGTATATTGCGCAATGACTTTGACATTATTATTGATTTGCAATGTTCATCGCGCACGGCTGCCTATCATCGTTATCTTGTTCAATCTGGCCAAGATTGGATTGGTAATGCGCCAAATTGCTCCCATCCCTATCCAGATTTTACCGGTATTCACAACACTGAAAGGATGTTAACAGCTGTCAAAATGGCTGGTGCAGCGCCCATTCAGGCTGATTTGTCATTTTTTAAAACAGAAGAAGGGCTTGATATGCCATCACCTTATGGCCTGATCATGCCTGGCTGTTCGCCTGCTAAACCTTCAAAAAGATGGCCTTTTTACAAAGATCTAGCTGCCTTGCTAGCCAAAGATGGTATCACGCCTGTTATTATTGGCACTTTGGTCGATAAACAAGCCTGTGATGAGGTGGCAGAACAAGTGCCAGAAGCGGTGAATTTATGTCAAAAGACCAGCTTATCACAACTTGCCAATCTGGCAGCATCATCTGCTATTTCAGTAGGTAATGATAGTGGGACTATATTTTTATGTGCCAAAACAAATGCGCCAGCTTTAATGATCATGGGGCCAGACACAGATGAGCGCATGTCTGCACCGACAGGCAGACAAGCTGATTTCATCAAAACAGAAGATATGCACAATCTGTCAGCTGAGGCTGTTTATAAGCATTTATCCCAAACGCGATTAAAAAGATGAGCCTGGCTGTTGTAAAAAGGCGTCTTCTTCTGCAGTAGATGGTCGTTTTAAAATCGCATTTCGATGCGGGAAACGGCCAAATTTTGCGATAATATCACGATGCTTTGCAGCATAATCATAGACCATATCAGGGGTGTGTGCCTGGAATAATGGTAATGATCCCTCCTGTATTTCCAGATTTTCTGAATGCATCATTGGCATCAGAAAAAACTGGTTTTTGGATGTCTGACCATCTTCTAGAAACCCATCATCCACAGCACGCAATGATAGCGCCAATGCCATATCATCCCCAGCAAAGGCAAGAGGGGTATCGCGATGAATATTGCGTGTTATTTGGTCAAGCAACAAGATAAGCGCTAGCCTGCCATCTTTACTAGCCGCCCAGCTATCTAGTCTGCCACCAAGCGCATCAGCGACCAAAACGCCAAATTTGTCAGCTAGTAAAGCATCAAATTCTGGATCTTTGGCAAATTGCTGTTTGAGTGAGATTTCTTCAAACCAGAAATGCAGGATTTCAGAAATATGTTTTTCTTTCATGATAAAAGCTCCCTTATGATTTAAGGCACTAATATCTTACCAGGGTTAAGTAATCCTTTGGGATCTAAAGTTGCTTTGATTTTATGCATCATCGCAAGAGCCACTGGATCTTTTACTTGCTTGAGCTGTTCTGCCTTCATTGTGCCAATCCCATGTTCAGCACTAATAGAGCCGCCTGTCTGATAAAGAGCCTCATAAACAGCGTCAAACATGGCGCCTCTTTTTTGCTCCCAGCCTGCATCGCCGCCATCTCTTTCAATCAGGTTAAAATGAATATTACCATCTCCTAGATGGCCATAACCGCAAATCCTGACCTCAGGATCGATAGCGCGGACATTTTGTGATGCTAAATCATAAAACCGCCCAATTTCTGATAATGGCACAGAAATATCAGTATTAACGGGATGAGATTCACGTTTGGTAGAATCAGGGGCATGTTCGCGAATATCCCACATCGCTTTTCGCTGTGTTTCATTTTGCGCTATGACGGCATCAAAAACAGCGCCAGCTTCCATCTGCTCTGCCAGAAATTCTTCCAGCTTTGTTTGAATGGGTATTTCTCCTGTGTCATCTGCTTGTGCCAGTGAGGCATCAGATGAACCAATTTCCATCAAAATAGAGAAGGCCGGAATTGGCTTAATCGGGCAGGGCAGTGCCGGAAATTGCTTTTCGACTACGGCAAATATGTCATGAGGCATAATTTCAAACGCTTCAACCAGATCACCAGTGGCATCGCGTAACGCCCCTAGCAGCTTTACGCCTGATTGTGGGTCAGAGATAGATGCCATCGCAGTTGCTACAGCTTTTGGCCGCGAAAATAATTTCATTGAAGCTGCGGTAATGATGCCAAGCGTACCTTCACCGCCTATGAAAAGCTGTTTTAAATCATAACCTGTATTATCTTTGCGCAATGGGGTAAGCAAATCCATAACCTCACCCCCCATTAACACAATCTCAAGCCCCAAACATAAATCGCGCGTATTGCCATAGCGCAACACATTAATACCGCCAGCATTTGTCGATAAGTTTCCTCCAATAGAGCAGCTTCCTTTGGCTGCTAAATTCAGCGGAAAATAAAGATCGTGACGCTCTGCCAGCTCATGAAGTTCTTGTAATATGCACCCTGCTTCAACGACCATAGAGCGGTCATCAACAGACACAGAGCGCACCTGTTTCATGCGTGATAATGATAGCAGGAACATGGTGCCTGATGTGTCTGGAATGCCGCCACCAACAAGCCCTGTATTGCCACCTTGCGGCACAATATACAGATTTTCTTCATCTGCTAGTTTCAGGATTTGCGAGACCATTTCAGTGGAAGTTGGCAGCAAAATGGCCTGTGCTGCACCGCGATAATTACCGCGCCAATCATTGAGATAGGCATCCATATCACCTTCATCAGAAATGATATTCTGTGCGCCAAGTATTGTGGTTAATTGTGCAATAATATCAGACATAATGTCACTTTCCTGTTGCGGCTCGAAGCAGCCTATCTGTTATGGCTTTACCAATCCCTGTTTCAGGCAATGGCGCAACCGCAATCACAGCCCCTTTGATTTTGTCAGCTTCATGCAAATAGGCAAATAAATTTGACGCTGCCTCAATCAAATTACCATCAGGTGATAAATTTAAAGGCTCTGTTTTGCCATATTCACCAAATCCAATATAGACCTCATCAGCTTGTCTTGAAGTGGCATGCAATCTGACAGGTTTGGTTGGGGCATAATGGCTTGACATCTGCCCTGGTGAAGAAGGCGTGCTGTCATTGGCCTCTTCTTGTGTGATGATCACACTATCAGGCATCGCCTCTTTCAGCATTTCTGCCGTTACAGGGCCAGGTCGTAAAATCACAATCTGATTGCCATCAGGGGCGATGATGGTTGATTCCAAACCATCTTGGCATGGCCCGGCATCTAAAATATAGGCGCAATCATCATCCAAACTGGCTGCGACATGGACTGCCTTTGTGGGGCTGATGCGCCCTGATAAATTGGCTGATGGCGCTGCAACAGGTCGGCCTGTCTGCGCTAACAAAGCGCGTGCTTTTTCTGGGGCAGGGACGCGCAAGGCAAGTGTTGGCAATCCAGCTGTTACAAGTGGGGAGATTTCGCTATTATCTTTGATGGGCCTGATGATTGTTAACGGGCCTGGCCAGAAAATTGCTGCCAGCTTTGTTGATAAATCATCAAAATCAGCATAATTTTGCGCCGTCTCAAAATCAGGAACATGGGCAATAAGCGGATTAAAAGACGGGCGTCCTTTTGCCTTATAGATAGCCGCCACAGCGTCATCATTAGTCGCATCAGCACCAAGACCATACACGGTTTCGGTTGGAAAGCTGACAAGTTTGCCGTCACGCAAGGCTTGTGCGGCGGCCAGAAGAGATTGATGATTAAAATCAGTTAGCATAAGATTTCGCTATATTGGGATGAATTCACTAAAACAGGGACAACTATAACAAAATGTGTGGACGATTTACAGTCACAGCAACCCCACATGAATTATTATCGCGCTTTGGTGTGGCAATAAACAGCAATTTAGCACCGCGCTGGAATGTCGCGCCAAGCCAGAAGTCACCTATTATTACGGCCCATAAATTAACACGTGATATGGAAATGGCGCAATTTGGCCTAGATGGCATTATTGCACAAAAGACCCTGATAAATGCACGTTCAGAGACCATTTCTGAAAAACCAACCTTTCGTGATGCGTTTCACACTAGCCGTTGTCTTGTGGTGGCAAGTGGGTGGTATGAATGGCAAAGAAAAGATAAACCTTATCATATTCAGCTGAATGATGGGCGGGTAATGGCATTAGCTGGTTTGCGCTTTCAGCGTGGTAAGCAGTCGCACTTTGTGATTGTGACTAGTGCTGCAACAGGACGGCTGGCAGATATTCATCACCGCGTCCCGCATGTTTTGGCAAACACGCTTTGGCAATCATGGCTATCAGGGTCAGTGGCAGAGGCACAAAGCTGCCTTAAACCTATTTCAGATGTCCATTTTAATGCTTACACCGTATCACCTGATGTGGGGAATGTGCGTCATGATCATGCTGGGCTAACAGCACCTTATGACAGCCAATCTGATAGCGCACCGCAAGCTGATTTATTTTCGTAACAACATCACTATTAAATAGCAGATGGTGTCGCGAGGCGCACCTCATGCGCATAAATATGCCATAGCATTAATGCGCCAGCACCACGATAAGGGGCCCATTGGCTAGCAAGCTTGTCCATCATTTTATGATCAGGTCGCTCTTGTAACTGACGCAGGCGGCGCATGGCTTCTTGCAAAGCTAGATCATTACCAGGCCAAGCATCCATATCACCCAAAGCAAAAAGCCGGTAATTATCAGCTGTCCATGCACCAACACCGCGCAAAGTAACCAGATGAGCAGTGGCATCATCACCGCTCATCTCAGGCAAATCGGCAAAGCGTAACGTGCCAGACAAGCAGGCTTGTGCCGCCCCTATTAGATATTCAGCTTTTCTGCCAGATAGACCACATTCTTTTAGCTCTGCTACAGAACGTTCTGCGATGGTGTCAGCATCTTGCCAGCCAGCTTGCCCCAATTTTTCCCATATATGGCTTGCGACAGCACGTGATATTTGCTGGCCAATAATAATGCGTGCCAATGTCTGATAACCTTGTGGCAGTGAGCGGTCATCTGGATAACTATAGGCTTTGATTTTGGTATCAAGTGCAGCATCTATTTTTGCCAGATTAGCAAGCGCAGAATGCATGGCCTGTTGCCATGATGAGTGATTAGGGTGTTTTATCGTCATTGCCTGCAAGCCTGTTATGATGCGATATCAGGTGATCAAAAATATGAATTAAGCTATCATGTTCTAACGCATGGTGAAAGACGGTTATAACAAGCCATGATAGCATGCTGGCTGCGATGGGAGCATAAGCAAAATGATTGTTTGGGATGTGCCTTTGCGGGTGTTTCATTGGGCTTTGATGATATCAGTGGTTGGGGCTATGATATCTGGTCATTTTGGCATCTGGGAAATTCATGAACGTTTCGGCATGACCATTATCGGCCTGATTGGATTTCGCATTATTTGGGGGTTTATTGGCTCGCCAACAGCGCAATTTCGCCATTTCCTGACAGGGCCTTCAGCTGTCGTGAACACAGCACGTGATCTTATCAATCGCCGCTCATCAGATAAAGCAGGCCATAGCCCGCTTGGTGGTTATGCGACAATAGCTTTGCTTGCATTGCCGCTAATGATGGCATTAACAGGTACCATTAATAGTGATGATATTTTATTTGACGGCCCTTTTTATCATTGGCTGCCAGATTATAGCAGGCTGGCTGGCCGGATTCATGAAATTGGCCGCTTTTTCATCATTTTTGTGATTATATTACATCTGTCAGCGCTTTGTTATTATGTGTTTATTTTGCGCAAAAATATTGTGGCGGCGATGATTACAGGACGCAATAAAAAGGCACAAGGACAAGGCGGCGAGATCACAAGTGGCAAGATGATTTTCGGTCTTTTGCTTATGGCAAGTTTAATTGCGCTATCACAATGGGCAATCACATTACGGCCAGCCTATTTTTAAACATAAGCAAGGCTGGCCAATTTTTAAATAATAAAACTATTTCCGATAGGATTGATGACAGGCGCCGCATGTTCTGCCAACCGCTTGCATTGCATTTTGCACAGCAGCAACATCATTGGTTAAGGCAGCGTCATGTAAGGCAAGGCTTGCTGTTTCAAAGTTATTTGCCAAAGCTGTGAAATTTTCAAAATTCTGCCAGATTGAAGGCAGCGCATCTGTTTGCCCTCCGCCAGAGCCTTCTGGGAAATGATCTGGCATTGCCGCGCCCCATTCTGCTAGCCATTTTGCACCATCTGCAATGCTCTGAAAATCGTCATTAGCGATCTGAGAGCGCATCATTCGCAATGTTTGACCTGATTTTTTAAAATTGGCTTGGCGTTCTGAAATGCTGTCAGCTGAGGCAGAGGCCATAGGCACAGATAAAGCAAGGCTTAGGGTTATGACTGAAAATAGTTTTTTCATGAAATTCGTCCCTTATTTGGTTAAGGTTAGCAAAAGACCTTATTCATACGATTATACTGTTAGGAACAGATTTCAAAAAATGATATGCACCCAAAAAGACAGATTGTCTTTATTACCCACTATTCCCATTTTTTATGTGTTTTCGTAAGGTGATTTAACATAATGCCTCAAACCGTAATTGGCTTATTCCTGACATTAGGCGGCATCATTTTTGGCATAGGCACTGGCCTGATAGTCAAGCTAATAACAGATGATGTGTCATTGATAATGACCTTATGGGGGCGGTTTTTATTTTCACTGCCGATTTTATTTGGTGTCACTTATTTTGTGCGCGGTATCCATGGCTATCAGGTCAATGCCAAAGGCACATTGATAGTGCGTATTATTTTTGGCATGGCTGGCATTACGTTTTGGTTTATTTCGATGCGCACTTTGCCAATTGGCCTTGCAACAGCTGTCATGCTCAGTTCTGCTATTTATGTTGCGATGTTCTCGCCTATTTTGTTGCAAGAACGTGTGGGGATTTATCGCTGGTCTGCTGCGATAATTGGTTTGCTTGGTGTTTGTCTTATCTCTGATGCGTTTTCATCTAGCTTTGATGTAACGATAATCTATGCCATTCTTGCCTCCTTATCAGGTGCTGGCTTGCAGATAGCCTTGCGAAGGCTTGGGAAATCTGATGCACCTGTGACAATCGCAAGCTGGTATAATTTTGCTGGTTTTATCGCATTATCGGTTTTGATAGTGGTAATGCCATCTAGCTGGTCAATGCCAGGATATGAAACATGGCTTTATTTGATTGCTTTGGGCATTGTCGGCAGTTTTCTGCAGCTTTGTTTTACAGCCTCTTATGCCTATGTTGATGCCGTTGTGGTCGGAACGATGCGCTATTTACAAGTGCCTTTAGCAGGGCTTGTTGGCTATCTTTATTTTGCAGAGGTCCATACAGAGCTGCAATATTTTGGCGCATTTTTGATTGTGGCTGCTAGCTTGGTAATCGTTATCCGTGAATTTCAACGCAAAACCCCATCAGCTGACCCATCAGATTAATGAAGCGAAATAGTTGAAACTTCTGAAAAGCCGCTTTATGACTAAGGCGCATAACCCATCTTTTTTGCAAAGGGATTTTAACTGATGGCTAATAATTTTGTGATCCGTGTCATGGGCGAAACTGATATTTTAGAAGTGTCAGTCACACCAGAAATCCTGGCATCTCATAAAGCACCAAAGCAAAGTAAAGACTGGGATAGAGCTGATAATGCGAATTGGTTGGCACATTGGCTTGATGGTGATAGGGCGGCATCTTGGATGGAAGATAAGGCACTTAATGAGACGATGGAGCAAACAGCCCTTGATCTGCTTATGACAGATGGTAATGCTGATAGCTTCATTGAATCAGAGGCCAATTACCTTTTGATCCTGCTATTGCGTGAAAAATGGCCTGTGGGGTCAAAAAGCAAATTTAAAATGATAGCTGAT
Organism: Puniceispirillaceae bacterium (SeqCode); assembly: GCA_049890115.1. Taxonomy (GTDB): domain Bacteria; phylum Pseudomonadota; class Alphaproteobacteria; order Puniceispirillales; family Puniceispirillaceae; genus UBA685. The sequence continues at coordinate 57,579 of JBMHCC010000045.1, read as the reverse complement.
AAGGTTGGCGCTAATCACACCTATCACATGATCTTCTGCACCCCGCAAAAGCTAGATGTGCTTGATAATGCTGAAACCATTCAAAAGGCAGAATCTCAGGCACTTGGTGCGCATCTGCCATTGCTAAAGCAGTCTCGCAAGATTTTCGCCAATTCTAGTGCTGTTCACGCTGTTATCAAACAGGTCTTGCGCTAAAGGCGTTCAATCACAACCGCTACACCTTGACCACCACCAATGCACATGGTGACAAGACCATAGCGCCCTTTGATACGGCCTAGCTCATAGATGCATTTGGTCATGATGATAGCGCCAGTTGCGCCAACAGGATGACCAAGGGCGATAGCACCCCCATTTGGGTTCACTTTTGCCGGGTCAAAATCAAGCTCTTGTGCAACCGCACAGGCTTGCGCGGCAAAAGCCTCATTTGATTCAATAACATCAAGATCATTCACCCCAAGGCCAGCGCGTGATAGAGCCTGACGGCTCGCATCAACAGGGCCCATTCCCATAATAGCAGGGTCAAGGCCAGCATGCCCATAAGAGACAATTCGTGCTAGTGGTATTGCTGTTTTGGCGATGGTCTCATTTGCTAGAACAAGTGAGGCTGCGCCATCATTAATGCCTGATGCATTGCCAGCTGTGACACTGCCATCTGCCTGAAAGACAGCACGCAAATTGGCCATGCCCTCAAGGCTAGCATCATCGCGAATATGCTCATCAGTATCAAATAAGATAGTCTTTCGTCCTGCTTTGGCTTCGAACGGAACAATTTGTTCAGCAAAATAGCCCTTTTTAGTGGCATCTGCGGCACGTTTATGTGATTCAACAGCAAAGGCATCTTGTGTGTTTCGACTAATGCCATAGCGTGCTGCCACATTTTCAGCTGTAATGCCCATGTGACCATGACCAAAGGGATCTGTTAAAGGGGCCAGCAACATATCAACAAATGTGCTGTCACCCATTTTTTTGCCATAGCGCATATCAGGTGCGATATGAGGTGAACGGCTCATCATTTCAACACCACTGGCAAGAGCGGCATTACTATCACCTAGTTGCAATGCCATAGCTGATTGAATAATGGCCTGTAGACCAGAGCCACATAGCCTGTTTACCGCAATGGCTGTACTTGCTTCTGGCAGGCCAGCATCAATAGAGCAACGCCGCGAAAGATAGGGATCTTCACTTGAGGTATGTATCACATTACCTAGCACAGACAGTCCGATTGTGTTTGCGTCTATGTGACTGTCTGAAACAGCCTGTGCCATAACAGCGCTAAGGAGTTGTCGTGGTGATGTGTTAGCTAGGCTGCCACCAAATGTGCCAATGGCACTTCGTCTTGCTGACAGAATAAAAACATCATTCATAAGGCTAACTCCTTGTTGATTCGCCCAAAATCAAAATTAGGCCGACAAGGCCGCAAGATTGATTTGTCATTTATGACAGCCAAAATGATTAAGACATAGTGACGCTGACACTATAGAATATTTGCCCTCATGAATAAAGTATTCTGCACCTGCATAACTAGCCGGCGCTGCCTTATCTCTGATTTGATAAAGCTCTTAACATAATTCAGTCATAACAGAAAAAAGCAAAAAGGGAGATCAGCATGAAACCAGATATGGTTAAGCAACTAGCACAGACATTAGGCGCAGAGACATTGACCTTTCATCCCCCGCATGTATGGCTGTTCCGGCCTGAAAATACGGCGATGATTATTAAGCAGGAATTGACCCAAAATCAGAATATTCTAATTGTTAATGCTGGTTTTGCTAGAAATGGTGCTGGTCCATTATTTGCTAATTTTATGTCAACTTTGATGATTGAAGATAGCCATGCATCAACTTCTGCGCCGCTTGGTATCTGCTCTGGCAAAAATTCTGTTACCGTTTATCACCTGCTCAATATCTCAGCGATGACAAGTGCTTCCTTGCATAGCTATTTATTGAATTTTGAAGAAATGGCAAGCTGGATCTTTGACTTTATCCAAGTCACAGATCAGCGAACGCTGGCATCCTTATCAAAGGGCTCACAACCTGTGAGTGGTTAAAACAAATTCACTTGCCCCTTCACAAATCAATCAGTGCTGCTTACTTTCATCAGGCAAATTATAATTTTGACAGTAAGGCACATATTGATGGGACATTCTTTTGACTATGATTTCATTGTGATTGGCGCTGGTTCAGGTGGTGTCAGGGCAGCACGAATTGCAGCAGGGCATGGCGCAAAAGTGGCTGTTATCGAAGAAAGCAGAGCTGGCGGCACTTGTGTTATCAGAGGGTGTGTGCCGAAAAAGCTGTTGGTCTTTGGCGCAAGCTTTCCATCTGAATTTGAAGATGCTGCCGGATTTGGTTGGCAAATGGGGGAGGCGCAACATAGCTGGCCTGACCTTATCGCTGCCAAAGATAAAGAAATTGATAGGCTAGAGGGGATTTATCGTAATTTGCTAAAAAATGCTGGTGCAACACTTATTGATGGTCGTGGCACGCTAGCGGGCCCTCATCAGGTGTCAGTTAATGGCGACATTATCACAGCAGAGCGAATCCTGATTGCTGTTGGTGGCTGGCCATCTATCCCAGATATTCCAGGGTTGAAAGACAATGCCATCACCTCAAATGAGGCACTAGATTTACCCCAAAGACCGCAGAAAATTATTATCCAAGGTGGGGGATATATTGCCTTGGAATTTGCCTCTATTTTTAACGGTCTTGGCAGTGAAGTTCACCTGATTTACCGCGCTGATTACCCCTTGCGTGGTTTTGATGATGATGTGCGCAAACATGTTTCAGAAGCACTTGGAAATCGCGGGATTAACTTGCGTCCCCATACCAATATCACACAAGTGAAAGCTGGGATTGATGGCAAGGTAGTGACATTGGATGATGGCAGCCAATTAGTCGTTGATGAGGTCATGAGTGCCGCTGGTCGGGCGCCAAATAGTACAGGTTTAGGATTAGAAGAGCTTGGCGTGGCTTTAGCTGAAAATGGTGCTGTGCAGGTTGATGATTATGGGCAAACATCTGTGCCATCGATTTATGCGGTCGGAGATGTAACAGATAGGGTGAATTTAACGCCTGTTGCTCTTGGTGAGGGGCATGCGCTGGCAGATAGCCTGTTTGGGGGCAATAAACGTACTATTTCGCATGAGATGATTGCCTCTGCTGTATTTTGCCTGCCACAAATAGCCTCTGTTGGGGTGAGCGAAGAAGAGGCAGAAAAGCAAGGTGACATTACTGTTTATGAAAGCAAATTTCGTGCCATGCGTAACACTTTATCAGGGCGGGATGAACAATCTTATATGAAGCTGATTGTGCGGCAATCTGATGATCGCATTATGGGTGTTCACATGGTTGGCCCTGATAGTGCGGAAATCATGCAAGGTATTGCAATCGCTGTTAAAATGGGAGCCACTAAGGCGGATTTTGATGCGACCATTGGTATTCACCCAACAGCGGCAGAAGAATTTGTGACCATGCGCTCGCCGCGCTCTTCATAAAGGCGATTTGCCAATCAAATTTAGCAAATATTTTAGTGAATTTCTCATAATGGGACATAATCACAAGGTTTTAGCTTGTTTTTGATGCAAAATGCTTTCCCATCACGGCCTTTCGCTTTATAGTCTGGCACAGAATAGTGACTATTTGCATGAGGGCAAAATTATGACGTGGCAACCGCAAAGCTGGCGTGACTTTCCAATTCTTCAGGTGCCTGCTTATCCTGACGAAGAAAAGGTAAAGGACGTTGAAGCAAAATTAGCCAAAAAACCGCCTCTTGTTTTTGCTGGCGAGGTGCAAAATCTGCGCTCACAGCTAGCCGAGGTGGCAAATGGTAATGCCTTTTTGCTGCAAGGCGGTGATTGTGCAGAGAGTTTTGCCGAATTTTCAGCAGATAATATCCGCGACAGTTTCAAGGTCTTTTTGCAAATGGCAGTGGTGCTCACATTTGGTGCGTCAATGCCTGTTGTTAAAGTTGGCAGAATGGCTGGCCAGTTTGCCAAGCCACGCTCAGCTGATTTTGAAACAGTTGGCGGAATTGAACTGCCATCATATCGCGGTGATATGGTCAATGGCATTGAGTTTGATAAAGAATCTCGCATCCCTGATCCAGAAAGATTGCTTCAGGTTTATGAGCAATCAGCAGCGACATTGAACCTGCTGCGTGCGTTCTCGCAAGGTGGTATGGCAGATTTGCATCAGGTGCATAGCTGGACAACCAACTATATCACAGATACACGGCAAGCAGAGCGTTTTGAGGCTTTGGCGGAACGTATTGATGATTGTCTTGCTTTTATGAAGGCATGTGGCCTGAATTCAGACACAGCAAAACCAATTGCAGAAACTGATTTCTTTACTAGCCATGAAGCATTGCTTGTCAATTATGAAGAAAGCCTGACACGCCGTGATACCATCACAGATGAAAAAGGCTGGTACACAACATCTGCCCATATGGTGTGGATTGGTGACAGAACACGTCAATTTGACGGGGCTCATGTTGAATATATGTCTGGGATCAGTAACCCGATTGGCCTGAAATGTGGTCCAACAATGGAAACTGATGATTTGCTCCGTCTGATTAACAAACTAAATCCTGATAATATTCCAGGTCGTTTGACGTTGATTGCACGGATGGGCGCAGATGATGTGCTTGAAAAGCTGCCACCTTTGGTGAAAGCGGTCAAAGAAGAGGGCGCTGCTGTTGTGTGGTGTTCTGATCCGATGCATGGCAATACGGTCAAAGCGTCAACAGGGTATAAAACACGCCGTGTGGATGATGTGATGCGTGAAGTAACAGGCTTTTTTGAAGTGCATGATGCGCTTGGCACTTTTCCGGGCGGTGTGCATTTTGAAATGACTGGTCAGAATGTCACAGAATGCCTTGGCGGTGTCTCAGAGGTCACTGAAGCACGTCTTGGTGATCGCTATCATACGCATTGTGACCCGCGATTAAATGCTAGCCAGGCTTTGGAATTGTCATTCTTGATCGCTGATTTAATGAAAAAGCGCCGTGCTTAGTAAGTAAAATAGCACTGCCTAACATATCAGAGATGGTTATGAGTAAGGATAATTTGCCATCAGGGCCAAATAGTACTGATCAGCCAAAGCTGACTGACAGCTATTTTAACCTGACGAAACAGATTGTCAGCGATAATGGTGACATGATTGTTACCTATGCGATTTTTATGCGCCGGCCAGTAACATTGGCGCCGCGTCTTGCCACTAACTGGTTGTTGCAAATGGCAGATGAACGTGGTGCTGAGGTTAGCATTGAATGGCTGCATAAAGAAGGTGCTTGGATTGGGGCAGGTGAGCCGTTATTTCACATAACAGGCCTGTTTTCTGTGCTTGTTGATTTAGAAACCATATTCCTGCAAAGGCTTGGGGCAGCTTGCGTAGCAGCTTATAATGCCTATCAGATGTGTGTTGAATTGCCAGATGTTGCATTTTTGGCGATGGATGCACGCCATTGTGCTGGCTCTGATATGGCAGAATTAATGGCCTATGGCGCATCTGTTGGTTCTGCCAAAGCAAAAGCAAAGACTGGTGCGACTGGGTTTATTGGTTGTGCTGCTGATGCGACAGCGCATTTTTTCGGTAATCAGGCAGGAATGGGGACAATGCCTCATGCGCTGATTGGTTATGCTGGCTCAACTTTGGCGGCGGCACAATTATTTCACGCCAGCTTTCCTGATAAACCATTAACTGTTCTGGTTGATTATTTCGGCTGTGAAATTGATGATGCGCTTGCTGTCTGTCATCATTTTTCAGATTTGGCCAAATCAGGCAAGCTTGCTATCAGGCTCGATACGCATGGTGGGCGTTTTATGCAAGGGCTTGATACCCAATCATCTTATGCTGTTCTTGACCGTCATGTGCCAGAGGCTATCCGCGGCTATCGTACAGAACAAGAATTACGCCATCTCATGGGTACCGGTGTCACGGCTGCTGCTGTTTGGCACATGCGTGATAGCCTGGATGATGCTGGCTTTTCGCAGGTAAAGATTGTTGCCTCAAGTGGCTTTGGTCCTGATAAATGCCGGATATTTGCATTGGCAAAGGCACCAGTTGATATGATAGGCACAGGTTCTTATCTGCCTGAAAAATGGTCTGAAACCTATGCAACAGCAGATATTATCCAATATGACGGCGTTGATAGGGTTAAGTTAGGCAGAGAATTTTTATTCCGCAAACCTGAGCAAAGAGATTAAGTTTCAAATGCCCTGTTCATCTGATGCAGGGATGATGTAAAGGCTGTAACCATTGAGTAAAAAATTAGCAATCGCACTAGCGCAGATGAATGCCCATGTGGGACATGTATCTGATAATTTGCGTAAATTTATCCAATTTTGCGAACGTGCTGATGCGCTTGGTGCTGATGTGATTGTATCACCTGAGATGTTTTTATCAGGCTATCCTTGTGATGATTTGGTATTGCGTTCTGATTTTATGCAATCTGTGGAAGATGCTATAGAGGCATTGCTTGCCCACAGCGCAAATGGCGGTCCTGCTATGATTGTCGGTGCACCGCGCCGTGAAGACGGACAGCTTTATAATTCAGCTTTTATCATTGATAATGGGGCTATTTTGGCCATTCGTGACAAGGTGCAGCTGCCAAATTACGGCGTATTTGATGATAAAAGACATTTCAGCCAAGGGGCGTTAAAAGGCCCTGTTTTGGTCAGAGATACAAAAATAGGTATCGCTATTTGTGAAGATATCTGGTGGCCAGATGTATGTGAAACACAAAGCGAGAGCGGGGCAGAGATTATCGTATCTCTTAATGCATCACCCTATGATATTGATAAGCCAGATAGCCGAATGATGCATGCGGTTGCCCGTCTGACAGAGACATCACTGCCATTTATCTATGTGAATATGGTCGGCGGTCAGGATGAGTTGGTCTTTGATGGCGGCTCATTTGCTCTTAATCTAAAAGGCAAATTAGCAGCTAGATTGCCACAAATGACTGAAAATCTTAGCCTTGTTCATTGCAAAACAGGCCTTGATGACAGCTATCAGTTAACAGGTCAGATTGCGCCACCTGAAGAAGAATTATCAGATATATACCGTGCTTTGATGCTTGGTATTCGTGATTATGTGACGAAAAACGGATTTCCGGGTGTGGCACTTGGTTTATCTGGCGGCATTGATTCAGCTCTAGTTGCGATATTAGCGGTTGATGCGCTTGGTGCAGACCAGGTGCGTTGTCTTATGATGCCATCTGGCTATACAGCAGACATTTCAAAAGAAGATGCAGATGATATGGCAGCACGTTTAGGTGTGCCAATTGATACCGTGCCTATTGGCCCTGGTATGCAGGCTGTTGAAGATATGATGGCAGGCCTATTTGCAGGGACATCTGCTGATGTCACCGAAGAGAATATTCAATCACGTCTTCGTGGTATGTTGTTAATGGCGTTGTCGAATAAATTTGGCAATATGATTTTAACCACAGGTAATAAATCTGAATATGCTGCTGGCTATGCCACCTTATATGGGGATATGTGTGGTGGTTATGCCCCGTTAAAAGATATCTGGAAAATGCAGGTGTTTGCGCTGACAAGATGGCGCAATGAGGTTATGCCAAAAGGGGCACTTGGCCCTGAAGGCGAGGTTATTCCACCTCGTATTATCACAAGGCCACCATCAGCTGAGTTACGACCTGATCAACAAGATACTGATAGCTTGCCACCTTATGAAGTGCTTGATGATATTTTGCGCCGCTTGACCGAAGATATGTCTGATATTGATAGTATTGTAAAAGAGGGCTATGACCGCGCTCTTGTCATGCGGATATCACATCTGTTATTCCGTGCTGAATATAAACGCTTTCAATCTGCGCCAGGTCCCAAGATCACATCTCGTGCTTTTGGTCGTGACAGGCGTTTGCCGCTAACATCAGGCTTTTTGCCGCATCATATATCCCCCAAGGAGAGTTCCTCATGACAAAGCAGGTGCCAAAAGTTCGGTTTGCACCAAGCCCGACAGGCAAATTACATGTGGGTAATCTGCGCACAGCCTTAGTCAATTTTTTGTTTGCCAGACAAGCTGGTGGTCAATTTATGTTGCGTATTGATGATACAGATACAGAGCGTTCATCATCAGAATTTGAGACAGCTATCAGAGCAGATTTGCAATGGATGGGAATGAATTGGGATTGTGAGGATCGCCAATCAGATCGCTTGCAACGTTATGATGATGCTTTGGCAAAATTATTAGCAGATGGCCGTGCCTATGCCTGTTATGAGACAGCTGAAGAGCTTAATTTAAAGCGGAAAGCACAGCTTAATGCTGGCAGGCCACCTGTCTATGACAGAGCCTCTTTAAAGCTAACAGAGGCGCAAAAAGCAGCCTATGAAGCAGAAGGCAGACGCCCGCATTATCGCTTTCGCTTGCTTGATGAAGAAGTGAAGTGGACAGATTTGGTGCGCGGTGATGTCGCCTATCACATGTCATCTTTATCTGATCCCGTGATTATTAGAGAAGATGGCAGAGTGATTTACACACTAGCTTCAGTTGTTGATGATAGTGATCATGAAATCACAACCATTTTGCGTGGTGAAGATCATGTCACAAACTCAGCTGCTCAAATCCAGCTTTTTGAAGCATTAGGTGCTAAGGTGCCAGATATGGGTCATATGGCGTTATTGGCTGGTGCTGATGGTGAAGGTCTGTCAAAACGCCTTGGCAGCCTGTCTGTCGCGGAATTGCGCAATAATGGCATGGAAGCTGTTGCTTTAGCCTCTTTATTATCACGCATTGGCACCTCACAGCCTGTTCAAGCCTTTGCAAGCATGCAAGATGTGATAGCTGGTTTTGATATTGCTAGTTTTGGCAGAGCCACTGCTAAATTTGATCCTGCAGAGCTAACGCAAATTAACGCTCGTATCGTGCAAAATTATGAATTTGAAGATGTGAAAGATCAGCTGGTCGCATATGGCATTACCGATGAGTCATTTTGGCAGGCAGTGCGCGGTAATTTGGCAATCGTGGCAGAAGCAGAGCAATGGTGGAATATTTGCCATCAGCCAATTGCACCTGTTATCGAAGATGAGGCTGTCACCAAAGCAGCTGCTGATATGCTGCCAGATGGCGATATTAACGCCTCTATTTGGAAAGATTGGACAAGTGCGGTTGCAACTGCCACAGGGGTAAAAGGTCGTGGATTATTTATGCCGTTACGTTTGGCTTTGACAGGGCGTAATGCAGGGCCAGAAGTGGCTGGTTTGCTGTCTTATATGGGGCGCGAGCGCATTTTGGCACGCCTTAACGGAGATAAGGCATGAGCCTTTATCTCTATAATACCCTGAATCGCGAAAAACAGGCTTTTGTGCCATTACAGGCTGGCAAGGTTGGCATTTATGCCTGTGGGCCAACGGTTTATGATAATATCCATGTTGGCAATGCGCGCCCGTTAGTGGTGTTTGATGTGCTTGTTCGTATTTTGCGTCATCTTTATCCAGAGGTGACCTATGTGCGCAATATCACAGATGTTGATGATAAGATTAATCAGCGCGCTGCTGACAGACAAATTGCCATTGATGCGCTTTGTGCTGAGACGATAGAACGCTTTCATGAAGATGCGGCGGCCTTACATGTGGATGAACCTGATATTGAGCCGCGCGCAACACATCATATCGCTGAAATGATAGCAATGATTGAAACATTAATTGCCAAAGGCTTTGCTTATGAAGCAGAAGGCCATGTGCTATTTGCGATTAATGAGATGCCTCACTATGGCCAATTATCAAAACGTAGCCTTGATATGATGCGCGCAGGCGCACGTGTTGAAATTGCGCCTTATAAAAAAGATGCTGGGGATTTTATCCTTTGGAAGCCATCAGATGCTGACCTGCCAGGATGGGATAGCCCATGGGGTAGGGGGCGTCCTGGCTGGCATATTGAATGTTCTGCCATGACAGCTGCTTATTTAGGTTCTGAATTTGATATTCATGCTGGTGGTCTTGATCTGATATTCCCGCACCATGAAAATGAGATTGCGCAAAGCTGTTGTGCGCATGATACACAGAATATGGCTCATTATTGGGTGCATAATGGCTATGTCACCATTGATGGTGAGAAAATGTCAAAATCGCTTGGTAATTTTACCACAGTTCGTGATGCATTAGATAATCACCGTGGTGAGGCTGTTCGTTATGCTTTGCTTAATGCGCATTATCGTGCGCCGTTGGATTATTCTGATGCGGCTGTGAAAGAGGCAAAACAGGCACTTGACCGCCTTTATAGAGCCGCAGGAGATGCACAGGCTGATGCAGAGATCCCGCAAGATTTCTTGAACGCGCTTTATGATGATTTAAACACCCCTTTGGCATTGTCAATTTTGCACGCATTAGCCAAATCAGCCAATCAGGGTGATGAGGATGCAAAAGCCCAGCTTCGTTCAGCAGCTCGTTTAATGGGCTTGCTGCAACAGCCATCAGATAGCTGGTTTAAAGCCACATCAGGTGATGCACAGAGCCTTGATGATGCCGCAATAGAAGAGGCAATAGCCAAGCGCAATGACGCCAGAGCCGCGCGTGATTTTGCGACAGCAGATGCTATACGTGATAGGCTAGCAGATGAAGGTATTATCTTACTTGATAGTGCTGATGGCACAAGTTGGCAACGCCAATCATAACAAGATCAAAGAGCAGATTTGCACATTTTGGCTAATTTCAGTACAACAATCCCACGAATGGCAACAAAGCATATCAGTAAAATTTAGGACCGGATGATGACTGGCGATCGCATTTATGTATTTGATACCACCTTACGTGATGGGGGACAGGCCAGAGGTATTGATTTTACTGTGGCTGATAAGATTGCGATTGCCTATGCGCTTGATGATTTTGGTATTGATTATATTGAAGGTGGCTGGCCAGGGGCTAATCCAACAGATGATAGCTTTTTTGGCTCACCACCTGCTTTTTCAAATGCGCGTTTTGTCGCCTTTGGCATGACCAGACGTGGCGGCAGGTCAACTGAAAATGACCCAGGCCTAAATGCCGTTTTAGACGCTGAAACAGATTCAGCCTGTCTGGTTGGTAAAACATGGGATTTCCACGTCACAACTGCTTTGAATATCGAATTAGATGAAAATCTGGCTATGATCAGAGATTCAATAGCTGCGGCTGTCAAAAAAGGCAGAGAAGCAATGTTTGATTGTGAACATTTCTTTGATGGTTTTAAGGCTAATCGTGATTTCGCGCTATCATGCGTGAAGGCAGCTTATGAAGGCGGCGCCTCATGGGTTGTGTTATGTGATACCAATGGTGGCACCTTGCCTGATGAGGTGTTTGATATTGTCAGCCAGACCAAGGCATTTCTGCCAGAGGTTAATCTGGGCATTCATTGTCATAATGATGCTGGCCTTGCGGTTGCCAATTCACTAGCAGCGATTAAAGCAGGTGCACGTCAGGTGCAGGGCACGATTAATGGCCTTGGTGAGCGTTGCGGCAATGCTAATCTCATTACACTTATCCCAAATCTGATGCTGAAGCTCGGCTATCAGACCAATGTGCCGCATGAAAAATTACCAAAATTGGTGGCGTTATCGCGTTTAATCGATGACAGGTTAAACCGTGTGCCAAATGCGCATGCGCCTTATGTCGGCTCTGCTGCTTTTGCACATAAGGGCGGATTACACGCCTCTGCTGCACAAAAGGACCCACGCACTTATGAGCATATTCCGCCAGAGACAGTGGGAAATATGCGCCACTATCTTGTCTCTGATCAGACAGGAAAATCAAATATTCTGGCACGTTTCAAAGAAGTGGGCATTATCATTGATGCTAAAGATAGCCGTCTTGATAAGCTAATCGCCACAGTAAAAGAGCGCGAATTTCAGGGCTGGTCATTTGATTCAGCAGAAGCCAGTTTTGAATTGATGGCACGCCAAGCTTTGGGCGAAGTGCCAGATTATTTTTCAATTGGTCGCTTTCGGGTAATGGATGAACGCCGCTTTAATGCCAAAGGTGAGTTGATTGTCGAATCTGAAGCAACAGCCTCAGTTGTTGTTGGCGGTCAATCACATCATGAGGTGGCTATTGGTAATGGCCCTGTTAATGCGGTTGATACAGCTTTGCGCAAAGCATTAATAGAAGCCTATCCTTTACTAGCTTCGGTTGAGCTAACTGATTATAAGGTGCGTATTTTAGAGCCGCAAAATGGTGATAAAGGCACAGGTGCTGTGACACGTGTTCTTATTGAATTTACAGATGATAAAGAACATATCTGGCGTACTTGTGGTGTTTCAACAAACATTATTGATGCCTCTGTCATCGCATTAGCAGATGGTATGCGTTATAAATTGCATCGTGATAAAGCTGAATTGCCACATGGCTCGTAATCAGGCTCTTATGCAACCACCTGTTATTATTTTATTGCGTCCTCAAATGGGTGAAAATATTGGCGCCAGTGCGCGGGCTATGAAAAATTGCGGCATTAGTGAGCTGCGTTTGGTGGCACCACGTGATGGCTGGCCTAATCCTGATGCTGTGCCAATGGCGTCATCTGCGACTGATATTCTAGATAATGCTGAATTATATGATGATATTGGCGCTGCCCTGCATGATGTCACTTTGGCTTTTGCCACAACAGCGCGTAGACGTGATATGGTGAAACCAGAGCTAAATCCTCGCCAAGCAGCTGAAATGACTGCCAAACAGCCGCAAGAGGCTGGTCAAAGAATTGCCTTTTTATTTGGAGCAGAGCGGTCTGGGATGGATAATGAAGAGGCGGTATTAGCTGATTATATTGTTTCAGCTGATCTCAATCCCGAATTTTCAAGCCTTAATTTAGCACAGGCTGTATTGATGATAAGCTGGGAATGGCGCATGGCTGCCTTAGGCACAGAAGCGGCAGAAAGTGATGCGCTTTGGCCAGAATTAGCCACTTTGCAAGATAGGGATTTCTTCTTTAGCCGCTTTGAGGCGATGCTTGATGAAAAAGAGTTTTTCGCTACTGCTGAAATGGCGCCTGTGGTGAAGCGTAATTTGCGTGCTTTTTTCACAAGAGCAACGCCAACAAAACAAGAATTACGCACTTGGCATGGCATTTTAACCAAATTAGAAAAATCATAGCCTTGCGCGAAGTCTTTGCTTTTCATCCTTGGTTCTTGACATATCCACAAAATTCGCTATTTTCCCATCATTCCTGGGAAAGTGGAGCGTTATCATAAGGGTTTCGTTCCCGGCCATAAGGCACTACCGGGCCAAAAACAACAAAAAGGAAATGTATCATGGCTCCAAAGTCAGATCACAAGCGCCATAGCGCAAAACATAAAATCGACCGCCGTTTAGGTGTTAACCTGTGGGGTCGTGCGAAATCTCCTCTAAATAACCGCGATTACGCCCCTGGTCAGCATGGTCAGCGCCGCAAAAAGCCTACCGATTTCGGTGTACAGCTTATGGCGAAGCAAAAGCTGAAGGGTTATTACGGCAATATCGGCGAAAAGCAGTTCAAGCGTTATTATGCTGAAGCAGTTCGTCGTTCTGGTGATACAGGTCAGAATTTGGTTGGTATCTTAGAAACAAGATTTGATGCTGTGCTATATCGCGCAAAAATTGCACCAACAGTGTTTGCTGCGCGCCAGCTGATTAACCATGGCCACGTTATGCTAAATGGCAAGCGTTGTAACATTGGTTCTGTGATGCTGCAGCCTGGCGATGAAATCCAGCTGAAAGAAAAATCAAAAGTTATTCCAGCTGTTCTGGAAGCTGTTGCTTCAACTGAACGTGACGTGCCAGAATATATCGATGCTGATCATGAAAAGATGAGCGCAAAATTTGTGCGCATCCCAACCTTGGATGAGGTGCCTTATCCGGTACAGATGGAACCAAATCTGGTTGTCGAATATTATTCACGTTAATCATCATCATTGACGAAGTGATAAAGAAATAGCGCCAAATGGCGCTATTTTTGTTTGTTGCGTGAAATGGTAAATAACATGATCATTACGATCAGTTGGAATAGTGCAGGATGTTATAAGATGAAAGACTGGCCAAAGACCTATTATGCTGCCATTTTTACCAATCAGCGTAGTGATAGCGGTGATGATCTCTATCAGATTATGAGTGAAAAAATGGTGGCTCTTGCCAGTAAGCAGCCAGGGTTTCTGGGGCTTGAATCAGTGCGTGATGATAGCGGTCTTGGTATCACAGTCTCCTATTGGGAAAGCAGACATGCCATCACAGCTTGGGGAAGACAGGCTGACCACCGCATTGCGCAAGAGCATGGCCGACAAGAATTCTATAGCTGGTTCCAGATTCGTATCGCTGAGGTCACAAGCACCAAAATTTTTGGTCTTGATGATGCCTTTCAAAATGAGCAGGGTGAGTCACTGCCACAGGGCTAAACTCACCGCTCTTTTTATTTGAATGACGATAAGCCTTGAAGGCTAGCCTTGCGGCTGAACATTGATGCCATGAGTGTTTAGCATTTCCAGCAATTCACCAGTTTCATACATCTCACGCACAATATCACAACCGCCAACAAATTCGCCCTTTACATAAAGCTGTGGAATGGTTGGCCAATCTGAATAATCCTTGATGCCTTGGCGGATTTCATCATCATCCAACACATTAACGCCTTTAAATTGGACGCCAACGTGAGACAGAACACCAACAACAGCAGCTGAAAAACCACATTGCGGGAAGACTGGAGTGCCCTTCATGAATAAAACCACATCTTGTGATTTTACTTCAGACTCGATTTGTTCGTGAATAGCTGTATCTGACATAATATTACCCCTTTGCCTAATCTGATGATGGCAGTCTGGTTTGGATAGCTAGCGCATGAAGCTCGCCGCCCATACGTCCGCCAAGTGCTTTATAAACCATCTGATGCTGTTGAACACGGCTTTTGCCAGCAAATGCGTTTGTTTCCACAAGACAGGCATAATGATCGCCATCACCGCGTAAATCTTCAATTTTGACTGTGGCATCTGGAAAAGCTGCCTTGATCAAATCTTCAATTTCATGTGCTTGCATTGCCATCAAAGATGCTCCTCTTGCCAAATTAGCCTGCTGCAATAGCAGGTATTGTTGCCTCATAGCCATCAGCTACCTTATCTAATGATATGGTCTCGTTAACAGCTATTTGCAAGATGTGATCAGCGATTACTGTGCCAATTTTAGCAAAAGGAATACCAGCCTTTGCAGCAGCAGCTTCCAATGCATCTGCCTTATTAGTGGTTATGATATAGCGGCCTTGATCTTCACCAAAAGCATATCCCAAACCTTTGTCAGCTATTGCAGAATTTGCACCAAGACCTGTGCCTAGAGCCATTTCAGCAAGGGCAACCATCAACCCGCCATCAGAGATATCATGAGCGGCGTTTATGATGTCAGCATTGCCAGCTTTTGCCACAAATTGGCCATGAGCCATTTCATCTGACAAACTCACAGGTGGCGGTGCATAATCATCAGAAATGTCCAAATGAGATGCCAGAATTGAAGCGCCAAGCCAGCCATCTTTGACATCATCTGATTGGCCAATAATATAAATATCATCACCAGCTTGTTGGAATTTCATAGCTGTTGTATCAGCGATGTTATCAATCGTGCCAACCATGCCTATGACAGGGCAGGGGAAAATGGCCTCGCCATCTGTCTCATTATATAAAGATACATTGCCAGAGACGACAGGTGTACCAAGAACAGAGCAAGCCTCTCCCATCCCTTTAACAGAGCCAACTATCTGAGCCATGATTTCAGGGCGTTCTGGATTGCCAAAATTAAGATTATTCGTCACAGCAAGCGGCGTCGCTCCTGTGGCGCACAAGTTGCGATAGGATTCTGCAACAGCCTGTTTGCCGCCTTCAAAGGCGTCAGCATAGACATAGCGCGGGGTGCAATCAGTACTAATGGCTATCGCCTTATCACTGCCATGCACACGCACAATAGCAGCATCACCGCCAGGGCCTGCTAGTGTATCTGCCATAACATCACTGTCATATTGCTCATAGACCCAACGCCGCGAGGCCAGATCAGAACTTGCCAGCAATTCTGCTAGCAGCTCAGCGATTGATTTATCTGTCACTACATCAGCACTTGCCAGCTTTGGTTTGGTTGCTGGCTCATGATGCGGTCTGTCATATTCAGGGGCATCATCCACCAGCGGATCAAGCGGAATATCACAGGCAATTTCACCATCTTTTTTCAGAACAAGCCTGCCTGTATCTGTCACAATGCCAATCGGCATGAAATCAAGGTCCCATTTATCAAAGATAGCACGCGCTGTTTCTGTCTGTGCTGGGTCAATGACCATAAGCATGCGTTCCTGGCTTTCAGACAGCATAATTTCATAAGCTGACATGGCCTCTTCACGAACTGGCACCAGATCCAAATCCATTTCCATGCCAAGACCGCCTTTTGATGCCATCTCAACAGAAGAAGAGGTCAGGCCAGCTGCTCCCATATCCTGAATCGATAGCACAGCATCAGCAGCCATTAACTCAAGACAGGCTTCCATTAATAATTTACCAGTAAAGGGATCGCCGACCTGAACCGTTGGACGCTTTGATTCTGTCTCTTCTGAAAATTCAGCAGATGCCATGGTTGCACCATGAATCCCATCACGACCTGTTTTAGCACCAACATAAATAACAGGATTACCAGCACCTGTAGCAGCTGAATAAAAGATTTTATCATTATCAGCCAAGCCAACAGCCATGGCATTTACCAGAATATTGCCATTATAGGATTTATGGAAATTGACCTCGCCGCCAACTGTTGGGATGCCGATACAGTTCCCATAGCCGCCAATACCAGCTACCACACCATTAATCAAATGCGGTGTTTTCTCATGCGAGGCATCACCAAAACGAAGCGCATTTAATAATGCGATTGGACGCGCCCCCATGGTGAAAACATCACGCAAAATGCCGCCAACACCAGTTGCCGCCCCCTGATAGGGTTCAATAAAAGAGGGGTGATTATGGCTTTCAATTTTGAAAATCACAGCCTTGCCATCGCCAATATCGATAACACCTGCATTTTCACCAGGTCCTTGGATGACATGTGATGCTTCTGTTGGCAGCGTTTTCAGCCATTTTTTAGAGGATTTATAAGAACAATGCTCTGACCACATAGCAGAGAAGATGCCAAGCTCTGTCAGATTTGGCAGCCGTCCCAATCGCTTTTGAATAAGGTCCCATTCATCTTGTGATAGCCCCATAGAGGCAGCATCATCAAAGGTCATTTCACGTTCAGTCATCAGGCTGCCACCATCGTCAAAGCTTGTGTTAAAAAGCGTAAACCATCATCATTACCAAGCGCTGGATCAGCAGCTCTTTCAGGATGAGGCATCATTCCCATTATCCGGCCATTAGGTGATAAAATGCCGGCAATATCTAAGGATGAGCCATTGGGATTGCTTGGCCCAAAAGCCGGCCCAGATACATAGCGAAGGGCAATCTGGCCATTATCTTCTAGTGATGCCAGACTATCTTCATCAGCAAAATAATTACCTTCATTATGGGCGACAGGAATGGTGATTTCATCACCAGCTGTAAAGCCAGAAGTAAAAGGCGAATTAATGGTTTCCTGAACAGCTAATCTGGTATCACGGCAAATGAATTTCAGTCCCTTATTCTTGACAAGAACACCTGGTAAAAGACCTGTTTCCAAAAGAATTTGAAACCCGTTACAAACACCTAAGATAGCGCCGCCACGGCTGGCATGATCTAGCACTGATTCCATAATTGGTGAACGTGCTGCCAAGGCGCCACAGCGCAAATAATCACCAAAAGAAAAGCCACCAGGGATAATAACCAAATCAGCAGCATCAAGGCTTGTCTCTTTATGCCAGACCATATCAGGTCGCCTGCCCGTAATGCGGCTGACAGCCATCATCATGTCGCGGTCACAATTAGAGCCTGGAAAAATAATTACTGCTACTCTCATTGGTCTTCTTCAACTGTAATTTCATAATCTTCGATAACCGTATTAGCGAGAATTTGCTCGCACATACGCGCTACACGCTGATGGGCACGTCCAGCATCTTCAGCTTCGACATCAAGCGTGATTTGCTTGCCGATGCGAACATTGCTTGCTTCGGAAAATCCAATCGATGCTAGCGAGCGTTCAACAGCTCTGCCTTGGGGATCAAGAACGCCCTCTTTTAACGAGATATTCACAGTGACTTTCATGGTCTGACAATCCTTAATCTTTTTTTTCAAATTCAATTTCAATGCCAAGGCGGCGCGCAATTTCGCTATAGGCCTCAACAAGCCCGCCTAAATCACGTCGGAAGCGGTCTTTATCCATCTTTTCATTGGTCTCGGCATCCCAGAGGCGGCAATTATCAGGGCTGATCTCATCGGCCAGAATAATTTGATAGCCATCTTCATCAGCTAATCTGCCAAATTCTAATTTGAAATCAATGAGCCGCACACCAATGCCAAAAAATAACCCACTTAAAAAGTCATTCACGCGTTCTGTCAGATAGGTGATTTCATCAAGCTCATCATGGTCGGCATAACCGAGCAGGGTGATATGTTCACGCGCGACAACAGGGTCGCCAAGCGCATCATCTTTGAGACAAAATTCAATTAATGGCGCTGGCAGAGTTGTGCCTTCCTCAAGGCCAAGGCGAGGGCAGACAGAGCCTGCAGCCACATTACGCACAATCACCTCAATCGGCACAATTTCTACTTTTTGAACAAGCTGTTCACGCAAATTGAGACGTTCAATGAAATGATGCGGGATACCAATATGCCCCAAGGCTGGCAATAAATGTGCGCTAATCTGGTTATTCAGCACGCCTTTTTGCGAGATGCTATCTTTTTTCTGTGCGTTATAGGCGGTAGCGTCATCTTTGAAATACTGAATGATGGTGCCATCTTCAGGGCCTTCATAGAGAATTTTTGCCTTGCCTTCATATAGTGGTTTTCTATCGCTCATCAGTATCTCTTTTTTATCGCCTAGCTATTTTTTGAAGACCCGCGCAAAGATCGTATCAATATGTTTGAAATGCTGCTCAAGGTCAAAAAGGGCCTCTAATTCAGCATCAGATAGTGCCTTTTGCACATCAGCATCTGCTTTCAGCAAATCAAGATAATTGCCATTGCCAGCCCAAACATCCATGGCATTGCGCTGAACCATCTTATAGCTATCTTCGCGGCTCACACCTTTTTGTGTCAGGGCAAGCAGTACTTGTTGTGAATGAACCAGACCACCAAGCGCATCAAGATTTGCCTGCATCTTTTCAGGATAAACAAGCAGATTTTCAATAACGCCAGCCATGCGGTGCAGTGCAAAATCAAGTGTGATAGTGGCATCTGGGCCAAACATACGTTCAACTGAGCTGTGCGAAATATCGCGTTCATGCCATAAAGCCACATTTTCCATAGCTGGTGTAACTGCTGCACGAACAATGCGTGCTAGGCCTGTCAGATTTTCAGTTAGAACAGGGTTACGCTTATGTGGCATGGCTGATGAGCCTTTTTGCCCTGCTGAGAAGAATTCTTCAGCTTCTCTGACTTCTGTGCGTTGCAAATGCCTGATTTCGGTTGCCAATCTCTCAATCGAGCTGGCAATGACACCCAAGGTCGCGAAGAACATAGCATGTCTATCACGCGGGATAACTTGTGTTGAAACAGGCTCAATCGCTAGCCCCATCTGTTCAGCAACATGTGCCTCAACTGCTGGGTCAATATGCGCGAATGTGCCAACAGCACCTGAGATAGCACAGGTTGCGATTTCGGCACGCGCTGCTGCAAGGCGGCTGCGGCATCTATCTATTTCAGCAAAATGCCCCGCTAATTTTAGACCAAATGTCGTTGGCTCTGCATGAATACCATGCGACCTGCCAATGGTTGGTGTTGTCTTGAATTCATAAGCGCGTTTTTCAAGCGCATCACAAAGCCTGTCCAACCCTGTCATCAGTAAATCGCTGGCACGCGCCATCTGAACGGCCAAAGTGGTATCAAGCACATCTGATGAGGTCATGCCTTGATGGACAAAACGTGCCTCTGGCCCTACATATTCTGCCAGATTCGTCAAAAAGGCGATGACATCATGTTTGGTTTCGCGTTCGATTTCATCAATGCGGTCAATGTCAAATTGACCACGTTCCCAGACAGCTTTTGCGGCCTCTTTTGGAATAACGCCTAAATTTGCTTGCGCATCACAGGCATGTGCTTCGATTTCAAACCAGATTTGGAACTTAGAAGAAGGAGACCAGATTGCGGTCATTTCCTCGCGTGCATAACGCGGTATCATGGAACGATAATTTCCCCAGAAAAAAAAGATAATTTGATGATGCGATGTCATATCATTTTTCTGAAAGATTGGCTATAGTGATGGGTATAAAAGTACAAATTTAACTAATAAAGAAGGCCGATTTCATGATAGTACGACGTCTGTTGATGAATCTTGCCTTGCGTGCTGCACAAAACCCAAAAGTGCAAGCAGAGGCATCAAAGATTGCCAAAACCGCTGCTGAAAAAGCAAAGCCTGCCTTGTTGAAAGGCGCAAGGCGAGCTGGTGAGCTGACCAAAGCAGCTAGCGATGAAATCCAATATCAGATCTCGCAAAAAAATAATAAGACCAAAAAATAAGAGGTTTTCGGCTCTCTCAAATACTGTGATTTGCCAGTTTGAGCTTTGCTAGTCTGGCGGTTGATTAGTCTGGAATTAAGCCGTTATTGCGCAGGCTGATACAGCTGCCACCAGCGACAATGACATGATCATGCAATGTTATTTTGGCAGCTAATAGCGTATTTTTTAAAATAGCTGTCATCTCAATATCTTGTGGGCTTGGCCTTTTATCCTGACTTGGGTGGTTGTGAACTAAAATCACACTGACAGCATTATAGGCTAGCGCCTGACGCAAAACCTCTCTTGGATAGATGATCATTTGATTAACGGTTCCTGAACCCAAAATGACATTATCTATAACTCGATTCTGGTTATCTAGCAGAATCATCATAAAGGTTTCAGTGCTTTCAAACGATAATTTTTGAATGCAATAAAACTCCAAATTCTGCCAATGAGAGATGATGTTCCTGTCTTTAATACGATCAAAAGATAGGCGATCTAGAATTTCAGCGATGAGCTGAAAATGAAGGGCTGTTTCAGTCCCGATACCTTTCACAGAGTGCCAGTCTGCTTCGGTGCCATATAACATGCCTGCGAAACTATCAAATTTTGCAAATAGCGCTTTGACGATTGGTTTCGTATCTATACGCGGCCGTAAGGGATAGAGCAGTAATTCAAGCAATTCATGGTCAGATAAAGCAGATATGCCGCGTAACTTGACTTTTTCCTTCATGCGCTGCCTGTGGCCACGCTGATGATTGTCTTTCTGTGCCATGATCTCTCTATTTATAAAGCGCAGATTGCCTCTGAAATGCGGCAATCATTGGCTTAGTTTATCAGCACAGATATTAAGAAATTGTGAATGAATTGTTTGTTAACTGAACTTAACCATCATAAGGCGGTTTGCTATAGCCAGCTGGTGACAGGGTGAAGATTTCAGCGCCATCTTCGGTAATGCCAATAGAATGTTCAAATTGCGCGGATAAGCTTTTATCTTTGGTTACAGCTGTCCAGCCATCATCCAGAATTTTAGTGTCATAGCGTCCAGCATTAATCATTGGCTCAATCGTAAAAATCATGCCAGCCTCTAATGCCAATCCAGCCCCTGGTTTGCCATAATGTAAAATGGTTGGGGCTGTGTGAAAGACGCGGCCAAGGCCATGGCCGGTAAAATCACGTACGACTGAAAAGCGATTAGCCTCAGCATGGCTTTGAATGGCATGGCCAATATCACCTAATGTGGCACCAGGGCGACAAACCGCAATAGCGCGCATCAGGCATTCATAGGTGTTATTAATCAGGTTTTTCGCTTTGACAGATGGTTTACCAACCACATACATCCGAGATGTATCACCATACCATCCATCCAGAATAACAGTGACATCAATGTTTAATATATCGCCCTCAATTAATTTGCGAGGGCCAGGGATGCCATGACAAACCACATGATTTAATGAGATACAGGTTGCTTTGGGAAAGCCTTTATAATTCAGTGGTGCTGGTATGGCATTGTGATCTGTAATGTAATCATGGCAGATCTTATCAAGCTGTTCTGTTGTGATGCCAGCAACAACATGTTCTGTTATCATATCAAGAACTTCAGCTGCCAGACGGCCAGCTTTTCTCATGCCGGCAAAACCATCTGTGCCATGCAGAATAACGGACTCATAACGCATTTGTTTTGACCTTGCACCTTCTCAAATAGAATAGAGCCGCTATATAAACATCAAAGACAGGTGATTTGTCAAATTGACAGATAGGCGCGATAGCGCGTGCAGATAAGGAAAAGGCGTAAAATGGCAACCCAGACAGCAGCAATTTTGGTGATTGGTGATGAAATCCTATCAGGTCGTACAAAGGATAAAAATATTGGCTGGCTGGCAGAGCAACTAAATGAGATCGGTATTGATCTGATTGAGGCGCGCGTTATTGCTGATGTGGAATCAGTGATTATCAGGCATGTTCGCGAATTATCTGAGAGCTATGATTATCTATTTACATCTGGCGGCATTGGCCCCACTCATGATGATATAACAACAGCCTCTATCGCAAAAGCATTTGGCAAGGCTGTCATCCGCCATGAAGAAGCTGAAAGACGCCTTTTGGCACATTATAAAGACACAGATATTGAATTTAATGAAGCACGCCAAAAAATGGCTGATATCCCAGAAGATGCCGCATTGATTGATAATCCTGCCAGTGCCGCACCAGGCTTTATCTTGGAAAATGTCTATGTGATGGCAGGCGTGCCATCTATTTTGCAATCGATGTTTGAGGGGCTGAAAGATAAGTTAGAGGGCGGCCCAAAACGCACCCGTATCACAGTGCAATGCGCCATTGGTGAGGGTACGATTGCAACCATTATGCAAGAGGTTTCCAATCATTTTGAAGGGCTGTCAGTTGGCAGCTATCCTTGGTTCAAACCAGGGCAATTTGGCACCGCTGTTGTGATTACATCAAAAGATAAAACAGATTGCTATGAAGCTGCCACCATGATGGCAGATAAGGTGCGCTCAGCAGGTCATGATGCCCAAATATTGGCAGAAGGCCAAGATAGCTAATAGCCATCATGCGGCATAATTAGCATGGTGACAATCAGCTATCCCAAGGGCCTTTGGGCCGGCGTTTAAAGCCAGGCACAGAGCCAGAGCGATGTTGTTTTTCCAACACATGGCTTTTGCGGAAATCATGGCGCAAATTGGTAGATGCTTCAATGTGCCATGCTGGTAATGCACCAGATGATGCACCAAATAATGGCACATCAGAGCGTTTGAACAAACTAACCAGAATCATGCCAGCAATAAAACCGCCAATATGCGCGAAATAAGCAACGCCGCCGCCGCCCTCTAGTGCAGCAGGTACTGATAAGAACTGGCCGCCAATCCAGAAGCCAAGCACAATCCATGCTGGGATATTCAGTAATCTGATTATGATAAATATCCACATAAATACCCTGATTGTGGCTTTCGGATAGAGCATAATATAGCCCCCCAATATGCCAGCTATCCCGCCAGATGCGCCAATTAACGGGATAGGTGAAGAGGGGTCGATTAATGCTTGTGTTAACGCTGCTGCCATACCACATAATAAATAGAAGATAATAAAGCGGAACTTGCCCATAGCATCTTCAACATTATCGCCAAAGATCCACAAATAAAGCATGTTTGATCCAAGATGCAAAAAGCCGCCATGCAAAAACATTGAGCTGACAATGGTCAAAAAATCATAGCTAGAAAATAATCGTGCAGGCACAACACCATAATGCACTATCACGCTTCGTTCTGCTAATGGGCTAAGGCCTGACTGCCAGAGAAATACCAGAACACATAACCCAATGATAATCCAACTTATCAGCGGTGTAGAGTTTGTTTTATTATCATCGAAAAGTGGCAGAAAGAACATAAGCTGCTGTTCCCTTGCAAATGGTACGGGCGGGGGGACTTGAACCCCCACGGCCTAAGGCCCACGGATTTTAAGTCCGTTATGTCTACCATTCCATCACGCCCGCAAAAGCATATTTGATGCTGGTGGCATCTGGATAGCTAATCCTGTCAGCTTATGCAACGAGAAAATAGCGCTTCATCAAGATCGTCACCTTATTGCATTATATCAGAAATAACTTATACTTAACCAAGAAGGCTAGGCTTTTTAAAAATTGGAGCAGGAAAATGAGTAAGGTAATTGCCAATGTGCGCAATCTGAGAAAGCGCGGTAAAACAAAGCTGGTGCGTATTTCAGATCAGGTTAATAGCCTGGCTTGGGAACTGACTGAAAAAAATGAAAAGGTCAATGATGCCCATACTGCAAAAGCGATTGCGATGCTTGATGAATCACTCGCATTGATGCAACGCTCTCTTGGCCTTCTCAATTCAATTAAAATTGACCCATCTTTATTTGAAGACGCAAAAAAGCCAGCAAAAGCTAGTGCTTTCTCAAAAAAGGCAAAGGCTGAAATTGTGGAAGAAACAGCGGCAAATGACGCTGAAGAAGATGCTGCCTCTAATACTGCGCCTATCGCGTCTCTTAAGCCGAAAGGCTAGTTCAACATTTCGGTAATCTGGTGCTGGCACTAGCTAGCGCCAGCCTATCTGATGATAGCGGCTATGTAATATCAGGCCGCATTACACCTATCATCTTCTGATTTTTATCAGCTGACCTCTCCACTTAGAATATGAAAGCGGCGTAAGAATATTTTTGCTGCTTCTTCTGGTGATTGCGGCGTCAATTTTAGTTTCGCGGGCAGGCCGCGCGGTTGCGGAAATAATTTTTTTGCCTCATCTTCTGAAAAGCCAGCTAATTGGGTTGCCTCTAACCAGGCAGCCATTCTGTCAGCACGTTTGATAATAGTCTTCACATAGGCTGGCAGGTGAGCTGGCAGGCCAAAGCGCAGATAAATAGCTGCCTCAAGGCCAGCCTCAATGTCTTTATATTGTGGACCCAAAGCCGTTTTAAAAGGCGTAATCATATCACCAATGACATATTCAGGCCCATCATGAAGCAATGTCGCAAGTCGCCATTTTTGGTCTAATTTAGGCGCATTTGTTTGCACCAACCGCTCTACCAGAACAGAATGTTGCGCAACAGAATAGCCATATTTCCCCTTGGTCTGGCCATTCCATCTTGCCACCCGCGCCAGCCCATGTGCGATATCAGAAATTTCGATATCGATGGGACTTGGTTGCAGAATATCAAGGCGTCTGCCAGATAACATTCTTTGCCAAGCACGAGGGGAGCGATGTCCTGCCATAATGGGTTTCCTTTTTAATGATCAGCCGTGATTGCTATTCCAGCAAACCGAGATTTTCGCTGTCAAGCCTATTGGCAGACGATAGCAGTTACTGTATTACCAGAGCATAGCCCTTGCGCCAATCTATCAGCGAAACTCAAATGGATTTTTTTCAAACAAGAGAGAAATATCGTCGCCGAGAAATGCGATTTTCGCTCACTTTGCTTTTCAGGGTGACCTTAATCGCTTTGGTGGCATGGTTTGGCTGGCTATGGGGCACGGCTGAACAAAAACGCCTGCAGGCTGATTATAATCTGGCGATATTTGAAAGTGACAGAGAGATACAGAATCTCAGTCGCTTGGTTGAAAAGCTGGAAACCGAATTGACAGAGGCAAATGCCCAAATTGCGGCAGGCAAATTAACAGATGAAACATCTGGCAAAGTCACCAAATTAGTCAAAGCGCAAATCGCTAATGGTACCAAGATTGAGCAGATTTATGCAGCCTTGCAATCTCTTGGTGTGCCAACAAATTGCCGTCTTATGCATGATGCGCCTATCGCGGTTGCAACGGCACTTTATGGCGGTGAGGAATCACGATTATCGTTGTTTGATGGCGCATTGCGGCTATCTGTCGAAGGTGCTGTGAATGAAAATGGCAATAAAACAAACCCTTGGTTTGATGCCAATCAGCCTATCAAGGTGCGCCAATCCTACTTGGGGGGGCAAAGAATTAGTGAGGAAAGGCTGCCTTTCTCATTAATCGTGCCAGCACAAGATTGGATGCTGTCCTTGGAGTTTCGTAAATCTGACCTTAGCGGTTATGTGAATTTACGGGTGAAAAATTGTGTTATTGGCTAAAGCGTTCTGGTGCCTATATGCCTATCACGGCATAGCTTTAAGAGCGATTGCGCCAATCATTTCTGATAGATATCTGTGATGTGGCTGTAATCCTTATAGCCAAGACGCATAACAGGCTGAAATTTTGTGACATCTACCAGCCCATCAGTGATAACAGCATCATCAATATGCATTGAAATCACATGCCCTAATACCATCACACATCCTGCACGGTTCGGTGAGCCTGGCAGCTCTATCATATGATATAAAGAACATTCCAGATGAGCAGGCGCACCAGCCACAAGGGGCGCTTTGATATCTCTTGCTTGTTTTTTCACAAGGCCGGCAGCTTCAAATTCATCGCGATCGGCAGGCATATTTTGTGATGAAATCATCATCTCATCTATTTGTTTTACACCCACAATATTGACGCCAAATTCACCGCTTTGACGAATATTGGCAAGGCTATCTTTTGCTTGATGCTGATGAGCTGTTGGCAAATCTGGTCTGACATCAGGTGCTGAGACAAACATCACCATAGGCGGCAGCTCAGAAATACCATTGAAAAAGCTATAAGGTGCCAGATTTGCAATGCCATCCTCTGAGATGGTCGAAATCCAGCCAATAGGGCGCGGTGCCACAAGTGCTTTAAATGCTGAATAGCGCAATCCTGCTTCGCGGTGTTTTCCTGATTTAAAATACATGACCAACTTCCTTTTCACCCTGCGGATTATCTGTATTCTAGGCGGATTATCAATGATCTAGGCTCTGTGGTGCCTCGTAAAGATGACTATTATGCCTGATTTTGAAGTCAACATCAGTAATTTAGACAAGCCCACAGGAAATCCCACAAAAAGACCATGAATAATATTATCGTTTTTGGCGCAACTGGCGCAATTGGTAAAGCCATTGCTCGTCAACTTGTCTCAGAAGGTGGCCATCTCCTCCTAGCAGGCAGAGCATCTGATGAATTAAAAAGCCTTGGCACGGAACTTGCTATGCCTATCGCTGTTTTCGATGCGTTTGATGAGGCATCAATACAGCATGTGATAGCAAAGGCAGCAGAAAAAGGCCCTATTACAGGGCTTATTTGGGCTGTTGGGTCGATATTGTTGAAACCGCTTGGCAAATTGCAGTCAGAGGATTTTGCATCCACCTTTCATCTGAATGTCACAGCAGCTGCCCTTGCCATCAAAGATGCCTCTGCCAGTTTAAAACAGGGGCAAGGGTCGGTATTATTATTCAGCTCTGTGGCCGCCACACAGGGCTTTGTGGCGCATGGTGCTATCGCTGCTGCTAAAGCAGGTGTTGAAGGGATGGCAAAAGCGTTAGCAGCTGAATTAGCGCCAGATATTCGCATTAATGTGATTGCGCCATCTTTGACAGATTCCAAAATGGCAGCACCTTTATTATCAAATGATGTGATGGCAAAAGGGATCGCACAAGCTCATCCTTTACGCCGTCTTGGCACAGGTGATGATTTCGCATCTCTGGCAGCTCTATTGATGGATAATCAGCGTTCTGGCTGGATATCTGGTGCCGTGATAGCGGTTGATGGTGGTCGCCAGTCACTGCGAACTAAAGGATAATTATGGGGCAAAAATCAGCTCATTATTTTATCACTGGTGTAAGCTCTGGCATTGGCAAGGCGTTAACAGAATTGCTATGCCAGCGAGGGCATAAGGTATCAGGTCTGGCACGCCGGCAATCTCTTCTTGATGATCTGGAAAACAGATTAATAGGCTTTACTGGCTATGCCGTTGATGTGTGTGACCACCAGGCAGTAGCTGATGCTGCTGAACAAGCTGCCGCATCTTATGGTGCAATCGATGTTCTTATTCCAAATGCTGGCATCTATCAGCCACAAGAAGCAGGGCATATTGATTTGTCGGCGTTTCAGCGTCACATGGATGTGAATTATATGGCTGTTATCGCTTGTTTGGCTGCGGTGCTGCCTGAAATGCAAAAGACAAATAAAGGGCATGTTGCTTTAATGGCCTCTGTTGCTGGCTATCGCGGCCTGCCTCGTTCTATTGCTTATGGACCAACTAAGGCTGCTATTATTAATTTGGCAGAATCTCTGCGGTTTGATTTGCAAAATACTGGCATCAAGTTACAGGTCATCAATCCAGGGTTTGTTGAAACAGAAGCCACTGCCGTGAATGATTTTGTGATGCCTGATATCATTAGTGCTGATAAGGCGGCATTAGAGATACTAGCAGGATTATCATCAGATAAATTTGAAATTGCCTTTCCAAAATCATTTGCCAGAAAAATGAAATGGCTGAAGTTATTATCAAATGATATCTATTTCAAAATTGTATCCTCAGCCACCAACACAAAGAAATAATGACGCCATGCCGAGCAATGATACAGCCACAAATTATGCCTATTATTTTGAGAGCATCGCACCAGATAATCTTGATAAGCTAGCTGATATGCTGGCAGATGATGTGGTGTTTATTGACCCCTTTAATCGCCTGACAGGTCGCCATATGATGGTTTCAGTCTTTACCGATATGTTTAAGACTATGACTGACCCAAAATTCAAGGTGCTTGATGTCGCTTATTCACAGACAGCTTGCTATATGAAATGGCGCATGACAGGCATTGTGAAGTCAGCCCCGAACATGCCTTTTGATATTACAGGAATGAGCGAGGTTCATTTTAATGATGATGGCAAGGTCATATTGCATCATGACCATTGGGATTCAGCCAGCCAGCTTTTGTCATTCCTGCCTTATATTGGTTGGATAACGAGGCGTATCATGCGCCTATTTGCGCATGGTTAGGCATTATTTGCGGTGAAAGCTGATAAATAGTTCGCCTAATTTGAGGCCAAATTTGCTGATAACAGCATGATTCAACACAACATCAGATGATTGCATAATCATTTTATCATCAAATTTTACCAATACACGTCTGCCAAACATTTCCAGATAGAAATGATACCGCCAGATTAGGCCGATATCTGTCAGCCGACCAGTCGCCTTTTCAGGCACATCATCAGTGAGACCAATATAGCGGTTATCAGCAGTGCGTTTAATCTGCCAGACACGCTTTTCTGTTTTGCCGTCACTAAAGGTGAAATCTTCATTAAGCACAAAGCCATCATTGGCAGCTTCACAAACCACATTGGCAGCAAAACGTCTTTGTACTGTGCCAAAGCGGTCAATGAACATGCCGCTAGCACGCAAATCTCCGACGAAAAACTCTTCAGGGATGAATGGTTTTTGAATAATAGGCGCTTGTGATGTGGCCATGGTTAAGGCTATCCAGCTCTCAGCAACTCAACATAGAGGCTGTTCTTTGCTTGAATTTACGCCGCGCTTTTAGGGTTGGATCAACGCCAAATATAGTTTTCCACAAGGTGATATAAGCGTCTTTAGTCTCTGGTTAACAACATTTGTTTCACATCAATCATGCCTGTTTTAAATCCGCCCTCACAATAGGCTAGATAGAGTTCCCACATATTTTTAAATTGATTGTCAAATCCCTGATTTTGTTGAATTGTTGGCCATTTACCAAGAAACTTTTCACGCCAAATTTCAAGCGTTTTTGCATAATCAAGGCCATAGCCTTTGGCTTCGACCAATGCCATACCAGCATTTTCTATTGGTGCTTTGATGCGTTCCATAGATGGTAACATGCCACCTGGAAAAATATATTTTTGAATAAAATCAGGGGTTGCTACATAGCTGTCAAATTCCTTGTCATCAATTGTGATAACCTGCAAAGCTGCTTTCCCACCTTTTTTGAGAACATCTGCAACCTTGTCGAAATAAGCAGGCCAATAAGCCATGCCAACAGCTTCAAACATTTCTATTGAGACAACCTTGTCAAAGCTGGCAGATTCAAGGTCGCGGTAATCTGTCATAATGATTGATGCTTTATCAGTGATGCCCGCATTTTTGATGCGCTGATTAGCAAAATCAAATTGTTCTTGTGAAATGGTGATGCCTGTTACATGAACGTCATATTCGCGCGCTGCAAATTCTACAAATCCGCCCCAACCACAGCCAATTTCCAGAACCTTATCACCAGCTTTTAAATCAGCCATTTCAGCTAATCTGCGATATTTTTCTTCTTGCGCTTTTGATAAATTATCTGTGTGTTTGTCAAAAACAGCAGATGAATAGGTCATGGTTTCATCAAGCCATTCAGCGTAAAAATCATTGCCTAAATCATAGTGATAGGAGATGTTTCGCTTTGAGCCTTTCTTGGAATTGCGATTACGATTATGCCGCAGCTTGGTCAAAGCCCAAGATAGCTTATTCATTTGCAGCTTTTCTTCGATATAAGCATTATTCAAAACAGCGAATTCAACTAAATCAACCAGATTATTAGATGCTACTTGATTGGCCATATAGGCTTCACAAAATCCCATCTTGCCATCTTTAATGATACGATTTAGTCCAACAGGCTCTATGATGGAAAGTTGAGCTGTTGGGCCATCTTTAGAGCCTTTAAAATGATGACTGTCACCTTCTGGAAAGGTTAAGTGCAATTCACCCACACCAATACGGCGCGCCAATTTTAGTATGATATTTTTGGCAATGCGATAACGAAGAGTGGCAAACATCATCTTGGTCCTTTTGCTGATGATAAAGAATGGGGATGTGATGGGGGTTCTGGCTTTGAAAAATAGGTAAGCCGTTTGAAAAATAGCTTTGCTGCTTCAACATGGATGGCGAACCAAGGCCGCATAGGCCATTGTCTTGTTTTCACAAGAGATGACAGGATAGATAGGCCTGTCATGCTGGTAATGCTGCCTCTTAAAGTTGCTGTCAAAGCAAGTTGTCCTTCACGCCGGTATCTTATGATTAAACGGTAATCATCTTCTCTTTGGCTGACAAGTAACTGATATTGCCCTTGCACATCGAAAAAGGGCGACACATGAAAAATCTTATCTGTTTCATGTAAAGAGGCTCTGCCTTTTTCATCACAGATGCCAACATAGCTATGGGCTTCACCAAAGGTGTTATGTACCTCATAGACCACCAATCGTAGCTGATTATCTTGGTCAAAACAGCGATAAACAGATAAGGGATTAAAGCTAACGCCCATTATGCGCGGAAAAGTCAGTAGCTCAATACGTCCCAACGGGTGAGAGACACCGTAATCTTTTGCAAGAGACCTGATATAAGAAGCCAGATCATCTGCCTTTTCAATCTGCTTGGCTGATTTATGAAAACACCCATAATCTGACGGGTAAAATGATAACAGGTTGAGGCGTCCAACTGAAAAGAACCAAGATTGCTTTGCTGCTTGTTCTAGGTGGTCAAGATCGATAAGCAAAGACAGCCCAGGGCGTTTTAGAAAATGTGGCTTCGGGCTATGTCTGGTATGATGAATATCAGACAAAACAAGCTGGCAGGCATCCCTGTCATCTCTGTCTTTGTTTACTCCCATATTTCCAGCCCCCAAAATCGTCATCTATGCTTGAAGACGCTCATTCATTGCTTCAGGTTCATGCCAATGCTCTGTTGGGCTATCCCACGGTATCGATGCGCCAAGCGATTTGGCAACCCGAACAGCAGAGCTAAGACCATCTTCATGGAAACCATATTTTGTCCAGGCACCACAATGATAAATATGGTTTTGGCCTTGAATTTCACCAAGCCTTGCCTGTGCTTTTATCGCTTTGGCATCAAAAACGGGGTGATCATAGGAAAAATGACGATGTGTCAAAGATGGTGCCGGTGCTTGAAACGGGTTGAGCGTGACAAATAATGGATAGCGATTATCAATCGATTGCAATTTATTCATCCAATAGGTCACAGATAAATTCGGATTCTCATCTTTTGATGTCAGATAATTCCACGCTGCCCATGCTGCTTTGCGTTTTGGCATCAAAGAGGGGTCTGAATGCAGAATAACTTCATTTGGTTGGAAGGTGAAGCTTGATAACAGCTCTCTTTCTGTATCAGTGGCATCTTCTATCAATGGCAACATCTCATCAGCATGACCAGCCATAATGACTTTATCAAAATAAATATCGCCTTCACCGGCAATGGATAAGATAACGCCAGATGATTGGCGCTTGACAGCTGTGATAGTGGCATCAGTTTCGATTTGCCCATCCAAGGCATCTATTAGCTTTTTTACATAATTGCGTGACCCACCAGCAACAGTCCGCCATGTCGGACGGTCTATATAATTCATCAATTTGTGATTTTGCATAAATTGAATGAATGATCGCGCTGGAAATTCAAGCATCGTATCAGCAGGGCATGACCAAATAGCAGCCCCCATTGGCAGCAAATGATCATCAATAAAGGACTGTGAGAATTGATGACGTTTTATAAATGCGCCTAATGTCTCAGTTTCATCAGTCTCAAGGCTATAATCATAAGCACGAGCATAGAATTGACGAAGACCATTCAGCATTGACCAATATTGTGGTTTGAATAGATTCTCTGGCTGAGCCACAAGGCCGCGTAATGAGCCCTCATATTCAAGGCTCTTATCACGCAAAGAGACAGAAAAAGACATCTGCGAGCCTTTGGTGGCGACATCTAGGCTATCAAATAAGCCAATTAAATTGGGATAATTCAGCTCATTATAAACAATAAAACCAGTATCAACGGGAACAGCAACATCACCAAAAGACACATCGACAGTGTTTGAATGACCGCCTATGCGTGATTGCTTTTCAAAAACCCGAACCTGATGATCTTGTGATAATAACCAGGCTGCTCCTAGCCCAGAAATGCCGGCGCCGATAACCGCAATACGCATAATGTCCCTCAAAATACCTTATTAATTATAATCACTTATACGGGTCTTTCCACCATGCGGATTTAAACTTTATCTAATATTATTCATTGTCAGTTATAGCGATTTTGTTAATTTTGCAGCTTTAAATGGCAGCCCATAAATGCGGTTATCATGACATAGATAAAGGCGTGTCTGCTTGTCGATAAAAGGGGCAAATGCTTTATCAATAATATTAAGGCCGCCTGTATAGCTGCCAAAGGCAGGCATGATAATATTCAAGCTATTTTGGACAAAACAGCGTGTTGATAAATGGCGGGCACGTAATTTAATGCGTGCCTTTGGATGAAAATGCCCGGATAAGGTTGGTGTCATTGGCAGATTATCAGCTTCATGAGTAAGCCTGAGATTATCAATCTGATAATCAGTATAGATCTTGCCAGGAAGGCGGTCTGGCAAGATGCTGTCATGATTGCCTGTGATCCAGATAAATTCGGCCAGTTCCCCCATTTTCTGTAACTGGTCACTATAGGTTGCTGGCATGCGAAAGGCACGTTCGTTGCTATGAAAGCTATCACCAAGGCAGATGATTTTTTGCGGGTTAAATCTGGTTATTGTTGTTTGTAGCCGCGCCAGCGTGTCAGCTGTATCAAATTGCGGAATTGGCGCTGCTGTCGATAGAGCTGCTCCTTTTTCTAGATGTAAATCAGATACCAGCAGATAATGTTTGTCGGGGAAAAAAATTGTGCCATCAGCGCATAATAATAAATCATGGCCATGAAATCTTACCTGAATTGTGTCTTGAGCTGTCATTGCGTTAATGCCTGCATTTCTTGTAAAAGCTCATCTTGCAATTCTTCTAGCAACACTTCGACACCACTTGCTGTTACAGATTCGCGCCCAACCTCTAGCATTAATGGCACAGCCATTGGGCTAATATAATCTAATTCCCAGAAATCTATTTTGTCTGAAAAACGTGCAAGCATATCTGATAGACGGCGGATATCTGTCAGACCTCTTGCAGCATCCTGAGCAGTTGCTTTTAACAACAGGTGATCTGGTTGATGACGGCGTAATACATCATAGATAAGATCTGAATTGACAGTCATTTGCTTGCCTGTTTTTTCCTGGCCAGGCAGGCGTTTTTCCAACAAGCCAGCAATGGTCGCAACAGCGCGAAATGACCGTTTCAACATAGTTGATTCTGCCATCCATTCTTCTAAATCATCACCTAATAAATCAGGGTGAAACAGCGCCTCTGGCTGTTTGGCAGGATAAACAGACCAGACAGCAACAGCATAATCTGTCGCCACAAAGCCAAGTGGCCCAAACCCCATTCTTTCCATGCGTTTGGTCAATAACATGCCAAGTGTTTGATGCGCATTGCGACCTTCAAAGCAATAGGCAACAAGGTAATATTTCTGACCACGCTTGAAGCTTTCAACCAGCAATTTATCCTTGCCAGGAATGCCAGAGCGTCTCTTTTGTAAATTCAGCCACCATGAGACATCATCTGGTAAGTGGCGCCAACGGCTTTCATCTTGCAAAACAGCACGCACAGTATCGGCTAAGTTTTGCGATAGCGGCAGGCGACCACCAGCATAGGCAGGCACTTTTGGTTCGCTGGCAGTTGATAAAGTGGTTTCAACCATATTGGCTTTAATGCCGCGATATTCCAACATGCGACCGGCAAAGATAAAATGATCGCCAGCTGTTAAATTCTGGACAAAATATTCTTCAATTTCACCCAGAACAGGACCAGATTTCAGCTTTACCTTCATTGTGACTGTTTCAACAATGGTGCCAATATTCATGCGCCATCTTTGTGCCACCTGTGGATTAGCGATACGCCATAAGCCATCAATGCCTTTTACCAGCCTGTGAAATTGGCTGTAATGCTGCAAGGCATAGCCGCCAGTTGCGACAAAATCTAGCACCTCATCAAAGCTATCTCTGGTAAGGGTGGCATAGGGTGGTGCTTTGATAACTTGTTGGTATAGGCTATCAGCATCAAAAGGGCCAGCAACGGCTATGCCGACAATATGTTGTGCTAGCACATCCAATGCCCCATCATGAGGCGGGCTATCATCTAATTGTAATGATTTCACACATTCAATCGCAGCGATACATTCTAATACCTCGAACCTGTTCGCTGGCACCAACACAGCTTTGGATGGCTGATCCAGCCTGTGGCCAGCACGCCCAATACGTTGCACCAGCCGTGATACCCCCTTGGGTGCGCCAATCTGGATGACCAGATCGATATCTGCCCAGTCAATGCCGAGATCCAAAGATGATGTGGCCACCACAGCATCAAGCGCTCCTTTTGCCATATAGGCTTCGACTTTACGTCTTTGAGCAACATCTAATGAGCCATGATGCAGTCCGATTTTCAGATTATCATCATTCATCATCCATAAAGCTTGAAACAGTAATTCTGCTTGCGCTCTGGTATTGACAAAAATCAGCGTTTTATTGTGATTGCGCAGATATTCATAAATTTCAAACAAGGCATAATGCGCTGAATGACCTGCCCAAGGCAGCTCTTCTTGGGCTTGTAACATACTGATGTGAATATCTTTTACCAAAGCTGGTTTGAAAATCGTAACATCTTTGGGATCATCAGCAAGCAAGCCAGCAAAAATATCAGGATTAGCGACAGTGGCAGATAGGCCACACATGCGTAATTTTGTGGTCATTGAACGCAATCTTGCCAGACTAAGTGATAATAAATCACCGCGTTTCGTGCCTGATAAAGCATGAATTTCATCAATCACCACAGATTTCAGACTGCCAAAAATTTGTTCTGCCTCTGGCCAGGCAAGCATTAATTCCAGAGATTCAGGGGTGGTTAGCAATATATGAGGTGGTTTTTGCCGCTGGCGATTTCGTTTTGCCTGCGGGGTATCACCCGTTCTTGTTTCTATTGCAATATCAATACCCATTTCAGCAACAGGTGCAGTGAGATTGCGTGCTATATCAGTTGCCAATGCCTTTAATGGCGACACATAAATCGTATGAATGCCATCTGGCAGCTGATCACCTGCTGCTGCCATTTGCTTATGCAAATCCACCAGCGTCGGCAGAAAGCCTGACAAGGTTTTACCTGCACCAGTTGGCGCAATTAACAAAGCAGAACGCCCATTTTGCCAGTTTTCCAGCATCTCTAGCTGATGCGGATGAGGTTGCCAGCCTTTTGTGGCAAACCAATTAGCAAATAAATCAGGTAACAAAGCTGTGCTTGTGCGCATTGAGTTCGGCATAAATAGAATCTAAAACTTAACTAGAATATAATCCAGATTGACTTATGTTTGGGTATATAACTTGTCCAGCAAGCTGTCCTATTTTTTTTGGAGATTTCATTACAATGATCGAACTTTATTTCTGGCCAACACCTAATGGTCACAAAATCTCTATCGCGCTAGAGATGTTAGAGCTGCCTTATGAATTAAAGATGATCAATATTGGCAAAGGTGACCAATTTGCACCAGAATTCCTGGCTTTTTCGCCAAATAATAGAATGCCTGCTATCATTGATCCTGATGGTCCAGATGGCGAAGCTGTTAGCGTTTTTGAATCAGGCGCTATTCTGCTGTATCTGGCTCAGAAAACAGGCAAGCTGATGCCACAAGATGAGCGCGGTAAAATTGCTGTGACAGAGTGGCTAATGTGGCAAATGGGCGGATTTGGTCCCATGCTTGGTCAGGCGCATCATTTTACCAAATACGCCAAAGAAAAAGTCCCTTATGCAATTGAACGCTATGAAAATGAAGCAAACCGCCTTTATGGTGTTTTGGAAAGACGCTTGCAAAAAGCAGGTGATTATCTCGTTGGCAATGAGATGAGCATTGCTGATATCGCAATCTTCCCGTGGACGAGAACCTATTATGATCAAGGTGTCACAATAGAAGATTATCCGCATGTGAGCGCCTGGCGGGCACGCATGTTTAGCCATAAAGGTGTCGAGAACGGCATGAAAGCTGGTCAGGAATTTCGGGCTGATTTGCGTGATCTGTCTGGCGATGCATGGAACAAAATGTTCGGCATGAAAGGCTAGATTTTTATCGCATTAGAAAATGGCAGATGAAGCGATTTCACATAGCTGGATAGAGGTTAGAGGTGAGGGGGTCTATGTTAAGCCGCTAGATGCTTATATTGACCCTGTTCGTCCTGTCAAAAACGCGCTGATCACGCATGGTCACGCTGATCATGCCAGAGCTGGCCATCATAAGGTTATAGCCACGCCGCAAACGCTTGCCATTATGGCGTTGCGTTATGGGGCTGATTTTGCAAGTGAAACCATTGGTCTTGAGTATCATCAACCTATTGAAATAGGCGGGGCGAGGCTCACTCTGGCATCAGCAGGTCATGTGCTTGGTAGTGCGCAAATCATCCTAGATTATCAGGGGACGCGCATCATCGCAGCTGGTGATTATAAGCGAAAATATGATCCATCCTGTGCGCCTTTTGATGTGGTTCCTTGTGATATTTTCATTACAGAGGCGACGTTTGGCTTGCCTGTTTTTCGTCATCCAGAACCAGCAGATGAAATTGCGAAACTGATGAAAATACGCCAGCTATTTCCAGAACGCAGTTGTTTTATCGGTGCCTATGCGCTTGGTAAGGCGCAACGTGTTATCACCTTATTGCGTAAAACAGGTTATGATGAGCCAATTTACATTCATGGTGCTTTGGCAAAATTATGCGATTATTACCAAAGTGAAAATGTTGATTTAGGGCAGCTTTTGCCAGCAACAACAGGCAGGCGTGGTGTCGCAAATTCTGATTTAGCAGGTAAGATTATTCTAGGGCCGCCATCAGCACTTGGCAGCAGTTGGGCAGCGCGATTACCTGACCCGCTTATCTGTTTTGCATCTGGCTGGATGCAAGTCAAAGCAAGAGCTAGACAGCGCGGCGTTGAGGTGCCATTGATCTTATCAGATCATGCTGATTGGGATGATTTGCTTATGACTATCAAAGAGGTCAAAGCACGTCAGGTCTGGGTCACTCATGGCAATGAAGATGCTCTTGTGCTGGCTCTTAGTAAACAGGGCATATCTGCCAAAGCGTTATCACTGATTGGCTATGAAGATGAGGCAGAAGAATGAGACGTTTTGCTGCCCTTTTGGAACAGTTAGTATTTAGTCCACGCCGCAATGCAAAATTAGCCTACCTATCAGATTGGCTGTCGCAAACATCAGGTGATAGCCGTGGTTATGGTGTGGCTGTGATAACAGGCGATCTGAGCTTGCCACATGTAAAGGGCAAAATGATCCGTGATTTAGCAGCGAGCTGCTGTGATGCTGATTTATTCGCGCTATCCTATGATTTTGTGGGTGATTTGGCTGAGACAGTGTCGTTATTATGGCCTGATAAACCAGCTTCTCAGACAGATGATTTTGATTTAGGCACCATTATCACAACCTTGTTACATGCTAATCGTAAAGAGAGTGAAATGGCCATGCGTCATTATCTTGATGCAATGGATCAAAGGCAAAGATGGGCTTTGCTAAAGGTGGCAACAGGTGGTCTGCGTGTTGGTGTATCAGCGCGCCTGATGCGTCTTGCTATTGCCCAGAGCTTTGATAAAAAAATTGAAGATATTGAGGAAATCTGGCCTTTATTATCGCCGCCATTTGATGATTTATTTAACTGGCTAGAAGGCAAGGCAGACAGACCACAAGCAGATGGCCGTGCTGTGTTTCGCCCGCTTATGCTGGCACATCCGCTTGATGAAGGCGATCTTGATAACTATCCTATTGCTGATTGTCAGATTGAATGGAAATGGGATGGGGCGCGTGTCCAGCTTGTTTCTGCATCAGATGGGGTGCGTCTATTTTCTCGCTCAGGTGATGATATATCACAAGCGTTTCCCGAGATGGTCACTGATGCAAGCTGGCAAGGCACGCTAGATGGTGAATTGCTGGCTGGCAGACCAGATGACATCGGCAGTTTTAATGATTTGCAAAAACGGCTTAATCGCAAAAAACCATCTAAGAAAATGCAAGAAGGACAACCAGTTTTTATGCGCTGTTATGATTTTCTGATAGATGGTGAGGATGATATTCGCATGCTGCCACTTCAGGAACGACGCCAAAAACTAGAGAGATTTATCAGCCACCTACAACATGATAGGCTGGATATCTCTGAGTTATTATCACCAACAAGCTGGCAAGATGTGGCAGCATTCCGTCAAAAGGGGCGTGAAAACCCTTTGATTGAAGGGGTGATGATAAAACAAAAGGACAGCCCCTATCTATCAGGGCGAGTGAAAGGGCAATGGCTGAAATGGAAGCGTGATCCCTTGCAAGCTGATTTGGTTGTTCTCTATGCCCAAAGAGGTCATGGCAAGCGCTCATCACTCTATTCTGATTTTACCTTTGGTGCGTGGGTGGATGAGGGCAATGGCAGGCATTTA
The DNA here is from genome assembly GCA_049890115.1 of Puniceispirillaceae bacterium (SeqCode). Taxonomy (GTDB): domain Bacteria; phylum Pseudomonadota; class Alphaproteobacteria; order Puniceispirillales; family Puniceispirillaceae; genus UBA685. The sequence continues at coordinate 18,344 of JBMHCC010000045.1, read as the reverse complement.
GTGCCTGTGGCAAAGGCTTATTCTGGCTTTACTGATGAGGAGTTACGCCGTCTTGATAAATTTGTTCGCAGCCATACTGTGAATAAATTCGGTCCTGTCAGAGAGGTTGAACCACGCCTTGTTGTTGAGGTGGCATTTGATTCAATCCACACATCGCGCCGTCATAAAAGCGGGGTTGCAATGCGGTTTCCGCGTTTTCATGCCATCAGATGGGATAAGGATGCTGAAGAAGCTGATAATGTGGCAAATTTACTGAAGCTGATACCCTAGGCAGATTTGCGTGCTTCGCTTTTGGCCTGTCTTTTGCAACGCTCAGAACAATAATGAACATTGTCCCAATCTCTTGCCCATTTTTTGCGCCAGTCAAATGGCCGATTGCAAAAGACACAGATTTTAGATGGCAAATCACCTTTTCGCACCATCTTACCCATCAGATAACCCCTTTTCAGCCTAAGCTGGTTGCTGATCACCTTCATAAATTAGGGTGCAATTTTTAAAAATCACCTTTTCAAGCAAAGATTCTTTGCAATGATGCCATTCTGGACGCGCGCCATCTGATATTGTGCCACGCCATACAGACAGCACAATTAACAAAGCAATAAGACCATAAAGTAATAACCTCATAGCGGAAAATCCCAATCATAAAGGTGATCTGGCATATCAGTTTCTTTGACAAGGCCTTCTGGAATAACTTTGCCAGCAACTGAGTGAGGCGAGCTTTTCAACGCATCTTGTGAGCCTGTAATAAGAGGGTGCCAATCAGGCAGGGATTTGCCTTCATGTAGCCTTCGATAAGAACAGCTTTGTGGCATCCATGAGATCTCATCCAAATTGTTAGGCGTTAAAATCACACAATCTGGTACATGGCGTTTTCGATTAGGGTAATCTGTGCATTGTGCTGAAGTTGGACATAATAATTTGCATGACACATTTGTGTAATAAATTTCAGCAGTGTCATAATCCTCTAGCTTCAAGACACAGCATTTCCCGCAACCATCACATAATGATTCCCACTCATCTTTTGTCATTTCACTGAGCTCTTTAGTTTCCCAGAATGGGTCGATATCTGACATAGCTTTTTCAAATAGTCCTGTTCTTTATCTTTGATGTAGCTTCGCTCGGACGGGCTATCACCTTGGCTTTTCGCTAATTGTATCTGATAGACAACGCCGCCATCAAGACGGAAAAAATATTCACAGCTTACCAGATAAAAACACCACATTCGGAAAAATCTTTCATCATATAGCGCGATGATGTCATCTTGTTTTGCGATAAAGCGTTGTCGCCAATGCCGTAATGTTTCAGCATAGTGAATATGCATTGCTTCGATATCAAGGATATGAAGATCTGTCTTTTCGATCGCTTTGGTAAGCTCTGATAGGGCAGGGATATAGCCACCTGGGAAAATATATTTTTGGATAAAGGGCGCTCTGCTATGGGTCATATATTGTTTGCCAATTGTATGTATGACCGCTGTCCCTGTTGGTTTTAATGCCCTTGATACGGTATTAAAATAGGTCTGGTAAGATTGGTAACCAACATGCTCTAGCATTCCAACTGATACCACATGATCATAGGTGCCTGTCTCATCACGATAATCTTGCAAGGCAAAAGACAGACTGCTTTGGCATTTTCGTTTGCGTGCTAAATCTTTAGCATAGGCAGATTGGTTTTCGCTCAGCGTAATGCCTTTGACAAGCAGGTCATCTTCTAAGGTTGCTAAGCTATAAGCTAGCTCGCCCCAACCACAGCCAATATCAAGTATCTTATGATGAGGGCGAAGGCGTAATTTTGCTGCTAGTCTTGCAATCTTCTGTAATTGGGCTTGCTCTAGGCTATCATCTGGCTTCTCGAAATAAGCACAGCTATATTGGCGTTTATCATCAAGAAAACTATCATAAAGATAATCAGTTAGATCATAATGATGTGCCACATTGGCTTTGGCAGCTTTGTGCCTAATTTGCCCCTTGCACCACATGGCAATAGCACCAAAGAAGCGCAGAAAATATTGCAGTTTTGTGCGATAAAATGCCTGTTTATTCAAAAAGAGGAAGATCATAAAATCATCAAGGCTGGTATCAATCAAAACAAGTTTGCCAGACATATAAGCTTCAGGAATGGCAAGGTCTGCTTGTCTAACAAAATGATATAATGGCCTTGTGTCAGGCAGTGAGAATACCACCTTCGGACCATCTTCTTGTCCTTTTGCAATGAGTTTACGGCCATCATCAAGACAAATTGTCAGCTGACCAACTGAAATAAAAGATGAAAAAATTCGAAAAATAAGGGGGTTTTTGTTCGCCATCACCATCACCTTTTTGTAGTTATTCTAATAGCAGCTCCATGGCGTCTTTAGGATTTGTGTGTTTAACCTTTTGAGAAAAGAAAAAAATGGATAACGGCCCCGAAAAATCAGCAGCCAAACAACCATTTGTTAGCTTGCCAGATATCAAGATTGCTGAAAAAGAAGATGCCATTACATCTTTGCGTCATGATGATATCTATTTTTCGCGTGAAGGTGGCCTTGCTGAAAGCCGTTATGTGTTTTGTGAAGGCACGCAACTTGCCCAGCAAATGGCAGTTTCACAGCAGATTACCATTGCTGAAACAGGATTTGGCACAGGCTTGAATCTTTTGGCAGCACAGCAAATGCGCGATAAGGTCAATCCAGATTGCCAAATTGACTTTATTAGCTTTGAAATCTGTCCCTTAACAGCTGATATTATCAAATTTGCACATCAGCCTTTTGCTGAAATCCATCCTTATTCAACTGAATTAATCAGCCAATTACCGCCGCGCTGGCCAGGCTATCACAAGGTGATTTTGCAGGCTGGTAAAACACATCTTCATCTGCATTATGGCGATGCTTATCAGATGATGGCAGCAACTGACTTTACAGCTGATATTTGGTTTTTGGATGGTTTTACACCTGCCAAAAATGAAAGCCTATGGCATGAAGATTTGTTTCAAGAAATCGCAAGACATAGTGCAGAAGGTGCCAAATGCGCCACTTTTACTGTGGCATCTAGGGTTAAAAATGGCCTGACCAAAGCTGGTTTCACCATTGCCAAAAAGCCTGGCTTTGGACGAAAGCGTGAAATGCTGATAGCTGAAAAGCCAGGTCAAATGCCTCGTAAAACCATCAATTGCCAACCTGTCATTATTGGTGGTGGTATTGCTGGGGCTAGCCTTGCTGCCAGCTTTGCTGCAAGGGGCATCAAATCCGTTTTGATTGATAAGGCAGATGGGCTAGCACAAGGGGCATCTGGCAATCAGGTAGCCATGCAATCAGCACGTCTTCGTTTGCATCATGATGCGCCAAGCCGTATGTCGCTATCTTGTTTGTCTTTTGCCAGCCAGTTAGCAAGGCACCATGATGCGGTCCTACATCAGGGTTCTTTATTTCTGGATTATCCTGAAAAAGAAGCTGTGCGAAATCAAAAATTAGCTGCACTTGGTTGGCCAGAGGATTTGGTCACAAGGCTTGATAAAGACGAAGTTGCCTCTTTGACGTCTCTGCCTGCTGCTTTTGGCGCATTAGAACAAAAGGCATCGTCTATTATCTCACCTGTCAGGCTGGTTAAGGGGTTGGCACAATCAGCATCATGTCTGACAAATGAGGCGATAAGCTCTGTCAAACAGGGCGAAGAGGGGCTTATCATCCAGTTAGAATCTGGCAAAGTGATAGAAGCAAGCCATCTGATATTAGCCTGTGGTGCAGGAATGCCTCAAATTCTTTCTCAATTACAATTACCAGAATTCGCAACACAAATTAGCGCAGGGCAAATTAGCTATTTAGGGCATCACTCCTCTTTATCATCTGTAACAACAGGGCTTCATTATGGCGGTTACCTCACACCTGTCATTGATGGTGAGCAATATTTAGGGGCTAGTTTTGATAAGACAGGCCAGCGTGAGGTGAGTGAAAAGGGCCATCAGCATAATCAGAGCCTCATAGCACATCTGTGGCCAGAGGCAGCAGCGACGCTATCTCCTCATAATGGCAGGCTTTCATGGCGTCTCTCATCAAAAGACCGGCAGCCACTTATTGGTCAAATTGCCCCGCATATCTCTATTATGACAGCCCTAGGGGCGCGAGGCATGACCAATGCACCCTTGCTAGCTGAAATGCTTGTTGCACAAATGCTAGGCCTGCCAGAAGGCCTTGATAATGCGGTGCGAGACAGTCTGTCGCCTAGGCGTCAACAAGCCCTTAGATAAGATCGCGTGCCTTGACCAAAGCGCCATGATAAGGGCACTCTTCAGATAATAAGGTAATAAAGGCAGGTGCAATATCATCGCCTGTTGGCAGGGTGGCTGGATCTTCGCCCGGAAAGGCTGCAGCACGCATTGCTGTTCTGGTACCGCCAGGGTCAATCATATTAATCTTCATGTTGGTCTGTTCAGACTCACCAGCCCACGCACGCCCCATAGCCTCAAGACCAGCCTTTGAGACTGCATAAGCACCCCAGAAAGGCCGCACACCAACCGCTGCGCCAGATGATACTAAAACAGCTCTGCCAGCATCAGAAGCGCGTAATAGCGGGTCAAATGCCTTTATCATGTGAAATTGTGAAGTCAGGTTCACCAATAAGGTTCTGTCCCATGTTTCGGTATCCTGATGTGGCATTGGTGATAATTGACCAAGCTGGCCAGCATTAGCAACAAACCCATCAAGACGCCCCCAACGGCTGGCTATGGCACTGGCAAGGCGCGGTATCGCCTCAAGATCTGTTTGATCCATCTCAATAATAACAGCTGAGCCGCCAGCCTCATTTATCTCATCATCCACTTCTTCCAAGGCACCTGTTGTGCGACCTGTGATAAGCAATTCTGCACCTTCTTTGGCGGCTGCGATTGCCACAGAGCGTCCAATACCTCTACTGGCACCTGTTACAAGAATAACCTTGTTTTCTAATAGCTTACTGGTCATTTTTCATTCCGCTTGAGAAGTTTTTGACATCTGTTTTGACAGGATAATCTCCAGAGAAGCAAGCATCGCAAAATTGCGGGCTATCTTGATTGCGTCCATTGGCATAGCCCATAGCACGATACAGACCATCATGTGAAATAAAGGCAAGGCTGTCTGCACCAATTTCATGAGCGATTTCATCAATGCTCATTTTGGCTGCGATTAATTTTTCTTTGTCTGGTGTATCAACGCCATAAAAGCAGGGACTAATGGTTGGCGGGCTGGCAATGCGCATATGCACTTCTTTGGCACCCGCATCTCTGACCATTTGAACGATTTTGCGAGAGGTCGTGCCGCGCACAATAGAATCATCAATCAAAATGACGCTCTTGCCTTTGATAGCGGCAATATTGGCATTATGTTTCATACGCACAGATTGGGTTCTGCCTGCTTGCGTTGGCTGAATGAAAGTGCGCCCAATATAGTGATTACGGATAATGCCTAAATCAAAGGGTATGCCTGATTTTTCTGAATAACCGATTGCAGCGGGGACACCAGAATCTGGCACAGGAACAACCACATCAGCTTGGACAGATGATTCATCTGCTAATTCCATACCAATTTGTTTTCTGGTGGCATAAACACCGCGCCCTTCCATGATGGAGTCAGGACGCGCAAAATAGACATATTCAAACACACAAAACCGAGAGCCTGTATTGGCAAATGGGAAAAATGATTGCACCCCATCACCATCAATGATGACCATTTCACCTGCTTTGATATCACGCACAAATTCAGCGCCAACAATATCAAGGCCGCAGCTTTCAGATGATAACACATAGCCATCTTCTAGCTTGCCAAGCACAAGCGGGCGGATACCAAGCGGGTCTCTGACACCAATCAGTTGGTTATCAAACATGCATAATAATGCATAAGCACCTTCAACCTGCATGAGAGCTTCTGTTAAGCGTTCTTTTGGTGTTTTGCGATGTGAACGTGCCACGAGGTGGATGATCACCTCTGTATCAGTGGTTGATTGAAACAAGCTGCCAGCAGATACAAGAGAGGTGCGCAATCTTTCAGCATTGGTGAGATTGCCATTATGCGCTAATCCAAATTTGCCAAAAGCAAGCTCAGTCAGGAACGGCTGAATATTGCGAAATTCAGATTGCCCTGTGGTGGAATAGCGATTATGGCCTATTGCAAGATGGCCAGACATCTCAGCCATTTCAGGAGAGCCAGCATCAAAATTCTCACCAACATGACCAAGGCCGCGCAAATCTTTAAATTGTGTGCCATCAAAAGACACCATGCCAGTGGCTTCTTGGCCGCGATGTTGCAAGGCATGAAGCCCAAGAGCTGTTAACAGATGGGCACTGTTACCAGAGCTGAAAACTCCGAAAACGGCACATTCTTCATTTAGTTTATCACCATCATCACTACTGATAAGGCCAGCATCAAAGGGGCTTGTCATAATCATTTCACCTTAACAGCAGGTTAATTCTGCTCATCACTTAATAATCCAAGACCGCCTGAACGTGTCTCGGTTTCTTCTTGAACCTTATTTAGGCTGTCTTCAACAAATTCAGGTGCCGTTGGCGTTAATGCCTCAATATCTGCCTCACGCAAGCCTTCTGTTAGTTGTGTTGCTAGGTCTTGCGGTAATAAGGGCGTTGTTAATTCCCCAAGCGCACGAATCACATTCGCTGATTGTGATTCTGCGGCTGCTGTTGGCAAATTATCTTCACCGTCAAGGCCAATAACAGACCCGATATAAATAGCTGTGACAATAAAAACACCTCTGACAAAACCAAAAAGCACACCAAACCATCTATCAAGTGCGCCAAGCCCCGCTTTTTTCAAACCAGGCGAAATTAAGGTTGCCAAGATAAACCAGATTACGACGGTACCAATAAAGGGGATAGACCAGGCAATACCATTAGCAAGCGTTTCGCTTGGGATAACAGCGCTAACAGGGTCTTGCAGAAATGGTGCGGTTAACCTTGCCACCAAAAGAGATAATGCCCAACCAAACAGGCCAAGAGCCTCTCTGGTCATGCCACGTAATGTCGACATAATGCTAGAGATAGCAAGCACCACTAAAATGATATAATCAACAAAATTAAGGGATGCTAAATCCATAATTATCTCTCTTTTGCCACAGGCAGGGCGGTTATAATACCTTGCCCATTGTTACGACAGGCCGCCCAGATTTTCAATTAATTGTGCAAGATTTTCTGTGAAATTCACAGATAAGCCCTTTGGTGCTGGCGCTGATTTTCGTGGTCGTGGCATAATCGCTTGATCAAAGCCAAGCTTAAAGGCTTCTTTTAGCCTTGTTTCAACTTGCGGGACCTGACGTAATTCACCTGATAAGGCAACTTCACCAAAGAAGACTGAACGCGCCGGAAGCGCAATGCCAGTAACAGAGCTAATCAGTGCTGCTGCCACAGCCATATCAGCTGCTGGTTCTGATATTTTTAATCCGCCTGCCACATTTAAAAAGATATCACGTCCTGATAAAGGCACCCCGCACCGTGCTTCTAGAACAGCTGTGAGCATAGCCAGCCTTCCATTATCCCAGCCAACCACATTACGGCGCGGTGATGCTAATGATGATGGGGCAACCAATGCCTCAATCTCAACCAAAACAGGTCTGGTGCCTTCCAATCCAGCAAAGACAGCAGCACCTGCTACATGCTCGCGCCTGTCAGCCAGAAATAACTCTGATGGGTTCGCAACCTCAGCAAGCCCCAGCTCTGTCATTTCAAACACACCAATTTCATCAGTTGGGCCAAAACGGTTTTTCACGCCGCGTAAAATCCGGAAATGATGACTGCGATCACCTTCGAAATAAAGCACACAATCAACCATATGTTCCAAAACACGCGGCCCTGCAATGGCGCCTTCTTTCGTGACATGACCTACAAAAAACACCGCAGCACCGCATTTTTTGGCTGCATGGATTAACTCTTGGGCGGCAGCGCGCACCTGCGAGACTGTGCCAGGGGCTGAATCAAGGCTTGGCAGATACATGGTCTGAATAGAATCAATCACAACAATATCAAATCCATCACCAGCGGTAAGTGATGCTGCTATATCAGCTGCGTTTGTTGCTGTTGCTAGTTGAAGCGGGGCAGAGGATAGACCTAGGCGCTGTGCACGCATACGCACCTGTTCAGCTGATTCCTCACCTGAAAAATAGGCTGCTTTCAAGCCTTTTTGCGATGCGCGGCACATCATTTGTAATAATAAGGTTGATTTTCCAATGCCAGGATCGCCGCCAATGAGCAATGCAGAACCAGGTACTATGCCGCCGCCAATCACCCGGTCTAATTCAGCAATATCTGATTTATGACGTGCCAGAGGTGGCCTGTCCTCAGAGGCAGAAAGCGGTTCTAAATCAACACGCCTACCTGTTATTTTTTTGCCAGGTGTTGATAGAGACGGGGCTGCTTCCTCGCTCATCGCGTTCCAAGCACCACAATTATCACATTTACCAGACCATTTCGGTGCTGTGCTAGCACATTGGGAACAAATATATTGTGTTTGACGCCGTGCCATCATTAATCGCCTTTATTATGGGCGCTATTAATGGCTGTGGTGAGGGGGCCTTCAGGCTTACCATTTACAAATTGGTCAACCTCAGCAATGCCTGTCTTATCCATTTTATCAGCATCACCACACCAGATAACGCGGCCTTGATGGATCATAGCAACCTTATCAGCAATGCGTCTGACAGATGCCATATCATGGCTGATGGTAATAGCTGTTGCGCCAAGTCGGCGCACTGAATCTGTGATCAGATTATCAATCACACCACCAGTAATAGGATCAAGGCCAGATGTTGGTTCATCAAAAAGCAGGATTTCCGGCTTATCAGCAATCGCTCTGGCAAGTGCAACACGTTTTTGCATGCCGCCTGATAATTCAGCAGGATATTGATCAACCACATGAGCGCCTAACCCAAGCTGGCTGACAATTTCAACAGCGATATCACGTGCTTTTACGCGGCTTAAGGGTGATTTTTGACGCAAGCGAAAGGTAATATTCTCCCAAATAGGCAAGCTGTCAAATAACGCGCCGAACTGAAATGTCATGCCAAAACGATGCAGCATTTCCTCACGCTGAGCGCGGCTTTGACCAATAATATTGCTGCCATCAAGATAAATCGCGCCAGCATCAGGTTGAATGAGACCTAGTAAACATTTCAACGTAACTGATTTGCCACAGCCAGATGTACCAATAATGACAAGTGATTCCTGTGGTGCGACTTCAAGACTGATATCTTTTAAAACCTGTTTGCCTGAAAATGATTTGGCAAGATGGTCAATTTTGATTTTTGCGCTTATTGCCATCGTTGCTACACCCCAAAAAATAATGCTGTGACAAGATAGTTCGCTATCAAAATAAAGATAGAGGCTGAAACCACAGCATTTGTTGTCGCAAGGCCAACACCTTCAGCACCTCTGCCTGAATGATAGCCATGATAGCACCCCATCAGAGCTATCAAGAAACCAAAGACAGCTGCCTTGATGAGGCCAAGCATCACATCTGAGAATTCTAAAAACTCCAATGTTCTGGATAAATAGACAGATGGGTTGAAACCTAATCGGTAGACACCAACAATATAGCCACCAAATACGCCGATAATATCGCCAATCAGCACCAGAAATGGCAGGCATAAGGTGCCAGCAAGCAGGCGTGGTGCCACCAAATACTGCATTGGCCTTGTGGAAAGCGTATCAAGGGCGTCAATTTGATCTGTCACTCTCATTGTGCCAATTTCAGCAGCCATTGATGCACCAATTCGCCCAGCAACCATCAGGCCAGCCAAGACAGGGCCTAATTCTCGTGTCACCGATAAGACAACGACGGTTGCAACTGTATCTTCTGCTGAAAAACGCGCAAAGCCTGTATAGGATTGCAAGGCTAGCACCATGCCAGAAAATAGCGTTGTTAGCCCCACCACGGGCAAAGAATAATAGCCGATATCCAGAATTTGGCGTGCTAATTGGCGGCCATAATAAGGGGGCTGTATCGTCCAGCGAATAGCTGATGCGGTAAATAGTGCGATGCGCCCAAAACTGGCCAAGAATTCAAAAGCCGCACGGCCTGTCCTTTGTAAAAATCCAAAGATCATGCCTTATCCTCATTTTTGCCAGACACAAACATCTCACCATGATAATGACGCTGAACCCGTTCGCCAAGTAGCGTTAGTATCTCATAGTTGATTGTACCGGTATCGTTAGCTAAGTCATCTGCATTATAGCTATCATCTAATAAAATAGCACAAGAATGATTGGCGATAACATCACCAGGCACCTCTGTGATATCAATGACAAGGCTATCCATCGAGATGCGGCCAATAATATCGCACTCATATTCACCAATTTTAGGGCGCAAATAATCTTTGTAATGTCGTTGCATGCCATCAGCATAGCCAATGCCAAGCGTTGCTAACCGCATTGGTCTTTCAGCCACAAAATCAGCCCCATAGCCAACGCTTGTACCTGTTTCTATCTCTCTAATCTGCAAGATATCTGCGGTTAGTGACATAACAGGTGACAGACCTTGTTCTGCTTTGTCAGGCGCGATGCCATAAAGTGCAATGCCAGGGCGTGTGAGGGTGTGATGAAACTGTTTTCCCAATAAAATGCCACCTGAATTAGCAAGGCTGATAGGGATATCAAGGTCTGTCACAGCATTGGCTAGCTGGTTATTTTGGCGAGCATTATGCGGCGACTGGCTGTCATCACTTGATGATAAATGAGATAATAGCAGTCTGATATCTAAATCATCACGCCAATCTTGCTGTGCTATTAACTCCTGCCAATCAGCTTCAGATAGCCCCAAACGTGACATGCCAGTATCAAGTGCTAAACAAATTGGTAATGAGCTATTATGCTTTGCTGTAAATGCTTTGGCTCTTGCAATCTGCTCTAGGTCATTCAAACAGGCAATGAGATTGTGGCGATAAAAGCTATCTTCTTCACCATCTCTTAGGCCATCAAATACAATGATATGAGCATCTGGCAATAAAGTGCGTGCCATAATCGCTTCTGATAATCGAGCTGTGAAAAAATAGCGGCAGCCTGCCTGCCACAAAGCAGGGGCGATAGCTGTCATGCCCATACCATAGCAATCTGCTTTGATAACAGCGCCTGTGTGGCAATCATCATCTGTCATAGCATCTAAATAACGCCAATTTTTGCAAATAGCATCAAGATCGATTGACAGGCGGCTAGTATAAAGTGGCGCATCAGGGCGGGTGTTTGTAATCATGGATCTCTTTGTAGAGATTTAGAAATTATCTGGCAATCTGTCATCGATTGCGAGATCACCAAATTTCGTCAATCTGGCTTCAAATGCCACATTCACCACACCAACAGGGCCATGGCGTTGCTTGGCAATAATCACTTCTGCTTTACCATTGGTGCGCTCTAGGCGTTCACGCCATCTTTCATAGCGCTCATTATATTTTTCGATTGATTCAGCTTCTTTTTGCTCTGGTTCACCTTTGTTTAGGTAATATTCCTCACGATAGACAAATAAAACCACGTCAGCATCTTGTTCGATTGACCCTGATTCGCGCAAATCAGCTAGGTTAGGGCGTTTATCATCACGTTGTTCAACAGCACGTGATAACTGCGATAAAGCCAGCACAGGTATATCAAGTTCTTTTGCCAGATTCTTTAATGATCGGCTGATATTTGATATCTCCTGAACCCTATTTTCAGCACGTACACCGATTTGTGCTGATAAAAGCTGTAAATAATCAACCACAACTAAGCCAAGGCCAGATGTGCGTTTCAGGCGTCTGGCGCGGCTTGCTACCTGAGATACTGACAAGCCAGGAGTATCATCAATGAAAAAAGGAGCATCAGCAATCGCTGTGCTGGCATCAATCAGTTGAGCAAACTCAGCTGATTTTAGCTTGCCAGTTCGAATCGCATTAGAATCAAGCTCTGATTGTTCTGCCAGAATACGTGTGCCAAGCTGCTCTGCTGACATCTCTAATGAGAAAAACGCAACAGGCACAGCTTGTTCACCTGTTCTGGTCGTGGTTGCAGCATGAAAGGCCATATTTGTGGCAAGAGCTGTCTTACCCATACCAGGGCGTCCTGCCAAAATCAGCAAATCAGAGCGGTGTAAACCGCCCATTAATTTGTTCAAATCTGTTAGACCTGTGCTAACGCCAGACAGATGCCCATCATTTTTGGCAGCCAGTTCGGCCATTTCAATGGCACCAGCTAGCACATGTTTAAAGCCTTTCAGGCCTGTCTCTGCTGTATCATTTTCGGCCAGATTAAACAGATATTGTTCTGCTTTTTCGAGTTGTTGCTCTGCTGGTAAATCCATATCAGGGCGGGCAGCTTCATGGGCAATCTGATCAGCGATTTTTACCAAGGAGCGGCGCAGATAGCTTTCATAAATGAGACCAGCATAATCAGGGGCTTCAGAAACTGATATCACGCCATCAACCAGATCATTGAGATATTGTTCTGGGTCTTCTTCGCCAAAGGCGCTGTCTTTATCGAAAAAGGCCTTCATTGTGACAGGGTTTGCCAACTGGCCACGGCTGATTAACCGCATGGCAGCTTCATAAATTCTGGCATGAACGGGGTCATAAAAATAACTAGGCTGAAGAAGGACGTTAATTTTATCGGTGATCTCATTATCAATCAGGACAGCCCCTAGCAGATTTTGCTCTGCTTGTAAATTATGGGGCAATTCACGTGCTTGCGTGGTTGCTAGCTGAATGACTGATGATGATGTTTCCATGATGTTACTATAGCCAGATGGCACCATCTCATTCAATGTGTGAAAATTGGGGATAACGGGGATTACGCAAAAAAAAGGGGCCAGACTTAATCTGGCCCATTTTTTATCTTTTTATCAGAACCCTAATAATTTAGGGGCAGGGAGCACCTATTTAGGCGTCGCTTTCTGTCTCGCCAGCTTCTTCAGCAGGTGCGTCTTCTTCAGCAGGTGCGTCTTCCTCAGCAGGTGCTTCTTCTTCAGCAGCAGCTTCAACCATTTCAACAACATCATCATCATCTTCAAGAGCGTCTGATGCGATGACAGCCTTACCGCTAGCAAGCTGTGTTTCAGCTTCTTCCAGCGAACGAGCAATATTGATTGTGATTGATACAGATACTTCAGCATGAAGGACAATACGCATATCAAACAGACCAAGTGTTTTGATAGCCTTATCCATAACAACCTGACGGCGGTCAATTTCATGACCTGCTTCAGACAATGCTGTTGCGATATCTCTGGCGCTAACAGAACCGAATAGCTGGCCCATTTCAGATGCTGCACGTACGATTGAAACAGCAACGCCTTCCATAGTCTCAGCCAGTTTCAGTGCTTCACCTTTTGCCTTGTCATTTTTGGCAACAAGCTCAGCCTTGTCCTGTTCATATTTAGCCATATTAGCTTTGTTCGCACGAAGCGCTTTGCCGCGTGGAAGCAGAAAATTGCGTGCATAACCAGGCTTTACAGTGACGATGTCACCCATTTGGCCTAGTTTTTCAACACGTTCTAGCAGAATAATTTGCATGATTAATCTCCGATGTTTCTAACCGCTAAGGCCTACATATCGACATAAGGCATCAGTGCCAGATAACGAGCACGCTTGATGGCGACTGCCAATTCGCGCTGTTTCTTTGCTGATACTGCAGAAATGCGAGAGGGAACAATTTTGCCGCGCTCTGATGTAAAGCGGCCTAGCAGCTTTGTGTCTTTATAATCAATCTTTGGCGCATTTGGGCCAGAAAATGGGCATGATTTGCGACGGCGACCCATTGGGCGGCGTACTGCACTGCGTGTGATTTCTAACTGTGTCATTTATGCCTCCTCTGAAGCTGGTGCGTTACCTTCAGCTTTTGCTTCAGGTCTTGGGCGGCGGTCACCGCGCTCTGGACGCTCTGATTTTGCCTGCATCATGATTGATGGTTCTTCATCAACTTCTTCAATGCGGATTGTCATGAAACGCAGAATATCTTCATTCAGGCCCATGATACGTTCATATTCATTCAAAGTCGCAGAATCAGCTTCGATATTGAGAAGCACATAATGGCCCTTCCGGTTCTTTTTGATCCGGTATGCCAGGCTTTTCAGGCCCCAATATTCTCTTTTTTTGATGCTGCCGCCGCCATTTTCAATAATGGCAGCAAACTCGTTAGTTAGGCTTTCTACTTGAGCAGCAGAAACATCCTGACGTGCAATAAGCACGCTTTCGTAAAGACGCATATCGCTCTCTCCTTATGGATATTCATACGTCCTAAAGCTGTGACGCTTCAGATGAAAAGCTGGCGGTTTTCAAATAGTGACCGTCCAGCAAGGGAGTATTAACACCAGAAAAAACCATCTGGATGCTGCAGGTTGTAGTGATGTGCAACGCATCTTGCAAGTCTTTTATCGCGCTAAATAATGGGCTTTTGACCATTTTTTCAATTAACCTTGCCCAAAACAGTTCAAACATGCCATTAAATGGGTCATAGATGAGCCCGCTCTTTGATGCGCAGGCATAATGACATCTTTATTACATGATTAATAGTAGGACCAATAGTAATGTCAAAAACAGCTTTTCTATTTCCAGGACAAGGAAGTCAAACACCTGGCATGGCATCCGCATTGGCTGATGCATCTCCTGCTGCACGGTCTGTTTTGAACAGAATTGATGACGCATTGTCACAAAATTTATCACAATTAATGGCAGATGGACCAGCAGATGAATTGACGCTGACCGCTAATGCACAACCTGCTTTATTTGCCAGCTCGCTTGCTGTTTGTGCAGCCATCAGCGAAATCACAGGTAAGGAATTGCCACATTTTGGTGATGTGGTTGCAGGGCATTCATTGGGGGAATATTCAGCACTAGCGGCAGCTGGCGTCTTTGATATTGAAACAGGTGCGAAATTATTGCGTATTCGCGGTGATGCCATGCAAGCGGCCGTTCCCGTGGGTAAGGGGGCGATGGCAGCTTTGATCGGTGCTGATATCGCGCTAGCAGATAAAATTGTCAGCTCAGCACAATCAGCAGGCATCGTGCAAATTGCCAATGATAATGCACCAGGTCAGGTTGTAATATCTGGCTCTGTTGAAGGTGTTGATGCGGCTATGGCAGCTGCTAATGAAGAAGGCCTAAAGCGTGTTTTAAAACTGCCTGTTAGTGCGCCTTTCCATTCAACCTTGATGGCACCTGCAGCTGATGCGATGGCTGATGCTTTGTCGGCCACAGATTTTTCAGCGCCAAGCCTAGCGATATTATGTAATGTGACAGCAGCACTAGAAACAAATAGCGATAATTTGCGTGCTAATCTGATAACACAGGTGACAGGACGTGTACGCTGGCGTGAATCCTTGCAAGCACTCCAAGATGCTGGTGTCACTCGTTTCATCGAACTTGGCACAGGCAAGGTATTAAGCGGTCTTGTGAAACGCACATTAAAAGATGTTGAAATCATATCTGTTGAAACAGCAGATGATATTGAAAAACAATTTACATAGACTGTCTTTTCAATAAAGGCTGACAGTGAAAGGGGAATAATTGCAATGTTCAGATTAGATGGCAAGACAGCGCTTATTACAGGCGCATCTGGTGGCATAGGGGCAGAGATTGCCAAAGCACTTCATGCGCAGGGTGCAACGGTTATCCTACATGGCACAAGACAAGCAAAGCTTGAAGAAGTTGCCAGTGAAATTGGTGATAATGTTCATGTCGTAACAGCTGATTTATCAGATAAAGAAGCTGTATCTGGCTTGATGGATAGAGCAACAGCCTTTACCGGGGCAGTAAATATTCTGGTCAATAATGCCGGCATCACAAGAGATAATCTGGCGATGCGGATGAAAGATGAAGAGTGGGATGATGTGTTGGCTGTGAATATGACAGCTTCGATGATCTTATCAAGAGCGGCATTGCGTCAAATGATGAAAGCACGCTGGGGCCGCATTATTTCAGTCTCTTCTATTGTGGGTGTCACAGGTAATCCTGGCCAGACGAATTATGCTGCCTCAAAAGCTGGTATGATAGGCTATTCAAAGTCTTTAGCTGCTGAAGTGGCAAGCCGTGGTTTGACTGTGAATGTGGTTGCACCAGGATTTATTGAAACACCGATGACAGATGTGCTAAGCGATGACCAAAAGCAAAATTTATTGCGTAATGTGCCAGCTGGCAGATTAGGTCAAGCTGCCGAAATTGCAGCTGCTGTGGCGTTTCTTGCGAGTGAAGAAGCTGGCTATATCACAGGTGCGACCATGCATATTAATGGCGGCATGGCTATGATCTAATTGGTGTCATATCTTGTGCTTTGCTGCATGGGGTGCGACAAAATGGTAATAAAGGGTGGCATTTGGTAATGTTATATGTTATCTCGCCATCCAACAATCTTAGAACAGGGGAATTTCCCGCAACGCAAACCTTAGGGGGTCCTAATGAGCGATATTGCAGAACGCGTAAAAAATATTGTTGTTGAACATCTTGGCGTAGACGCTGATAAAGTTGTTGAAGGTGCATCTTTCATTGACGATCTTGGTGCTGATAGCCTTGACACAGTTGAATTGGTTATGGCCTTTGAAGAAGAATTTGGTTGTGATATTCCAGATGATGCTGCCGAAAAGATCATGACAGTTAAAGATGCTGTTGATTTCTTAGAAGGCGCTGCCTCTTAAGGCGATAGATGACTATCACCAAATATTTGACGGCCTTGTCGCAACGGTTATAATCGTGCGATAAGGCTTTTTTTTTATTTTTTTTTACAGGGAATGAGGCTGTTAGATGAAGCGCGTTGTCATTACGGGAATGGGAATGGTCACACCATTAGGAAATGGGGTTGAGCATAATTGGCAAGCAATTTTGGCAGGCAAAAGTGGGCTTGGTAAAATCGAAAATTTTGATGTGTCTGACATTAGCTGTCAAATCGCAGGTCAGGTGCCAACAGGCGATGAAGATGGCGCGCTTAATATGGATGATTTCATAGAGCCGAAAGATCAGCGTAAATTAGATAAATTCATCCAATTCGGCCTAGTGGCTGCAATGGAAGCTGTGGCAGATTCAGGCTGGGTCGCTGAAACAGAGGATGAAAAAGAACGCACAGGGGTTATGATTGGCTCTGGTATTGGCGGTCTTTCAACGATTGTTGAAACAAGCAATCTGATGAATGAAAAGGGCCCGCGCCGGATCAGCCCATTTTTTATTCCTTCAGCACTGATAAATCTTATCTCTGGTCATGTTTCAATCAAATATGGCTTTAAAGGGCCAAACCATGCGGTGGTAACAGCCTGTTCAACAGGTGCACATGCTATCGGTGATGCTAGCCGGCTTATTATGTTTGGTGATGCTGATGTGATGGTAGCAGGTGGTGCAGAAGCAGCGATTTGCCGCCTCGGTATGGCTGGTTTTGCCGCTGCCAGAGCGTTATCTGGTGGTTATAATGATGACCCGCAATCAGGCTCTCGTCCCTGGGATAAAGGGCGTGATGGCTTTGTGATGGGCGAGGGTTCCGGCGTTTTGGTTCTTGAAGAATATGAACATGCCAAAGCGCGTGGTGCCAAGATTTACGCTGAAGTAAAAGGCTATGGCCTATCTGGTGATGCGTATCATATTACCGCACCAGCAGAAGATGGTGATGGCGGTTTTCGGGCAATGAAATCTGCGTTGCGTAATGCTGGCCTGACAGCATCTGATATTGATTATATTAATGCGCATGGCACATCAACACCGCTTGGTGATTTGATTGAAGCAGGTGCTGTGCGCCGCCTATTAGGTGATGATGTCTCAAAGGTATCAATGTCATCAACAAAAAGTGCCACTGGTCATTTGCTTGGGGCTGCTGGTGCGATTGAGGCCATTTATTCAACGCTGGCAATCAAGACAGGTGATTTGCCACCAACTTTGAATTTGCATGATCCTGAAGATGCCATGGAAGGGTTTGATCTTGTCCCGCTAGAGACGCGCCATAAACAAGTACGTTATGCCATGTCAAACAGCTTTGGTTTTGGTGGCACCAACGCGTCTCTTATCATCGGTAAAGTGGACGCGTGAGCGAAACCGATAAAGCCCCCTCAGAACAGGCGAAACCGCGTCGGCTGGTCCG
The DNA here is from genome assembly GCA_049890115.1 of Puniceispirillaceae bacterium (SeqCode). Taxonomy (GTDB): domain Bacteria; phylum Pseudomonadota; class Alphaproteobacteria; order Puniceispirillales; family Puniceispirillaceae; genus UBA685. The sequence continues at coordinate 326 of JBMHCC010000045.1, read as the reverse complement.
TCTGATAAAACGACTGGTTGTTGTTTCGGGCGTGATGTTATGCGGTCTGGCTCTGGCTGGCTTTTTGTATATCGACGTGATTCGGACCCAAAAAGGGCCGCATAGCGAAGCTGTATTGTTTGATTTATCGCCTGGTACCGGGCTGTTTAAGCTGAGATATGACCTTCACCGTGCCGGTGTGATCACTCACCCCTGGCAGCTCCGGCTTGCGGTGATGTTTTCAAACGAGAGTTTTGTGCCAAAAGCAGGCGAATATGAATTGCCTGCCCGGGCATCTCTGGACCAGATAATGCATATTTTGCACACAGGCCGGGTATTCCAGCGAA
>JBMHCC010000044.1:0-29695 GCA_049890115.1 Puniceispirillaceae bacterium (SeqCode) | reverse complement strand
TTGTCTAATTTTTTGATAATGTCCCATTGCTTTGCTGTCACCCCTTGCCAGTGGGGCCTATCGTCGGCGCTGGCCTTAACAGCGCCAAAGGCGATCATTGTCATCATTAAATATTTGAACATTACTACCCTAAACATCTTTGTCCCTTATCACCTGACTATCTGCGTGATGGCGTGATCTCACCCGGCAGTTTTTTATCATTATGGCCGTTCAGCTGTTCTATCTCACAGCTGTTTTAACGCACGGTGCTTATCAAACCATAACGCTGCTTTCATGAGTAATCTAGAGTTCTAAAAAAGATGATGCTATCTTGTGTGGGCGTTTGTGCCTGATTGCTCAGCTGGCATCGCGCCTTTGTGGCTATGATGAAAAAAGGCAATGTCATATGTTATTTTCAGCGAATCTTGGATTGCTATGGACGGATCGCTCTTTGGTCGAAGGTATTTTTGCCGCCAAACAGGCAGGCTTTGATGCGGTGGAATGCCATTGGCCCTATGCGACAACCCCGTCCTTGGTCAAACAGGCCTTGGATGAGACAGGCCTATCGATGCTGAGCCTTAATACCCAAAGAGGGGATGTGTCAGCAGGGGAAAATGGCCTTTGTGCCTTGCCTGAAAAAAACCAACAGGCCAAAGAGGCGATTGTGCAAGCTGTGGCATATGCCGCTGAGATTGGCTGCGCCCATATTCACGTCATGGCTGGCAATAGCGCTGGTCAGAAAGCAGAAGAGGTCTTTGTGGAGAATTTGACCTTTGCCTGTGAGCTGGCGGCGGCATCTGGCATTGGCGTGCTGATTGAGCCTTTGAACCCTTATGATGCGCCCGGTTATTTTTTGAATGATCTGACACAAGCGCGCCGCATCATCGAGGCAGTTGGCAAAGATCAGGTGCGGCTTATGTTTGACTGTTATCATATACAAATCTTGCATGGGGATATCACGCGCCAGCTGCGTGCAGCTTATGATCTGATCGGTCATATCCAATTTGCCTCTGTGCCAGATAGAGGTGCGCCTGATAAAGGTGAGCTGAATTACCAGCATATTTTTGCAAACATCAATTCGCTTGGCTATCAGGGCCCGCTTGGCGCTGAATATAAGCCAGCAGGCGGTGATACAAATGCCTCTCTTGGCTGGCTGGCAGACGCCAAGCTGATATGATGGGTAAAGTCTTTCCATAGAACAGTACGGGGACGCCGCCTCAGTCTGGCAATCAGCTCTATGGCAAAGTTTGTGTTCTGGCGCGGCTAGATAGCCTTAAGATGCAGGTGTTGTTGGGGTAAGGCTATGGCTATGGCAGGACTTACCTGGTGTCTCTTGGCTTTTTTGCTTGACTAACATTGTTAAACAGGTGAGCCTACCCAGTGAGTAATGGTGGTTTTTCGGCTAGTGTTTATTAGGCCAAACAGGTAATCGCTGCTCTTTATCGTTTATGTTTCCGTGTCATGTTTTCCGGCAGTGATTGTCTTATAATCATCTGCTCATAGCCTCATGCCTCGTGCACAAGGAAACATGATTATGGATGCTTTGCAATTCTTCAATCTCTCTATTCATGCCCTTACTATGTTAAGGGCAAATAAGAGGCTGTTGCCGCCCTATATATGATTTTGTTGTTTTTGTGACCGTTCCGCACCAGCCAGACACTTAACATTAGTCAGGGAGGAACATCATGTCAGACAGCAAAGAAGAACGCCCTCTCACAGCACCGCGATTTAAGCGTTCCAGCTTGTCTTATCTGCCTTTGGGCGGAAATCTTCGATGAACTCACCTTCTGCCAGGAAATAGACCTGTTCTGCAATGCCTGTTGCGTAATCACCAATACGTTCAAAGTTCTTGATAATGAACAGCATGTGAACACCCGTAATCAGGCCATCTTCATTCTTAGCCATCGCATCGATGATAGCTTTATGCAGCTCAGTATGAAGTTTGTCGATTTCGACATCACTATTTCTGACCTCAATCGCCAGCTCTTTATTTGACGTATGATAGGCCTCTAATGCTTTGTTAACAGTGGTCAGCAGCAAGTTTGCCATGGCCTCAATTTCAGCAACGGGGATGAGGCTGACGCCTTCTGCTAAGACAACTTTGGTACGGTTGGCAGTGTTACGTGCATAATCGCCCATCCGCTCAAGGATAGTTGCCACCTTTTGCATCACTAGCACTTCACGAAGATCTTCAGCACGCGGTGAACGAAGCGCAATAACCGTCACAGCTTGTTCAATGATTTCAGATTCTAGCTTATCAATTTTTTTGTCACGCTTAATTAGCTTATCCAGACCATTATCTTCTAATAATGCCAGCGACTGCGTTACCGCATTGAGTTGATGTTGCACCAAATCAGCAAGATCAGTGATCTTATCTTTCATCTCGTTCAAATCGCGGTCAAATGCTGAGCTAATATGATTTGAATTTGTCATCTGCATTATTTCCTTTGGGTCTTTTGCAACTGGATGTTAGCCAAAACGACCAGTGATATAGCTGTTTGTTAATTCATGCTGCGGCTTGGTGAAAATATCCTGTGTGTCACCAACTTCGACAAGATTGCCAAGATGGAAATAGGCTGTTCTATCAGAGACACGCGCAGCTTGTGTCATTGAGTGTGTCACTATAGCAATCGAATAATCACCTTTTAATTCAAAGATCAGCTCTTCAATACGTGCTGTTGCAATAGGGTCTAGTGCTGAACATGGCTCATCCATCAAAATTACCTCTGGTGATACAGCAATCGCACGCGCAATACATAAGCGCTGCTGCTGGCCACCAGATAAGCCTGTGCCTGATTGGTCTAGCCGTGATGACACCTCGTCCCACAGACCAGCTTTGCGCAATGATGCCTCAACGATGCTATCAAGCTCTGCCTTGTTTCTAGCCAATCCATGAATGCGAGGACCATAGGCCACATTATCATAAATGCTCTTTGGAAAAGGGTTCGGCTTTTGAAAGACAATGCCAACTCTGGCACGCAAAGGAACCACATCAATTTTGCGATCATAAATATCGGCGCCATCAAGGCGGATATCACCTGTGATAGCACAGCTTTCAATCGTGTCATTCATTCGGTTAAGGCATCTCAGGAATGTCGACTTACCACAACCAGAAGGGCCAATGAATGACACAACTTCACCCACGCCAATATCTAGCGATACATCTTTAATGGCCTGTTTGTCGCCATAATACACATTCACATTACGGGCAGTAATTTTTGGCGTATCTGAAAAAATAGTGCCAACAGTCGGCGTATCAATTTGGGTGTCTAACAAGGTTTATACCCCTTATATTACTCATCATTATCTATTTGCCGCTAGTGACAAAGACCAAGCGGCTACCAACGTCTTTCCAATTTTTTTCTTATGATGATCGCTGCTGCGTTCATTACCAATAAGAAGGTTAGCAAAATTATGATAGCTGCGCTTGTTTTTTGCACAAACATTCTTTCAGCAAAGTCAGCCCACATGAATATTTGAACAGGAAGCACAGTGGCAGGGTCTGTTACACTTCCCGGAATATCAACCACGAAAGCAACCATGCCAATCATCAAAAGCGGTGCAGTTTCGCCCAATGCCTGCGCCATCCCAATAATGGTGCCAGTTAACATACCTGGCATCGCAAGAGGCAAAGTATGATGAAAGACAGTTTGTACCTTGCTTGCACCAACACCATAAGCAGCATCTCTAATAGAAGGCGGCACAGCCCGGATGGCAGCACGTGATGATATAATAATTGTCGGCATTGTCATTAATGCCAAAACAACACCACCTGTTAAAGGAATGGAGCGTGGTAGGCCGAAAATGCCAATAAAAACAGCCAGACCAAGAATGCCAAAGACAACAGATGGCACAGCGGCAAGGTTATTGATATTCACTTCGATAAATTCAGTAATCCGATTTTTAGGAGCGAATTCTTCCAAATAGATGGCAGTGCCAACGCCCAAAGGAAAGGCCAAAATAAGGCAAATTGACAAGGTTAAGATAGAGCCAAAAAAGGCACCCTTAATGCCCGCCATTTCTGGGTTACGAGACGCACTGCCAAAAAACAGATAGTCACTGACCTGATAGCTGATGCGTCCCATCTCTTGCAGGCTGTCAACATAGCCAATGGTAGCATCATTAATGCGGCGATCATCTTCAGGCGTGTCTCGGCTAATGAAACCACGCAAAAAGCTATCAATATCATCATCAACAGCAACTGTGATGGTTTGTGTTGTACCTAGCAATGAGGGGTCATCAACAATCATCTGGCGCAAACGCTGTTCTGCGCCTTGTGACAAAATTTTACCAGCTGCCTTTTTGTTTTTACGCCCACTCACATCTAGTAAGTCAAAAAAGCCATTACGCAAAACGCCTCTAGCATCGCCATCAAATAATGATTGCGCTGAGGCATCGCCATAAGGGTCAAGTTCCTCTGCTGATAAAGCCACATCAAATGTCACATAATATTGGAAAAAGCCAGGCAGGCCTTTATTTAGAATAGAGACAAATAATACTGATAGGAACAACAAAGCTGTTGCAATAGCAATGCGCCCATAATTCGAAAAACGGGCCTCTTTGCGATGACGTTTTTTCAAACTGTCAGCAACCCGCTCTCTGGCAACAGCAGGTGACAATATATGGGCATCTTTATTGTGCAAATCTGGCTCCACCATCTTAGTCATATTGCTCCTTATATTTTTTCACAATAGACAGCGCTAGCATATTTAAGGCCAAGGTAATCAGGATTAAGGTTAGCGCCAATGCAAAAGCTGATAGGGTTTTGGCTGACTCAAATTCCTGATCCCCCACAAGGATTGTTACAATCTGAGAGGTCACAGTTGTGACCGCATCAAAGGGGTTGTAGGACAGATTGGCTGCCAAGCCTGCTGCCATCACCACAATCATCGTCTCGCCCACAGCACGTGAGACAGCAAGTAAAATACTAGCGGCTATCCCTGATAAGGCTGCTGGCAATACGACCTGACGCACCGTCTCGCTCTTGGTTGAACCAAGCCCATAGGCGGCGTCTCGCAATGATTGAGGCACAGCATTAATCACATCATCTGATAATGAGGATACAAAGGGGATAATCATAATGCCCATCACAAATCCAGCAGCAAGTGCTGATTCAGAGGCAACTGTCAAACCAAATGAGGCACCAAGATCACGCACAAAAGGCGCCACTGTCAAAGCTGCAAAAAAGCCATATACAACTGTTGGAACACCAGCTAGCAATTCCATTATCGGCTTAATCAGCGCACGTTGGCGCGGGCTGGCATATTCGGATAAATAAATAGCAGAGAACAGGCCAACAGGAACCGCAACTGTCAAAGCCACAAGTGAAATCAATAAGGTGCCAGCAAATAATGGCACTGAGCCATAAACAGCATTCGCGCCGCCTGAACCAGCACGCTCAGCCCCTTCAAATTGGGGGTTCCATGTCGTGTTGAATAAGAATTCAGTAACAGGCACAAGCTGGAAAAACCGCAATGATTCAAATACGACTGATACCACAATGCCAATGGTTGTGATAATCGCAATCAGTGAGCTTGCACCCAGAAATATGACGATAATTCTCTCAACCTGATTGCGTGCGCGGAATTGTGCTTGGATACGTGTTTGCGCAAAAATAGCGCCTGAAACAGCCAGTCCGATTGTCATGATGCTTGCGATAACATCCACATCTGCCTGTAAGGCTGACCATTTTTGTCCGGCAATCATCATCCATTGTTCTGGCTCGCCAAAGATAATGCCATCAGCGACATTTTTGATTTGCGCTAATTGGATGGTAAGTGAAAATTCAGGTGCTGACTTAATATATGCTGGAATAAGGTCTGCTATTTGATTGCGGATGTAAAATTCATCACCAATCATGAAAGCCAAAAGGCAAAATAAAGCAGGGATAAGTGTCACCAAGACAGGGTAAATGCCATAATAATGAGGCAAAGAGTGCAATGATTCGCCTTGTTTATTACGTATTTTCATAGCCCATGACAGCCCCTGAAAATACGCATATCCCGCAATAGCTAGGATGATGGCAACATTAAAAAACACAGGCATACTCTTATCCTACTTTAGATCATTCGCCTTGTTAGTGCGGCAAAAAGACGTCACTTGATAGCAAGGACGTCTTTGCCTGTTATCTGTAGTTATAAGGGGTTTATTTCAGCATGTCAGCAGTTAGTTTTGGTAATTCTCTCATTGCTGCTTTATTGGCTTTCGCTTCATCATCACCTAATGGGATCATGCCGTTTTCAGCTAGGATACCATCTTCATCCCAATGCTTTGCCCATTCATTGAGATAGGCTTTCATGCCAGGAATAACATCCATATGCTCATGCTTTACATAATAATAAAGCGCACGTGAGACAGAATAATCACCATCAGCAATGGCATCAAATGTTGGCTCTACCCCGTCGATTTTTGCTCCCTGCAATGTATCTGAGTTCTGGTCAAGGTAAGAGAAGCCAAAGATACCAAGCGCATTAGGATCTTGCTGAAGCTTTTGGACAATCAAGTTATCTTGCTCGCCAGCTTCAACATAGGCGCCATCGGTACGCATCGCTCTGCAATTTTTGGCCTTTTCACCAATTGCTTTCAATGTCGCTTTGGCATCAGCTTCTTTTTTACAATAGCCTTTTTCATTGACCAATTCCGTAAATGACGCTCTGGTGCCTGATGTTGTTGGCGGGCCATAAACTCTGATGGCGATTTCAGGCAGAGCAGGGTTCACATCACTCCACTTCATGTAAGGGTTTGGAATCATCGCGGTGTTATCAGCATTTGGCACACGTGCTGTTAATGCTTTGCCTAAATCAGCCTTTGAGATTTCCATTGAGATCCCTGATTTTGCGCTTGCTAGAACGATACCATCATAACCGACCTTAATTTCGGTTAGCGTTACACCATTGGCATCACAATATTCCAATTCACCAACCTTCATGCGTGAAGACGCATTCCCAATATCAATAAACTCTGCACCAATGCCATCACAAACACTTTTCTTACCAAAAGAAGAGCCACCTGATTCAACAACAGGTGTCTTATAAGACGGGTTATTGCCCATCTGTTCTGCTACGATTGTTGCAAAAGGCAAAACGGTTGAAGAGCCAGCAACAGATATGTAATCGCGCGCTTGTGCGCTCATCGCCACTGATGCTAGAGAAAGGCCTGATACGAAACCAAGATATATCGAACGCTTAAACATGTAACTTTCCTCACTGAGTGTTTTTCGATGAGCGAGTCATAGCCTTTATTTGTTACAGTTTTATGACGGATTTGTATCAGATTTGTAAAATTCTACATGACTGTTACAAAATTTGGCTGAATAAGGTCACTTTATTGGCTTCTTAGCACATCATAAACAGGCAGAAGCTATCATCAGATTATCAATGCGATATCATCTGCTTGGGGTAACTCACCTAAAAAATAGGCATGATTCGTCTTTAGGCCCTAACCTTGCTGGGATTAGATACAAGATGACAGCTCTTATGATGGTGGGGCCTCTTTTTATCAAAGATATTGTGACTATCGCCAAATCTGAAGAGAGCCAAACAGTTACAAACAGTCACAATCATCAATAATGATTTCAAATTTTCATTTCTTCGCATTGATAATCATTGTGAAATCTTTAGTCTTATAATTGAGCCACAAACAAGCGATGCTATCTGTTTGTCGCAAAAGGGGCAGTCTGTGAATGAGGGTGCAAAAATGAATTATTATCACGCTATTGCTAAGACCTTTTCACAGCATAATCTGGAAGTGTGCTTTGCCCTTTTGGGTGATGCTAATATGCATATGGCAGGCGCATTATCTGATCTTGGTATGCGATTTATCTATACGCGTCATGAGCATGCGGCTGTTGCAGCAGCTGCCAGCTATGCCAGATCAACAGGGAAAATTGGGTTTGCCACTGTCACCTGTGGGCCAGGTGTAACGCAGCTGACAACAATTCTGCCGATTGCAGTTCGTGCCCAAATTCCGCTGGTTGTGTTTGCTGGTGAGGCACCATTGCGCAAAGAATGGTATAATCAAAAAATTGACCAGGCGCCTTTTGTTGAGGCATGCGGGGCTAGCTATTATGCTTGTCATGACCCTAGCACTATGATCGCAACAATCCATCAGGCGATAGCAGATGCCGCAAATCATAAAAAGGTCGTTGTCATCGGTGTGCCATTTGATCTGCAACAAGATGAGGTGGATGATGACGCTACCTCTCATCCTGTTATTGAAGATATTGAGGCTATCACAGCAACCGCAGCCACACCTGACGCTCTTGCAAAGGCAGCGGAGCTGATTAATAAGGCAGAGCGGCCTATCTTATTGGCAGGGCTTGGTGCTGTTTCAGCAGATGCGCATGATGCGTGCCTTGCACTTGCCGAGAAAACAGGGGCATTGCTTACGACCACCTTGCCTGCAAAGGGCTATTTTTATCATGAAGATTTCTCTCTTGGTATGGCTGGCGGCTTTGCCACAGAAAAAGCAAAGGCGATTTTTGCCCAATCTGACCTTGTGATTGCGATAGGGGCACGTCTTGCCAATCATGCCTTTAATGGCGGCGCATTAACCCCAGATGCGACTGTTATTCATATTGATATTGACCCGCAACATCATGTGCAAGGTCGCAAAGCGGCTGATTATTTGGTAACTTGTGATGCTAAAATTGGCGCTCAGGCTTTGGCTGATATGGTGCAATCTAAGACAGGGTGGCGCACACAGGACATTAAAGCTAAAACAGCAGATGCGCTGCTTATACCAGATGATACAGATACACCAGATGGGTTGCTTCATCCAATGGCAGTTATCAAAGCATTATCTGAAGTGATTTCGCCAGCATGTCATCTCATTAACACATCTGGCCATAGCGCCTATTATAGCGCACATTTAAATCAGCATCCCCAAACACATTTTACCGTAATTCGTGAATTTGGCGCGATTGGCAATGGCACATCATTTGCGCTTGGCGTGGCAGCCGCTTATCCAAATAGACCTGTTATTTTGATAGATGGTGATGGCTCAGCTTTGATGCATATTCAAGAGCTAGAAACCATGATGCGTCATAAGATGAAAATTCTAACCATTATTCTCAATGATGGTGCTTATGGCTCAGAGGTACATAAATTGCGCAAAGATGGCATCTCTTTGGCAGGTTCTGTTTTTGGCAGGCCTGATTTTGCAGCGATTGGTGACGGCTTTGGTGTCACTGGTACAAATTTTACAAGCCTTGAGAATGTGGCAGATAAGATGCAAGCATTTCTAGCGCAAGATGGACCTCAGATTTGGGATTTTGCTATCTCTGATAAAATTGCCTCGCCGCAAATCCTGAAATCTCATAAATGATAAGTCTCTAGCCATTACGACAAATCAGCCAGATTATATTTTATGTTGGCTGGCACTCATCTGCTAAGAAATCAATCAGCTTGGCGAAAAGCATATCTGGTTTTTCTTCTGGCAATGCATGGCCACAGGCAAGCGCAACACCGCGCACATCATCTGCTTTATCTTGCCAAGTGGCGCTCACATCATAAAGCTGCCCAACAACAGATTGCTCACCCCAGATAGCCATTAATGGTGCTGTGATGCGTTTATCCTCATCTTGCTTATCATGAACCAGATCAATGCTCGCAGCAGCGCGGTAATCTTCACAAATGGCATGGATAGTCTCAGGGTTTTGATAGCATCTCACATATTCGCACATAACATCTTCTTCAATAACATCAGGTATTTTCACCTGTCCTGCAATATGACGGCGTAGGAAATATTCTGGATCTTGACCGATCATTTTTTCAGGAAAATCATAAGGCTGAATCAGAAAAAACCACCAGAAATAACGTGTGGCAAATTCTTGATCTGTGCGCTCATACATGGTGCGTGTTGGTGCGATATCTAAGACTGCTATCTTGGTGACCGTCTCTGGATGGTCAAGCGCCATTCTGTGGGCAACTCTGCCACCTCTATCATGGCCTATCACGGCACAGTGCTGGATACCAAGATGGTGCAATAATTCGGCCATATCCTGTGCCATGGCTCTTTTCGAATAAGCGGCATGTGTCTCATCACTTTGAGGCTTGCCACTATCACCATAACCACGCAAATCAGGGGCAATCACCTGATAGCCAGCTGCCACGAATTGGGGCGCAATTTTACGCCAGACAATATGGGTTTGTGGATGCCCATGAAGCAATAGCAGAGCCGGCCCCTCGCCAGCGATAGCATAATGAATGGTGGTGCCAGCAAGAGCAGCTTTAGCAGTCCGAAATCCAGCTAGGAAGGGTGAGGGTGTCATTTTGGGGCTTCTAAAACAGCATCAGCAATCGCTGTTCCGCAGGTGACTGTATCAGCTTTGCCACCTAGATCAGCTGTCCGCAGGCTTTGTTCACTTAGCACCTGTTCTATTGCCCAGACAATCGCATCACTGGCTTCTTTGGCACCAAGATGATCAAGCATCATAGCAGCTGCCCAAATCTGGCCGACAGGGTTTGCAATATTCTTGCCAGCAATATCAGGGGCAGAGCCATGAACAGCCTCAAACAAAGACGGATAAAGCCCTTCAGGATTAATATTACCAGATGGGGCAATGCCGATTGTGCCTGTGCAGGCTGGACCTAAATCAGACAGGATATCGCCAAATAAATTAGAGGCAACAACAACATCAAACCAATCTGGATGAAGCACAAATTGTGCTGTTAAAATATCAATATGATATTTATCCACGCTGACATCTGGATAGTCTTTTGCCATCTCTGCTACTCTTTCATCCCAATAAGGCATGGTAATAGAGATGCCATTTGATTTCGTCGCAGATGTGAGGTGACCACCTCTTTTACGAGCTAACTCGAACGCATATTTTAAGATGCGGTCAACACCGGTGCGGCTCATCACAGTTTCCTGCATCACAATTTCACGCTCTGTACCTGCGAACATACGCCCACCGATGCTAGAATATTCACCTTCAGTATTTTCGCGGATAATCATCATATCAATATCGCCAGCTTCACGATTGGCAAGCGGCAAAGGCACACCTTTCATAGCGCGCGCTGGACGCAAACTGACATATTGATCAAATTCGCGGCGAAACTGGATTAACGAGCCCCAAAGCGAAATATGATCAGGCACAATATCTGGCCAGCCAACAGCGCCAAAAAAGATGGCATCACTTGCCCCTAGCTTGGCTTTCCAATCATCTGGCAACATCTGACCCGTTTTTTGATAATAATCAGCTGAGGCAAAATCATATTCGGCAAAATCAAAGCCAAGCTGGAAGCGTTTTTGTACCGCGTTCAAAACACGCAATCCCTCTAGCACAACTTCCTTGCCAATACCATCACCAGGAATAACAGAAATTTTCCAACTATTTTGCATGATTAAGATTATCCTTTGTTCAGAGAGAGGGCGTGAAGCATAACTATACCAAAGGCATAGCCTTAATTCATTAAACTTATTTATGATCCAGCAAAAGAAGAACGCATCTTGGCGGCCCATCTTTCATTATCGCGTAATATCACCCAAAGAGAGCGGAATTGGTTGATGATGGTATTATGGGCATCATATCTGATGATGGCGGCATCCAGATGCACTTTATCATCGCTGCTTGCCAGCACCTTTATGTCATCAAAGGCTGAATGGTGCCAATCCCCACCAGCACGGGCTCTGAAATCGGCAAAATAACTATCAGCATCTGGCCAGATTTTTAGATCAGAGGAACTAAGGCGGATATGCGGAAAATGCAATGTTTCTGCCAGAGCTGCTTCATCATGTGCGTTTAAAGCTTCGATATGCGCATCCATGACAGCTAATGCTGCTACTATCGCTGGCTGGTCTGTCATTGCTCTTTATCCTTGTGCTAAATGCCATAAAATATCTGGGGATTAGATGCAAAAATTCGCTGTCTATCTTGGCTATTAGGTATCCAATCCATCAGCTGGTCAAGCATTAACGTATCATCTGGCATCACCTTGCCAGCTTGTGGATGAGGCCAATCTGTGCCCCATACCAGCTGTTCTGGATTAGCCGAAACAAGCCGGCTGACGCTAGATGCCACATCATCATAAAGCTGGGTCTGGCTAGTAGAGATCCGATAGGGCGCTGATAATTTCGTCCAAATCTTGCCATCTGATAACAACTTTAAAAAACGCGCAAAATCTGATTGATAGCTGTGTGATGACAGTGCCATATGCCCCATATGATCAAACATAATTGGCACGGGGCACTGATCGATAAAGCGCTCAAACTCTACTAATTGTGAAAAATCAGCCAGAATTTGCAGATGCCAGCCATGTTCTGCTATCTGATGTGTCAAAGCCAGCAAATCATCATTTTTAACACCGCTAGAAAATAACATATTCACACGGCAGCCTGTCACATCTGATTGTGCTAGTTTGTGAAGTTCATCATCTGAGATAGCATTATCAATCACAATCACAGCCTTCCTATTGGGGTCGTGATCACAGGCAGATAAGGTGGTTCTGTTATCATCACCATAAATACTTGGTTGAATAACAACACTGCGCTCAAACCCAAGTGTCTTTTGCAGATTGCGATAATCAGAAACAGATGCAACTGGTGGGTGATAGCTCGCTTCTGTCACAATTTCAGATGGCGCATCGAAAATATGAAAATGGCAATCAACACTGCCAATAGGAAGTGCCTGTTTCGGTGCTTTGGTCACTGGCAAAGCTGCTGCGCATAAAGGCGGTTTCGACATAAGAGCAACCTTTTTTAATCATCATTTAAAAATGCAACACTGCTTATCATGCGATGCGCATTACCATAGATGGTTTCATAGCATCCCTGCCAATACAAGATAAATGCTATTGGGGGCGTGGCTATGATGAGAATTGCCTGATGATTAATTGCCAGATGATTAATTGCCTTATGATTATTTGCCTTATGATTATTTGCCTGTGACTTCCAGCCACCATTGATCATAAAGAGGCGGATTATCAAGCGAGATAAGCTGGCCAAGGCGCGGTGTTATGAGTTTGATATCTTCAGCCTTTGCACGTCTGGTAATTTCACTTGGGGGATCAAACCAATTATGAGGCGCTAGATTAAACATCCCCCAATGCACTGGCACAAGATAGGTTCCACCAATATCCTGAAAGGCTGTTATCGCCTCTTCAGGCATATTATGCACCGCACGCCAACTTTCATTATATTGGCCATTTTCCATAAAGACGACATCAAAGGGCCCATAGGTCTCGCCGATTGTTTTATAGTGAGTATCATAGCCTGAATCACCGCTAAAATAGACAGATTGCGTGGCCCCCTCAATGACCCATGATGCCCATAGGGTCTTGTTATTATGCATGACGCCGATACGACCTGAGAAATGCTGTGATGGTGTGGCGGCAAAATGAAGGCTGCCAAAATGTGCGCCTTCCCACCAATCAAGTTCTGTGATTTTCGTTTCATCAATGCCCCAATAACGCAAATGAGAGCCAACCCCTAAAGCTGTGATAAAATTGGTATCAGATTGGGCAAAATGCTTCACCGTTGCCATATCCAGATGGTCATAATGATCATGGCTGATTATGATATGATCAATTTTTGGTAAATCCTCTAATGGTATCACTGGTGGTTGAAACCGCTTTGCCGCAATGGGAAAGGGGGATGCGTGATCTGAAAAAATAGGGTCAAATAATATTGTCTGATTATCAAGCGATAATAAAATGGTGGAATGACCAAGCCAGATAAATTTTAAATCATCTGAGGCTGCGCTAAAGGCTGCTAGATCAGGGTTTGTTTCCTCTGGCAAAAGAACATCTGGTTCTCCCTGAAAATTATGAAATAGAAAATTCGGCGTCTCTCGTCCAAATGGGTCTTTTAGGAAATCAGACCCCACGCTCATCGTATCCATAATATCAGGGCGACGATTTACAAAAATATCCTGATGCAAATCATAATGCTGAGAGGCATGAATACGCTCTAGAAACGAGCCTGATGGGATTTTGCCAAAAGGCTCATAGATAAAAATCGAACCATAACCAACAAGACATAACAGGCTTGTTACCAAGAGCGTTATCAGGCTCTTGCGATATTTCAGAATGTGACGCATGAAAAACCAATCAAAAAAACAAATCAAATCGCGTTTAAAGGGGAAGTGTTAGGCAGCCTGCTGAGAGGATGTGACAACAGCCAGAATGGACTGCTTCATGGTGTGGCACAGTCCGATAAGTGCCTCTTGTGTCTCAGCGGCACTTTTCATACCTGCTGCTGTGGCACAGAATAACCGCGCTATTGCCTCAGCTTCACCCTTATTTGTATCAGGGTGATAACGGCAAATGGTATCGCTGATCAAAGCTATCTTGTTGATTGTTGCCTCTCGGATCTCATCAACAATGATATCATTAGCGACGACTTCAAAATCATCAGCTTCTGGCATGGCATGAATGGTCTGCCATGGTTCCATCACAAAATGGGCAATTAAATCATCCAAAGCTTGGGAAAAATCACCAGCTTCATGCAGCGCCATCTGGCAGCGATGTAAATTATCAGCAGAATATATACGCGCCACAAGCTGTAACAGCGCATCCTTATTTGCCACATGATTATATAGTGTCTGACGCGAGATTTGCGCGGCATCAGCGACATCCTGCATGGTGGTTTTGCGCAAACCAAATCTGGCAAATTGCGCCAAAGCAGCCTCAGTAATGATTTTATCTTTATTTTCCATATTGACAAATTAACAGTATTTGTACAAAAGTCCAGTTTACAAAATAACAATTTTTGTACAATTTTATCTATCAAGTGAAAAAAGGGACAGATTATGGCACAGATTCTAGTGACTGGTGCATCAGGTTTTATTGCACTGCATTGTATCTCACAATTATTGAAACAAAATCATCAGGTCAGGGGGACTGTGCGTTCTGCTGCTCGTGTGCCTGAGTTAGAGCAGGGGCTTCAAGATGCTGGTTGTGATATCACACAGCTGTCATTTTATGAGGCTGATCTTTCAAAGCCAGATGGGTGGGATGAAGCAGTTGCTGGCTGTGATTATGTTTTGCATATTGCATCTCCTTTTATTTTAGGCGTTCCAAAAGATGAAAATGAGCTGATTAAGCCAGCTGTGTCAGGTGTAGATCATGTGGTTTCAGCAGCGATTAAACATAATGTGTCACGTATTGTTCTGACCTCATCTGGGGCAGCTATCACAGATACACATGATGGTAAAACGCACTTTACTGAAGATGATTGGACGATTGTCGATCATCCAAAAACATCTGCTTATTACAAAAGCAAAACACTTGCTGAACAAAAAGCATGGGCGTTGATCAATGCGCAAACTGGCAAGAAAAAAACCGAATTAGCTGTGATCAATCCAACAGTGGTTTTAGGGCCGACTTTAACAGATGATATTGGCACATCGAATGATTTTATTCGTCAGATCCTTGTTGGTAAGGTGCCAGCGGCAGCCAATTTACATTTTGGTTTTGTTGATGTGCGTGATGTAGCAGCTGCACATATTTTGGCGATGACTCATAAAAAAGCAGCTGGTGAGCGTTTTATTATCAGTTCAGATGAAATGTGGTTGATTGAATTATGCACCATTTTGAATGAGGCTGGTTATCGCAAAGCGCCAACTAAGAAGATGCCTAATTGGTTGGTGAAACTATTTGGGTTATTTGATGCGCCAACCAAACAAATATCACAATTACTTGATAGTGAACGTTTCACACCAGCTGATAAGGCAAAGGCGGTTCTGGGCTGGCAATCACGCCCTGTGAAGGAGTCTATCCTTGATACAGCTTCCCAACTAAAAGCAATGGGTCTGTCAAAATAATAATATCAGACCTGACAGAGACCGCTATTATTCACTCTGTCAGGTCTTTTGCCCTTTAGGTCTGGTTGTCGCGTAACGCTATCACCGACAGCTTTTTGCGATAAATCGCAATGGAATGATCTTTGATGAAATGTTTAGCCATTTTACCACGTGAGATTATCCGCAAACGGCGCAACAATGAGACATGGGTCAGTAGGTGCACATCATCATAGATTTCAGGCTTACAATTTGTCAGATAACGCATATCGCCAACATGATGATAGCCTTCAAAATGTGATAAAAATTGCGCTATGACGGTGCCGAAAAATGGGATGAAAGATAATAGAAATTTCACCATTTTGATAAACATACCCCCCGGTGGCAGCATGGTGACGCAATCAATGGCATTCACAAGGCGAAAGATAGGTGTTTTGATGCCATGGGACCATTCTTCATCACCTACACGAGGCGAACCATAGCTATAGCAGGCTGCGATGCCGCCCTGATGTTCCAGCCTTTTTGCGGCAATGGTTGCCAGAGCGCCGCCAAGGCTGTGACCAGCTATGAATAGGGGCTTTTTGGCATATTGTGGTTGATTTAATTCTTGCTGTATTTGGGTTGCGACCAGCTCATAGGCTTCATGAAAGCCGCGATGGATGCCACCTTTTGATGGGCATTGCGTTTTTCTAGCTTTCATATCGGTTTTGATATCCTGAAATGATGTGGCCTCTGTGCCACGAAACACAAGTGCGAGATATGTTTTTGATGAAATAAGAAGCGCTTGTGTGCCTTTGTAATCAAAGCAAGATTCAACCCGCATCTCGTGATCAGCCAATGAATTGATAAGCCCTTGCGTATGAGGCACATCAACTGTGCTGACAGCATCAATTAACTCAGCCAGCTGTTCTTGTCTTTTATGCGCTAATAAGTCATCTAGCTTATCTTGCAAAAGGCGTTTTGTTCTGTCCTGATCCAGCCCGCTAAAAGACTGATAGGCAAGCTCAGATAAACAAGCCATTTGCCAAGCTGTTCTATCACTATAAGCCTGTCGGTAAGATGGTAGTTGATGAGATGTCACCAAATCTAAAAGCGTTGTTTCATTTTTATCAAGAGCTAGGGCTGTGACCATTGCATCCTCACTTTCATGCCTGTTTGCAGAGAACACAAATCACCTATTTTGAAAAAACCCCTTTTATCATCTGCTTGGCTTATATTCTTTGGCTAAAATAGGCAAAGATCAATCCTAGCTTTAAGGTTAATATCCTAAAGGATCAGGCTTGCATATTTGAAGCTTGGCATTGTCATTAGGACATGGTTTTATAAAGGGTCTGCCAGTCTTATGAGCTGGCGCGACTATCATCATCTAGCATAGGGGCATATCATGTTTGAAAGTGAAATGAGCCAGCGCACTGCCATGATGCGCCCTAGCCTTATCAGACAGGTTGCTGAACAAGGGATGGGTGATGATGATATCATCGCCTTATGGTTTGGTGAGGGATGCTGGCCAACCTCACAAATTGCGGTTAATGCCCTGAACGCTGCTCTGGGCTCAGGTGATCATTTTTATCATGTGAATAGTGGCAAGCCCTCTTTACGGCTGGCATTATCTGACTATCAGTCAGCTTTGTATCAAAGGACGCTTGCCCCACATAATATCACTGTTACGGCCTCAGCTATGCAGGCACTTGCCTTGAGTGCACAGGCGCTTATCAATCCAGGTGATAAGGTTGTCTATGTTGATCCAGTCTGGCCAAATCTGCCAGAGGTGTTTCAATTATCAGGTGCTGATATGACGCCCTTATCATTAACGCCCATTGAGGGGCGTTGGCATCTTGATATGGATAGGCTGATTGCGCTTTTGCGCCCTGATGTCAAAGCTGTGATGATAAATACGCCAAATAATCCCACAGGCTGGGTGATGAGTGCTGAAGAGCAACAGATACTGATAGCGCATTGCCAGAAATATGGTATCTGGATTATCGCTGATGAGGTCTATGCCAGATTATATCATGCCAGCAAAGTTGCCCCCTCCTTTCAGCATCTGATGTCATCAGAAGAGCGGTTAATTTGTGTGAATAGCTTTTCCAAAGCATGGTCAATGACTGGCTGGCGTCTTGGCTGGATAACCGCACCTCGTGACTTGGAAATGATCTTTGCCCAATTAACAGAATATAATATCGCTTGCCCTGCTGGGTTTGTCCAAGAAGCAGGCAAAGCAATGCTGCAAAATGGGGAAGGTGAGATTGCTGCATTGCAAGACAGATTGGCAAAGGCCTATCAAGTTGTTGAAAGCCGTCTATCTGCGATACCAAATCTGTCCTTTGTGCGTCCACAAGGTGCCTTTTATGCGCTTATTGCCGTTCATGGTTATGATGATAGTGTTGCTTTGGCCACAACATTAATGAAAGAGGCAAAAGTGGGGCTGGCACCAGGAGCGGCATTTGGCAGCGCTGCTGAGGGGTATTTGCGCTTATGTTATGCCCAAGAGGAGCGCCGTCTTCACACTGCCTTTGATAGACTGGAAGCGTTTTTAGTGCCAAAAAAAAGTTAGATGGCATTGTGCTATATGCCCCCTTTCGAAATACGTCTTTTGTGATATTGAGAAAGCGATCAAAGCCTGACATAGTGAAATGGCGCAAATAAAATAATGCGCTTGCCAGTAATGTAACAAACTAAAGAAATAGTGAAGATGCGAACGCAAATTGTGATAATTGGGGCAGGCCCAGCTGGTTTGTTGCTTGGCAATTTACTGGATAAAAACGGGATTGATAATGTCATTCTGGAACGCCGCTCAGCTGATTATGTGCTGGCTCGTATCCGTGCTGGCATCCTAGAGCAAACCACAGTTGATATGATTCATCAGCTTGGTGCTGCATCACGCTTGCAAGCTGAAGGCATTATCCATCATGGCCTCAATATCGCTTTTGATAAACAGATAGAAGCAATCCCGCTTGGGGCATCAACAGGTGGCAAAGTTGTTACAGCCTATGGCCAGACAGAGGTAACCAAAGATCTATATGACTTGCGTTGCGCTGGTAATAGCCCGATTTATTATGATGCATCTGATGTAATGCCTCATGATTTTGACAGCCAGACACCATCTGTCACATTTACCCATGATGGCAAGCCCTATGACATCCAATGTGATGTGATTGTCGGATGTGACGGCTATCATGGCATTAGCCGTGCTTGTGTGCCAGAGCGTGCGATTAAGACCTATGAGAAGATTTACCCCTTTGGCTGGCTTGGCTTGCTTGCTGATACGCCGCCAGTGGCAAATGAGGTGGTCTATGCGAATGATGCGCGTGGTTTTGCGCTTTGTTCTATGCGTTCAATGACAAGGTCCCGATATTATATTCAATGTGATACCACTGATAAGGTGGAAAATTGGTCTGATGATGCCTTTTGGGATGAATTGCGCAAACGCTTGCCTGTCTCTATGGCAGAGGCGATGGTAACAGGCCCATCGTTAGAGAAATCAATCGCACCTTTGCGCAGTTTTGTGGCAGAGCCTTTGCGTTTTGGGCGGCTTTTATTGGCAGGTGATGCCGCTCATGTGGTGCCGCCAACAGGTGCCAAAGGTCTCAATCTAGCTTTTTCAGATATCCATTATATGATCGAAGCATTACTGCGCTTTTTTGCTGATCATGATGATGAGGCATTGACCCATTATTCACAACGTGCGCTAGCACGGGTTTGGAAAACTGAACGATTTAGCTGGTATTTAACCAATCTGACACATCGTTTTAATGATGATGCGTTTGAGCAGAAAATGAAAGAAGCAGAGCTGGCCTATATTACTAGCTCTGAGGCAGGCCGTATTTCATTGGCTGAAAATTATGTTGGCCTGCCACTATAAGCTTTTATCTATTCTGGTGCCGCTATCGAGATAATCACAGGCAGATGATCTGATGGGAAGCCGCCATCAATACGTCTGTCATCTGTCACATGAGACAAGAGTGGCAATGCTGGATTGGCAAAGATATAATCAATACGCTCATAAGCTACGATTGACCGAAATCCATTCCATGTTGAATTAGGCCCTTCTGGTTTATCAACCATACGCCTTGTATCAAATAAGCAATTTTTATTCTCAATCATCTTGGTTGTGGCGGTATTAGGCGTGTCATTAAAATCACCTGTCAGGATGATTAAGGGGATATCTCTTTCTGCCAGCTTTCTTGTGATTGTGTCATGAATAACCTTACCGCTATTTCGTTTTGCCTGTGTGCCACGATGGTCATAATGCGCACTAGCAAGCAAAATAGGGGTGCCGCTTGGCTTATGTCGCAGTGTGGCAAAGGTCGTAATGCGTGGCAATGCTGCATCCCAGCCACGACTGCCAGGCTTTTCTGGTGTTTGACTGAGCCAGACTGTCTCTGTTTCAATTAACTCAAATTCAGATTTACGATAAAAAATAGGGGCATATTCGCCTTTGGTTTTGCCATCATCACGGCCAACACCCACAAATTCATAATCTGTCAAATTTTCTTGAAGCCATTCAAATTGATTGTGCAAGACTTCCTGTAAGCCGCCAATATCAACATCATGTGTGGTAAAAATGCTCGCAACCTTTGCAGTGCGATTGCTCCAGCTATTGCTACCATCACCTGAATTATCATAGCGGATATTAAAAGATAGTGCCTGAATGGTCTCAGTCTTGCTCGGCGTCAAGCTGTTTGTCTGGCAGGCCGCAATATCTTCTTTTGTAGCTGATGGGGTTGATGTGCCACCTGAAACAGACTGGCCAGATTTAAAGGTCAGAGCCTGAGCTTCAAAAGCCAAACATAATGGCAGTGCTAATAATAAGGAACGCATTTCAACAATCTTTCACAATATAAGAATTAACTATAATTATGCTGCGATAAACTGAATTGAATTGCAAAGGTAAAACAACTAGGTTTCATTCTTGGCATAAGGGCGGCTCTTATTGGGGGATTTTATGGATTTTAGAAAATTATATCAGGATATTATCACGGTATCTTGGTCGCTATTCAAAATTATGATCCCCACCCTTATCATTGTGAAATTATGCCAGATGGCAGGTTTGGATCTGTTTCTGGCTGATGTGATGGCGCCTGTTATGATGGTGATGGGATTGCCATCTGAGCTGGCGATTATTTTGACCACTACCATGTTAACCAACCCTTATGCTGGTCTGATTGTGGCGGCATCTGTTCCTGAAATGGCTGGTCTTAGCACAGCACAAATGTCTGTCTTAGCGCTTTATATGCTATTTACACATTCGCTTCCGATTGAGGTGTTAATTTCACGTCGTGCAGGTGTGCGTGCGCGGATGGTCTTGGCAGTGCGTATTGGCGGCGGGTTTATCGCATCTGTGATATTGGCGCAGTTTTTTGCAGCAACTAACCTGTTATCAGAGCCAGCCATCATGCATATACCGCAATTCCAGCTTGATACCAGCTTGATAGGTTGGCTTCAGACACAGCTTATTTCGCTTGTGATGATTCAGCTGATTATCATTATCTTGCTATTTTTCTTGGAGGTTTTGCGCATTATTGGTGTGGAACGCCTGATGCAGATGATATTAGCACCGTTTTTGCGTGCGATGCGTATTGGCACTCGTGCTTCGACCATTGCGATTGTTGGTGTTACTTTGGGGCTTGGTTTTGGTGGCGGGCTTCTGATTAAAGATGTGGAAACAGGAACCATTGCCAAAAAAGATGTGTTTGGCGTGGTTTGTTTTATTAACCTGCTTCATTCTGTTTTTGAAGATACCGCGATTGTGATGCTGATGGGACCAAGTTTACTGATTGTGCTTGGGTACCGGCTATTATTCACCTATCTATTTGTGTTTTTGTTGATGCAGGCTGTGCGCAGCTTGCCTAACCGTTTTTGGCAGGCGCATTTGGTTAATCACAATATCCCGCAAGAAGCTGGCTAAGTCAGCCTCGATAAAGCGATTTAGTCGACTTACAGCATTCTATTATGAGTTAATAAACTCACGTAAATATTCAGCTTCCTGATTGGTCTTTTCAGATAACCGCCTTACCACATCTGTGATAGAGACGATGCCAACCAGCTTGTCCTTGTCAATGATTGGCACATGGCGGATATTATGCTTACTCATCATATCCATAATCATTGTGGAATTAACATCTGGTTCAATAACCACAAGCTGTGTTGTCATAATATCACTTGCAACCATATCGATAATTGTGCCTTTTTTTGCAATTGTGCGGATGATATCTCTTTCAGACACAATGCCAGCAATAGCGCCATTTTCTAAAATCACAACAGTACCAATTTTCTTGGCAGACATGGTTTCTGTTATGGCTTGCAAAGGTGTGTCAGGCGATGCCGTGACACAGCCGCGGTCACATAATTTTTTCAGAAATGGTGTCATACAATCCTCCCTTTCATTGTTGAGTACTTCAATACCCTTATGAATCTCTACGACTGATAGCGGTAATTGTCTCACAGGTAAGGATTTTTCAAAAAACCAATTTAGCCAAGTAACTCTTGCACACGCTCTGGTGGACGGCCAATCACAGCTTGATTTCCTGTGATAATGATGGGGCGTTCTATCAGCTTTGGATAACGGCACATCGTCTCTATCAGCTCATCATCTGTCATGTCAGGCTTGCCTGCAATGTGGGTTTTATAGTCAGCCTCATTTCTGCGTAAAAGCACCTCTGGTGCCATTGATAATTTGCCTAAAACTATGCGCAATTCATCAGGTGAGGGCGGTGTATCCAAATACAGAATAATTTCAGCATCAATGCCAGCATCTTGCAAATAAGCAAGGCTAGCACGCGATTTGCTGCATCTTGGGTTGTGGTAAATGGTAAAGTCTGACATCAGAACAAAACTCCGTCACAAGGCTTGGCTCTGTTATAGCCTAGCAAAAACAGAGCAGCGAAAAAAGCCTATGCTGCCCTGTCACGCCAGATCAAAAATGCCGGTCGGTATTGTTCTTAGTAAGCCAGCTTTTTATTCGCCATCTACCAACTGATTGCTATTTTGATCCAATGCTGCACAGGCAGACCATATCACGCGCAAGGTCTGACCTCTTTTGCGAAATGGCCGCAGCCTTGGCCATAAATCAGCGAGGTGCGTTTCTGCCTCAACAACGATGATATGAGGCACCGCCCCTTTGCCAGCAATTTCCAGATCACGTGGCGGCCATAATGCAAGATTGGGAATATCACCTGATTCAAATTTATAGCTTGTTGCTTGAATATAGGTTTTCTCATTCGTGACAGGTGAGATGATAAAAATCTTGGTAATAGCTTGCCCACCCTCTAGTAATTACCCCAAATTTTCAGTCATGACTGAGCCAGGAGGGCCAAAGGTGATAAACTCGACCTCTGGCGGGACACGTGTTAATTTGGCATCACGTGGCAGGTTACTGTCATGTCCGCTAAAGACAACATCATTTCTGGTTGTTTGAAACATTTTGTTTCCTTTCTTGATGGTTTTATTCTGCTGCTTCAGCAGGTTGGGTATCTGTATTGGCTGGCTGGGCGGCAGCGCCTTGTGCCAAAGCTGGCTGGCTTCTGATCATGATGGCGGTATTGATCTCAGTGGCTGTTTTGACCACCTCATTCATATTATCAATGATACGCATCACCCCTTCAGGTGCCTCTGATTGCGCCATGCGCACAGTGACATGAAGAGATGATGAATAATCAGATTTGCGACGTGAATTCTTGTCCACATCAACAGTCGCACTAAAATTAGCGGTTGCTTTAAACACGCCCCACCCAAGGCTAGCCTCGCCGCCGACCGTAGTTTCAGAGGTGACAGCTAATGAATCTTCTGTGCTAGCACTGACATTCATGGTGGTTTCAATGCTGGCTTCTTCAACAACCAGAGAGCGCATATCAGACACAACCGCAGCTGGTACATCATATTGCACAGATAAGGGTGTTTCAGTGCCCAAGATACCTGTATGGGCAGAGGCCGTAATATTACTCATTTCAAGAATTTTAACCTGCCTGTCTAAAGCTGCTGCTTTGGTTGCGGCATCAGCAGATGACAAAGCGGTGACAATGCCGCCTAGCTGATTGCCGAGATCATTAAATTTACATTGTTCACGATGTTCATATTCAGCCATTTGTTGGTTCCTTTCTCATAGTGTTTAGGGGGATGAGTTTGTTCGATTTATCGCGGATTTGCTCTGCGGTTTCGCAAGGTTCTTTCAAGCTGAAACAAGCTTTGACCTCCATTTCTGAACATCTGGAAAACAGACCGCGTGATAAAGAGATTGAAAATTTTGGATTGCCAGTTGTGTCATCTAGCTGGCTAGGTGCGGTAGAATTCACCCCAATAACAGTATCAAATTCCACCTCTATTTTATCTAAATCTAGATGACCTGGCGGTGTCAGCCCATATAGCGGAATATCAATGATTTCCATGCCAATGCGCACAGGAATTGTGCGAAAATGGTAGTGATCATCACCATCATCATAATCAAGATAATCTTGCAGCAGACGCATATTCGCTTTCGCGCAGCTATTGCGTGCTACTTTGACAGCATCTCCCAAATGAGCCAGAAAACCACCAAGATCAACGCCAGACATAATGTAAAATCCTAAATATTTTCATTTATTGGTTGCATTAAAATGAAGTCACTTAATTGCTTTGTGAAAGTTGATCTGATGCAGGATTAATGATGATCTAAAGGAAGAGATTGCCCCTGTCCTTTCAGTTTAAAACAGACAAGGTTGATGACCATAAAGTATCAGATTAACACCGCTTTTGAGGCGTGCTTTTAGATAGTGGCTATCTCAAATGGCTCTATCTTTATTTGGATTCGCATAGGCTGAAACAGGCGGAAATTTGCCAAAATTATTATTTTAGTATTCAATGATAGAAATAGAAAGAACCTGGGGAGGGGAATATGGTTGATAATTTTGGTGGTATTTTAAATCTAATTGTGTTTTTAGCGCTGACATTTGGATGGGCGATGTATGCCTATCAGATGTCATTCGGCATTAAGGCTTTTTATGCCAAATTTGGCATAAGCGAGACAGGTACGATCATTGGTGGTTTTGTTGCCTCTTTTGCTGGCGGTGCTGTTGTTATGCATCTGATGCTGCTGATGCGTGGTGTTGAGGGTGCATGGTATCTATTTTGCTATTTTGTGGTGCAAGCAGGCATTGCTGCCTTTTTAAGCTATCGTACCGTAGCAGCAAAAGTCGCAGTTGATGATGGTGTGATCTATACCAAAGAGCCGATTATTGCGCCGATTATCTTTGGTTTGGCCTATGCCTTTTTGCTCTATAGCATGCAAGATATCTTATATGCCTAGTCGGTGAAGCCAAAGCATCTGGCGCTAATCCGAAAAGCCCCCGTTCTATGACATAAAGCAGGGGCTTTTTTGTCATTATTTTCGTTTTGATTCATCAGCTGGCGCGCTTGCTTGATATTTTGGCAGATCATCTGACAGAGGCAGCCAAGCTAATTTTCTATCGTGGTGAACATGAAATTTTGGCACAAAAGCGTCGGGGTCATCTAATGTTGTGGCATAAAGATGGATTTCTCCTGGGTAATGCTCTGCCTGAAATGCCATTGGCGTTCCGCATTCATCACAAAAAAACCGCTTTACCCCTGGTGAGCTATTGAAAAAGCGGGGGCTGGCATTGCCATTTTTAAGATGCCATTGAAACCCGTCTAATTTCACGCCCAAAAATGCAACCACAGGTGCAGCGCAGTTGCGCCTGCAATCATGGCAATGGCAATAACAGGCCCAGCTTTGCGTGCCTGTGCTGGTAAAGCAGACAGCACCACAAAGACAATGGCCATTTAAAGAGGTTTGTTGTGTTTCATGTGGCATGGTTCATCTTTCAGCGATAAATGTGATGATGCGAAAGGTGGATGGCAAACTCACTACGTATTTTGGCATCAGCATCTTGTGATAAATAAGTCTCTCTTGGTGCAGATTGATAGTCTGCTAGCTTTGCTTTGGCAATTTGCCAGGCATCAGGTGCGCCTGTTTCCTCCCATACTGTGGGGTTGTCACGGTTGGCGAGTGTTGGATAATAATAATCGCGTAACATCGCATCCATGGTAAAATCACCACCTAGAAAATGGCCATCACCAAAGACAGCTTGCCTGATAGCCTCAAATCCAAGCGTTTCCTCACTGACCTCAATGCCGCGAATAGTGCGTGCATTCATTGCAAGCATTTCATTGTCTAGGATCATTGCCTCAAAAGAGGCTCCAAGCAAGCTTGCCATCATGCCAGCTGATTCATAGATCATATTGGCACCTGCTAGGCCAGCTGCCAGAGATGACATTGCTTTTTCAACACCCATCTGTGCATCAACAGCCTTGGCATCAGCCATTGAGCTTGCGACACCGCTAATCAAACCAAGGGCATTTGATATTTGTGCTGCCCCTGCATTTAGGGCTGATATTTCACCGCCTGACCCACTAAAAGAGCCTGTTCGCAAATCAACCACAAACGGCCAATTAGAGAATATCATGGGATGATTTTCTTTGATGACATGAACCATCATCAAAGCTGCCATTGTCTCTGCTGTTGTTTGCGCCAGCATACCAGCTAGTGGGGCGGGGGCCGTTGCACCAGATTGGGCTGCTATGATGGCATTAATGACCATATTCTGATCAATCGCTTCTTTGGCAACATCATAGGCATCTTCACCATATTTTAAAGGTGATATAATCGGGCTGATATGTACCTTGCAGCAGGGACGTTTGGCAAAAGAACCAGCCCCGCCCATAGCGGTATCAAATAAAGAAATAGCTGGAGCGACAGAAGCACCAGTGGCAAAGCTTGTGCCAACATGTTTTTGCGTGCCAGCAATCAGCGCATAAACTGTATTAATATCCAGCTCAAAGATATCAGCAATATCAGTTGCTACGCAAATGCGGGTAAACCAGCTGATATTTTCCATCTGATCAGCTAGTCTGGTAAATTCATAAAGGTCATGCAATGTGGCAGCGCGATATAAATTTGTTGTCGGATCAAGGGTTTGGACAGCTGCACCACCTGTACCATAATAGACTTTATCACCACCAATCTCGATATCATGAGCCTGATTGCGGCCATAAAGCATGAATGATTTTGGTGATGCGTCAATCACATCTTCAACCATCTGGCGGCTATAGCATAACCTGCCAGCCTCATTGAGATAAGCGCCTTTTGCAAGGGCACGTTCTTCTAATTCAGCAGGCACTTCACCCATGCCAATCTCAGCTAAGAGACGATAGGCTGTGTCAATGATGCGTGATACATCATGGTCACTTAAGGGGCGATACATTCCGCCTATCTGACCAGGGGGGCAGGGATGTGGAATAGCACCCTTTGTCTGGCGTTGCAGATGGCGCGCTGCTCTGCCGCCGCCTCGTTTTGATTTCTCTGACTTATCATCCATGGTCATTTTTCCGCTAACTCTGACACGATACTGTTTCACATTGTTCAAATAGAAAAAATAAAAAAATAGTCATCAGTTAAATTTTAGTGGATTTCGCTGCTATAGCGTGATTGTGTTATCTCCGTCGCTTGCGGTCTGTTAAAGGGGGGGGTGAAGATGCGTGATCAGGCTTGTGTGGTTATTATTGGTGGGGGCATCGCTGGGTGCTCTGCTTTATATCATCTAACCCAGATGGGATGGACTGATGTCATGCTGATTGAACGTGATGAGCTAACATCTGGTTCAACATGGCATGCCGCAGCACAAGTGACACAATTTGGGGGAAATCAGACCTTTGTGGCATTAAAACGCCATTCGATTAATCTGTATCGCGAATTAGCCGCCGATCCCGATTTTCCAATCAATTATCATATCACAGGCGGTATGCGTCTGGCGCATAATGAAACGCAGATGGATATCTATGCCCATTACATTCAAATGGCAAAAGGTGTTGGTGTTGATTTTGAGCTGATTGATGGTGAAGAAGCGGCACGCCGTCATAAATTGATGAAATCTGATGGCTTGCTTGGGGCGTGGTGGGATCCCCTTGATGGTGATATTGATCCCTCACAATTAACCCAAGCCCTTGCAAGGCGGGCACGCCAAGCTGGTGCAGAGGTGGTGCGTTTTAACGCTGTCACAGGCCTGACGCAGCTGCCAAATGATGAATGGATTGTCCATACGCAAAAAGGTGATGTGCGTGCTGAGATTGTGGTGAATGCTGGCGGGTATCGCGTGAATGAAATTGGCGCGATGATGGGTGTTAGCCATCCTGTTATATCAATGGAACATATGTATTTTCTGACAGATCCTATTCCAGAGTTGGAAGAGATGGAAGAACGGGTGCCAATTATCAGATGCCCAGGTGATGATTTTTATTCTCGTCAGGAAAAAAAGGGATTGTTGGTTGGCGTTTATGAACAGGCCTGTAAATCCTTTGGAATGGACGGCATTGACCCTGATTTTACTATGGCACTTTGCCCTAACGATCTTGATCGCTGCCTCGATAATATGGAGCGGATTTTTGAGCGGCTCCCCTCTTTGACAGAAGCTGGTATCCATACGGTTGTGAATGGCCCTATCACCTATTCAGCTGATGGGATGCCTTTGGTTGGTCCTGTGCCAGGTGTGCGTAATGCCTTTTGTATCATCGGCTTGCGCGCTGGTATTGGCGAAGGTGGCGGTCATGGTAAATTGCTAGCTGAATGGATTGTCGAAGGTCAGACAGAATGGGAAAGCTGGTTCCTTGATCCGCGCCGTTTCACATCTCATGCTAATACTGAATTTACCTTGCTGAAATCTATTGAAGATTATCAGATGGAATTTCATTATCACTTGCCGCATGAAGAGCGCCCTGCTGGGCGACTTGCTAAAACAACCTCGCTATATCCCGTTTTAGCTGAAAAAGGTGCTGAATTTGGTGTCGTTAATGGCTGGGAACGTGCCTTATTTTTCAAACCAGATGCTGATTTTGTGCATGTGCCAGGCTATCGCTATCATGATACCAAACAGGTGGTCGCAGATGAGGTGCATCATCTCAGCCAGCATGTCGGCGTGATGGAGGTGAACGGCTTTGGCCGTTTTGAAATCACGGGTGAGGGTGCAGAGGCCTATTTAAATAAGCTGACCTGTTCAACAGTGCCAAAAACCATTGGCAAAGTATCATTATGTTATCTGTTAAATGATAAAGGGTCTGTATTAAGTGAGGCAACTATTACCAAAATTGCTGATAATCATTATTGGTTTGGTTGTGCTGCTGCTGCTGAATGGCATGATAGGGATTGGTTAAACCAACATTTGCCATATGATGGCTCTGTTACCATTACCAATTTAACAGCAAGCCATGTGATCTTAGTGGTTGCTGGGCCAAAATCACGCCAGTTGCTAACCGCGCTTTGTCCGCGTGATGATTTATCACAAAATGGCCTGCCATGGTTGCGTGCCAAGGCTGTCACAGTCGGCCATGCATCAGCCTATGCCATGGCGGTAAGCTTTTCTGGTGAGTTGGCATTTGAATTACATTTGCCAGTTGAGCAGCTATATTTGGCATGGCAGACCATTATGAGCAAAGCAGATGAGTATCATATCAAGCCATTTGGGCTTTATGCTGCTGAATCTATGCGTTTGGAAAAAGGCTATCGTCATTGGAAAGCTGATCTGATGGTGGAATTTACGCCGTTTGAATCTGGCCTTGATAGTTTTGTTAAGATGGATAAGGACGATTTCATCGGCAAGGAAGCTTTGCAGGAACGTGTCGCGGCTGGCAATGATTGGCGCTTTATCATGGCCGAAATAGATTGTGATTTCGCTGCCCCACATGGTGGTGATCCTATATTCGCAGATGATGCGCAAATTGGCTCTGTCACATCAGCAGGCTTTGGGGAGCGTGTTGATAAAACATTATGTTTTGGCTTTGTGCGCCATGATGCACCGCTTACCAATTTATCTGTCGGGATTTTAGGGAAATCTTATCCAGCCCAGCTTTTGGACAAGCCGCTTTATGACCCTGATAATCAGAAATTACGCGGTCAATAAGCCTCACAAGCAAGGCAAATAGGCCTCAATA
>JBMHCC010000043.1:0-4145 GCA_049890115.1 Puniceispirillaceae bacterium (SeqCode) | reverse complement strand
AGCATGGCATGGTGTTCGTGAGATATCATGATAATCAGCATCTCTATCTGCTTTCAGCCCTCTTTCTGGTTGCAGCGCTATTAGCGCGTTACCACAGATGATGGCTGAAAAGTGAAAATGGCCTGAGTGAAAGATGGGATCAGTCTCTGGCTCACCCCACACATTATAGAGTTCTTTTTGTAATTGCTGTGGCAAATTTGTCAGCGCTTTGTGATAGCTATCAATGTCCCATTTTATGACATTATTTTGTAATTGGGATTCTATGGCCAAATCATCTGCGGCTGATAGATGGCCTAAATCTGTTAAAATAGCTTTGACAGATTGCACCGCATCTAATCCAACAGCATGTGCCATTTGCCAGGGGCGACCTGGATAGGTTGATAAGATTAATGCAGGCTTTTGTGAGGCTGTTGCCTTTGTTTGCAAGTGATACCAATTTGTGATTTTCTGACTAATCGCTGTGATACGGTTATCATCTGGTTGGTGCGCAACTGCCGAGAATTGCAGCATATCATCTTCATCTTCTGCCTCTTTAAATGAAGCGACACCTGCAAAAATGCGGCCATCCACTTCTGGCAGCACAACATGCATAGCTACATCTGCTGGTGATAGGCCGCGATCTGCCTCATCCCATGCTTGGCGATTTGATGTTGATAATGCGATTTGAAAAACAGGCACCTGCCCTGTATCAAGCGGCGATGTGCCAGATTTCCCTTTGCCAGAAAAGGATGTCGCATTCACGATGCACACTGGTTGATAATGGCAAATTTGCCTGGCGAGCCATGTTGCGGCATCAGGTGCTTTTAACGATGGCACAAATAAGCTCATCACAGCAAAGCCACGCTCTCGTAATTGTGCAAATAATGCGGCTATCGGCTTCAGGTCAGCAGCTGTGATAAAAGAGCGATAAAAGGTTATTAAAATAACAGGCTTATCATCAAAGCCGCGTGAAATAACAGGACAGCAAATATCATCTTCAGGCGTCCAACCACCAACATTGCCGACCATTTTGCTGCCATCAACTGGCCCAGCATAAAGGCCGCCAGCCAATGCAAGCTGTGCCAAAGCGGCATGCGCTGCGACCTTGCCACCTGTTTCACAAAGATGTTGCAAGCGGCGAAGTGTTGAAACTGGAACAGTTGAGACCTCATCTAACTGCTGGTCAGGGCGTCCATCTGCAGGGATAACAGCAAAAGCGATATTATGTTTTTTTGCTAATTGCGCGACTTGGTTTAAACCATATGACCAATAAGGGACACCGCCTATCAAACGCACCAAAATCGCACTGGCATGGCATAAAGTCTTTTCGATATAAGTATCAACCGAAATGGGATGTTTTAACGTGGCAAGATTGGCCAGACGCAAGGACGGAAATTCATCATTCGATTTCGCCCTTGCACGGTGCCAGCCTGCGGCAAAGGCACCAAGGTCACTATCTGAGAAAGACAGAACGACAAGGTCTGCCGGCTGATGATCAAGATCAACCGGCACCTCATTTTCTTCTAGCCCATGTCTTTCAACAAATAGAACATGCATATATTTTTAAGCCTGTAAGATTGCGTTAATCGCTTTGACATCAATGTGATCATGCTCTGCAATCACAACCAGCCTGCCCTGTCGCGCCTCTGCATCCTGCCACATTTTATCAAATTGTGTGCGAATACGTGACCCCACTGCCTGAACTAATAAACGCATTGGCTTTCCCTTGACAGCAGCATAGCCTTTCACACGCAAAATATGCTGTTCTTTTGCCAAAATTTCAATTTTTGATACCAGCTCATCAGCATCATTAATTTCGTCAATGTCAAAGATGGCACTATCAAAATCTTCATGATCATGCTCTGGCACATTATCATGATGTGATGGGCGTGCCGCAATATCATCTTCAGCAGCTGAACCAAGGCCCAAGACAAGACGCGGATCGATTTTGCCATCGACAATCTCAATCACTGGCAGCTCACGCGGGGCAGTCTTTTGAATAACGTCTTTTGCTTGTTGTTTTTCAGCATCATCTGCCAAATCAGATTTGGTTAGCAGAATCAAATCAGCACAAGCCACCTGATCTTCAAATACCTCAGATAATGGTGTCTCATGATCAAGCGAATCATCAGCAAGACGCTGTGCTTCAACGGCTTCAAGATTTGGTGCAAATTGACCAGATGCCACAGCCTCTGCATCTGCCAAAGCAATCACCCCATCAACTGTGATACGAGAGCGAATATCTGGCCAATCAAAGGCTTTCAGCAACGGCTTTGGCAATGCTAAGCCAGATGTCTCAATCAAAATATGATCTGGTTGCGGCTCTAACGCCATGAGCTGTTCAATCGTTGGGATAAAATCATCAGCAACTGTGCAGCAAATACAGCCATTGGCCAGTTCCATGATATTTTCTTCAGGGCAATTTGGGATAGCGCAGCTTTTCAAGATTTCACCATCAACGCCAACATCGCCAAATTCATTTACAATAACCGCCAATCTTTTATTTTGCGGGTTTTGCATAAGCTGTGAAATGAGAGTTGTTTTTCCAGCGCCTAAAAACCCTGTGATGATTGTCACTGGCACTTTTGTGATATTTTGCATCTTTTCCTCGATTAGCTGCGAGCTTCGAAATAATTTGATAGCGCAATTTAGCCAAATAGACCGCTAACAGGTAATGATAAAATCATCACATCTATAACAGCCAATAACTGCGCTTTCATTATCTATAAATTAGCGTGAAATTCAGAGTAACCACTACCCCGAATACGACTTTAATTTTTTAGTTGTGTATCACAAGCATCTGTTATGTGGTAGTGTCCTTGCCTTGTATTATGGCACAGCTAAATCAGTAATCAGCGAGACATATCAATAAAGGAAATCGCATCATGAATACCAAAGATAACACATCACAAGATGATGACGCACGTAATGATGCCCATAATCAGAAAATGCGGAAAATTAAGGCTGCCCGCGATAAGCTGATGGCTACAAAAACCGAAGAAAAAGGCTTGATCATCGTCCATACAGGCGCTGGTAAAGGCAAATCTTCTTCTGGATTCGGTATGATTATGAGATGTATTGCCCATCAGATGCCTTGTGCTGTTGTTCAATTTATCAAAGGCACCTGGCGTACTGGCGAACGTGATTTTCTAGAGCAACGTTTCAGTGATGAATGTATTTTTGTTGTATCAGGTGAAGGCTTCACCTGGGAAACGCAAGATAGAAGCCGTGATATCGCTGCTGCCCAAGCTGGTTGGGAAAAGGCCAAAGAGCTGATCCGAAACCCCGATATTCAATTTGTCTTGCTTGATGAAATCAACATTGCATTGCGCTATGACTATCTTGATATTGATGAGGTTGTGAATTTCCTATTAACTGAAAAACCGCCAATGACTCATGTCGTATTAACAGGGCGCAATGCCAAGGATGAGCTGATTGAAGCAGCTGATATGGTAACAGAAATGTCACTGATAAAACATCCTTTCCGTGATGGTATCAAAGCCCAAAAAGGTATTGAGTTTTAGGGTTAGGATCTAATCAATGCCAGCCATTATGTTACAAGGCACCGGCTCTAATGTCGGCAAATCAATTTTAGTTGCTGGTCTATGCCGTGCCGCCTTTCATCGTGGGATATCAGTGGCACCTTTCAAGCCGCAAAATATGTCAAATAATGCAGCTGTGACTGAGGATGAGGGTGAAATTGGAAGAGCCCAAGCCCTACAAGCGCGCGCTTGCAACATTCTGCCTCATACAGATATGAACCCTATATTACTGAAGCCTGAAACAGAAACAGGCGCACAGCTTATTATCCAAGGCAAGCGTCATAGCTCTTATAAAGCGCGCGATTATGCAAAGGTAAAAGCCCAACTGCTAGCACCTGTGCTAGAGAGTTTTGAGCGCCTTAAACAACAATATGATTTGGTAATCATCGAAGGCGCAGGAAGCCCAGCTGAAATCAATTTACGCGCAAATGATATAGCCAATATGGGGTTTGCTTGTGCTGCGAATGTGCCTGTAATCTTGGTTGGTGACATTGATAGAGGTGGTATCATCGCGCAGCTTGTTGGCACAGATGTTGTCCTCAATGATCAAGATCGCGCCATGATTGAAGGCTTTATCGTCAATAAATTTCGTGGTGATGTCTCTTTATTTGATGATGGATATGA
>JBMHCC010000042.1:0-4713 GCA_049890115.1 Puniceispirillaceae bacterium (SeqCode) | reverse complement strand
CCATGCCATGCTTATGTCGCCTTTTATTTATGGCTGCAAAAAACAATCCAAGCTGATGCCATTATCCATGTTGGGGCTCATGGCACCTTAGAATGGTTACCAGGCAAAGCGGTTGCATTATCTGATAGTTGCTGGCCAGAGGTGCTTGCTGGTCATCTGCCTGTTATTTATCCCTTTATTGTGAATGATCCAGGTGAGGCGGCACAGGCTAAAAGGCGCATTGGTGCGGTTACGCTTGGTCATATACCGCCGCCGTTAAAACAGTCTGATATGCCGCTGCAATTCAGCTATTTGGAATCATTGCTTGATGAATATTCAAATGCTGATGGGCTAGATCCAAAACGAAGAGACCGGCTGAAAGATGAAATTATGTCAGAAGCAGAGGCTTTGAATGTCGCCTCTGATTTGGGTTTGGATGATGAGACAAGCCCTGCTGAAGCTCTGACAAAAATTGATTCATTCGTATGTGACATCAAAGAAAGTCAATTTGGTGATGGTTTGCATATTTATGGCAGAGGTGGCCAAGACCAAACAGCTTTTGAAACAGCAGCCTCTATTGAGGCAGAACAGCAAGCTATTCAAGATGCGCTATCAGGTAAATTGGTACCAGCTGGACCAGCAGGCTCGCCCTATCGGGGCAGATTAGATGTGCTGCCAACAGGGCGTAATTTATTTGCCACCGACCCTTTATCAGTACCATCAAGGGCAGCCTATAGCCAAGGCGTCAAGCTTGCTGAAGAGCTTATCCGTCGCAATTTACAAGATAAAGGTGACTGGCCTTCAGGCATTATTGTTGATTTGTGGGGATCAGCCACAATGCGCACAGCTGGTGAAGAATTCGCCATGGCACTTCATCTGCTTGGTGTGAAACCTGTCTGGACAGATGGCACAGAGCGTGTTTCAGGATTTGAAATACTGCCTTTGACATTGCTTGATAGACCGCGAATTGATGTCACATTGCGCGTTTCTGGCCTGTTTAGGGATGTGTTCCCGACCTTGTCCACGTTATTTCAGCAAGCGATTGAAGCTTTGCGATTGCGCGATGAACGCCCAGATCAAAACCCCTATCGTGACATTGCAGAAGATGATACCGCACGGATCTTTGGCCCAGCCCCCGGCAATTATGGATTAGGAATTGGTGGTGCAGCTGATCGCTTTGATGAAGAGGGGCGCACCGCAGCAGCACAGGCTTGGATATCAGCAAGCGAATATGCCATTAATGGTGATGATTGTAAGCCAAATAAACAGGCGCTTTTGGCACGGATTAAAAAAGCAGATAGCTTTGTTCATTTGCAAGATATGGCTGAAACAGATTTGTTGCTATCAGCTGATTATGCCGCTCATGAAGGTGGTTTTGCAGCAGCCAAAAACTTGCTAGGCGGGACAGCTAATTTATATCATTTGGATAATACGAACCCTGATAAGCCTGTGGCGCGCAGTGTCTCAGAAGAGATAGCACGTGTTGTCTATAGCCGTGCCAGCAACCCAAAATGGCATGCTGGCATGATGCGCCATGGGCATCGCGGTGCCGCAGAAATTGCTGCAACCTTGTTGCATATGGCAGCATTCTCAAATCTGGCAGATGTTGTTGGCAGCCATTTATTTGATGAATATCACCAAGCCACATTGGATAATGAAGATGTTGTTGCATTCATGGAAGAGGCAAATCCAGAAGCGCTTGCGGCAATGCGTGATTGCTTTAGGCGCCTTCACCAATCAGGTTTATGGGATACAAGGCGCAATTCGATAAGAGCAAGCCTAGAGGCATCATGATGACACGACCACAACCAAAAGGATGGTGCCCTTCAACCTTGCAGCCGATGGAATCAGGCGATGGTCTGATTGTGCGAATAAAGCCGCCCTTTAGCATGCTAACATCGTCTCAAGCCCAGATAATATCACAGCTAGCAACACGCTATGGTAACGGTTTCATTGATTTCACAAGCCGTGCCAATTTGCAAATTAGAGGCGTTACAACACAGCATCTTTTGCCGCTTGTTACTGAATTACAACAGGCAGATTTGGCCAGTACAGACACAGGCCGTGATAAGCTTAACCTTATCCTAGCACCCTTTACCGAGCCAGATACTATCGGCTGGCACTGTGCTAAATTGCTGTATGAGGCTGCTGACACATTGCCAGATTTGCCTGCAAAATTTGGCTTTGCGATAGATTGCGGGGCAGTGCGAACATTGACCACTGCCTCAGCCGATATCAGATGTGAGAGTGATGATACCGGTCGCCTCATCATCAGATGTGACGGCTGTCAAACAGGATTTTATTCATCATTGGTGCATTTTATGGATGATATCAGAGCTGTGCTTGACTGGTATCTGTCACAATCTGATACACAGTCCCGCTATCCGCGTATGGCTCAGATTCTAAAAGATTACGAATTGCCGAAGATATGGCAGGGTCAGCAAGCAAACACAGCGATAGAAAAGCTAGCAATCGGCTCTGTTTCTGGCAAACAGGTTATCGCTGTCCCTTATGGGCAATCTGATGCACAGGCATTAGCGTTATTGGCGCGCCATACAACGACCATCCATGTCACGACAGATAACCGCCTAATTGTTAATGATTATCCAAAGGATGATCACTCTTTTATCACATCAGCTGATGATAGGCGTTTCAATATCAGAGCCTGTCCTGGTCTGACATCATGTCAGTCTGGGATAATCGAAACCAGAAAGATTGCCCAAAAAGTGGCAGAGATGCCAGATTTGCCAGCTGATAAAACCTTTCATATTTCAGGTTGTGCGAAAGGATGCGCTGCGCCGCGACCCCATGATTTTTGTGTGACAGGTGCCGGCTCTGACTATGCGATTATAGAAAATGGTTGCGCATGGGACAGCCCATCTATTACATCGCTATCACTTGACGAATTATTGAACCATCTAAAGCAAGGCTAGAGGCAAGCAACTAATGCCACATCATTATGAAAAAAACGGTGCTGCGATTTATAAAGAATCATTTGCTACGATCCGTTCTGAGGCTGATTTGGCACAATTTACGCCAGAAGAAGAAATCGTTGTTGTGCGCATGATCCATGCTGCTGGTATGGTTGAGCTAGCCCCTCATGTGAAATTCACCTCTGATTTTGCTATTAATGCGCGGTCAGCCTTGGAAAATGGCGCCCCTATTTTATGTGATGCCAGAATGGTAAGCGAGGGTATTACCCGCACAAGATTGCCTGCTAATAATGAGATTATTTGTACGCTTCACGACCCGCAGGTGCGGGCTATGGCAGAGCAGGCAGGCAATACAAGATCTGCTGTTGCACTTGAATTATGGCGCCCTTATTTGGCAGGGGCTGTTGTTGCGATTGGCAATGCGCCAACCGCGTTATTTCACCTGTTAAATATGCTTGAAGATCCGTCTTGCCCGCGACCAGCAGCGATTATTGGCTGCCCTGTTGGCTTTGTTGGCGCACGAGAAAGTAAGGATGCGCTGATGGCAGCTCCGCCAGTGCCAAGCTGTATCGTAACAGGCCGCCTTGGTGGCAGCGCAATCACAGTGGCTGCTGTGAATGCCTTAGCAAGCCGCATAGAGTAAATGATAATGAGCATTCGTGGAACGATATTTGGTGTTGGCCTTGGCCCTGGCGATGTTGAGCTGATGAGCGTGAAAGCGCATAGGCTGGTGCGCGGTGCAAAGCATGTCGCCTTTTTCAGAAAGGCTGGTAAGCCCGGCCATGCAAGGAAAATTGTCGATGGGTTGCTGGCAGATAATGTCACGGAATTTGCGATGGAATATCCTGTGACAACAGAAATTCCGCTAACTGACCCACGCTATAATGAGATGTTATCCGAATTTTATGAAACTTGTTGTGCGCATATCATGTCATTATGTGATGCTGGTGAAGATGTGGTTATCTTATGTGAAGGTGACCCGTTCTTTTATGGCTCATTCATGCATATTTATAACCGTGTGAGAGATAGCTATGCTGTTGATGTGGTGCCAGCTATCACAGGCATGTCTGCCGCTTGGACAGCGACAGGAACGCCAATTACGTGGGGAGATGATATCTTAACCGTTTTAATGGGCACAGCTGATGTTTCATTACTACGTGATCAGCTGGCGCAAACAAATGCAGCGGTTATTATGAAAATTGGTAAAAATTTACCAAAGATCCGTCAGGCTATAGAGCAGACAGGTCATAGCAACAAAGCCTATATTGTTGAATATGCTGCAATGGCCAATCAAACGGTTCAATTACTGTCAGACTATCAAAAAGAACGTGCACCCTATTTTTCGATTGTCATCATTCACGGACAAGGCCGACGTCCATGAGCGGCTCTATTATCATAGCAGGATTAGGGCCAGGTGACACAGAACATGTCACGCCAATCGTCTCGCAAGCGATAGAGCAGGCAACAGATGTCATCGGATATATTCCTTATGTGGAACGGATTGCACCGCGTGCCAATTTAACGTTGCACCCAACTGATAATCGTGTTGAGGCCGAGCGCGCGCAACATGCGCTTGAGCTGGCTGAGGCTGGCCGACAAGTGCTGATTGTTTCATCAGGTGATCCTGGTGTCTTTGCAATGGCAGCGGCTGTTTTTGAAGTTTTAGAAGAAAATGTGCCAAGATGGGGTGCCGTTGACATTGAAGTGCTGCCAGGTATTACCGCGATGTTAGCAGCAGCTGCCCGCGCTGGTGCGCCTTTGGGTCATGATTTTTGTACCATTAATTTAAGTGATAACCTGA
>JBMHCC010000041.1:0-12255 GCA_049890115.1 Puniceispirillaceae bacterium (SeqCode) | reverse complement strand
GCAGCGGAATCATAATCCGCGTGTCGGGGGTTCGAGTCCCTCCTCCGCTACCAACTTTATTCTTCAGAAAACCTAAGTAAACCAATGCTTGCAGTGGTACTCCGTTGTTTGGTTTCAGTGTATCTGATTACCCCTGATCTGTCTATTTCAGAGTGACCAGTGTGACCGATAAGTGACCAGTGTGATCATTGTTGGTATGAGGGATTACTGTTGTATTGAGTAAATCGCTAGCGTCATCCACCTTATGTTCCCCCCTAGCATAAAATGCATAAAATTAAACAATCATAACTAAGGCTCCCTTCATCAGTTGGGAGCTTTTTTTATGTCTATCTCAAGGAGAGAACATTGAAAAAGAACAATAAGCAACAATTCAAATCAACGGATCTTGGAAATCGCAGTCGCTAATCATGTGCCAGTGCCAACATCAGAGGCATGAGATAAAAAGGCATGAAAAAACCGCTCGTGCAAAGGTAAAATGAATGTCCATAATAATTGAAGCAACTGAGTTTAGGCTCACAAAACGCCATTTAAAAAGAGCCGTTTTGACAGGCTTGGTTGTCGGGTCACTTATAAACGGCATCAATTACGCGGATGTGATTTTATCAGGTGAAATTCCACCAATTTGGAAGATATGCCTTACCTATATGGTACCTTTTTGCGTTACCATTTGGGGGGTCTATAGCGCCCATAAATGACGGTGATATTTTCCTAACTTACTCACATCATCATTACCATTCCTAAGCTTGTCATAACATTGTTGTTGCTATGGCTAGAGTGGCATCTATTTGTTTCATTTGCCATCCTGCAGCTTCACAAAAAAAGGCCTGCCAAGGACGCCTAGCAGCTCTCTGTTATCATCTTTGCTGGTTACAATCGTTATTGCGCTGCGTTCAATGTTGCTGTCAGCAGCTCAAGATTATGCGTAAACATGGCAAGATAGGATGTGGCTGGCGAGCCTTTAACTGACAAGGCATCAGAATAAATACGGCCACCAATTGTCAGGCCTGTCTCGCGTGAAATTTGCGCGATTAAATCACCATTAGAGATGTTTTCAACAAATAATGCGCCAGCACCTGTTTCATTCAGAAATGAGATAAGCGCAGCTAATTCTTTGGCTGATGGTTCAGCATCTGTATCAATACCTTGCGGTGCCAAGAATGTCAGACCATAGGCATTTTCGAGATAACCAAAGGCATCATGGGCTGTTACCACGATACGCTTTTCCTGTGGCAGCTTGGCGATTTCAGCAAGAGCATGATTGTGAAGCATTTGCAGCTTGGCACGATACGCATCGGCATTGGCTTTGAATGTTGGCGCATTTTCTGGACTTACCGCTGATAGGGCTGCTTCGATATTCGTGACATAAATCATGCCATTCAAAAGCGAATTCCACGCATGGGGATCAATTTCACCATCAACTAATAAGGGCGCAATGCCATCTGTTGCGACGGCGATTTTAGCCTTTGTGCCTGACGATTCAATTAATGTCGTAGACCAGGTTTCAAAACCCATACCATTGGTAATAATCAGATCAGCGTCTGCCACAGCAACGCCATCACCTGTATTTGGCTGATAAAGATGCGCATCAGCATCAGGGCCAACGATGGTGGTAACATTGGCTTTATCACCAGCCACCTGTTCGACCATATCACCTAGAATAGAAAAGCTAGCAACCACATTTATTTTTGCCAGTGACGGGCTGGCAGAAACCATCATTGCCGCTATGGCAAAATAACATAATCTTATCAGTTTCATCATATTAGTCCTTACATTTTTACAGTACGTTCTCTTAATAATCCGAGCGGTGCACAGCATAGGCTGAAGATAAACAGCCCGCCTGCAACCAACACAATAGCTGGGCCTGTCGGTACATTGCTGAGATAAAAAGATAGTATCAGGCCAAGCCAGCAGCTAGCGATAGCAAATGCCAGCGTCAGCATTAAATAATGGGTGATGGTTGATACCCAATAACGGGCTGCAGTTGCTGGTAATATCATCAGCCCGACAGCCATTAATGTTCCAAGGGATTTAAAGGCTGCCAGCAAATTCAAGACAACAAGGAACATGAACCATTGTTGCACGAACCCTGAATGAGGTGACTGACTTTCAAAGAAAATCGGGTCAAATGTCACTGTAATCAGAGGGCGCAACATCACCATCATGCTGATAATCGTAATGGTCGCTGTGCCACCGATTAGCAATAATGTATCATCACCAATGCCAAGGGCTGAACCAAATAAAAAGCTTTTCAGCGGGATGGCAGACCCAGCAGCAGATAAGATAAAAATCCCCAAAGCAAGTGCTATTAAATATAGTGAGGCTAGTGAGGCATCT
The DNA here is from genome assembly GCA_049890115.1 of Puniceispirillaceae bacterium (SeqCode). Taxonomy (GTDB): domain Bacteria; phylum Pseudomonadota; class Alphaproteobacteria; order Puniceispirillales; family Puniceispirillaceae; genus UBA685. The sequence goes on along the minus strand of JBMHCC010000041.1, from coordinate 9,921 downwards.
TCTTTGATAAGTGTGCGCCGCGCAATCATGGATGTGCCAAGTGCGACAAGAACACCCGCTATCATGCCGCCTGTCACCATTGAGACAACTGACAAGCCAAAGGCAACAAATGCAATCACAATGCCGGGCACAATCGCATGTGCCATTGCCTCACCAGCTAGTGATAGGCGGCGTAATACCAAAAATGCACCAACTGGCGCAATTGATACGCTTAACGCAAAAGTCGCAACAAAAGCACGTTGCATAAAATCATAGGCAAGCCAATCAAACATTCTGGCCCCCTGATTGTGTCAGCGTTGCTATCCATTGCGCTTGTGCATTGGTCAAATAATTGTGAGACAGCAAATTTTCGGTTGTGACAATCTCATTCGTCCTCCCAAAGGTAGCGCGCCCATTGCCAAGCAACAAACAATGATCAGATATCGTCATCACAGATGATAAATCATGAAGCACAATTACCAATGTTCGATTCTCAGAACGCCATTGTTTTATAATATCAATCAGCTGCTCTTCTGTTGACTGATCAATCGCTGTAAATGGCTCATCTAAAATAATGACAGGGGCATCTTGGACAATGGCACGTGCAAAAAAACAACGTTGCAGCTGGCCAGATGAGCATTCAAAAAGGGGTCTGTCTGCCATTGCAACAAGGCCAGTGCGATGAAGGGCATTATCAACTTTGTCTGATGCGTGTTGACTAAGGCCTGACCAGAACCCAAGGCTGCGCCATGCGCCCATCGCAACAACATCTTTCACGCGCAGTGGAAAATGATTGTCTGTATGTGAGCTTTGACCAAGATAGGCAATATTTTCTGGCCTGCCTTCTGACCAGTTAATTGTGCCGCTTATAGGCTGTTGGATTCCAAGGAGCGTTCGTACCAATGTTGACTTGCCAGAGCCATTATGGCCAATCACAGCGCAAATCTCGCCCCTGTCCAGATGAAAATCTAGATTGGCACATAGACTATGACCACGATAGCCAAGCTCGATTTTATCAGCACTTAACATCTGAACTTCCCCGATACTCCCCATTTCTCGGTGGCTTAAGCACCATTAGCCAAAAACAACAAAGCTAATGGATGCCCATATAACTGCCGATAGAAATAGTGCCATAAGGCATGCGTGAAATGTGCCAAGCGATGTGATATTAAATTCCGCTTTTGCTGATTGTCGTTTATCTATCACAGGGGAGGGTGATGGTATCACCGGCTTTATAGATGCAGGTGCACCAATTCCATAACGAGCCATTTCAGTCTCCATAAGGGGTTACCCGCCCCAAAAAAGGTTGTGTCATATTGGCAGGTTTTCTGGCTCATGGTTAGCGACGGATGTTACCTTCCCAGATTGTCTTGCTATGGCTATTAACCAGACAAGTCCAGTGGTCTATTAACACCAATCAACCATTCACAGTTGCGGGCACAGCTCCGGCTTTACTTTTTATGAAAAATGCGCACCGGATTCCCTATTATACCTCTGCGATTTGACAGAGGTCACCAATACTTATCGTGGTATTACGATTGCTTGGTACTGTCAATGTAATTCTAGATAGTTTGTAAGAGGGGCTTATCGTGATGCTCAGGGGCATCCTACGGCTGCAAAATTTATATTAATCATCGGCATTTTGCGCTAAATGACAGCCAGAAGTGCCATCCAGCCAGCTGTTTCACAAAGCATCTGACCTGCACCACAAATATCGCCTGTTTGCCCGCCTATTTGCTTCTTCGCCAATAAGGCCCAAAACAGCGCAATGATGGTCATAAAGACGATGCAATAAAGCATAATAGTGCCACCAAACAACAAAAACGGCGCGCTGATGATAATGGCAACTATAAAATCAGTGCTAGCGTTACCAGATGCTTGGCTGCCAAGACCTTTTTCACGTGCTGAGGGCAAAAAGCACAAATAGCCAACCATGATAAGGCGAGAGAAAATAGCGCAGCCAATCAACCAGATAATGAGCATCTGGTCAGCTGGCAGATAAGACAGGCTAGCTATGCGTGCTGTCATCAAAATAATCAGCGCAAGCACACCATAGCTGCCAATATGGCTATCTTTCATGATAGCTAATTTCTGCTCTTTATCTTGTCCGCCACCAAAGCCATCGGCGCTATCAGCAAGCCCATCTTCATGCAGACCGCCTGTGGCAATGATGGCAATCGCAAGGGCCAAAAGAGCAGCTAGGATGGGCGGTAACCCAACCTGATTTAATCCGATATAGCAAAGCGCAATCAGGCTGCCTATCACACAGCCCACAAGGGGGAATGCCCATCTAGCAGCTGCTAAATCAGGCACAGAGCCAGATAATTGACCAGCTGGCAAACGCGTTAATAACATGAAAGCAAGTTGCAGTTCAGTAATGCGTTTGCGTGCCCAATTCATTATGAGGTAATGCCAGCTGATTCAAAGGTCGCCATTTGATTATGACAGGCAATGGCACCGCGCAAAATAGTCAAAGCAAGTGCGCCGCCTGTGCCTTCACCAAGGCGCATATCTAGATCTAGAATTGCTGTCTTATTCATCTCTTGCAATAATTTTTGATGACCTGGTTCCACTGATTTGTGCCCGATGAGACAATGATCAAGAGTATCTGGAGATAGGCCATAAAGCGGTGCAGCTGCTGCTGTGCAAATAAAGCCATCTAGCAAAACGGGAATGCTTGCGGCTCTGGCAGCAAGGATAGCGCCACAAATGGCAGCTTGTTCACGCCCGCCAAATGCAAGCAAGGCAGATAGGTCTTGTCTGCTGCCATGTTGTGAGAGTGCGGTTTCAATCACAGCTACTTTGCGCGCCATGCCAGCCTCATCAGACCCTGTGCCAGCACCGACCCAGCCTGCTACCTCACCACCAAAAACAGATGCGGCAAGAGCTGATGATATGGTTGAATTACCGATGCCCATTTCACCAAGTAAAATGATATCAGCAGTGGTATCAACGCTAGCCGCGCCGATTGACATAGCATCAAAAAGCTCTGTTTCAGACAGGGCCTCTGTTTCAGTGAAATCAGCAGTTGGGTTATCAAGATCTAATGGCACCACTTTTAATTCGGCACCGCTTACACCGCAAAGCTGGTTCATGGCAGCACCGCCAGCTTCAAAATTTGCGACCATCAGCTTAGTGACGTCTTGCGGAAATGGGTTTACGCCTTGCGCACAAATGCCATGATTACCAGCAAAGATAATAGCTTGAGCATTATCTAATTTTGGCTTTTCAGCGCCTTGCCAGCTTGCCAGAAATACAGCTAATTCTTCTAATTTGCCAAGCGAACCAGGTGGTTTTGTCAAATTATTTTGATGCGCAATAGCCGCTGTCTCAATCGCCTGATTCTTCACAGGCATAGTTTGCAGAAATTCTGTAACGTCATCAAAATTGTGAATTTTATTCATCACTAAATCCTTTATGATTTGACCCTTTTAGCTGCAATGGCATGCCAGATATGCAGACATAAACTTCATCAACTTCTTCGGCAACTATTTGATTAAGCCGACCTGCCTCATCTCGAAACCGCCGCGCAAGCTTATTTTCAGGCACAATGCCGCCGCCTACTTCATTAGTCACAAAGATAAGGGGGTCACGGCGTGATTTCATGGTTTGGATAACCGCATTAGTGGCTGTTTTAATATCACTTTCAGCAAAGATAAGATTGGTAAGCCATAAGGTCAGGCAATCAACCAAACATGGCCCAAGACCATCTGTTTCTGTGATTGCCTCTGCTAGATGAAGCGGCGCATTCACAGTGTGCCATTCAGGCCCTCTTCTATCTTGATGCTCTTTGATGCGTTTTGTCATTTCATCATCAAAGGCTTGTGCTGTGGCAATATAAACAAGGCGCGCACCCATGCTAAGAGCGCGCTCTTCAGCAAATCGGCTCTTTCCAGAACGAGCACCACCAGTTACTAATAGCGAATAAGACATGGCTATTCTGGTAACTGAAAGACTAACAAAAGGGAAATCATTTTTGATGTCGTCAAAGACTACGCCTATCATTCTCAATCTGATAAGACATGCGCCGAGCGTGCCTGCCGGCTATCTTTATGGCCGAACAGATACTGATATTGATACTATTGATAGTGCGTTATGCGCCAATCTGCGTCGTCTCATTGAACCTGTTGGCACTGTGTTTTGCAGCCCTGCAAAGCGTTGTCAAAAAACCTGCCTATCTATTCTTTCAGCTCAACAAGCGCATTATGATAATGACGCATTATGGGAGCAATCTTTTGGTGATTGGGACGGTTTGGCCTTTGACAGCTTGCCAGATGTCGGCGTTATGACTGATGATGAATTGGTCAAATTTGCACCACCACATGGCGAGAGTTTTTATGAGCTTTGTCAACGTGTTCATCCGCTGCTTCGCCAATTATGTGAGAATAGCCAGTCTGATAGCCTAACATTTTTCGTTCATGCTGGCGTCATTCGCGCAGCATTAGCACTTGCCTTTCACAATATGCCAGCGGCTTTGAAATGCGAGATTGATACATTATCTGTTACGAAATTGCGCTATCTAGGCGATAATGGTTTTTCAGTTATCTCAGTTAACCAAGTGCCCACATTATGACGATCATCATAAGTTTAGTTTTGGCTTTGGCCATTGATCGTCTTATTGGTTGGCCTGACTGGCTTTTCAGGCGTATCTCACATCCTGTTGTTGCGATAGGCCAGCTGATAAGCTGGCATGATAGGCATCTAAATCAGGTGCGTTTCTCATCTTTAGCAAGGCGATTACTAGGCGTTGTGACAGTTATCATTATTGGCCTCTTTTCTCTTGCTGTTGCGATGATCCCAGAGGTTTTCGCATTGTCAGGATATACTGAAATTATCGTAATGGCGCTTTTGGCATGGCCCTTTATTGCTGCAAAATCACTGAAAGATCATGTCAAGCAGGTGGCAGATCCGCTTGTACAAAATGATTGTGATAAAGCGCGGCAATCTGTGGCAATGATTGTGGGTCGTAATGCATCACAGCTTGATGAAACAGGCATTGCAAGAGCTAGCCTTGAAAGTCTGGCAGAGAATACCTCAGATGGTATTATCGCACCGCTATTTTGGGGGGCGTTATTCGGTTTGCCTGGCATCATTTTATATAAAGCGATTAACACAATGGATTCCATGATAGGTTATCGTAATGAGAAATATGAAGCCTTTGGTTGGTGTGCGGCTCGTCTTGATGATGTGGTGAATTATATGCCAGCAAGGTTAACAGCATTTTTGTATGTTATCGCCTCAAAGCGCCCATTTTATGTTTTGAAAATTGTGATGCGTGATGCCACAAAACACAGATCTCCCAATGCTGGTTGGCCAGAATCAGCACTTGCCGCATCACTCAATGTCAGCTTATCTGGGCCACGCATTTATGACGGGGTGCCTAGTCAAGATGCCTGGCTCCATGAAGAAGGTGATAAGCCTAATGGACAGGATATCTTCACAGCGATAGGTATCTATGATGTGGTGCTAAATTGGCTGATGGCTATGGCTATGGCAGCGATCCTTATTGGCCTGCTATATGATATAGGGTGATGAGTATGATGCGTGAACATGGCGGTGATTTAGATAGAGCCATCTCTCATTATGGTGGCGAACGCCAGAGCTGGCTTGATTTATCAACAGGTATTAATCCAAATGCCTATCCTGTTGGTGAGATAGCATCTCATCTATGGTCTGATTTGCCAGATCAGGCATTATGGCATGATGTACAACAAGCAGCACAAGATGCCTATGATACGCGCATTGGCTGTGTGCCTTTGGCAGGGGCACAGCAAGCGATTCAAATTTATCCTGCCATTATTCCGCAAGGGTCTCAAAAGGCTGCTATTTTTCATCCCACCTATAATGAGCATGAAGCACAGTTACGCCGTCATGGATGGCAGGTAACCCATTGCCATAAGCTAGAGGATATGAAGGGGGCTGATTGCGCTGTTATTGTGAACCCAAATAACCCAGATGGCAGATGCTTTTCACCAACCGAATTACTGGCATTGGCTGGTCAGGTAACCACCTTAGTAATTGATGAAAGTTTTTGTGACCCATATCCTGCGCTATCGGTTTTGCCGCATCTGGAGAAACAGGCAGGTAATATTATTATTCTGCGCTCTTTTGGCAAATTTTATGGCCTTGCTGGTGTGCGGCTTGGCTTTGTCTTTGGGGCAGATGATTATCTTCAGTCTTTTGCAAATCATGCAGGCAAATGGTCAGTTTCTGGTCCTGCTTTATCACTTGGCCTGGCAGCCCTAAATGATAGGACGTGGCGTAATGCGATGATGGCAAAGCTTGAGCAGGATGCAAGGCAATTAGATGATATTGTGATATCAGCAGGGCCAAAGCTAATTGGTGGCACTTATTTGTTTCGTCTTTATGAAACAAATGATGCTGGCGCATTGCAAAACCAGCTTGCCAAACATCATATCTGGAGCCGTATTTTCAGCTATAATAAGAGATGGGTAAGGCTTGGTCTTCCGCAAGATAATGACTTTGAGCGGGTAAAAGAGGCCTTAAAACCCTAGCGAGCTATCTGTAATAGTTTATCAAAATCAAGATGCGCTTCAATATGCTCTGCCAGCTTATCTAAGGTGTTCTCTATAGCAGAATCATAGGATGTGTCTGTAACAGATAGGCCAAGGCTATCAAGATAGGCGCGGCGAAATATATCTTGGGTAAATAAGCCATGAATATAGCTGCCCTGAACGCGCCCATCAGCAGAGCAAGCCCCATCAGCACGCCCTGCAATCATCGCAAAAGGTCTGTTGCAATCATCACCACTTGTTGTGCCAAGATGAATTTCATAACCAGCAACTTCAAGTCCAGTAGCACAATGCAATGCCGTTACCGTTCTGACAGTTTTGTCAGATTTCATCAGGGTATCCACATTCAAAAAACCTAACCCTTCTGTGATGCCAGCAGGTCCTTCTAAGCCTTCAGGGTCTGAAATGGTTTTGCCAAGCATCTGATAACCACCGCAAATACCAATGATACGGCCACCACGGCGGTGATGCGCTTTTAAATCGATGTCCCAGCCCTGTGCCCGCAGAAAATCAAGGTCACCTCTTGTTGATTTAGAGCCTGGCAGCAACACAAGATCTGTATCAGCTGGGATTGTCTGACCAGCTTTCACCATCACAAGTTCAATTTCTGCTTCTTGTGATAACGGGTCTAAATCATCAAAATTCGCCATGCGCGATAGGCATAAACAGGCGATTTTATAGCTGCCATTGCCACTTTGTGAGGTGATATCTTGCGCATCTTCAGCTGGCAGACGCCACGCATCATTAAAATAGGGCAGCACACCAATTCCTGGCCAGCCTGTGCGCTGTTTGATGATATCATAGCCATCATCAAATAAAGAGACATCACCGCGAAATTTATTCACAATAAATCCAGCTATCATGTTGCGATCAGTATCATCAAGCACGGTATCTGTTCCAACCAGCTGTGCGATGATGCCGCCTCTGTCAATATCGCCAACTAAGATGACAGGCACATCTGCTGCAATGGCGAAACCCATATTGGCAATATCATTCTGGCGCAAATTGATTTCAGCAGGGCTGCCAGCACCTTCAACGATGACAAGTTCGTAATCCGACTTTAGGCGGTTAAAGCTTGCCAGTACAGGTTCCATAAGCTGTGCTTTAACACCAGCATAATCACGCGCTTTATAAGAGCTGTGACGCTTGCCTTGGATGATAAGCTGCGCCCCTGTCTCAGTTTCAGGTTTCAGCAATATCGGATTCATATCAGTGTGAGGCATCAGTCCTGATGCGCGTGCTTGCAATGCCTGCGCTCTTCCAATCTCGCCGTTATCTTCGGTAACAGCTGCATTATTTGACATATTTTGCGGCTTGAAAGGTGCCACTGATATCCCACGATGAAAGGCAGCACGGCATAGACCAGCAACTAAAATTGATTTGCCGACATTAGAGCCGGTGCCTTGTAACATAATGGCTGGCATTGATTAGACCCTAACCCTAAAACTCAACACCTTTTTGGGCTTTGATACCATCACGGAAAGGATGTTTTATGAGTGACATTTCTGTTACCATATCAGCTGCTTCAATCAGTTCATCCTTGGCATTGCGCCCCGTTAATATAACATGAGTCATTGGCGGTTTTTCAGTTAATAGAAAATTCACAACCTCATCAATATCAAGATAGTCATAGCGTAATGCAATGTTGATTTCATCAAGCAAGACAAATTGAATATTGGGGTTTCGGATTAGCTCTTTGGCCTTTTCCCAACCAGCTTGGGCAGCAGCGATATCACGGCTTCTATCTTGCGTTTCCCATGTGAAGCCTTCACCTGATACAACAAAAATACATTCATCACTGAAACGTTGCTCTAGAAAATCACGTTCGCCAGTACGCCAGGTGCCTTTGATAAATTGCACAACAGCGCAAGGCATCTGATGGGCAATACATCTCATAATCATACCGAATCCAGACGATGATTTGCCTTTACCAGCGCCTGTATGAACGATGATCAGACCTTTTTCTTCGGTTTTTGTAGCCATCAACTTATCGCGGGCAGCCTTAATTTTCCGCATTTTCTGATTATGGGCATCATTACGTGCTTCATCATCTTGTGATGTGTTATCTTTGGTATTCATGATGCGATTTCCTTTATTGATATGTCTCGCTGATTACTGATTTAGCTGTGTCATAATACAAGGCAAGGACACTACCACATAACAGATGCTTGTGATACACAACTAAAAAATTAAAGTCGTATTCTGGGTAGTGGTTACTATGAATTCTACGCTAACTTATAAACTATAAAAGCGCAGGTAAGACCTGTTTTAAATGTGATGATTTTATTATTACCTTTTGGCGGTCTATTTGGCTAAAAAGCGCTATCAAATTATTTCAAAGCTCGCAGCTATTCGAGGAAAAAATGCAAGATATCACAAAAGTGCCAGTGACAATCATCACAGGGTTCTTAGGAGCTGGAAAAACAACTCTCATTTCACAGCTTATGCAAAACCCGCAAAATAAAAGATTGGCGGTTATTGTAAATGAATTTGGCGATGTTGGCGTTGATGGTGAAATTTTGAAAAGCTGTGCTATTCCAAATTGCCCTGAGGAAAATATCATGGAACTGGCTAATGGCTGTATTTGCTGCACAGTTGCTGATGATTTTATCCCGACGATTGAACAACTCATGGCGCTAGAGCCGCAGCCAGACCATATTTTGATTGAGACATCTGGCTTGGCATTGCCAAAGCCGTTGCTGAAAGCGTTTGATTGGCCAGATATTCGCTCTCGTATCACAGTTGATGGGGTGATTGCTTTAGCAGATGCTGAGGCTGTGGCATCTGGCCAATTTGCCCCTAATCTTGAAGCCGTTGAAGCACAGCGTCTTGCTGATGATTCGCTTGATCATGAGACGCCATTATCTGAGGTATTTGAAGATCAGGTGGCATGTGCTGATTTGATCCTGCTAACCAAATCTGATTTGGCAGATGATGCTGAAAAACAACAAGCAAAAGACGTTATTCAAAAGACTGCCCCGCGTGAGCTGCCAGTGATTGAGATTGTTGATGGCAAAATCGATCCGCGTCTTGTCCTAGGCCTTGGTTCAGCTGCGGAAGATGATATTGCAGCACGCCCATCACATCATGATAATGTGCCAGAGCATGATCATGAAGATTTTGATAGTGCCATCTTTGACATTGACGAAATTAATGATGCTGATGAGCTAGTGTCAAAAATTGAAATTTTGGCAAAAGAACAGCATATTTTGCGTGTGAAAGGCTATGCTGCTGTCAAGGGAAAGCCAATGCGTTTATTGGTTCAGGCTGTTGGGTCACGAATTCGCACGCAATTTGATAAAATGTGGCAGGATGCAGAGGCGCGACAGGGCAGGCTGGTTGTGATTGCAGAGCATGATCACATTGATGTCAAAGCGATTAACGCAATCTTACAGGCTTAAAAATAAAT
>JBMHCC010000040.1:0-39313 GCA_049890115.1 Puniceispirillaceae bacterium (SeqCode) | reverse complement strand
AGATATAAGGCGCAAATTGTGAAAAAAATTGCTGTTATCGGATTAGGTTATGTTGGGTTGCCTTTAGCTGTCGAGTTTGGCAAACAACGCCAAGTGGTTGGATTTGATGTGAATCAAAAGCGCGTTGATGAATTAAAGCGCAATTTTGATATGACAAAGGAATGCACCTCTGAGCAGCTTGCTTCAGCACAGCATTTATCATTTTCAGATGATATTAATGATATTAAAGATGCCAGCATTTATATCGTTACTGTGCCAACGCCGATTGATAATGCAAAACGCCCTGATTTGCGTCCTTTGCAATCAGCCAGCAAATCAGTTGGCTCGGTGCTAAAAAAGGGTGATATCGTTATCTTTGAATCAACGGTTTACCCTGGTGCCACCGAAGAAGTCTGTGTGCCTGTATTGGAACAGCAATCAGCTCTGCGATTTAATCATGATTTTTACAGTGGCTATAGCACTGAGCGTATCAACCCTCGTGATAAGGTAAACACGCTCACGACTAACAAGAAAATCACAAGTGGCAGTACAGATGCTATCGCTGATGAAATTGATGCGCTTTATAATGACATTATCACAGCAGGCACATTCCAAGCGCCATCTATGAGAGTGGCTGAGGCTGCGAAAGTGATTGAGAATTCACAACGTGATTTGAATATCGCTTTTGTGAATGAATTATCTGTTATTTTTGAGCGTCTTGGCATTGATACGATTGATGTATTAGAGGCAGCTGGTTCAAAGTGGAACTTCTTGCCATTTCGCCCTGGCATGGTTGGCGGGCATTGTATTGGTGTTGACCCCTATTATCTGACTCATAAATCAGAAGAGGTTGGCTATAATCCGCAAGTTATTTTGGCAGGGCGGCGTATCAATGATAATATGGCGCGCTATGCTGGTAAATCTATCATCAAGAAGATGTTGCAGGCAGGCTGTGATGTGCCACGTGCTAAAATTGGTGTTCTTGGTATTACATTCAAAGATAATTGCCCTGATATTCGCAATAGTAAGGTGGTTGATCTTATCACTGAGCTTGAAAGCTGGAATGTTAGCGTGCAAGTGGCAGACCCATGGGCCAATGCTGAAGAGGTCAAATTAGAATATGATATTGACCTTGTTTCGCTAGATGAATTGAGCGGCTTGGATGCTATTATTGTGGCTGTTGGGCATGATGAGTTTTGCTCTCTGGGCAATGACGAATTAAAAGCTATGTGCGGTGAGGGCGTTATCATTATGGGTGATTTGAAATCTATTTATGATAAAGAAGAGCTAACTGCTGCTGGCTTTGATGTGTTTAGATTGTGAGGCAAAAAATGAAGCTTGCTGACTTTCCAGTTATTACTGATCGCAAATTAAAAATTGCGATTGTGGGATGTGGCCGAATTTCAAAAAATCATTTTGGTGCTATTGCGCAATATCCAGATGAGTTCGAGCTTGTCAGTCTGTGTGATATTGATGAGAAGGTGCGCATAGCAGCATCAGAAGAATATGGTGTGCCAGCCTATGCTGACTTGGCCGAAATGCTGGCAAAAGAGGCACCTGATTTAGTGGTGTTATGCACGCCTAGTGGCCTTCATGCAAAACAGGCACAAATCGCAGCAGCCCATAAAGTTCATGTTGTGTCTGAAAAGCCAATGGCAACACGCTATCAAGATGGCATAGATATGGTGCAAGCCTGTGATGATGCAGGGGTGCGGTTATTTGTGGTGAAACAAAATCGCCGTAATGCCACTTTGCAGCTATTGAAAAAAGCAGTTGATGAAAAACGGTTTGGCCAGATTAAAATGGTGCATTTGAATGTGTTCTGGACACGCCCACAGGATTATTATGATCAAGGCGGCGGTTGGCGCGGCACATGGGAATTTGATGGCGGCGCTTTTATGAATCAGGCCAGCCATTATGTTGACCTAGTGGAATGGTTGATAGGTCCTGTTGATAAGGTGCAAGCGATGATGAGCACCACAAGAGATATTGAAGCTGAAGATACTGGCGTTATGAATATTAAATGGCGCAATGGCGCGCTTGGCTCAATGGCTGTTACGATGCTGACCTATCCCAAGAATTTAGAAGGCAGCATCACCATTTTAGGTGAAACAGGCACTGTCAGAATTGGTGGTGTGGCTGTTAATGAAATTCAAACATGGGATTTTGCCGATAGCCGTGATTATGATGCTAGCATCAATGATGCAAGCTATCAGACAACCTCAGTCTATGGGTTTGGCCATCCGTTATATTACAAGAATATCAGTGATGTGATGCGCGGTTTGGCAGAGCCTGAGACAGATGGGCGTGAGGGTCTGAAATCGCTTGAGTTGCTGACCGCTGCCTATATTGCAGCACGTGATGAAACAACGATTGGCCTGCCTCTTCACCTATAATGATAAGGTTTAAGACTTTATGAGCGATATAACTATCCATGAAACAGCCATTATTGATGATGGGGCACAAATTGGCTCTGGTTCGCGCATCTGGCATTGGGTTCATATATGTGGCGGTGCAAAAATCGGCAAAAATGTCTCATTAGGGCAGAATGTCTTTGTGGGCAATAAAGTCACTATTGGTGATCATTGTAAAATTCAAAACAATGTCAGTGTCTACGATAATGTGCATCTTGCAGAAGGTGTGTTTTGCGGGCCAAGCATGGTTTTCACCAATGTCTATAATCCACGCTCACTGATTGAACGCAAATCTGAATATAAAGATACCTTTGTTGGCAAGGGCGCCACTTTGGGGGCGAATTGTACAATCATCTGCGGCGTATCTATTGGCGCATATGCATTTGTTGGGGCTGGTGCGGTGATTAACAAGGATATAAGCCAATATGCCTTGGTTGTAGGGGTGCCTGGCAAGCAAATTGGCTGGATGAGTGAATTTGGAGAGCAGCTTGACCTGCCACTTTCTGGAAATGCTGAGGCAATTTGCTCTCATACAGGCGATAAATATGTGCTGACTGGTACAAATTTAGAAAAAATTCCGCAAAACTGATTCTAGGCGATGTTTTTGCTGACGAAATGGATATAATAGCGCCAGCAGATTACAAAATGTGGGATCAAGCGCATCCATAGTGGTGAGGATAAGTTATAATGTGCGGTATTTTTGCCCTGTCCTATGACAAAAGCCAGAAATCGAACCTTACAAAATTGATCTCAGCCGCGCGTCGCCGTGGTAAGGATTCCTCTGGTCTTGTCATTATCAAGGATAAAACCATCACTATCTTGAAAGGTAATCAGGACATTTCTTTGCTGAAACGTCATGCTGATTTTTCAGGTGCACATTATGTGCTAGGCCATTCCCGCCTGATTACCAATGGCAATGATGATAATCAGCCTGTTATCGGGTCAGATACGATTGTGCTTCATAATGGTATTGTGGTGAATGAAACAGCTATCTGGGACAAGATTGGCAAGAGCCCAAAATTACAGGTTGATACAGAAACCATCAGTGCCTTTTTTGATGATGGCATAGCGCAAAACACACCAACAGATGAGATTTGTCAGCAGGCTTTAAAACTATTTGATGGAACGGTGAATGCGCTGATTATCTTGCCAGCCAGAAATGAGCTTGTTGCTTTTTCAAATCACGGCTCTTTATATCGCAGCAAACATCCTGAGGCGATAAGGCTATTTTCTGAGGCCTATCCGCTAAAACAGCTTTTTGGTCCAGAGTTAACCCATATTAAACAAGATTATGAAATCATTAGATTGGGGATGGATATTACCAATCATGAAATCAGCATGACAGATGTCACAGCTGATCAATTAGATTTTGTAACTGATATTCATTTTTCCAAGAAATATGCAAATTTACCTGATAGTGAGCCGCGTGATTTGCGCAGATGCACAAAATGTATCCTGCCAGAAACAATGCCTTATATCAGCTTTGATGAAGATGGCGTCTGTAACTATTGTGCGAATTACAAAACCACAATGGATGTCAAACCAATAGATGAATTACGCGCCTTAATCGAACCGTTTCGGCGTGCACAAGGCAATGAGGTTATTGTCCCTTTTTCTGGTGGCAGAGATAGTTGTTATGGCTTGCATCTGATTGTCGAAGAGCTGGGAATGCGACCTGTCACATATACCTATGATTGGGGTATGGTCACAGATTTAGCACGCCGTAATATCAGCCGTATGTGTTCACAATTAGGTGTTGAAAATATCATCATCGCAGCTGACATAAAGCAAAAGCGAGACAATATTAAAAAGAATTTTTTGGCATGGCTGAAAAATCCAGATCTTGGCATGGTGAGCATTCTGACCGCAGGTGATAAGCACTTTTTCCGCTATTTAAAAGATGTTCAAAAAGAAACTGGTATCTCATTAAATCTGTGGGGCACAAACCCTATGGAAACAACCCATTTCAAATCTGGCTTTTTGGGGGTGCCGCCTTCTTTTGCCTCTGCACAGGTTTATTCAAGTGGCTGGGGTAAACAGCTTGATTATCAGTCAAAACGCTTTGCGGCTATGCGCAAATCAAAAGGCTATTTTAATGCCTCTTTATTTGACACATTATCAGGTGAATATTATCGCAGCATTTCATCCAAGGCTGATTATCATCATATCTTTGATTATTGGCGGTGGATTGAAACAGATGTCGATGACTGTCTGATTAACCAATATGATTGGGAAACATCACCAGATTCCTTGTCAACATGGCGCATCGGAGATGGCACAGCGGCAATGTATAATTACATTTATTATACTATGGCTGGCTTCACAGAACATGACACATTCCGAAGCAATCAGATAAGAGAAGGCCATATAACGCGTGATCAGGCCATGCAGTTGATTCATGAAGAAAATCAGCCAAGATGGGCTAATATTGAGTGGTATTGTAATCTGGTAGATGTCGATTTCAGACAGGTTGTTGATATTGTGGCGTCAGCAGAAAAAGTCACAGGGCTGACGGCAAAGGGCTCATAAAAAACATGGCACCTAACATAGCTACACCATTGAAGGTTGCGATTATCTGCATCTATGCTGATTTGCCAAATCAGGGCTATTCAACAAAGCTCTATTATATTGCTAAATATTTGCAAAAACTGGGATGTGAGGTAGAGTTTATCCATAGCGGCAATGGGTATAATTTCAGTTCAGATAATGCGCCAGCCCCCCAGATAGAAACAGATTTTACCATCACAAGGCTGCAGACCATTTCCTATGGTATTGCATCGCAAAAAATGCGGCGTATCCTGGCTTGGCTGTTCTTTGAATTTCGGGTGTTGCTGCATTGCCTCTTTGCCAAGCGCAAAGATATTTATCTTATGTCTTCGCCCTCTATTTTGTCGCTTGCCACAGGTGTTGTTTTAAAAAAATTAAAGCGCAGTCATCTGGTTGTTGATGTGCGTGATATCTGGCCATTAACATTGACAGAAGAGGCAGGCTATCAGCCAGATAATAAGCTAATCAGACTGATGGGTGCCATTGAGAAAAAATCTGGCAAGGAAGCAGGGCTTATTATGAGCAGCATCCCGCGCCTTGGCGATTATTACAAGCAAGAGCTAGGCATTGATAAGCCTTTTGCCTTTATGCCGATATGCCGCGATGAGGAGATTGCCACAAAGCCTGATGCAACAATCCTATCTAAGCCAGTCAACCCAGATAGCCTGACGATTGGCTATGTCGGTTCAATGGGTGCTAGCAATAACCTTGATTGTTTTATTGAAACGATTGAGAGGCTGCAAAATCATAAGGCCATTAATTTTGTCATTTATGGAAAAGGTGCCTTTTTTGATGATTATCACAAGCGCATTGCGCATTTTGATAATGTTAGCTTTCATGAAAGCGTGCCACGCTCTGAGGTGAATCAGGTCTATCGTCTATTTGATGTTGGCTATGTTTCATGTCATGATTCAAAAATCTGGAAATATGGTCAGTCTTTAAACAAGATCCTAAGCTATATGGAAAATAGAAAGCCTATTATTGTAGCCTATCCTGAATTTGGTCATAAATCGATGGTTGATGAGGCTAATTGTGGTAGCTTTATTGAGACCAATTCAGCAGATAGTCTAACAGATGAGATCTTGCGTTATGCAGAAATGGATTTCAAAGATATTCAGGCAATGGCAGAGCGGGGATATGATTGGGTCATGGCGCATCGCTCTTATGAAGCACATGTGACGCAGCTTCATCACGCAATGAAACAGATGGTAGCAGGCGGCAGATAAGGGTCAGCTTGCTCTGGAAATCACAGGGAGGCATAAGTCTTTGGCACATTTATCTGACTTTGTTAACCTTGCAGCGCATCCCCTAGATGATGTGGCCTATATTGCAGATAAAAAGGCACAGCTTGATAGAGATCGTGTTGTCTGCTTGCATGATTTCATTAGCCAAGATGGCTTGCAAAAAATGATTGACGCTGCCATGCACAGCCAACATCTGGCTTATTTTACCAATAGCACTCATAATGTTTATTTAACGCCGCCTGATACAAGCCTGCCAGAAACGCATATTTTTAACCGTCAGATAACATCATCAAAAGGCTGCATTACCACTGATCAGGTGTCTGATGAGAGCGGATTACCGCTTATTTATCATGATGAGCAGTTTCAAAATTTTATCGCGCAGATTGTCGCTGAACAGGCCATCTATCCTTATGCCGATCCGCTATCAGCGATTAACATTCACTATGCCTCTGAAGGTCAAGAATTAGGCTGGCATTTTGATAATTCTAGCTTTGCTGTGACCTTATTATTGCAAGCCCCTGAAGCTGGCGGCATCTTTGAATATTGCCCTGATTTGCGTGATGCTGATAGAGGCGAGATGAATTTTGAAGGTGTTGAAGCTGTGATAGATGGCACTGTCACGCCGCAAATATGTAATATTGCACCAGGCACATTGGTGTTGTTTCGGGGGCGTAATTCAATGCATAGAGTGACCCCCACCATTGGTAATCGCACCCGATTTCTGGTCGTGTTTGCCTATAATAATGCCCCCGATATTGCCTTGTCTGAAACAGCGCGCATGACCTTTTACGGCAGGCTTGGTACAGAGTAAAAAGGCTGGTTCATTTATGTCACGACAGAAATTCAATCCAGAAGATTGGCGCATCATTCGACAATTTTCACTATCTATCGGACTTGCCATTATCGCTGTCATTATCGTTATCATAATGGTGTGATTATTAAATAATCGGCGCGCTATTCAGCGGCAGGTTGGTCGCTATTTTCAGATTGGTAAGGAGGGGTAAGCGGGATTGTGATTTTAAATGCCGCGCCTCTTTGGCTGTCTACTAGTTGTAAATGACCGCCCAAAAGCTGGATAATACGTGCCGAAATTGGCAGGCCAAGGCCAACACCCTTTTTTGAATTATCGCCAGAGATTGTAGCGAATTTTTCAAAAATGCGATCCTTATCATTATCGCTAATGCCAGGTCCATTATCTGTGACAGTAATGCTAACAGTGCCAACATTTTCATCACAAGACACATTTATCCAAATAGCTGGTTTGGCATCACTATTATGTTTGATACCATTGGCAATCAGATTGATCAGAGCCTGAACAAACCTGTCTGCATCTGTTTCGAAGGTAACTGATTTATCTGGCAAATGGATTTGCGCTTTGCTCTCGTCAATCAGGCTATCTGTTGCGATTAATGCGCGGTTCAGCAATTTATCACTATTTGTTTGTTCAATATTTAGTTTCGGCACACGGCTTTCAAGGAAATTCAGTTCTAATATCTCATCAAGTAAGCGCGTTAATCTCTTGCTTTCTTCGTGAATAATATTGGCGAAATAATCACTTTTGGCCTGATTACCAGAAGCACCACCTCTCAGAATCTCAGAAAAAGAGCGAATAGACGTCATTGGCGTGCGTAATTCATGACTGACTTGAGATAGGAAATCATCACGCTGATTGCCCATCTGAATAAGCTGCATATTAGCTGACCGTAATTGCTGAGCTGTATTTTCCAACTCTTCTGATTTTACCTCTAATTCAGCTGAATAAGCACGCACTCTGGCAGATTCATCAGCTACGGCGATCAGATCAGATACTGATAATGTGCCATGCCCGCCAACTTGTCTGATGATGGCTTGCGCTGTGGCAGCGCCAACAACAGAGGCAAATTCGCGTTCCAGACTCTCAAGCAAATCTGCTGTTAATTCTGGCAAAGCATCTATTTTACCTTGCGCCTTTGATGCTGATTTGAAAAAGGCCTGACCATCACTTCGTCCCAAAATACGTTGCGCCAGCCCCAATAATTCATGTGCTGAACCTGATGTATGAAAGGCCGAGCGTGGGCGCCGTAAAACAGCATCTGACTGAAAGATAGCTGATTGTAGCAATTCCATATCTGATGGTTTGGTTGCCATTGATACCAGAATGAAAACAATGCTATTGGCCCCAAGTGACCAGATAAATGCATGTACCAGAGGATCGGCAATCTGGCTGCCAAATAACGCATAAGGGCGCAATATTGCAAGGCCAAATAGGCCATAATCAATCATCTGAGAAGAGATGAAAAAGCTATTTTCAAAACTTGGCAAGAATAACGTATAAAGCCAAATTATAAATCCTGTCATAAGGGCATAAAGCGCACCTGTCTTTGTCGCTTGACGCCAAATAAGGCCGCCCACCAATGCAGGAATGAATTGTGCCACCCCTAAAAAGGCTATTAACCCAATAGAAGCAAGTGCATCAGAGCCACCTGATAGGCTGTAATAGAGGTAGCCAAGGCCAATAACGCCAAAAATTGTGATACGACGTGATAGCAAGGTCAGCGCTCTTAAATCGCTCTGTGCAGACAGGCTGTAGCGTTGCAAAATAACAGCCAAAGGCAGAATAAGATGGTTCGATACCATGGTTGCTAAGGCTAAGGCTGCCATGATGACCATTGATGTCGCTGACGAAAACCCACCTAAAAAAGCCAAAATCGCAATGGCATCATGACCTTGGGATAAGGGTACTGTAATCACAAATAAATCAGGATTGCTGTCTGCGCCAAGAGTGCTGAGGCCAAATAGCGCAATAGGCATCACAAATAGGCACATGATGAATAGATAGGCTGGAAAAGCCCATGAGGCGAGCTGTAATTGTCTTTCATTATGGTTTTCAACAACCATCACCTGAAACATGCGAGGCAGGCAGATAATCGCAAAGGCTGATAAAAAAATCAGTGTTACCCATCGTGATGAATAAAGGCTGTCTGTTTCAAATTGGACAAGCAAATCATCTGTGATAATCGGGGTGTGACTTGTGGCAATCCAGAATGTTACCGCAACACCAACAGCCACCAATGCCAATAATTTGACAATGGCTTCTAGTGCAATCGCTGTTACGACACCTTCATGGCGTTCAGACACATTCAAATTGCGTGTGCCAAAAAGTGCTGTGAATAATGCCAGGCCAATAGCGATAACCAATGCAATAATAGGTTCTGTGCCTGCTGTACCAGATGATGATGGTTCATTGGCAAAAACAGAAAAAGACAAGGTCAGTGATTGCAGTTGAAGCGCGATATAGGGGGTGGTGCCGATAATGGCGATAATGGTGATTAAGGCAGCAAGAGATGAGCTTTTGCCATAGCGCGCTGACACAAAATCAGCAATAGATGTCAGCTTCTCAAGCCTTCCAATTCTGACAAGACGTCGTAAAAACCACCACCAGCCAACAAAAATAATCGTTGGCCCTAAATAAATGGTCAAAAACTCAAAGCCATTTCGCGCAGCAGACCCAACCGCCCCATAAAATGTCCAGGCTGTACAATAAACAGATAAGGATAAGGTATAGACAAGCGGTGAGGTGAAAAAATAGGTTTTTCTGCGCCGTGCGGCTCTATCAGCAAAAAAAGCCACAATGAATAATAATGCAGCATAGAGGCCAGCGATTGCGGTAACAAGCTGAAGCGAAGACATCTATTTAATCCTTTATGATATCTTGCGCATGTCCCGAATCAGGGCTGGCAGCTTCTTGGTCATGAAATTTATTGGCTATGATGGTAAAGATGATCAAAGCCAACCAGAATAAAAATAGGCTGGCACCAAGACGCAAAACAACAGAATTGCTATCACCAGCGACAAACAGATTAAGCAAGGGCGTTGTCAGGATAGTAAGCGCCAAGATAGCACCGATGAGTGAATAACGTTTGCTTGGCATATCTGATAGTTTCGCCCTAATTACCGCTGGTTAAGTATCAGCTGTTTGTGACTGTTCCAGAAGCTCTTTGACTGTTGCAACCAATTCCGCATTAGCAAATGGTTTTGTCATGAAATGATTGATGCCAGATAGCTGAGCCATCTGTCTGTCCTTATTCTGGCCTTTGGCAGTCAGCATCAAAATTGGCACATCCTTGCCAAAATCAGTTGCGCGGAATTCTTTGGCAACCGTAATGCCAGACTTATTTGGTAACATGTAATCAAGCAATACCAATGATGGCTTTGCAGAAACCAGCTCATCACAAGCGATTGCGCCATCAGGAATAACAGAGACCTGCCATCCTTCTAACTCAAAAAGATAGCATAAAGCCTCAACAATAAATGGCTCATCTTCAACAATAGAGATAACAGTCATTCTTTCCACCCTATTCATAAGAGTGACAAAAAAAAGCGATAAAAGCTAGCCCAATTTGGTTATGCCACTAACATAATGGGCAAGGGGCGGTGCTAGTCGCTAATCAATGCGTAAACTTCACGTCTATCTTGGCAATCGGTAATGTTGCAAACTGAACAGTGAAATCCAACCTGAGTCATTTTAGGTGCAAAACCAGATGAGGGCTCTGCCTCTGTTTTATGATAGAGCATGATTGAATGGCTGACAGGCGGTAATTGAGAATAATCGCGACTTCTAGCCTGTGCTATGGCAAAGCCAATATAGCGTTCACCAGAGGTGTATTGCATCATTTGGATGACAGGTTGGCCTGGTACGCCAAAAGCACGGTAAACTGGCCATTTTGGACAAGCGCCACTGCGCGATGGTAGGCGCATTGTACCATCCTCATGCCGAAATAAAACACCGCCAG
Source organism: Puniceispirillaceae bacterium (SeqCode) (assembly GCA_049890115.1). Classification (GTDB taxonomy): domain Bacteria; phylum Pseudomonadota; class Alphaproteobacteria; order Puniceispirillales; family Puniceispirillaceae; genus UBA685. The sequence goes on along the minus strand of JBMHCC010000040.1, from coordinate 28,357 downwards.
CACTATCAACTTCCAACAAGCCAAAATCAGGCATTTCACCAACGCCAGATAGGGTTAATAGATGATAAAAAACAGGGAAGGCTGGTAAATTAAAGTAATCAGCGATGTGAAAGGGCTGAAAATGATGATGGTCATGGCTATCTAGCAGGCTGTCATAGGTGATAATCTGCTGTGCTTTTTGAAATTCATCTGCGCTGGTAATCACTGATGGCAACAGGCCTGCAACTGATGATGTGATGGCCTGATTATTTGGTTTTTGTTTTGATTCTGCATGGTTGCTAATGCCCACATCATCGCGTTTGATAAGCTGTTTGGGGTCAAATTGTAACAGCAATTTTTCAGCCGTTGTTGACAGCCTTTTACTTTCCAAAAAGATATGTTGTAAAAAAGATTGCTGTTTTTCTGGCGGAATCGTTTTGCGCATCACCAGCAATTCAGACAGCGATCTGATGGCTGTGATGTTGGATATCATGATATGAAGTGTCTCTGATAAAGCAGGGTCATGAGACAGACGATCTGATAACACCTCAACAAGTGATTCTAGCTTATCTTGAGTTTTGGTTTGCTCAAGCACCAAAGCGGCCCATCCTGGAAAGCGGGTTGTGAATAATTCAATATCATCTAACTCAGCTGCTTTCTGGCCAGCTCTTTGCGCCGTTTTCTGGTCATGTTGCGGGGCATATTGGCGTGCTGCTTGCTGCAGTCGCTCAATCAGCTCTGTTGTTGCGCCGCGTGCTAATTGAGAACGCTCCACAGATAAATGCTCTGCAAAAGCAGATAATAATTTGCCTGCAACCTCTCTTTTGCCATGCTCAATGAGGTTGAGATAAGTTGGTGATATGCCCACAGCACGCGCTAAGGCTGATTGCTTCACGCCCTTTTGATTGCGGATCTCGCGAATTCTAGCGCCGATGGTTCCAGCCATAATGCTAACCTTGCTGCCTCATACTTATCAATTTACCAAACGGTAATTGTAAAATAATTTACAGATATTTCCCAAAGTGACAAATATTTTTTTACAAAATCGAAATCAGAGTGGATTTTTCCCATTGCTGGTTTGGTGAGTTGTTGTTGTCATGAGAGCGGGGACGGTATTTCACAGCTTATATGATTGTGTGATTATGGTCCCTGTTAAGCCTTGCGCAAGCAAGCATGGTATAGACAAGGGAGGAATCATGTCTAAATTTTCAACAACTCGTCGTGGCTTTATGAAGGGTGGCGCAACTATTGGTGCTGGTCTGGCATTGCCAACGATTTTCACAAGCCCAGCTGCGGCTTATTTAAATGAGCCAAAGGGTAGCACAGTTACTCTTGGTTTTAACGTGCCTCAGACAGGTCCTTATGCTGATGAGGGTGCTGACGAATTGCGTGCCTATTTGCTGGCTGTTGAGCATCTCAACGGTGAAGGCGATGGCGGCATGATGAATACATTTTCATCAAAGGCGCTAAAGGGTAACGGTATCCTTGGCAAGAAAGTCACTTATGTAACAGGTGACACACAGACTAAGTCAGATGCGGCTCGTGCATCTGCTAAGTCAATGATTGAAAAAGACGGCGCTGTGATGATCACAGGTGGTTCTTCTTCAGGTGTGGCTGTTGCTGTGCAGGCTCTGTGTCAGGAAGCTGGCGTTATCTTCATGGCTGGTTTGACACACTCAAACGATACAACTGGTAAAGACCGTAAAGCGAATGGCTTCCGCCACTTCTTTAACGGTTATATGTCTGGTGCTGCTTTGGCGCCTGTGCTGGAAAAGATGTATGGTAAGGATCGTCGTGCCTATCACCTGACAGCTGACTATAACTGGGGTTGGACACAGCAGGAATCCATCGCTGCAGCAACAGAAGCTAAAGGTTGGGAAACTGTCAATAATGTGACAACACCTCTTACAACAACTGACTTCTCAAGCTATGTTGCTCCTGTATTGAATTCAGGTGCTGACGTTCTGGTTCTGAACCATTACGGCGGTAACATGATTAACTCATTGACTTCAGCAGTTCAGTTTGGCCTGCGTGATAAGGTTGTGAATGGCAAGAACTTCGAAATCGTTGTGCCACTATATTCACGTCTGATGGCACGTGGTGCTGGTGAAAACGTTAAGGGCATCTTTGGTTCAACAAACTGGCACTGGTCACTATCTGACGAAGGCTCAAAGGCATTCGTTAAGTCATTTGGTGAGAAATATGGCTTCCCGCCATCACAGGCTGCACACACAGTATATTGTCAGACATTGCTTTATGCTGATGCTTGTGAGCGTGCTGGTACATTTAACCCATGTGGTGTTGTTGAAGCTCTGGAAGGCTTTAAGTTCGATGGTCTGGGCAATGGTCCAACTGAATATCGTGCTGAAGATCACCAGTGCTTCAAGGATGTTCTGGTTGTGAAGGGTAAAGAAAACCCAACATCAGAATTTGACGTTCTTGAAATCGTTGAGGTGACACCACGCGAGCAGGTTGAATATGCTCCTGATCACCCAATGTTCTCAGGCGGTGCACTTGGTAAGTGTAACCCAGGCGCTTAATTAGCCTAGGGTATCAAAAATAAAGGCCACGTCGGCATTGCTGGCGTGGCCTATTTTCCTCATTTTCTAATTGTAAGTAGGGTTTACGAAGATGGATGCGATACTGCTTCAAATTCTAAACGGACTAGATAAGGGCAGCGCTTATGCGCTGATTGCACTAGGGCTGACGCTTATTTTTGGCACGCTTGGCGTGGTCAATTTTGCGCATGGTGCATTATTTATGATTGGTGCCTTTTGCGCTGTGACTTTGCAAAAGATCTTCAATCTATATTCCGTTGTGATTGATCCAACCAAAACAGACTTTTTGGGTAATCCGCTAAAAGTCAAAGTGCCATATGTTGAAAGTTGGTTTGGCGAGGCGATGGGCCAAGCCATTATTGACTGGTCTGTGCCATTGGCTATCATTTTTGCCATTCCGATTATGGTGGTAATTGGTTATGCCATGGAACGCGGGTTGATTAAGCATTTTTACAAGCGTCCTCATGCTGACCAGATTCTGGTAACATTTGGCCTTGCCATTGTTTTGCAAGAAATCATCAAAGCATTTTATGGCGCAAACCCTATTCCAACACCTGCACCAGATGCCTTCAAAGGCTCATTTGATTTTGGTGTGATTATTGGTTTTGCTGAGAATACGATCATCTATCCTTATTGGCGTCTGATTTATTTTGTGTTCTCTGCGATTGTGATAGCGATTGTCTTTGCCTTCTTGCAATTCACCACCTTTGGTATGGTTGTGCGCGCGGGCATGGCAGACAGAGAAACAGTTGGTCTGCTTGGTATTAATATCGACCGCCGCTTTACATTGATGTTTGGTTTGGCTGCTGCTGTAGCAGGCCTGGCAGGTGTGATGTATACACCGATTAACCCACCAAATTATCATATGGGCATGGACTTCCTTGTTCTGTCGTTCGTGGTTGTTGTGGTTGGCGGTATGGGCTCATTGCCTGGTGCTGTTCTAGCTGGTTTCTTGCTTGGTATCCTTGAGAGCTTTGCATCCATGAATGAGGTGAAGACAATTCTTCCTGGTATTGACCAAATCATTATTTATCTTGTCGCGATTGCGATTTTATTGACCCGTCCTCGTGGATTGATGGGCCGTGCTGGCGTGATGGAGGACTAAATGAAACATCTATCTCAAAATGATCGTCTTCTATTTATCTTTTTCGTGGTGATGGTGCTGTCTGGTCCAATCATTCTGGCACCATTTGGTGCTGGCTATCCTGATTTGCTTCAGCGTTTTGCGATTTTCGGTATCTTTGCGATTGGCTTTAACATTCTATTTGGCATGACAGGCTATCTGTCATTTGGTCATGCTGCCTTTTTGGGTGTGGGATCCTATTCCGCTGTTTGGATGTTTAAATTACTAACCATGAATGTGATACCAGCTTTGCTATTATCTGTTGTGGTATCTGGCTTATTCGCATTGTTAATTGGCTATATTTCATTGCGTCGTTCAGGGATTTATTTCTCTATCCTGACGCTCGCATTTGCGCAGATGAGCTATAACCTTGCATATTCTGTGTTAACGCCAATTACCAATGGTGAAACAGGATTGCAGCTATCTTTGAAAGATCCGCGCATTCTTGATGCTGCGAATACCACAGGCACTATTCCATCAACCAACCTGTTTGGTTTGACAATGAATTCAACAGCGAAATTTGATGTGCTTGGCATGACCTTGCAATTCAATGTTGGCTTCTATTTCTGTGCCATCATTCTGATTGGTGGGTTTTATATTGCGATGCGTATATTCCGCTCACCTTTTGGGCTGATGCTGCTGGCGATTAAAACAAACCAGACACGTCTGAATTATACAGGTCTTAATTCACGCCCTTACACATTGGCTGCCTTTGTTATCTCTGGCATGTATGCTGGTCTAGCTGGTGGTCTGATGGCTATCACAGACCCGCTAGCTGGTGCTGAGCGGATGCAGTGGACAGCTTCTGGTGAGGTTGTTTTGATGACCATTTTAGGTGGTGCTGGCACATTGCTTGGCCCTGTATTAGGTGCTGGGTTCATTAAGTATTTTGAAAATATCTTCTCAAAGATTAATGATAATGTGCTTCATAGCTGGTTTAGCTTCATGCCAGAATCGCTTGAAAATCTGTTTGTGACTGTTCTGCATTTCTTTGTTGGTAAAGGGTGGCATCTGACATTGGGCATCTTGTTCATGTTGGTGGTTATCTTCTTGCCAGGTGGTTTGATCGAAGGCGGAAACCGCATCTATAAATTGCTGCGGTCACGTTTTTCCAAATCATCTAAAAATGAAACTGTAGCTGCAGAGTAAGGGAGCGCGATATGAGTTATCTTGAAATACGCGGTGTGAATAAGCGTTTCGGCGGTCTGCAGGCACTTGACGATGTGAATCTGTCTGTTGAGGCTGGCACTATTCATGCCATTATCGGGCCAAATGGGGCTGGTAAATCAACTTTGCTGAATTGTTTTGTTGGTAAATTGATCCCAGATTCAGGCACGGTAACCTTTGATGGTCAGTCTCTGCTTGGCTTTAAGCCTCATGAGATTAATCAGGTTGGTGTTTCACGTGTGTTCCAGACACCTGAAATTTTCACTGAATTATCTGTTCTAGATAATGTGATTATTCCTTGTCTAGCCAAACGTGATGGTTCTTTTAAGATAAATGGCTTGTCATTATTAAGCCGTGAGACTGACATTCGCGAAAAAGCAGAACAGATGCTGCTTGATGTGAATATGCAGGATAAAAAGGATATGATGGCAGCATCACTATCACGTGGTGATAAGCGTCGTCTTGAAATGGCAATGTGTTTATCTCAGGATCCAAAGCTGCTTTTATTGGATGAACCAACTGCTGGTATGGCGCGTGCTGATACCAATAACACCATTGATCTCTTAAAAGAGATTCAGGAAAAGCGGAAAATCACTAAGGTCGTCATCGAACATGATATGCATGTAGTGTTCTCTTTGGCAGAGAAAATCTCTGTGCTGGCGCAAGGTCATGTGATTGTTGAAGATAAGCCAGAAAATATTAAAGGCCATCCAAAAGTGAAGGAAGCCTATTTAGGGGGAGCGCATTAATGTCTACGCAAACAAAGGCTGATTTGAGTAAAAATCACGCATCCTCAGCACCAGCTTATTTCTCAGCTTATGATATCCAGGCCTATTATGGTGAAAGCTATATTGTCCAAGGTGTCAGCATGACAGTGCATGAGGGTGAAATTCTGGCTCTGTTAGGGCGTAATGGTGCTGGTAAGACATCAACATTACGGGCACTGGCGCGCTTGGATAACCCAATGCTGAAAAGTGGTGAGATTTGGCTTGACCATCAGCCGCTTCATCAGATGAAATCCTATGAAGCAGCTCAAGCTGGTATTGGTCTTGTTCCAGAAGATAGGCGCATTATCCAAGGTCTGACAGTTGAAGAAAATATTCAGCTAGCACAAATCGAAAAGCCTGTGGGTTGGTCTGTGGAACGTATCTATGATTTGTTCCCGCGTCTTGGCGAGCGTCGCAAACAAGAAGGCACAACCTTATCAGGTGGTGAGCAGCAAATGCTAGCGATTGGCCGGGCTTTGGCACGTGATATTAAATTGCTACTTCTTGATGAGCCTTATGAGGGGCTGGCACCTGTGATTGTTCAGGAAATTGAAAAGACGTTGCATCATATTCGTGAACAAGGCATCACAACCATTATTGTTGAACAAAATGCTGTGGCAGCTTTGAATCTAGCTGATCGTGCTATTATTCTGGATACTGGCTCTGTGGTATTTGATGGTATGGCAAAAGAAGTTCTTGATAATGAAGAATTACGCCATGAATATCTAGCCATCTGATGAGCTGATAGGCTGATAAGCCGCTGAATTTTTAAAACCCTGCCAGCTAGTTTGGCAGGGTTTTTTGTGGCGCAATTCCTATCTTTAAAACAGCTCTAATTGCGTTTTATCAGGCCTGTTATCACGATTAGATTTGCGTCTCTCAGGCGGTCTGTTGCGGCTGCCAAGCTTGTGATAAACCTGTGCTGATATCGTCTTGAAACCTGATTGATTACGCGCCTCTGCCAGTTTTTGTTTGGCGCTCTTTATTGCAGGCGCATTATGAATAATGGGCAGGGGGTAATCATTATCAGGGTCATTTAGCCCATAGGATTGCCGCATATCATCTGACATGCGATGTGGTTCATGCAACCAGTCAAGCGGCACAGATCGCAATTCAGGAACATAGCGTTTGATAAAACGGCCTTTTGCATCATGATCATAAGATTGTTTTATCGGGTTGTAGATACGAATGGTATTAATGCCTGTGACACCTGATTGCATCTGAAATTGGCTGTAATGAATGCCAGGTTCATAATCTGTGAAAAGCCGCGCCATATGCGGGGCAGTGATGCGCCAATCTAGCCATAGATGATAGCTGGCAAAGCTAACAAGCATGGCGCGCATCCGAAAGGGAATCCAGCCTGTTTGCGCCAAGCAACGCATACAGGCATCAATAATGGGATAGCCTGTCCTGCCATGCTGCCAAGCTGCTAGATAGTTCTGATTAGGTGGGCCTTTGCGCAAATCATCACAAAAATGATGCATGGCATGAAATTCAATAGCAGGCTGATCTTCCAGCTTTTGCATGAAATGACCACGCCAAGATAGCCTTGTTAAAACTGCTTTTATCGCTCTTTTTTCAAACGTCTGTAAGCTATCATTATGGTGTTTTAGATGATTTTGTAAGCGATGCACCACCTCTTTTTCAGACAAGCTGCCCCATGCCAGATAAGGTGATAGCCTGCTAGAAAATTCTGGGCCAAATTCAGGTGAGGAAATTGATGGTAAATAGCGCCTAGCACGGTAGCTCAAAAAGCTATCAAGCAAGGCAAGGCCAGCTTTGCGCCCGCCTTTTTGGGCAGCCTTGCCAACTTTATTTAGGATCAAAGGCGTATCAATTGGTGGCAGCTTATCACTATGCGCATCATGGATAGGCATCATGTGCGATGGCGGCGCAATAGTTGGACTTTGCAGGCGTATGGCACGTGCCTTTGCCCAGCCATCACGGCTTGCCATGCGCCGTTTCACGCTATTGCCAGCCATTTCATGAAAAGGGATATGATGCGCCTCGCATAATGTTTGAATTGCGATATCGCGTTGATAGGTCAGATGATTACCTGTCTCTTCATGCGCATAAAGGGATGTGACGTCATAGGTTTCAATAAGTGATTTAAAGATAGCCTCAGCATTGCCAATATGGATGATGAGTGGCTGGCCAAGGGCTGATAACGCATCATGTAATTCGATAAGACATTGCCTGATAAAATGCCAATGCCTGTCTGATGATGTGGGATGCGCCCAATAATCTGGCTCAAAGATATAAAGCGGCAAAACAGGCAGGCCTGTGGCGATTGCAGCATTTAAAGCAACATTATCAGCAATCCGCAAATCGCGTTTGAACCACATAATGGCAATGGTTTGTTTGCGCATCAGTTTTCAACAATCAATTAGAAGGCCAGATATCATGATATGTGAGATAGATAATACTATGCCAAGGTCAAGCAAACTCATTCCACAAGGTGATAAAGAAAACCAATAATTTTAAATCATCGTAAAGGGGGATGTCATCAAGATAACAGTGTAAAGGGATTTAGGATGAAAGCTGTATTATGTGGTTCAATTGGTGTTTTAGCAGAAACTTCTGACTGGCAAAGACAAGCCTATAATCAGGCATTTGCCGAAGCTGGCCTGCCACTTCATTGGAATATTGCAACCTATTGTGATGCGCTGACGATTGTGGGAGGTAAAAACCGTCTTAATACCATTCTAGCAGATTATGGTGATGATAAGATGGTGGCTGATATCCATGCACGCAAAGAACAAATCTTTGCTGACATGCTTCGCACTCATGCGTTAGAACCACGTGATGGTATTGTTGAATTGCTGCAGAGCTGCATAGCACAAGGCATTCACATAGGCTTTGTGACAACAACCACCAAAAAACAGCTTGATAGCATCCTACATGCTTTATCAGATCATATTTCAGCTGATGATTTTTCGGTTATCACAAGCAAAGATGATTGTCAGGCCGAAAAACCAGCAACTGATATCTATCATTATGCCCTTAACCGCCTTGGACTAGATGCTGGTGATGTTGTGGCGATTGAAGATACTGAAATGAACCAGCAAGCTGCCACTAATGCTGGCATTTTCTGTCACTTGATGGCAGGTGATTATGCACGTATCACAACAGGGGAAAATCGTATCTATAGCGCAACAGATGTGATTATGAAAAAAGCAGCTTAATTCATAAAAAACTTATATAAATCAAATATTTGACATTAAATCTTTCCTTTCTCATGCTACTGCAAGGGGGCATTTTCATAGAGCAGAGATAGGGAGGTTTTGATGTTAAAGCGTGATTTCCTAAAATTAGGTGCTGGTGCGACTTTGGCTGGCGCGACGATGGCAGCTGGCAGGTCGGCGAAGGCGATGGACCAAGATGACAGCTGCTCTGATACGGGGTTTTTATTCATTCATGGGTCATGGCATGGCGCGTGGTGTTGGCAGGATGTGATGCGCCATCTTCTGCAAGAGGGCTATCAATGTCAGGCGATTGACCTGCCTGGTCATGGGTTATGGGCCATTATGCCAGATGCTTTTTTAAAGCGCCCTGTTGATAAGGAGGCTTTGGCAACAGAGCCATCATCTTTGGCACGTTTGACGATTAAAGATTATCGCGACACTGTGATAGAGGCTGCGATGCGGGCACGCCAGACAGGGATAAAAAGACTGGTTGCTGTTGGCCATTCAATGGGCGGTGTGCCTTTGACTTTCGCCGCTGCCAGCCAGCCAGAATTATTTTCAGATTTGGTTTATGTGGCAAGCCTTGGTCCAACCAAAGGCAAGCCAGCTGGTGCTTATCTGGCATTGCCTGATCAGGTGGAAAATTCGCTTCTTGGCTCTGCTTTGGTCGGTGATCCAGCTCAGATAGGGGTGTTGCGTATTGACCCACGCTCTGAGGATGAGGGGTATCTATCTGCCATGAAAAAAGCCTTGGCAGCTGATGTAGATCATAAGCTATTTGGGGCGGTGTCACATTTGCTAACCCCAGATGCGCCAGCGTCCATTTATGCCGATATGACTGATTTTGATAGCGGTTTTGGCAGGCTCAATAAACGCTATATCAGAGCCATACATGATAAAACGCTTGTGCCATCTGCTGGTGCGGCCTTTGTCGATGATCTCAATGCCAATTGGCCAAATAACAGAACCATAATGGTTGATATTGCCAGCTCTCATGAGGTGATGTTTGCCCAGCCGCGCCGTCTGGCAGAATTGCTGCTTGAAGTGGTGTGAGGGGGCAGGGCAGTTTGCAAGCGGTGTCAAAACTCATTAACGGTTTTGCAGGGCTGATTGCCAGGCAAAATAGCTATCTTTTGGTGTTCTAATCTGGCTATCAAAATCCACATGAATCAGGCCAAAGCGTTTATCATAGCCAAAGGCCCATTCATAATTATCCAATAGCGACCACGCAAAATAGCCCTTAATATCCACCCCTTCTGATACTAATTGGGCAACCTCATGTAAATGGCCCTCAAAATAAGAAATGCGCTCTGTATCAGGGACAGTATCATCTTGTAATCTGTCAGCATTTGCCATGCCATTTTCGGTGATGTAAATCGGCAGATCTGGGGCATAATCTTGTGCCAAACGGCGCAAGAAAAAGCTAAGCCCCTCTGGTACAATTTCCCAATTCATATCTGTTTTTGGCAATGGGCCAGATATCGTCTTCAAGCCAATATAAGGCTCGCTTTCATCAGGAGCTATCACGGCTCTTGTGTAGTAATTAACGCCGACCCAATCAAGCGGGCTGGCAATAAGTGCCATGTCATCTTGCCATCTCATCGGCAGATAGGGGGCAAGCACTTTTAGCACATCATCAGGATAGCGGCCTTTAAACAGTGATTCTTCAAACCAGCGGCTATAGATGCCATCATAAAGGCTGGCTAGGCGCGCTGTTTCTTCGCTCTCATCAGCAGGGGCTGCATATTCTTTATTCAGCACACAACCAATCATCTGATGACCATGATCACGGGCGACCCCAACAGACAGCCCATGGGCCAGCTGGATATGATGCATCGCTTTTCCAGCTGCGCTAATGTCACGCAAACCAGGGGCATGATGACCCAAATAATGGCTCAGCCATGCGACGCACCATGGCTCATTAATTGGCGCAACAGATTTCAGCCTGTCACCAAAATGGCTCATTATGATGTCCGTATAATCAGCGAAATAATAGGCCGTATCACGATTGGTCCAACCACCTTTGTCAGCCAGCCTGACAGGCAAATCCCAATGATAAAAGGTTGCATAAGGTGCCAGATCACGCTCTAGCATGCCATCAATTAACCTATCATAAAAGCTGATGCCGTCACGGTTCAGGCCATTATGTGTTTCAGGCAATAGGCGCGGCCATGAAAAGGAAAAACGGTAAGCATCAAACCCTGCTTGCTTGATGAAATCAAGGTCACCTTGCCAGAGATGATAATGCTGGCATGCCACAGCACCATCTTCTGCCTGAAATACCTTGCCATCTTGTTTGGCAAACTGATCCCAATGAGATAGGCCGCAGCCGCCATAATCTCTGCCCTCAATCTGATAGCTGGATGTCGCCACGCCAAATGTGAAATCATCTGGAAGCTGGTGAATAGATGAGGCAAGCGAAGGATATGACATGAATGAAACTTTATGACATGAGGCTATAATAGGTGGTAACTATCATCATAACAAAGCATGTTCTAGCGAGATTGTCATCATCATTTGAACAGGATTTCTTTTTGAAAGATATTTGCTCGCGCCGATGAAATCAGCTTTGATGAAATAATAGGGGAGTGGCTTCATAATGAGCGGTGAAACAGATTTAACAGCTTTATTAGCAACTTTGTCAGTCGAGACTGATGAGGTGATTTATGTCTTTGCTACCACCTCGCAAGTGCCAGATGGCATTAATCCCATCATGCAATTTCAAGAACGCCAAGGCATGACGCTTATTCTGCCGTTAGAAGAGGCAAAACAATATGAGCTAGATTATGAATTTGCCAGTCGGAAAATTACTTTGGCAGTTCATTCATCACTAGCGGCTGTTGGCTTTATGGCGCGTATTGCAAGCGTGCTGGCAGGTAAGGGTATTAGCGTTAACCCTGTCGCTGGATTTTATCATGACCATTTATTTGTGCCAGCTGACAAATGTGATGCTGCTTTGCATTGTCTGAAACAATTACAACAGGCATCATCAAAAAAATAATATCTGTTTTTTTGATTATTCTTTGCCCGTCTTATTGTGACGGAAATCGGTCATAGCACTGGCATTTCTTTTGTTTATTCTGATGACTGAGTTTGTGTTTAGGCCAAATAATCACATGGGGGAATTTTGATTATGGCACGTCGTAATCGGGTGCAAAGAGGGGCTGATACTGGAAATCAAAGCCATTTGGCATCACCTTATATCAAGCGCGTCATCCCTTATTTTGATTTGCTGCCAGAAGAAGAGCTGGTCAAGCTTGATGCGCAAGTCGATTGGATGATTGAAAATATTGGAGTGGCTTTTCGTGATGATCCTGTCTCGTTGGCAATTTGGCGCAAAGCAGGTATTGAACCAACAGGCCCGCATGGCGATCTGATCAAAGCAGATGCGAGATGGATCAGGCAATTATGTGCCAAAGCACCATCTCATTTTACCCAACATGCCAGAAATCCAGAACGTAATGTTGTCATTGGTGATGGCAGTCAGGTGTTTGCCCCAATTTATGGTGCACCCTTTGTACGTGATTTAGAAAATGGTCGCCGTTACGCCACTTTTGATGATTTTGAAAAATTAGTGAAGCTGTCTTATATGCATCCGAATTTGCATCATGGCGGCCTTGTTATCGCAGAACCCACAGATATTCCTGTCTCCAAACGCCATCTAGATATGGTTCATGCGCATATGACCTTATCTGATAAGCCGCATCTTGGCGCCATTACTGAGAAAAGCAGGGCACAAGATTCAGTTGATATGGCTGAAATATTATTTGGCAAAGATGTGATGGATAAGCGTGCCAAAATAGGTGAGGCATGTATCATGGCGAATGTGAACACCAATTCACCTTTGCTGGTTGACCGTGTGGTGACAGAGGCCATTCAGGTCTATAGTGGGCGTGGACAGGCCATGGTCGTAACGCCCTTCATCCTGACAGGAGCGATGGGCCCCGTTAGCACGGCTGCCTCTGTTGCACAGGCGGTCACAGAGGTGATGATGTGTTGCGCTTTTGCCCAGCTTATCTGGCCAGGTGCGCCTTTTGTAATGGGTAATTTTTTATCCTCTATGAGTTTGAAATCTGGTGCGCCAACCTTTGGCATGCCAGAGCCTGTGATTTCTAATTATGCTATTGGCCAGATGGCACGTCGTCTTGGCCTGCCTTTGCGTTGTGGTGGCTCTTTGACAGCCTCGAAAATTGAAGATGGCCAAGCTGCTTATGAATCAGCTGATTCTATGCATTCAACTATGCTGGCAGGGTCTAATTTTACGCTTCATGCAGCTGGCTGGCTAGAAGGTGGTCTTGCCACAGGGTTTGAAAAGCTGGTGATGGATGCTGACAGGCTAGGCTCTTATCAGAAAATATTAACAGCTGGTCTTGCAACAGATGATAATGCCTTTGCGCGTGATGCCTATGAGCAGGTGGAAGCTGGCGGTCATTTCCTTGGTAGTGACCATACAATGCGTAATTACCAGGATGCCTTTTATGAGCCAAAATTGAGCAATAGCGAAAATGTGGAAAGCTGGGAAGATGCTGGTAGCCCTGATATGCGCAAACGTGCTTATGATAGGTGGAATGATATGCTTGATACCTATGAGGCACCGCCAATTGATGCTGCGAAGAAAGACGAATTAGATGATTATGTGGCGCGCCGCAAATCAGAACTGCCAGATGCCTGGTATTAAGATATCAACGGGAAAATTCTAGGGGAGAGTGTGAATGCCTCAGGTTTTAAAAGATAATGCTAGTACCGATAAAAAGCTGCCATCACATGCCAAAGTTGTGATTATTGGTGGCGGTGTTGTTGGCTGTTCGATTTTATATCATCTGGCAAAATTTGGCTGGCAAGATGTTGTTTTGGTTGAACGAGATGAACTTACCTCTGGTTCTAGCTGGCATGCTGCAGGGCAAATCCATACCATCAGCTCTGATCCCAATATTAGCCGACTGCAAAGCTATACCATTAGCCTTTATAAAGAGATTGAAGAATTATCTGGTCAGGATATTGGTTTGCATTTGACTGGTGGGTTTTATCTAGCTTCGACCAAAGAATGGTATGATTATCTCAAAAGGGAGCGGTCAAAAGCGCGTTATATGGGGCTTCATCAGGAATTTATCTCACCACAAGAAGTCGCAGAACGTCATCCCCTGATTGACCCAAAACATTATTATGCAGCGCTATGGGATGATCAAGATGGTGATCTAGACCCTTCAGGCACGACCTATGCTTTTGCCAAGGCAGCACGTCATTATGGGGCACAATATTTTACCCATACACCGGCAACTGCCACCACACAGCGTGCTGATGGCACTTGGGATGTCACAACACCAAAAGGCACAATTAATGCTGAACATATTGTGAATTGTGGTGGTTTGTGGGCGCGCGAAGTTGGCCATATGGGAGGCTTGCATTTCCCTGTTCAGCCAATGGAACATCATTATCTGATAACAGAGACCATTGATGAAATTGCCCAATCTGAAAGCCGTCTGCCATGTGGTATTGACTATGAAGCTAATATTTATTTCAGGCAGGAAAGAGATGGCATGCTGCTTGGTACCTATGAGCCTGTTGGTGTGCCGTGGAAAGTCGAAGGCACGCCATGGGATTTTGGTCATGAGCTGCTAAACCCGAATTTGGAACATATCGCTGATAGGCTAGAGCTTGGTTTTGAACGCATCCCTGCTTTGGCAAATGCTGGCATTAAATCAGCGATTAATGGGCCATTTACCTTTGGCCCAGATGGTAATCCCATGATTGGCCCTGTGCCTGGAATGCATAATTACTGGTGTGCGGTTGGCGTCATGGCTGGCTTTTGTCAAGGCGGCGGTGTTGGCTTGACCATGGCGGAATGGATGATAGATGGCGAGCCATCTATTGATGTCTGGGCGATGGATGTTGCGCGTTTTGGTAATTGGGCATCGCCTGATTGGGGAACCGTTAAAAGCACAGAGAATTATGAACGCCGCTTTGTGATGACCTTCCCTAATGAAACCTTGCCAAAAGGGCGCAAACAACAAACAACTGCTCTTTATGACAGGTTGGTGGCCAAAGGTGCCAGAATGGGACAATCTTTTGGTCTGGAACATGCTTTATGGTTTGCTGATAATCCAGATGATGCCTATGAAGCACCCACATTTGAACGTAATCGCAGTCATGATTATGTTGCCCAAGAGGTTGCTAGCGTCCGCAATGATGTTGGCGGTATTGAAATTGCCAATTTTGCCAAACATCTGATTTCTGGCAAAGGCGCGCGTCAATGGCTTGAAACAACAATGGCTGGCTTTGTGCCAAAGAAAGGCAGGATTGCGCTGACGCCAATGTTAACTGAAAAAGGCAGGTTATATGGTGATTTAACCATTGCGTGCCTTGATGATGACCGCTTTATGCTATTTGGTTCTGGGGCGATGCAAGATGCGCATAGTCGGTTCTGGCAGCGCACATTGCCAGAGGATGTTCATCATGAAAACCAAACGCAAAGCTGGCATGGTATTGCTTTATCAGGGCCAAAATCACGTGAATTATTACAGCTTCTTACGCGCAAAGATGTCTCTGGTGAGGCAATGAAATTCCGTGATTGCGCTGAATGTTTTGTTGGTGGTGTGCCTGTCATTTTGAACCGTATCAGCTTTTCAGGAGAATTGGGCTATGAGATTTATTGCCGCCCGCAATATCTGATTAAGCTGGCTGAGGCAATCGAAGAAGCAGGAGCTGATTTAGGCTATCGGTGGTATGGCAATCGCGCTTTAATGTCACTTCGTCTTGAAAAAGGATGGGGGGCATGGGGCCTAGAATTCAGACCAGATTTCAATGCTGTTGAAGCTGGCATGGATAGCTTTATTAATTGGAAAAAAGAATTTGTTGGCAAACAGGCAACAGAAGCATTCCGTCAACAAGGCGTTAGCCGCAAATTAATGCCTCTTATCATTGATACACCAATCGATGTAACGTTGGATGAAGCGGTAATGGTCGATGGGAATGCCATTGGTTATATTACCTCTGGCGGTTATGCTCATCACATGAAGCAATCAATGGCGATGGCTTATCTTGATGCTAATTATGCTGATGCAGGCACGAAGGTTCAGGTTGAAATCTTGGGTGATTTTTACGAAGCTGAAGTGGTGGCAGGTGCTGTTTATGATGCCAATGGGGCGAATATGCGTTCCTAGGCTCATTAGCGCATTGATGAAAGGGTAACTTCGTGGAAGCTGATGCCGCATCACAATCTTGTTGTACGCCAGACAGAGACGCTGTGGCACATGATAAAGCAAAGGCCTCTCAAGGCACCTCAGCTTCTGCCATCATCACAGCCTTAGCAGCTCATTATAAAGGTCATGAGATTGCCGAACTCCCAGCAGGAGAGGGCATTATTGGCACAGATAATGCCTTTTTGCCTGTTGATGAGGAAGGGCCAGCACGGCGTGTGAAATTATCATCATTTCAGATTGATAAAACGGCTGTGACAAATGCACGATTTGCGGCCTTTGTGGCTGAGACAGGTTATCAGACAGAAGCTGAACGCCTTGGTGATAGTTTTGTCTTTTTTGGTTTTTTGCCACCTGAAAAAAATCCACAAAACGCTGTTGCCGCTGCGCCTTGGTGGCGGGCTGTTAAAGGTGCGTGCTGGTATCAGCCAGCAGGCCCTGATGGCGCGTTAAAAGCTGAGCCTAACCATCCAGTTGTGCATGTGTCATGGCATGATGCGATGGCTTTTGCAAAATGGGCTGGTGGACGATTGCCAAGTGAAGCTGAATGGGAATATGCCGCACGTGGTGGGCGCGGCAATGTCACTTTCCCATGGGGTGAGCAGGAACCTGATGAGGAGAGCTTTTTCCCTTGCAATATCTGGCAAGGGCAATTTCCAAATGATAATAAAGCAGCTGATGGCTATTTTGGCACTGCGCCAGTTGATGCGTTCCAGCCTAATGATTATGGGCTCTATAATATGGCTGGCAATGTGTGGGAATGGACCTCTCAGACATTCAAAGTGAAATCTTTAAAAAAAACCATTAAACAAGCCCATCTTGGCAAGACTGGTTATAAAATTGTCAAAGGCGGATCGTTTTTATGTCACATCAGCTATTGCTATCGTTATCGGATTGCAGCGCGCACCTCTAATTCGCCAGATAGCTCAACCTCTCATATGGGCATACGCCTTGTTTATGATGAGGCATCAACCAACGCCATGAAATCTGGCCAGGCTTCTGGGTCATAGAGCGTTTTGTCACGGCATCTTTCATTGCAGAAGCCGTAAATCTTGGCATCATATTCTAGATAATATTCTGTTGGTTTGCCTGAATAAGGGCATAAATCATTCACGGCGTTCATATCATATGTTGGGCGTGCTGAACGTGGTTTCGGGCCTGGCCAGTCTGCGGTCTCATAAGGGCGGATATAGGCATCTTGTGCATCAAAGCTTAGGCCCCATGCTCTGAATTGTCGAAAGGGAAGATGGTTCAGATGTGCATTGACATAAGCAAGTGCCTTATCAGATACAGGCAGATTATAGCCAGCTATGCGAGCAGCAACAGGGGCAAAAAACGCATCAACAGCGCTGTAATCACCACATAAAAAATCACCTCTTTCAGTATCGAGGCAGTCCCAAATGACGCATAGCCTATCAAGATCAGCTTGAAGCTTGTCAGATATTGGCATGGCTTGATAAGCTGTTCTGGTGTTCATCGGGCAATCACTGCGCAAAGTGGTGAATGACGAATGCATTTCAGCCATCATTGACCGTGCTCTAGCACGTAAAATAGGGTCTTTTGGCAATAACCCTTTATCAGGATAGATTTGCGCTAACTCTTCAATGATAGTCAGGCTGTCAGTGAATAATGCGCCATTTGATGCACGTGCCACAGGAACAGTTTTGGCTGGGTGAAATGCCTGCAAATCCTTGGCAAAGCTATCATCATAAAGCCTTGTGACTTTTACCTTTACCGGAATATCAAATGCCGCAAATGCCAGCCAGCCACGCAAAGACCAGCTGGAATAAGAGGGATCAGCAATGAGTAATTGAAAATCAGCCATCATAGCCTCTTTGTGATGAGATAGTAGCATCACATCAATAAGTGCATTTATCTTTGCAAGCAATAGCTAGCCTGAAAAAGCAATAGCAGCACCAGCCAGAACAACAACTAGGGCCGCACGACTAAGCATCATAGAGGCTTTCATAAAGCTGGCATGAGGTAGGCGTTTTGCTTTCATGGCTTGATAAATGTGAAAATTACTAGCAGCTGATAATAGCAATAAAAGTGCAGCACCACCTAATTTTGCGGTAAAGGCGCTATTAATAGCAAGGCCGCCATAAAGGCTATGTGCTAGTCCAATACCTGTTAACCAAATGACGATAAGTGATATCAGGCCAAGCAGGCCTAATATTTGCATCGCTCTGCCAACAGGTGGCGCGGGTGGTTGCCCTGCTTTGATATGGGCAGATTGGACAATCGCTCCACCAACACCAATGCCGCCAGCAACAAACAACCCTAAAAAATGAAAGAATTTCAGAATAACAACAACACTCATAAGACCCAACCCCCTTTGTCTCTAATGACAGACCCAGCCGTCATATTTATTGACTATGATGAGGGGAAATCACCTTTATGACAAGCTTATGGTCTTTTTGCCTATGATGGCAGCTTTATGAAAGCAGCGTTTAGAATAACAGATGAACCGCAAATAGCGTGATAGACGGGAAGGCTGTCAAAATCACAACACGGACAATATCACTTGCGACAAAAGGCAGAACACCTTTGAAACTCTCACTAAGTGGTACATCTTTTGCCAGCTTATTAATCACAAATAAATTCAGCCCAACAGGAGGTGTAATTAATCCCACCTCAACCACAATCAGCACTAAAATACCAAACCATAATGCGGCATCTTCTGCGCCAATCCCAAAATCAAGCGTCTGAAAAACAGGGAAAAAGACAGGGATTGTCAAAATGATCATAGACAGGCTATCCATAAAACAACCCAATATAAGATAGGTAATAAGGATAAGTGCCAATATCATAAAGGGGCTGATCTCAAGCTGGCTAACAAAAGCAGCTGCTTCAAAGGGGACACGCGAAAAGGCCAAAAAGCCATTGAAAATCGCAGCGCCAAATAAAATCGCAAAAATCATAGCTGTTGATAAGGCTGTCTCGATGATCGCATCTTGAAATGATGTGAAATTCAACTCGCCTTTGGCAAAGGCATAAAGGCCTGTGCTTGTTGCACCAACTGCGGCGCCTTCGGTTGGCGTAAACCAGCCAAGATAAATGCCGCCTATCACAAGCAAGAAAATCGCAATAACAGGCCAAATATCTGTTAAGGCACGCATCTTTTCAGCAAAATTGGCACGTTTATGAGGCGCCTCACTCTCTTTGCAATAGGTCACCATCAGCCACACTGTTATCATATAGCCAAACACAGCCAGAAAGCCTGGAATAAAGGCTGCAATGAATAATTTGGCAATATTCTGTTCGGTTAAAATGGCATAAATGACCAACACCACAGAAGGCGGTATTAAAACCCCCAAAGTGCCACCAGCTGCCAAAACAGCGGTTGATAATCTGTCTGAATAACCATGATTGCGTAATTCAGGCAATGCCACCTGACCCATGGTTGCGGCTGTCGCAAGAGATGAGCCACAAATCGCGCCAAATCCGCCGCATGCCACAATGGCAGCTTGTGCCACACCACCGCGGCGATGACCGACAAAGGTTTTCGCTGTTTTAAATAAGGCTTGAGACATGCCGCCACGGCTGGCAAATTGCCCCATCAGCAAAAACATCGGCACAACTGATAAAGAATAGCTGGAAAATGTGGAATAGGTGATGGTTTTCATCTGGCCTAGAAAAGGTGTCCAGCTGCCAAGAATAAGATATTGGCCAATAACACCGATGGCAAACATTGCCAGCATAATCGGGACACGCGCCAGAATAAGAGCTAGCATAACAGGCAGCGACCAAAGCCCTAATTCTAATGCGCTCATAATGTGTTCTCCTCTGCACCAAAAGAAGAGAATGTAACAAGGCTTGCCATGCAAGCGGCCATCACCCACATCACAGCTGGCACAAGCGCAATCGCATAGCCCCACCAAACAGGGAATTGTAAGATCATACTTGTCTCACCCCATTGACATTTATCCATCATGCCAAAATAAAGCTGGCGCAGGACAATAATAGCAATGCCAGCCATTGCAATTTGGCTAGCTAAGGCAATCAGCCAGGATATCAGTTTCGGAAAATGACGTGCCAGCACATCAACCGCAACATGATTAAAGCGTATCTGGCATAAAGGAAGGGCACAAAAAACAATAAAGGCAGTGCCATTTTCAATCAGCTCAAAATCACCTTGGATAGGGCCAAAACCATAGGCATTTATAGCTCTGCCAACCACAGATAACACTGTCATGACTGACAGAAATAATAAAATAACCCCGCCTAATAAGGCAAAGGCTTGTGCCAATCTATCTGTAAGCAGATGTAATTTTGCCAATAAAGTCATCTGGTGTGCCGGTCATAAGATGCTGGTTAGCGTAAGCGGTTAAAAAGGTGGCTGCCCCTGATAAAAAGAGGCAGCCATCATGTTTGTTCTGCAATGGTTTATAATGGCTTATTGCGCGGCGTCAATCGCGCCGCGAGCTGCTGCCACTAAACCGGCACCATCAAGGCCTTTACCATTCATTTCAGCAATCCAATTATCAAGAACAGGCTGTGCTGCTTGTTGCCATTTTTGCAAATCAGCACCGCCAATCATAACAATTTCATTGCCAGATGCTTGGGCAATTTTCAGACCTGCTGCATCACCTGCTGCCATTGCCTCGCCAAATGAACGTGCCAGCTCTGGCCCAGAATTCGCATCAATAATTGCCTTTAGATCAGCTGGCAGATTATTATAGCTGTTTTTATTCATCAAAAAGCCAAAGGTCGCAGTATAAAGGCCTCTTTCACCTTCAAAACCAGTATGAGAATCAACCAATTCGGCAATTTTGAGAGGCACTGATACTTCATAAGGGATAACCGCACCATCAATCACGCCTTTTGAGAGTGATTCAGGCACAGCTGGTACAGGCATGCCAACAGGTGTCGCGCCAAGCTCTTTTAACATGCCAGTAATAACACGTGTTGGGCCACGTAATTTCTTACCCTTCATATCATCAAGCGTCTTAATAGCATCGCCTTTGACATGCATCAAACCAGGGCCATGAATATGAAGTGCCAATGGATGAACATCTTTGAAATCAGCCATGCCATTTTCAGCAATGTAATTATGGAAGGCAACTGAACCTGAGACAGGGTCACCTGTCATAAATGGCAGCTCAAAGGCTTCTGCTGTGGGAAAAACGCCTGGTGTATAGCCAAGCACTGTCCAAATAATATCAACAACACCATCTTTCGCCTGACCATATAACGCAGGCGGTGCGCCGCCAAGTTGCATTGATGGGTAATGCTGAATTTCAATACGGCCGCCAGATTCCGCTTCAACCTTAGCGATCCATGGTTCAATCGCATTTGCCGGAATAGCAGCTTTCAAGGATAAAAACTGATGCAGACGCAAGGTAACATCTGCTGCTTGTGCTGATGTGGCAAAAAAGCCTGCAACAGACATGGCGGCAATGGTTGCCAGAATTTTTTTCATTATTTCCTCCGCAAAATATGATGACTCAAATTATCCTAAGCCACCAGCTGTGACAATGAAAAACAAATCAAAATCTTAGCGTGCTTTGCGCAATCCTGGCACTTCAATGATTAGCAGCTCTGTATTAGTTGTGGCGTTAATCGTAATTTGTGATTGGCTTGTAATGGCAATGCCATCACCTTTTTGCGCTGAGATTGTGTCTATCTTGGCAGCGCCTTCTGAGATGAGTAGATAGGCTTTCCCCCTGATTTTGTGGGTTAATTTTGTGCCTTTGGCAACTGTACCAGCATAGATTCGGGCATCTTGATGGATTTGCAATGGCGCTTTGCCATCACCTGACACAAGCAACGATAATTTGTCTTTGGCTGGTGATTTTGGAAATTCTGCACTATCCCAGCGTGGCGCTATGCCTTTTGATTTTGGTATTATCCAGATTTGAAAGATATTCGTTTCTTCATCTTCTTCATTATATTCTGAATGCGAGATGCCTGTGCCAGCACTCATCACCTGTACATTGCCAGCTGTTGTGACACCGTGATTGCCTTTATTATCTTTATGAGTGATCGCGCCGCGCCTGACATAGGTGATGATTTCCATGTCACGGTGAGGGTGTGTATCAAAGCCAGTATAGGGGGCAATAATATCATCATTAATCACTAGCAATTCGCCATGGCTTAACTTTTTGGGGTCAAAATAATTGGCAAAGCTGAAATGATGTTTGGCATTGAGCCAGCCATGATTAGCCCCGCCAAGGCTTTTATAAGGGTGATGGGTCAACATAGTTGCTATTCTTTCTTAGTAATTCACATCGCAAAACCTGCTCCTATTATAGCGTCAGATTGGCTAGATGGATTAGCTGCATTAATATCTTTACGCTTCATTTGATAACGATAACTTCTGATTCGTCATTTTGCATTTTTTCCGATAGGTTATAAAATTGCAGCATGATAGCTGAAAAGATTATGCCAAAAAGATGATAGAAGAGTGATTATGACGTCGCGTTCAGTTTTTACACCAATTTTGATAGCTGCTAGCATTGTATTATTTTTGAGCTTTGCTGTTCGAGCTAGCTTTGGTGTCTTTCAGATTCCGATTGCGTCTGAATTTGGCTGGTTGCGCAGTGAATATTCTCTTGCCATTGCTTTGCAGAATCTATCATGGGGGCTTGCCACGCCTTTATTTGGTGCTTTTGCTGAACGACTTGGTGATAGGCGCGCTATTTTGGTAGGCACAGTGATTTATGCGCTTGGCCTTGTCTTTAGTGCCAGTGCCATAACGCCAGCTGGTCATCAATTGCTGAATGTGCTGATTGGTTTTGGTATCGCTGGAACAGGATTTGGTGTTGTTCTGGGGGTGGTTGGCCGTGCTGCGTCTGATAAGAACAGATCACTTGCGCTTGGTATTACCACAGCAGCTGGCAGTGCTGGCCAGGTTGTTGGTCCGCCTTTGGCACAATATTTGCTTGAGTTAATGCCATGGTCATCTGTGTTTATGATCTTCTCAGCTATGGTGATGGTATGCTTATTTTGTCTGCCATTCATGAAAACAGATTATAAGGCAAGTAAGAAAGAGCTTGAGGAATCGCTATCTCATATCTTGCTGCGTGCTGCTAGAGACCCGAATTACATAATGATTTTTATTGGGTTTTTCAGCTGCGGGTTTCAGCTTGCTTTCGTCACCGCCCATTTTCCAGCTTTGGTTACCGAAGTTTGTGCTGCCATTGACCCTGATGGTATTTTGGCAAGTATCGGCATTACCACCACAGCTGCTCTTGGGGCAGCGGCTATTGGTGTGATTGGTATTTTTAATATTTTTGGGTCTATTACAGCTGGCTATCTTGGCAGCCATTATCGCAAAAAAAATCTGCTTGCTCTGATTTATGCTGGCAGAACGGCGATTGCAGCTTGGTTTATTCTGATGCCTGTCACGCCTGTGACAGTGCTCACCTTTTCAGTTGTGATGGGAACTCTATGGCTTGCCACAGTACCTTTGACCTCTGGTCTTGTCGCCCATCTTTATGGGTTGCGTTATATGGGCACCTTATATGGCTTTGTCTTTTTCTCGCACCAGCTAGGCTCATTTGCTGGTGTATGGCTTGGCGGCACCTTATTTGACCAGTATGGCTCTTATAATGTGGTCTGGTGGATTGGTGTTGGAACAGGGTTATTATCAACGCTGGTTCATTTGCCAATTAATGAGAAAAAACCAGCCGCAGCAGCAGCTTGATAATCATATCACAGGTATCTCATCCTATTTTTGGACATCCTATCAGGAGCGATAGCATGGCTAATGATATAGCAAGCTAGCTGGTGCTATGAGGCGTTACTATGACAGCTTGGCCTGTCTTGGCTGATTCCTGTGCTGCCATGCCCATTCGCACAGCCCAGATGCCATCATCAAGGCTAACCTCAACCTGTCCTGTGCCACGTACCACATCCAAAAACCGCTGATGCTGATAAAAGGTAGAGCCATTATGATCGCCAGCATCCAAAATATCCTTATCAATCGGACAAGGGATGATTTGCGGGTCACATGATTGGCGAGGGCTTTTGATGATTTGCGGGATAGGTTGCTTATCTGCTGGCCCAGACCAAAGGCGTGCTGGCCCTGGTAATTTAACCTCTAATTTACCATTAGGGCCGATCGCATGAACCATTTCCTGAAATTCAGATCCCTCAGCAAACATCGATAATTCAAGCATCGCTCGTTTACCATTGGCAAAATCAACGATTACATAGCCGCAATCTAAAATATCAGATGGCTTGCCATCATAGGTCTCATCAAGGTGATTCACATCCTGGCCAGCACTTGCCATGATGCGCACCGGATCAGCGCCAATAATCAGACGCATCAGATCGAAAAAGTGACAGCATTTTTCAACAAAAGTGCCACCTGAATTTTCATTGAATCTGTTCCAGTTGCCAACCTTCACCAAAAACGGAAAGCGATGTTCGATAATAGACAGCATTTTGATGCCGCCTGTAAAAGACTCTGCCTCATTCAAAAATTGCTGCATAGGCGGCATATAGCGATATTCCATCGCAACCCAGACAGGTGCCTGATAGCTATCACGAAAAGCTAACATATCATCTAGGTCATCTGGATTGGTAAATAGCGGCTTTTCAACCAAAATTGGCAAAGTCACCTGTGATGCGATCTGCTGTAACTGGCTGGCATGACAAAAATTAGGGCTGACAATCACAATGCAATCTAGTTTCGGATGGGCTAATAAGGCGTCAATAGAGGGCACAAAAGTCGCATCTGGTGCCAATGCGGCGGCGCTTTGTGCCATGGCCTCTTCAGGCTCATAAATCACAGAAACATTTGTATCATCCAGCAAAGCGATATTGCGCAGATGTTCCTGTCCCATCATGCCGCAACCAATCATTCCATAATAAGTCGTCATTATTTACACAGTCTTTCTGCCATATTACTGGCGGGTGAGGGGCTATTTTATGCGTGCCACGTAACGCGCTGTTTCAGGGTTATACCATGTTCTGGAATATTCAACTTTTTCATTTGTCTGTGACCATCCAAAACGTTCGACAAAACCAGCCATTGTCCCAGATGCCAGCGGAAAGGACTGGCCGCCCCATGCGGGAACTGTGGCAAGGCTCACCCAATCTTCAGCACGGCTTATCCATAAATTGAGATGGTCTTTATAAAATTGATAGATTGATTGAGATAGTTGGGCTTTATTTATGTCAGGTGCCGCAGAACCATCTAGCCAGATTTCTTCCAATGCGACTGGCTGATTATCGAGCAGACGCAGGCGGCGAAACCGATGGGCGAAATCGGCACTGCCAAATAGCGGTAAATCATCTGGTTTTGGCACTGTCGATAGCGATAATAGCTGTGCTGTTGGCAAGCCGCCGCCATCTGGTAATTCTAATCTGAAAAAAGAATAGATAGTCGCCGAGTTTTCATTTTTGGTAATATAATTGCCTGACCCTTGGCGACGTTCCAATAGGCCAAGCTCTGTCAGGCGCGCTAATGATTTGCGTAAAGTTCCAACTGCCACATTGTAACTTTTTGCCATTTCGCGTTCAGTTGGCAAGCGTTGCCCATCAATCAGATGGCCAGCACTTATCTGGCGCGAGATAAGCTCTGCTATCTGAATATAGGCTGGAAGCGCTCCTTGTTGTGCGCCGATTTCATCATCTATCGTTTCAGTCATTTTTCAAATTGATACACCATTGATTAATATCGTGATAGCTGTTAGCGTGAGGAAAATCAATAGCGCAATCTTGTGCTGTATTTCCACGATTATCAAGGGTGTACAATAATGAGTATCGTGCCAATTACTAGTCCTGATTTAGATGCATCAGAGGTGAGTTTCTTTGCTGCTTTATGTTCAGATGATTTTCAATATCTTGGCGTTCCTGATGGTGATTTGCGCTCTAGCTGGGCGCATTGTTCACAAATTGTACAACGCTCAGAGGCGCATGGATTTCGCAATATCCTATGCCCTTCATCTTATCAGGTTGGTCAGGATACTTTGTCTTTTGTTGCTGGTTGTGCGCCGATTACAAGCAAGATGAATTTGCTGGCAGCTGTGAGATGCGGCGAGATGCAGCCCATTATGCTAGCGCGCACCATTGCCACTTTGGATCACATGCTAGAAGGGCGTCTGACCATCAATATCATCAGCTCAGATTTCCCAGGGCAGGTTGAGGATAGTGCCTATCGCTATCAGCGTTCGCGCGAGGTCGTGGAGATTTTACGTCAAGCTTGGACGCAAGATGAAATTAACTATGATGGCGAAATTTACCAATTTGCTAATCTGTCAACAGACCCAGCAAAGCCTTATCAAATTAATGGCGGGCCTTTATTATATTTTGGTGGCTATTCACCAGCGGCTATTGAGCTATGTGCGCAGCATTGCGATGTCTATTTAATGTGGCCTGAAACCAAAGATGACCTAGCTGGTCGGATGAAAACTGTTCATGACAGAGCAAATGCCTATAACCGCACATTGGATTATGGGCTGCGTGTTCACATGATTGTCAGAGAGACTGAAGCAGAAGCCAAGGAATATGCCCAAATGCTTGTCTCTCATCTAGATGATGAAAAAGGGCGTGAGATAAGAGAGCGTGCCTTAGATAGCACATCTCTTGGCGTTGCACGTCAGGCACGCAATCGCGCCCTAGCTGATTTGGAAGGCTTTATCGAACCACATTTATGGACAGGGGTAGGGCGCGCTAGATCAGGTTGCGGTGCTGCTTTGGTCGGGTCGGCTGATCAGATTTTATCAGAGCTAGAATCCTATCAGAAAATGGGTATTCGCAGTTTTATTTTTTCAGGCTATCCGCATCTTGATGAATGTGATTATATTGGCAAGTTGGTTTTGCCTGAAATCAAAACCTGTTCCTTGCCTCATGAATATGGGCGTGTGCCAGCCACAATGCCTGCAACCCCTCTTGGTGTCGGAGTTCGTAATTAATGGAAAGAATAGCGTTAAATGACAAGCTGTCATTGTCACGTTTGGTTTATGGTATGTGGCGACTTGGTGATGATGAAGATACATCGCCATCTCATGTGCAGGCAAAAATTGAGGCCTGTTTAGCACAAGATATCACCACTATGGATCAGGCAGATATTTATGGTGGCTATGAAGCTGAGGAAATTATGGGGCGTGCCCTTGCGCAAGCGCCACATCTCAAAGATAAAATAGAGATTGTCACAAAATGTGACATTATCGCGCCTGTTGGCAGACATGCTGGTGCGCGCGTTAAATATTATGATACCTCAGCATCACATATCACAAATTCTGTTGAGGCAAGCCTATCTTTGATGGGTGTTGATAAGATCGATTTGTTGTTAATCCATCGCCCTGATCCATTGATGGATCATCATGAAACAGGAGCAGCATTAGATAAGCTGGTGGCATCTGGCAAAATCGGGTCAGTTGGTGTGTCAAATTTCAAAAGGCATGATTGGACATTATTGCAATCTGCCATGTCGACAAAATTAGCCACGAATCAAATTGAGATATCATTGCTGGCTAATCAGGCATTCACCAATGGTGATGTGGCCTATCTTCAGGAATTTGGCATTGCGCCAATGGCATGGTCACCTTTGGCAGGCGGCGCTTTGTTCAATCAGGATAATCAAGGCGTTTGTGATGCTTTGCAAAAGATGGCAGATGCGCAATCTGTTGATATAACCGCAATTGCAGTGGCATGGCTTTTGGCGCATCCAGCGAATATTATTCCTGTGCTTGGTACGAATAATATTGCGCGGATTGCGTCTATCTCTGATGCGATGAAAGTGAAATTGAGCCGCGAAGATTGGTTTGCACTTTATGAGGCCGCAAATGGCCATGAGGTGCCATAAATTAAGGTTGTTAAGCGTAAAAATATTTCATGATTCAAAAAAAGTAAAATTGCGCTTCTTCAATTAGGATTTACAGCTGTTTGTAGCAGGTGCGCCTGCTTGACGAGCTTGTAAAGTTGGTGCAGGATTTGCTGTACTTGTTTTAGGGGTATTGCTAAACAATGCCTCACTATGTTGGTTAAATTGCCAACACCATTTTTTGGAGGAAAAAATGTCTTATACAACGAAATTGCTGGGTGCTGCTGCTCTTGCTGCTGCTGCGTCTTTTGCATTGACAGGCGCTGCTAAAGCAGATGTCTGTGACACACCATCAGCCTTGGGTGATATGGGTAGCTTTGCTGGTGAAGTTATTACAATCGCTGGCTCTATGCAGGGCAAGGATGAAGAAAACTTAATGGCAACTGTTAGCTGCTTTGAAAAGGCAACTGGCGCTGTTGTAAAATATTCAGGTTCACGTGATTTCGCGGCTTTGATTGTTGCTGATTTGCAGTCAAATAACGCGCCAAATATCGCCATTTTCCCACAGCCAGGTCTGGCAGGTGATATGGCAGCAGAAGGCTATCTGTCACCTTTGGGTTCAGATCTAGCTGACTGGATGACAAGCAATTATGGTGCTGGTTCATC
>JBMHCC010000039.1:0-164898 GCA_049890115.1 Puniceispirillaceae bacterium (SeqCode) | reverse complement strand
TTTTCAATGATGCCAGTCGCTGCCCCGCGCCAGCCTGCATGACAAGCGCCAATCACGCCTGCTTGTTCATCTGCCATGATTAAGGGGGTGCAATCAGCTGTTAAGATCGCAAGCGCAACGCCAGCTCGTGTGGTCACAAGCCCATCTGCCTGTGGGCGCTTGGTTAGATCAAACGTCTCATCAATGGTCACCACATCGGCGCTATGAATTTGATAAACAGACGCCATATGGGCATTGTAAGTCCCCATAGATTGCGCTGCCAATTGTCTGTTTTGCAAGACAAGCGCAGGTGTATCATCTGAGCCTAGGCCGCAATTGAGACTGTCATAAAGACCAGCAGACACGCCGCCTTGGCGGCCAAAAAAACCATAGGTGATATCGGCAGGCTGAAAGGAGGGGTGGGTGATGAAATCAGGCTTTCTTTCCATCATATCTCATATCCTTTATGCGTATCGCTAAGAGATAAAAACCCAGGCGGTACGCCCTCGCCATCAGGGACAAGAAGACAAACCTTAAAGGCGCCGCCCATATGCGCAGGGCTGACAAGACGATCAATCGCTGCCATCAGCGCTCTATCTTCTTCAGGCTTATCAGCTTTGCGCAAAACTTCGGCGCGTTGACCAATCCCTAATTCTTTGAGGAAGCGGCCTTGCGAGACTGGGCCAATCAGGCGTGCTTTCTGCTGTTTTGCGATGATAGCTAGCCTGTTAAAATCAACCCAATGTGTGATATCTGATTCCCCTTGATAGCTTAAGATATCAGATGGCCTGTGCTGGCGCACAGCTTGGAGCGTGTCGCCATGATTATCTGATTTGCCATAATCAATGAGCAAAAGACCGCCGCCATAATGCGCGATATGATGCGCCATCTGTGCCATTATCGCCTCGCCAAGAGGGCTATATTCAATGATGTCCCCCTCATCAGCTGACGCTGGTAGTTGCCAGTTTTGAAGATCTGTCAAAGGCTCTGATGTAATGAAAGAAAAACCATGATTATCACTATCAATGCGGCGCTCATGCCATTGTTTGTTTTTGAACACAGCTTGGCGGACACCAAGCGCGTCAAAAAACTCATTCGCCACGCCAAATAAGGGGGCTGGTGCGAGCGCTGACATCTCATGAATATGGTGCGCTTTGTGAGGGGCGATCGCTTCTGTCTGTTGCTGTTTTAATTTGTCACTATCTTCAAGTAAGTAACAAGGCGCGTGATAAAGCGCTGGTTGCAAAGCCTGATAGGCACGCCGCATATCTTGAAGAAGCGTTCCGCGCCCTGGTCCAGCTTCAAAGGTTATCACTGTCTCTGGTGCCTGAAACAGGGCATAGAGATGCGCATGAAAGGCAGCTAGCATTTCCCCGAAAATCTGTGAGACTTCAGGCGCGGTGATAAAATCGCCCTCAGCGCCAATCGCCGTTTTCGTGCTGTAATAGCCACAATCTGGGTCAAGCAGGCATTGTTGCATATAGCCTTCTACACGCATTGGCCCATCTTGGGCAATCATCTGATGTAGTTTATCAGCCAAAGGGGTCATGTGGCACGCGCCTGACGGCATTTTATGATGATAAAGAAACCAACCACGATCATCGGCAATGATAATAGCTGGCCTTGTGACAATGATAAGATATCTGAGAGGCCCAAATGCTGATCAGGTTCTCTGGCAAATTCAACAACAAAGCGCGCTATGCCATAGCCAATTAAGAATAAACCAACCAATAGACTAGGATATTTCTGATGCCATTTGGCACGCCATGCGCCAAGCAAGATAAGCCCTAAGAGGAGGCCTTCAAGACCGGCTTCATAAAGCTGTGAGGGATGGCGAGGCTCTGGACCTGCATGGGGGAAGATCATGCCAATCGGCGTCTGTGTTACCCGCCCATAAAGCTCGCCATTGATAAAATTGGCAAGACGGCCAAAAAACAAACCAAGAGGCGCCACAAGGGCAATGCGATCTGATAAAGGCCATAAGGGGATATGATGGCGTCTTGCGAAAAGCGCGACCGCAAAAACCACACCCAAAAACCCACCATGAAAAGACATGCCGCCTTCCCAAAGGCGAAAGATAGCAATAGGGTCTGCGAGATAACTTAGCGGTTTGTAAAAGAAAACATAACCAAGACGCCCGCCAATAATCACGCCAAATAAAACCCAATTTAGTAATTGGTCAATCTGCAGCGCGCTAACAGGGCTATCTTTGTGACGGCTGAGACGGCGTAATATATACCAGCCACCAAGCAGACCTGCCATATAAGCAAGCGCGTACCAGCGAATGGCAAGCGGGCCAATCGCAATGGCAATAGGGTCAAATTCAGGGAAAGTGAACCATTGATTATGTTGTGCCGATGATGTCATTGCCAGCTGTCCTTAGGCCCTTATTGCGGATATCACGCATGGTCATTAGCATATCTTAAAAAGACAGATCAAACCATTGCCCTCTCCAGATTTAATGCTTATGTCTCATAAATAGAGTTGTTGTTGTCGGGAAACACAGGCGGCGGCAAGGTGAACAGATAGGATTTTTTTCGATGAAACGACCTTCTTTGTTATCTGATTTCGCACAAATGGCAAGCGGTGCCGCTGCTGGTTTTGGCGGCCTCAAAAGCGAAATTGATATGATTGTGCAAAGCCAGCTGGAAAAGTTACTTGCCAAAAGAGGGCTGGTATCACGAGAGGATTTCGAAGCCGCACAGATGCGAATCGCAGCCCTTGCTGAGAGAATCGAAAAGCTCGAATCACAACAAAAAGCCCCCAAAGCATCCACGGCATCAAAGCCTGCGGCTAAAACCAAAAAATAGCCTCTTAATCTTGTGATTTTTTGATAGTGGCGAATCACGGAAAAATAAGCAAAAAACACATTTTGTAGTATGTTATCCACAGCCAACCACTAAATATTGTGTTGCAAATAGATCTGAAACAATGTCATTTTGAGGGTAAGCGCTCATCGCAGGCCTCGTATTTTTAGTCTGTCGCTAGCGTGTCAAATGGATTGATAAGGGCGATTTTAGACGCATGGCTGACCGTTTTTCAGATTCTTCAACACAGCATCCTATCGAGTTGGTATCACGATTTGTGGCACAACATGACTGGTACCTGCGCCAATCAGCGCGCAATGCGATATTGGCTGACGTCCCTGGGGAATGGTCTCATTATCAATTATCTGTGACATGGCAAGATGATGCTGAGGCGCTAGTGGTCATTTGTCATCTAGACCTGCCTTATGATGGAAGCCGCAAAGAGGCGATTTTACAAGTCTCTTCAGCGCTAAATCAAGAATTATGGCTTGGTCATTTTGTTTATGATCATGAAACAGATAGCCTGTCTTTGCGCCTAACATTGCCGTTGCGCGGTGCTGGCGGGGCAACGCCTGAGCAGATTGAAGATGTGGTTGATATTATTTTAGGCGAAAGTGAATTGGCCTATCCTGTGTTATATCAGGTTGCAGCAGGTGCGATGGCACCATCTGAAGCTGTGAAATTATCGCTTGTTGCTCATCAAGGTGAGGCCTAGCACAAGGCCTTATGAGAAAAAGGTGTGTCTATCAGACAACCTTGTTCAGGAGAAAGTGGCGCGTCCGATAAAGCATCACAAAAAGGGGCATTATGGCAAATTCGTTTTTCATTATGGGGTGTGGCAAGATGGGCAGTGCCTTGCTGGCTGGCTGGCTGTCTGGCACGCTAGCAGATGATACAGATTTCATCATTATTGACCCATTTTTTGATCCATCTTCACCAGCTTTAGCGCATTCATCAGTCCATCATTTTACCAGCCTAGATAAGGCCATTATAGCTGGTCACAATAAAGCTGATATGATGTTGTTATCTGTGAAACCGCAAATGATGGCAGAGGCGCTAGCTGATATTTCTAAGCTTGCAATATCTGACACATTATTTTTATCGATAGCTGCTGGAACAACTTTGAGGCAGCTAGCTGATATGATAGGCGCACCAAAGCTGCCAGCGATTATTCGCACTATGCCAAATACGCCTGCTGCGATTGGCAAAGGCATGACAGCTTTAATAGGCAATGACGCCGCAAGTGAGGCACAGCTGGCTTTGGCAGAAGAGCTGATGAGTGTTTGTGGGCTTGTGGTTAGGCTTCAGGCAGAAGCAGAGCTTGATGCTGTTACAGCATTGTCAGGTTCTGGCCCTGCTTATATTTTTGCAATGGCAGAAGCCATGACACAAGCTGGCATAAGATTAGGCCTATCGCCAGAAATGGCATCACTTTTGGCGCAGCAAACAATTTATGGTGCAGGTGCTTTGATGGCTGAAAGTGATGAGACGCCAGCCACTTTGCGCATAAATGTCACCTCAAAAGGGGGCACGACTGCGGCTGCGCTGGCTCATATTATGGCAGATGATGGCCTAGCAGAATTGATGATGCGTGCAATGCAAGCTGCTTATGATCGCTCGCAAAGCCTTGGCCAGTAATCTTGTTATTTGTCATAAAATAGCTATTTATAGTCATAAGTGAACGGGCAATGATAGCAGGTGACAAGGATGAATGACAGCCATCACAACCAACGAGACCAGCTGGCAAATGCGGCATGGCAAGAGCTAGCTTTATCAGGCTATGAGAGCCTGAAGCTGCCTGATATTGCCCAACAATGCGATATGACAGAGGCCGAAGCTGTGTTGGTGGCTGGTGATGTGATGCAGCTGATTTTGGGAAAATTGCAAGAGCTTGATAAGGCTGCTTTGGCTGAAAGCTTAGCTGATTTTGCTGATGATCCTGATGCTAGTATTTATGATAAAATTCTAGAAGGGCTGACAATGCGCTTTGAGCATTTTGCACAATATCGCAGTCAGATAAATGCGCTTCATCAGGCAGCCTTTCGCAACCCACTTTTGGGACTTTCCCTATCACATCAATTATCTGAAACAATCGCCAAGCTGTTATTTATTTGCGGCGATACAAGCACAGGGTGGCGCAAACAAGCGCGCATTTTAGGGGTGACAGCCACTGTGATGCGGGTGCGCTCTGACTGGGCAGATGATGAGACAGCTGGCATGGAACTAACGATGAAAAAGCTGGATGAAGCTTTGAAAAAAGCCTGTGACTGGGCATTAACATTACAGATTTTATCTGATGATGATATCAGCGGTAACAAATAGATAGGACAAGATGATGTCTGATGAAATTAGCTTTGATGATTTTTTAGCTGTTGATATTCGTGTGGGAACTGTCATTGAAGTGCGTGATTTTCCAGAGGCACGAAAACCAGCATTAAAGCTGTTCATTGATTTTGGTGAAGAGATTGGCATCAAAAAAACATCTGCACAAATCACAGATCATTATGATAACGAGACATTGCTTGGCAGGCAGGTAATGGCAGTGGTGAATTTCCCGCCGCGCCAAATTGGCCCATTTTTATCAGAAGTGCTGACACTTGGCGTGGCTGATGAACAAGGCGCGGTTGTGCTTCTTGGCCCTGATCAGATTGTGCCAAATGGCGGCCGAATGCATTAAAGGCGCCATAAGGATTGCGTTATACAGGCAGCTTTACCATCACACGCAAACCACCAAGCGGTGATTTATTCAAGCTTAGCTCACCGCCATGAGATAAGATGATATCAGAGGCAATAGACAGGCCAAGACCCGTGCCACCAGTTTGTTTATTGCGAGATGATTCCAGTCTCATGAAAGGTTTAATCGCCTCTGCATAATCAGCCTCAGCAATGCCAGGCCCATCATCATCAATAAATAGGATGAGATGTTCATCAAGGTGCTTGAGACGAATTTCCGCACTATCAGCATAGCGCAAGGCATTCGAGACCAGATTATCAATAGCGCGTCTGATAGCCTGAACACGCATTGGGAAATTCGGATATTTATTATTTTGGAAGACAAGCCTGATGCGCCCTGGATGAGCTTTGGCATAAGGTTCAACAATCTGGCGCAGAATTTTTTCAAAACTAGCTGTCACAGATTTCTCAGCGCCTTCACCTCTGGCAAAAGACAGATAGCCTTCGATCATCTGCTCCATCTCTGCAATATCATTTTCCAAAGCAGCGACATCATCTGTTGGCGGGGCTAAGGCTGTTTGCAGGCGCATTCTAGTAAGCGGCGTGCGCAAATCATGGCTGACACCTGCTAGCATGGTGGTGCGTTCTTTCATCTGCCTGTCAATGCGGTGACGCATAGCTTGAAAAGCGCGCCCGGCCAGGCGGATTTCGCGTGCGCCCTCTAATCTGAAATCTTCTGTTTCGCGGCCAAGACCAAGTTGGCGGGCAGCATTGGCCAAACGGTGAATAGGACGAACCTGACCACGCAAGAATAGTAAGGCAACAAAGAACAACAAAATTGAGGTGGAGATTGTCCATCCTAAAAATGTCCAGCTGGTTGAGCTAAATAAGCGTTTGCGACCTGCGGCAATTTTTAAAACCCCGTCACCTTGCTGAATTTGGATAAATATCAAATCAGGGTCTGATACAAGATCCATCGCCCAAGGATAGCTGATGCGTGATGACAGCGCTCTTGCAAAGACATCTTCTGCATAGCTGGCAGAATGTAATTGCGGCGGCGGCTCCAAGATAGCCTGTCTTTCATAGGTCAGTTGAAAGTTAAAATAACGCGCCCCTTTTTTCAGAGCATTTTCCAAGCTTTCATCATTATCTGTTGCGGCAATCTCATCAACCAGCAAGGTGATTTCAGATGCCAGTGACGATGCCATATAGCGTGTCACGGTATCCCAATGGCGTTCATAGAACACAAAGACAGTGATCACCTGAACCAATATCATGGGGACCAGGATGATGGATAACATCCGGCCAAATAATGTTTTTGGCAGATAATCACGCAGCTTCATGACCGGCTGCCAATCGTATGTAAAATCCAGCCAGCACCGCGCAATGTTGCCAGATGTTCTGGTTGTTTGGGGTCTGTTTCAATTTTTCGGCGCAAGCGCGCTATTGCCACATCAATCGAACGGCCTTCCATGCGCCCTGATAGGCTGGCAGTAATATCATCACGTGATAATGTTTCATTTGGCTTTGCTGCAAAAGCAGCCAAAAGGGCACTTTCAGCAGTGGTGATATAAACAGATTTGCCTGATTTGGTGAGCCTGCCTGTTTCGCTGTCAAAGGTGAAATCGCCAAATTGGACAATCATATCAGCTGGCAATGCTGGCTGGCGTGCCAGAATATTTTTAATGCGTAAAATTAGTTCACGTGGCTCAAATGGCTTTGCGATATAATCATCTGCACCAGCTTCTAGCCCATCAATGCGATTTTCTGTTTCAGCTAGGGCTGTTAGAAATAACGCTGGTACAGTGCTGGTTGCACGCAAAGTTGCCAGAAAATCAACACCAGTTTCACCTGGCATCATGACATCAATCACAAGCAGATCAAAATGCAGGCTTTGTAAAAGATGACGTGCATCAGCTGCATTTGCGGCATCACTCACACGAAAGCCGCTTTCTGTTAAAAAGCGACGTAATAGATCTCTGAGGCGATCATCATCATCTATGACTAAAATATGCGCTGGCTCAGCCATACTATCCTCTAGCTACCTATTCCTGCCTCTAGCTGCCTATTCTTGAATATCATCCCTATTAAAGCCGCTAAGCGTGTCATCATCCAGCAAATAGCTTAAGACACGCTGAAATCCATCAACGGCACCAGCCCCACATTGGGTATAGGCTTTGGCAAATCGTCTTGATTGCAGTTCTGTGACTTGCTGTTCTAGGGTGCGCCCTTTATCTGTTAAACGCAATAATCTTTGGCGTCTATCAACAGGCCCGCTGCGCTGTTCCACATAGCCTTCTGCGATAAGATGCGATAACACACGGCTAAGGCTTTGTTTCGTGATATTGAGAATATCAAGCAAATCAGAGACGGTCATATCAGGATGCCGACCAATAAAATAAATGGCACGGTGATGAGCTCTGCCAAGGTTAAACTCAGCTAGCATATCATCAGCTTCTGTGGTGAAATCACGATAGGCAAAAAATAGTAACTCAATGCCGCGGCGTAATTCAGCTTCGGTTAAAAATAATGCTTTGTTTAACGGTTTTATGTCAGCCATGTTGACCCATATTAACAATACTGCTAGTCAGATGAAAGCGTTATTATTCCATTTCCTGCAGAGAGGCAAAGCCTTATGACGGGAAAGGGGATTTATCATAGAGGGCAAAATAATGGCGATAATTCCGTTTGATGATAGAGATGGTACGATTTGGCTAGATGGTGAGATGATGCCATGGCGTGATGCCAGAACGCATACTTTGTCTCATGGTCTGCATTATGCCAGTATGGTTTTTGAGGGCGAACGCTCTTATGGTGGTGCTATTTTCAAATCACGTGAGCATACAGAGCGTTTGCGTAATTCCTGTCAGCTGCTTGATTTCGATATTCCTTACAGCGATGACGAGATTGAAGAGATTAAAAAGCAGGTGCTAGCTGAAAATGATATTATTGATGGCTATATCCGTGCCTTTTGCTGGCGTGGGTCTGAGATGATGGCGATTTCAGCACAACAGACAACCACTCATGTGGCAATCGCTGCCTGGTCATGGCCAAGCTATTTTGACCCTGAAACAAAGATGAAGGGTATCACGCTTGATATTGCTGATTGGAAACGCCCATCACCAGAATCAGCACCTGTTCATGCCAAGGCAGCAGGTCTTTATATGATTTGTACCTTGTCAAAACATACAGCAGAGCGCAAAGGCTTTCATGATGCGCTGATGCTTGATTATCGAGGCTATGTGGCAGAAGCAACAGGTGCAAATGTCTTTTTCTTGATGGAAGATGGCAAATTACATACACCTGAAGCTGATTGCTTTTTAAATGGTATCACACGCCGCACCGTCATCGCACTTGCCAAAGAAGAAGGGTTTGAGGTGATTGAACGTCATATCAAACCAGAAGAAATGGCAAATGCCAGAGAATGTTTTTTAACAGGTACAGCAGCTGAGGTGACACCTGTCTCACAAATTGGGGATTACCAATTTACCCCTGGCAATGTCACAAGAGCGCTGGTTCAAGGTTATGAAGATTTAGTCAATGGCCGCCGCTAGGCAGATAAGCCAGCTTCATTAATCTTTGATATGGGCCAGTGAGGCTCTGAAATAAGCGATGCCTGTTTGTGCTGTGAGCAATGCTGCCAGCCATAAAATGCCCATCCCTGCCCAATAAGAGAATTGGGCAAGCGGTGTTGCTGGTGCAAAACAGAAATAGGCGATGATAAAACCAATCGCGATAAGCTGGCAGGTGGTTTTTAATTTGGCTGCCCAGGTGACATGAACGGTGACCTGAAAGCCTGCCATATATTCGCGCAAGCCTGAGACCATTATTTCTCTGGTTACGATGATGATAGCTGGCAGATATAAAAGCGGGCCTGAAATTGTGGTGCCCATCAAGGTAATAAGCATGATGATCACCATCAATTTATCAGCAATGGGATCAAGCATTCTGCCAAAACCGCTAACGATTTCCCAACGGCGCGCCAGATAACCATCAAGCCAGTCTGTTAAAGCTGCGATAATATAAATCACAAGTGCTATCGCTGCATTTGTGGGGTCAGGTGCGACAAGCAGAAGCAATGCAACAACAGGCGCTGATAAAAGACGCAAAATGGTCAAGATGTTTGGAATTTGCCGGTACATTGTAACCTTAACCCTCTCCCTTTTACCATGTGATTACCATCATCTTCTCTACTGATACTAGGGCATCAGGTGAAACTCAAATAAATATCTGAAAAACTGATGGAATATCGTCAAGATAGGTTGTTTTTTACGCCGCCAGAATGGAAATGATGGTAAATATCTTCTGCTGTGGCTTGGGAAATACCCTCAACCACCATCAAATCTGAAATAGCAGCTCTGGCTATTGATCTGGCAGAGCCAAAATGTGCCAGCAATGCTTTTTTCCGCTTTGGCCCGATACCTGCAATTTCATCAAGCGGATTTTTTAACGCTGCTTTAGTGCGCCTTGTGCGGTGCGCGCCAATCGCAAAACGATGTGATTCATCACGAAGCCTTTGCAGAAAATGCATAGCAGGGTCATCTGGTGGCAAGGTGAAGCTTTCACGGCCATCAATATGAAATTGCTCTCTGCCAGCATTGCGATCTGGTCCTTTGGAAACGCCAACCACCATAATATCATCAAGATGCAATTCTGCCATCACCTCACGCACAGCATTGAGCTGGCCTCTGCCGCCATCAATGAGAAGCAGGTTAGGCCAATTTGTGGTTGTTCTGTCAGGGTCTTCTTTTAAAGCTCTTTCAAAGCGGCGATAAATCATTTGGCGCATCATGGCAAAATCATCACCATCTGTGACCGCATATTTGCCTGTCTCGCGCATATTAAATTTACGATAGGCAGATTTGATAAACCCCTCTGGGCCAGCACATACCATAGCACCAACGGCATTAGTGCCCTGAATGTGAGAATTATCATAAATTTCGATACGGCTTGGGGTATCCTCTAGCGAAAGCGCATCAGCAAGCGCATGAAGCAGGCGGCTTTGTGATGCTGATTCAGCCAATTTGCGCGCTAATGCCTCATCAGCGTTACGCAATGCCATATCAATTAATTTGCGACGATTGCCACGCTCTGGCCTGGTTAACGTGATTTTACGCTCTGCTCGTTTTGATAATGCTTGTGATAATAAGGTGGCATCATCTGGTGCCTCAGAGGTTAAAATGAGTGGGGCTGGCAATTTATCATCATAAAATTGACCAATAAAGGCACTAAGGATTTGGGCATTGCTAGCATCGGCAATATGAGCTGGAAAATAGGCCTTATTGCCATAATTCGTGCTGTTGCGAATAAAGAAGACTTGGATGCAAACCTGCCCACCTTTATTGGCAAGAGCTATCACATCAGCATCTTTTATCCCCTCAATATGGATATCTTGCGATGCTTGGATCATGGTCAAAGCTCTGATGCGATTGCGCCATAATGCAGCTGTTTCAAAATCAAGCCTATCAGCAGCATCATGCATATAAGAAGCGTAATCTTTTTGCACTTGATCTGATTTGCCAGATAGAAATTGTCTGGCAGATGCCAGCTGTTCAGCGTAATCAGCCTCGCTCACAAAGCCAGCACAAGGGGCTGTGCATCTTTTGATCTGATATTGCAAACAAGGGCGAGACCTGGTCGCAAAATCAGCATCAGAGCAGGTGCGCAACATAAAGGCACGGGTCAGAGATGTCAGAGTTCTGTTCACCGCACCAGCTGAGGCAAAGGGACCAAAATAATCTGCCTTTTGATTTTGTGGCCCGCGATGTTTCACAAGCCTGCCAAATGGATGGTCAGCTGTTAATTTGATATGCGCAAAGGATTTGTCATCACGAAGGAGAATATTGAAGCGTGGACGCAGCTGTTTAATCAGATTAGATTCCAGCAATAATGCTTCAACTTCTGTGCTGGTAACAATGATTTCCAGGTGATGTGTCTCAGCGACCATGCGCATTAATCTAGCATTCAGATTGGTCGGCCTTGTATAGCTTGGCACCCTTTTCGATAAATCACGTGCCTTGCCAACATAAAGTGCCTCGCCATCAGCATCTAGCATCCGGTAAACACCTGCTTTTGACGGCAGCGATTTTAGCTGTGATTTCAGATAAGCTAATCCGCGGCCGAAATCTGGTTCTGGGCTGTTTTGTGTCGCTGATGGATTGTCAGATTGTTCACTCATAAAACAAATATTACCGCTGATGTGATGATGCACCAACTGGCGATATGCCAGATTACTCGAGATTACTCCAGATTATTCCAGATTATTATCGTGCCAGATTTATAGCAGATGGACTATCAGATTGATACAGAATCGGCACTTTTGACTTATCCACTAATGCTGTGGAAAACTTTGTGTATAACTCTGCTTCTCAATCAGAAATAAGGCAGTTTTCTGCGATTCAGTAAAACTTGCCCAAAAAATAGGCAAAATTTATAAATCGTTAAAAAACAATATGTTACAAAATATCAAGAGGAAAAAATAATTAAATTTTGATGAATTTTCTGCAAGGAAGCGGAAATTATGACCATTTTGTGGTGATTGTGTAAAACTCTTGGTTGTGTGGGTTATAATTGCTGGTTGAGGAAAAGGAAATAAAAGCCAACAAAAACAAAGGCGATAGCCCGATTGAGTGACCTGCCGATAAGAATTAGACCTGTCAGAGCAAGGCTGGAAAGGGCTAGAAGAATAAGTGTTGCCATGCTGATATCTGTGCCAAGTGGCAATGGTGCGATCAGACCTGTTATGCCAAGAACAATGCCCAAATTGAAAATATTTGAGCCGATAATATTACCAAGAGCGATATCAAAACGCCGGCCAGAGAGGCTTGCCATTACAGCGACAATTTCTGGCAATGATGTGCCAATCGCGATGATAGATAAACCAATAGCTGCCTCACTAAAGCCAGCACGCTCTGCTAAATCAACACCGCCTGCCACGATGAGATCAGCGCCGATAAGAAGTGCCATCACCGATGAGACAGTTAAGAAAAGCGCGGTGCTAAGGCTGATATCAGTGGGGTCTTCAAGGTCATCTGCTGCCCCTGTTTTAATGATGTGATGAATAAAAACCATCATCACAGCAAGCAAGAGCAAGGCTGATAAGATGGTAATGCCGCCAAAAGCAATCAAGCAAAAATAGGTAAAGGCTGTTAGCCCAATCATGATAAGGCTGTCTCGTTTGAGGTGCTTGCCATGAAGCGGTATTGGGACAAATAAGGCGCCAAGACCCAACACCAACAATGTATTAGCCAGATTAGAGCCGATGACATTTCCCAATGCGATATCAGGGCTGTTTTGCAAAGCTGCCTGAATAGAGACAATTAATTCAGGTGCTGATGTGCCACCTGCGATCACAATCACTGCTACCACACCAGGTGATATGCCTGTTCTGTTGGCAAGGCCAATACAGGCAGGGACAATTTGCTGGCCGCCATAAGCAAGCGCCAATAACCCAATGAGCAACAATAAAAAAGGCTGCCATAATGCATCGGGAAGAAAATATAATAGCCAGTCTGACGGTGTCATTTTCGCGCTTGCCTGTTATCTGGAATATCGTTAGTGATATCAGTTAAACCTAAACTCAGATAGAAACATGAATGCGCCATCACGCCAGATAATGGCCTGATCGCATGATGGTTTTAAAGGCAATCAGCATGAATGCAAGCTCTTTTAAGATGCCACCTCATCATCAGTCTTTTAGTGCTGCACTATCAGATAAGATTGCCTGGATTTTGGTTTTTATCTGTCCTGCATTTTTCTCGTCCAATATGTTAATGGCACGCGCAATGGCAGGGGTGTTTCCGCCTGTCAGCATGGCATTTTGTCGTTGGTTTTTTGTCGGCTTATTTGTCTGTGGCACGCTGGCATTATGGCAAAAGCTTGATTATCGCACTATCAGGCGTGAAATAAAATCTTTGCTGTTTTTAGCATCTCTTGGCATGGGATTATGTGGCGGGCCTGTCTATCTGGCTGGTGAGCTGACAACCGCAACAAATATTGGTTTGATTTATTCAGCTGCGCCATTGGTGATTGCCCTGATGGCTTTTATTCGCTTTGGTGAAACCTTGAATAAACGCCAAAGCATGGGGCTGGTGATGGGATTATGCGGGGTGATGATGATCATCTTGCGTGGTGATGCCGCTGTGCTTGTAACATTATCTTTTAATGGTGGTGATTTGCTGATTGTGATGGCAACCATCAGCTTTTCTATCTATTCGCTAGGTTTGAAATATCTGAAAACAGAGTTAACACAGCTGCAACGTTTTGGGGCAATGTCTGTTGGCGGCGCATTATGGCATTTGCCTTTCATGATGTCTGAAATTGCATCACGCGGTCCATGGCCAGAGATTACCTGGCTGATTATCGGGGCGATAGCTGTGCTTGTGTTTAGTGCCTCACTAGGGGCTTATATGACCTATGCGTTTATTGTATCGCGTCTTGGTGCAACGATTGCTGGGGCGACATTATATTTATCACCGATTTATGCAGCAGGCCTTGCGATGGTGTTATTAGGTGAGCAAATTGAAAGCTATCATCTGATTGGCGGGGCTTTGATCCTGCCTGGTCTGTGGCTGGTATCACGCAAAAGCTAACTGGTTGGGCTTATCATTTTCTCGGGCGTCTGCCAGAGGGAGGCTGAATAGGGGCATCAATTTCAGCTGATCGCCGTGCTGGTTTAGCAGGTGGCATGCCAGGGGCATCAAGGCCTAATTCTTTGGCTTCCAGACGGCGCAATTCATCACGCAAACGCGCTGCTTCCTCAAATTCCAGATTGGCAGCAGCATCACGCATTTGCTGTTCCATCTCAGCGATAATGGTTTTGAGATCCTTGCCTTGCAGGCTGTTATCTTTTGTGCCTGTGCGCACTGTGACATGATCGCCGCGCTCATAAACAGAATCCAAAATATCAGCGATATCTTTTTTCACAGTTTCTGGTGTAATGCCGTGCTGTTCATTCCAAGCAGCTTGTTTTTCGCGGCGCCGTTTTGTTTCTTCAATCGCATAGCTAAGTGAATCTGTCATTTTATCAGCATATAAAATAACGCGGCCTTCGACATTTCGTGCCGCACGACCAATGGTCTGAATCAAAGAGGTGCGAGAGCGCAAATAGCCTTCCTTATCAGCATCTAAGATGCCAACAAGCGCACATTCAGGAATATCAAGACCTTCACGAAGCAAGTTAATGCCAATCAACACATCAAAGACGCCAAGGCGTAAATCACGTAAAATTTCAATGCGCTCTAGCGTATCAACATCTGAATGGACATAGCGTACCTTTATGCCTGCCTCATGCATATATTCGGTTAATGCTTCGGCCATTTTCTTGGTCAGAGTTGTGATAAGAACACGTGTGCCATTTTCAGCTGCCTGACGTGATTCAGCAATGATATCATCAACTTGCGTTTCTGTTGGCCTGATGATTGTCACAGGATCAATTAGGCCTGTTGGCCGCACAATCTGTTCAATAAAAGCGCCGCCTGTCTGCTCCATCTCCCATTTGCCAGGGGTGGCAGATACAAAGATGGTTTGCGGGCGAAATTGCTCCCATTCTTCAAATTTTAGGGGTCTGTTATCCAAACAAGATGGCAGGCGGAACCCATAATTTGACAAGGTTGATTTACGCGCAAAGTCACCTTTATACATTGCGCCAATTTGCGGCACAGTGACATGGCTTTCATCAATCACCAAAAGCGCATTTTCAGGCAGATATTCAAATAAGGTAGGTGGTGGCTCGCCTGGTTGACGGCCTGATAAATAGCGTGAGTAATTTTCGATGCCATTACAGCTGCCTGTGGCTTCGATCATTTCCAGATCAAATCTGGTACGCTGTTCCAGCCTTTGTGCTTCTAATAGCTGGCCTGCTTCATTGAGCTCATTCAGGCGACCTGTCAGCTCTTGGCCTATTAGCTTTACCGCTTGCTGCAAGGTAGGGCGTGGGGTGACATAATGCGAATTAGCAAAAATAGTGATGGCTTCTAAAGATGCTGTTTTCTCGCCTGTTAGCGGGTCAAATTCATGAATGCTTTCCACCTCATCCCCAAATAAGGATATCCGCCAGGCTCTATCTTCAAGGTGGGCTGGAAATATCTCGACATTATCGCCGCGTACACGAAACGTACCACGGACAAAATTGATATCATTACGCCGATATTGCAGCTCTGTGAGTTTGCGCAATAATGTCTGGCGTTCATGTTCTTCA
Source organism: Puniceispirillaceae bacterium (SeqCode) (assembly GCA_049890115.1). GTDB lineage: Bacteria > Pseudomonadota > Alphaproteobacteria > Puniceispirillales > Puniceispirillaceae > UBA685. The sequence continues at coordinate 149,241 of JBMHCC010000039.1, read as the reverse complement.
TCACATTTGATGCGCATTGTCATGGTTGAATAGGTCTCAACAGACCCGATGCCATAAATACAAGAGACTGATGCGACAATGATCACATCATCACGTTCTAGCAAGGCTCTGGTTGCAGAATGGCGCATCCGGTCAATCTGCTCATTAATCGATGATTCTTTTTCGATATAAGTATCAGATCGCGGCACATAGGCCTCTGGCTGATAATAATCATAATAGGAGACAAAATATTCCACCGCATTATCAGGGAATAAGCTTTTCATTTCGCCATAAAGCTGGGCAGCTAATGTTTTATTAGGTGCAAGGATGAGGGCAGGTCTTTTGCTCTCATTAATCACATGAGCAATGGTAAAGGTTTTGCCAGAGCCTGTGACGCCCAACAGAACCTGATCTCTTTCATCTGCCTTTACGCCATCAAGCAGCTCAGCAATAGCAGCTGGCTGGTCACCATTTGGCGCAAAATCTGTTTTCAGATGATAATCGGCAGGGCCGGGTTGACGATCTGCCAAAAGGCTTGCTGCGCTATGGGGGGTGAGTTCATTTGCCATAAATGTGAAAATAGTCTGTTTGAATGGGTTTGACCATGGCCAAGGATAGAAATTCGTGAGCTTTTTGTTGGACAGCCCTATCTAAGAGGTCTATTTTTGCGGTCATAGTCACACCAAAAGACCAAAAAAGGAGTTCAGCATGTTAGCTGACAGACTTTCGCGAATTAAACCATCGCCAACCATTGCTGTGTCAACCAAAGCAGCAGAGCTAAAAGCAGCAGGCCATGATGTGATCGGCCTTGGTGCTGGTGAGCCTGATTTTGACACACCAGAGCATGTCAAAGAAGCTGCACGTAAAGCGATTGCAGATGGCAAAACAAAATATACAGCTGTGGATGGTATTCCAGAGCTGAAGCAAGCCATTGCTGATAAGTTCAAACGTGAAAATAATATTACCACCTCGCCAGCAGAAGTCACTGTCGGCACAGGCGGAAAGCAAGTATTATATAATGCGCTTATGGCAACGGTAAATCCAGGTGATGAGGTGATTATCCCTGCACCTTACTGGGTGTCTTATCCAGATATGGTGCTGCTGGCAGAAGGTGTGCCAGTGCCAGTGAATTGCCCGCAAGAAGCTGGTTTCAAATTATCACCTGAAAAGCTAGATGATGCGATTACAGATAAGACCAAATGGCTTATCCTGAACAGCCCATCAAACCCAACAGGTGCTGGTTATAGCGCAGCTGAATTAGCAGCTCTGGCAGATGTATTGCGCCGTCATCCGCATGTCATGGTCATGTGTGATGATATGTATGAACATCTGGTTTATGACGGTTTTAAATTTGCAACATTGGTTGAAGTTGCGCCAGATTTGCAAGATCGCACTTTGACCACCAATGGTGTTTCAAAAGCCTATTGCATGACAGGCTGGCGGATTGGCTATGCTTGTGGGCCTCAGCCTTTGATTAAGGCAATGGCAAAAATTCAGTCACAATCAACATCAAATCCAAACTCGATTGCCCAATATGCCGCTGTCGCAGCCTTAAATGGGCCGCTTGATTTCATGGCAAGTAATTTGGTGCATTTTGCTGAAAGACGTTTGCTTGTGACCAAAGCACTTAATGATATTGAAGGCCTTGATTGTCCGATGCCTGATGGTGCGTTTTATGTCTATCCATCATGTGCTGGTGTGATAGGTGCAGAGCGCCCTGATGGCAAGATTATCGAAAATGATGGTGATTATGTCTCATGGATTTTGGAAGAGGGCGGGGTCGCCGCAGTGCAAGGTGCCGCCTTTGGGCTAGAGCCGCATTTCCGTATTTCCTATGCCACATCAACACAAGCTCTTGAAGATGCGCTTGGCCGTATTAAACGGGCAACTGATTTGCTGAAAAAGCCGCAATCATAACAGCCTGAAACAATATTATAATAAAGCCCTGTCTGATAAATGGCAGGGCTTTTTTTATGAGATGTGAACTTAAAAATTAATATTTTCTTTATCTTTTTTTCATAAAATTTCACTGGTTCTTTTTTAACAAAGGGAAGGCTGTACAGATGACATTTCGGGAAAAATTTCACAGCCGCAATGTGCGTTTTGGGGTGATCATTATGGTGGCACTGATTGGCGTGGTTGTGATTATGATGAGTAATAATCATGTAGAAGAGCGCGGCCTATCGCCAGCGATGACAGCTTTGTCACCGAATGATCCAACGAATCCAAAATGATAATCCAAAATAAAAAAGCGGAAGGGGATATGGTGGGCCCGGCAGGACTCGAACCTGCAACAACACGGTTATGAGCCGTGGGTTCTAACCAATTGAACTACAGGCCCGCTTTATATCTCACCCCAAAGGGTAACACGATTAATGTTCCAGGAAGCTACGCAATTTACGAGATCGTGACGGATGCTTTAGCTTGCGCAATGCTTTCGCCTCGATTTGTCTGATGCGCTCTCTTGTGACAGAGAATTGCTGGCCCACTTCTTCGAGTGTGTGGTCGGTATTCATACCAATGCCAAAACGCATACGCAAGACCCTCTCTTCACGTGGTGTTAGGCTTGCTAGTACCCGTGTTGTGGTTTCGCGCAGATTTGACTGGATAGCAGCATCAAGTGGCTGAACCGCATTTTTATCTTCGATGAAATCACCAAGCTGGCTATCTTCTTCATCACCAATCGGTGTTTCCAAGGAAATTGGCTCTTTGGCGATTTTCAGAACTTTACGCACCTTATCAAGTGGCATTGATAGCTTTTCTGCCAGCTCTTCAGGGGTTGGCTCTCTGCCAATTTCATGAAGCATGTGGCGTGATGTGCGAACCAGCTTATTGATGGTTTCGATCATGTGTACCGGAATACGAATGGTTCTGGCCTGATCAGCAATAGAGCGTGTGATAGCTTGTCTGATCCACCAGGTCGCATAGGTAGAGAATTTATAGCCGCGGCGATATTCAAATTTATCAACCGCCTTCATCAGGCCGATATTACCTTCTTGAATAAGATCCAAGAATTGCAAACCGCGATTTGTGTATTTTTTAGCGATGGAAATCACAAGACGCAAATTCGCTTCGACCATTTCCTTTTTCGCACGTGCTGCTTCACGCTGGCCACGCTGAACCGTTTGGATAACCTCGCGGAATTCAGGAATAGATAAGCCAATATCTTCGATCATTAGCTGCATCTTTTCCTGTGTATCAATGACGGCTGGACCATGATTTTCAAGCAATTTGCGCCAGGCAGCATTATTGAATTTATCACCAGGCCAATTTGGCACAACTTCTCTGCCGGTCCAGGCTTCAATAAATTGGTTGCGGTTCACACGGCAATCTGTTGCTAGGCGCAAAAGCTGGCCTTCTAATGCGGTGATATGCCGATTTAATTCAAAAAGCTGTTCTGACAAAGCTTCTAGCCTGCCAGTATTCAGATAAACAGCTTCCATTTTCTCAGCCAATGTGATGCGTGCCTTTTGCAAGGCAGCTTGTTTTTTCGCATCAAGCGCCTTGTCAGCTTTCATTTCAGCTAGGCTGGCATCTTGCAATTTTGAGAATTGATTAAAGGCTTTTTCAACTTCATCAAAGCTAGCAAAAACATCATCTCTGACAGCTTCTTCCATAGCAGCCAATGACATGTTCAAATCATCTAAATCATCATCAGATGATGAGGTGCTATCTGATTTAGAGGCATCATCATCACCAGCTTCATTTTCATCTGATTCATCATCTAACTCATCATCAGTATCCTCAGCTTCAGCAGCGGGATCAGTTAGTGGTAAATCATTCTGATCTTCCAAAGGTGAGCCATTGAGCCTTGTATAGGTCGTGTCCAAATCGATGATATCACGCAAAGGCACAGCGCCTTCCTCAACTTGGCGACGCCATTGAATCAGCGCTCTGACGGTAAGCGGGCTTTCATACAGGCCGCCAATCATCATCTCGCGCCCTGCTTCAATGCGCTTGGCAATCGCGATTTCACCTTCACGCGATAACAGCTCAACTGTGCCCATTTCACGAAGATACATCCGCACAGGGTCATCTGAGCCAGAGACATCACTATCTGATAAATTGCCGCTTGGGCTTTGCTCTTCTGATGCGTCATCGCCGCCAGCATCATCGCTATCAGCCGAATCAACCACATTGACACCCATCTCTGAGAGAGCTGACATCACATCTTCGATTTGTTCAGATGATAATTCTTCTTGCGGCAGAGCTGCGTTTAATTCGTCATGTGTGACAAAACCACGTTCTTTGCCTTTTTTAATCAGCGTTTTGATAGCTGAATTATTGGTATCAAGGATCGGCGCATCATTTTTTGCATCTTTTGATTCTGCTGCCGCTGCTGATTTTCGTGCCATACTATGTTCTTCCGCCTATAAAAAATCTTCTGCCTGAAACAGATCAGCCATCACAATTCAAAAGACCGCATTACCAGCTTATTAGTCGGTAAAGAGCCTTATCATAATCAACGGCGCGAGCGCGCTATCATCTCATTTAGCAGCGTTGCAACCTTATCTCCGGCTATCTTGTCAGGATGCCCCCCAAGACGCGCTACCATATCATTACTGTAAAGATCAGACAATATCTGGCTATGACCGCTTTCTGCTAAATGGTGTCGCAAAGCGTCAGCGTCAAGGTCAATATCACGAATCACCTTATCAAGCATCTCTTTCTTTATCTCTTCTAGGCGAAAATCACCCCCCAAACGCCCCAAATCAAGCATGGTGAGCTCTTCATAATGATCTGCGATTCGCTCTGGGTGAGAGATAAGCAAGCCTAGCATTGCCATCAGACGTGATTTTGCCCCTGTCGGGGGGCGTCTGACAGGTGCGCTTCGCATCGTAGCAGCGGTGCTGGCACCGCCACTGCGTAATGAGGTGCGCAAACTCTGAATACGAAATTCAATTTCATCACCATAGGCCTGTCTGGTCTGATTATGGCCAATCATGCGCACCAAATCGCGCATGGCCTGAAAAAAAGCAGCTCTGCCAGTGGGATCATCAAGCTGATAGTGGGCTGACCATTTTTCCCACAAAGCATCTGTCAGGCTAGCAGCGGTATTGATAATCGCTTTAAAGGTCTCAACCCCCTCTGATTTTAAGATATCATCAGGGTCTTTGCCTTCTGGCATGACGGCAATCCGCGCTGATTTACCAGGCTCCAGCACTGGCAAGATGCGCTCAATCGCCCGCATGGCTGCTTTCTGGCCGGCTTTATCACCATCAAAGCATAAAATCGGCTCATCATGCAGTTTCCAGACAAGGCCGATTTGCTGTTCTGTCATCGCTGTGCCAAGCGGTGCTAGCGCGCCTGCCACATTGGCAGAGGTGACGGCGATAACATCCATATAGCCTTCAACCACCAATAAGGGCAGGTTACGGCGCACACGTTCGCGTGCTTGCGACCAGCCATAAAGAACAGCTTTTTTTGAAAAGGTTGGCCCTTCGGGTGAGTTCAGATATTTCGGCATGGCATCACCCATCGCACGTGCCCCAAAGGCAATGACTGCCCCTTGACGATTGCAGATGGGATAGATGATGCGGTTTCTGAAATAATCATACAGGCTATTATCACGATCAGATCGCCCGCACAGACCAGCATCTAGCAGGGTTTGTTCCTCGAAACCTTTGGCCAATAGCGCGGCGCGCAGGCCGCTAGCTGGGGCATAGCCAAGCTGAAAATCAGCCCGAACAGCCTCATCAAGACCACGACTATCAAGATAGGCGCGTGCTTGTGCTGCTTGTGCGGTGCCTAATTGTGCTGTGAAAAAAGCAGATGCTGCTGCAAGTGCTTCCATTACTGATTGACGTCTTTGTAATTTCACTGGATCAACAGGGCGCTGTTCTGGAATAGCGACACCAGCGATTTCAGCCAGCCGCCTGACAGCTTCGGTAAAGTCCAAACCTTCTGATTCGCGCAAATAGGTAATGGCATCACCGCCAGCACCACAACCAAAACAATGATAATAGCCATCATCATCATTCACTGAAAAAGACGGTGTCTTTTCATTGTGAAACGGGCATAACCCTGAAAAACGGCGGCCTTTTCGAATTAATTTGACGCGCTTGCCAATAATCGCTGACAGGCTGATGCGTGATCGCACCTCATCAATAAATTCAGGCGGAAATGCCATTAACAGGTCTCTTTATCCAGATAAAATACGGTAAAGTAGAATAGCGTGAAGCGCCGGCACCTGACTAGCAGGTAATTTAGTCTTTTTGCATCAGCTTTTGTTTGACCAAGCCAGATGCTGCGCCAAAATCGATCCTGCCAGTGAATTCAGCCTTTAAGACAGCCATTACTTTGCCCATATCACGTACCGATTCAGCATCTGAGGACGCAATCGCCTTTGCAATCGCCTCTTCTAGCTCAGCTTCGCTTAATTGCGATGGCAGAAATTGCTGGATGACTCTGATTTCTTCTTGTTCAGCAGCTGCCAATTCTGGCCGATTGCCTTCATTATATAATTTTATCGAATCATTGCGCTGTTTAATCATGGTTTGCAGCATTGCCAGGATTTCATCATCTGAAATCCCATCTGCGACATCTTTAGAGCGTGCGGCAATATCTCTATCTTTCAGGGCTGCTGTAATCAGTCTGATGGTTGATAGAGCTGTTTTGTCTTTTGCTTTTAGCGCTTCTTTTTGCGCTAGGCTTATGGCATCGCGCATCACAAAACCCCTTTTTCAATCTGTCGTCCGTTATAAACGTTCGAGGCTTTTATATCAGGAAATATAGCCAGACAAGAAAAATATCAAAAATTCCTGCTATGGCTACTTGACCTTACAGGGTGTTTGGCAGTATCACATGGCAATTTTGCGCGCATTTTCGCCCAGCCCCTGTAAATGGTGGCTCCTGTGCCAAGTGCCATAGCGCAAGATTGCCTGTAATTCGCTTTTTTATCGAGGGTTTTGGTACCTATGGCAGACACGCAAACGCAACGTACTTCACCAATCACGAAAGCTGTTTTCAGCTATCATCCCACAGCTGTCCTTGTGCTAGATGATGGCAGTGTTTTTGAAGGGACAGGATTTGGTGCTGCTACCACAAGCGTTGGTGAGGTCTGTTTCAATACCTCTATGACAGGCTATCAGGAAATTATGACTGACCCATCCTATGCTGGTCAGATTATCAATTTTACATTTCCACATATCGGCAATATCGGCACAAATGGCATTGATATTGAAACAACTATCCCAGCCTGTTTGGGTATGATTGTGCGCAATCAGGTGACAGCCCCTTCTAATTGGCGGTCTGATGATACGCTATCTAGCTGGCTGGCAGCTCATAATCTGCCAGGTATTTCAGGCATTGATACCAGAGCTTTAACACGTCACATCCGTGATAAGGGCGCACCGCGCGGTGTCTTATGTCATAATCCTGAGGGGCAATTTGATATTCCAGCCTTGGTGAAAATGGCACAAGATTGGCCAGGTTTGGCAGGTATGGATTTGGCAAAAGATGTCACTGGTGGCACTGACCAAAACTGGCAGCAAGGTGTCTATTCGCTGGCAGAGCAAGCCCATCAAAATGGCGGTGGTCACTATCATGTGGTGGCACTTGATTATGGTATCAAACAGAATATCCTGCGTTGTCTTTATGATGCTGGCTGTGATGTGACTGTGATGCCTGCTAATAGCACAGCAGAGCAGGTCTTAGCGCATCATCCAGATGGTGTGTTTTTATCTAATGGCCCAGGCGATCCAGCAGCAACATCATCTTATGCTGGCAGCGAAATTGCCAAGCTGGTTGATAATGGCCTGCCTGTCTTTGGTATCTGTATTGGTCATCAGCTGCTGGTGTTAAGCCAAGGCGGCAAAACTGTGAAAATGGAACGTGGCCATAGAGGGGCTAATCACCCTGTCAAAGATCTGATGACAGGGCAGATTGAAATTACCAGCCAGAATCACGGCTTTATGGTTGATGAAGACAGCCTGCCTGACCATTTGGAAGTGACACATCGCTCTTTATTTGATGGATCTGTTGAAGGGGTAAGGCATAAGGATAAGCCAATGTTCTGTGTTCAATATCACCCAGAATCATCACCAGGGCCGCATGATTCGCGCCATTTATTTACCCGTTTCACTGATTTAATGCGCCAGGCACAAGCTGGCAAAAAGGAGCGCTAGAGATATGCCGCGCAGAACTGATATCCAATCAATTATGATTATTGGTGCAGGCCCTATTATCATTGGTCAGGCATGTGAATTTGACTATTCAGGCGCACAGGCCTGTAAAGCCCTAAAAGAAGAAGGGTTTCGGGTTATTCTGGTAAATTCCAACCCAGCAACCATTATGACAGACCCTGTGATGGCTGATGCGACTTATGTTGAGCCTATCACCCCTGAAATGGTTGAAAAAATCATCGCCAAAGAAAAGCCTGATGCGTTATTGCCAACAATGGGTGGGCAGACAGCACTCAATACGGCCTTGTCTTTGCATCATTCAGGTGTGCTTGAAAAATATGATGTTGAGCTAATTGGTGCGCGTCCTGCCTCGATTGAAAAGGCTGAAGACCGCGCTTTGTTCCGCAAAGCAATGGATGATATTGGCCTAGAATCAGCCAGATCACGCACTGTGAAAACCTTTGAAGATGCGATAGCAGCACTTGATCTGGTTGGCTTGCCAGCGATTATTCGCCCGTCATTCACTCTTGGTGGTGAGGGCGGCGGTGTCGCCTATAATAGAAGTGAGTTTGAGCAGATTGTAGCAGATGGCCTGCGCCTATCACCAGTATCAGAAATTCTCATCGAAGAATCGCTGCTTGGCTGGAAAGAATTTGAAATGGAAGTGGTGCGTGATAAGGCAGATAATTGCATTATTATTTGTTCGATTGAAAATGTTGACCCGATGGGCGTTCATACAGGTGATTCTATCACTGTTGCCCCAGCATTGACGCTAACAGATAAAGAATATCAGGTGCTGCGTGACGCTTCGCTAGCCGTTTTGCGTGAAATTGGTGTTGATACTGGTGGCTCAAATGTTCAGTTTGCGCTGAATCCAGATGATGGCCGTGTGATTGTGATTGAGATGAATCCGCGTGTCTCACGTTCATCTGCACTAGCATCAAAAGCAACTGGTTTCCCGATTGCAAAGGTCGCCGCCAAGCTTGCTGTTGGCTATACGCTTGATGAGCTTGATAATGATATTACCAAGGTCACACCAGCCAGCTTTGAGCCAACCATTGATTATATTGTCACAAAGATCCCACGCTTTACCTTTGAAAAATTCCCAGGTGCGGTCGCTGAGTTATCAACATCAATGAAATCAGTTGGTGAGGCTATGTCTGTTGGACGTTGCTTTGAAGAATCATTGCAAAAGGCTTTGCGTTCGATGGAAACAGGCCTATGTGGTCTTGATGAAATCGCGATGCCAGAGGCTGATGGTACTTTGGGTGCTGATGCTGTGCGTGGCTGGCTATCAGGGCAGACACCAAACCGTATATTGCGTATCGCACAAGCGATGCGTTCTGGCATGAGTGTTGAAGAGCTGCATCAGATCACAAAATGGGATAGATGGTTCCTTGAGCGCATGGCTAATATCATCTCTCATGAAATGGCTGTTCGTGAAGATGGCCTGCCTGATAATGCGGCTAGCCTGCGTCATCTGAAATCACTTGGATTTTCTGATTTGCGCCTAGCACAATTATCAGGGACAGCAGAAAATGAGATTGCTGATTTGCGTGCCAAACATAGCATCGCACCTGTTTTCAAACGTATTGATACATGTGCTGCTGAATTTGCATCATCAACAGCCTATCTTTATTCCTCTTATGAAAACACCTCTGGGGCGGTCTGTGAATCAGCGCCATCATCACGCGAAAAAGTGGTGATTCTAGGTGGTGGTCCAAACCGTATTGGTCAGGGTATCGAATTTGATTATTGCTGTGTTCATGCTGCTTATGCGCTGGCAGAAGCTGGTTATGAAACCATCATGATTAACTGTAACCCTGAGACTGTATCAACTGATTATGATACCTCAGACAGGCTTTATTTTGAGCCATTGACAGCTGAAGATGTGATTTCAGTTATCCGCAAAGAGCAGGAAAATGGGTCACTAAAAGGTGTGATTGTCCAGCTTGGTGGTCAAACGCCTCTGAAAATTGCAGCTGGCCTTGAAGCTGCCAATATTCCTATTTTAGGCACCAGCCCTGATGCGATTGATTTGGCTGAAGATAGAGAGCGTTTCCAGCAATTATTGCAACGCCTTGACCTAAAGCAGCCAGAAAATGGCATTGCCACTTCAGCTGAGCAGGCACGAGGCATTGTTGATAAAATTGGCTTGCCTGTGGTTATCCGCCCATCTTATGTGCTTGGTGGTCGTGCGATGGAAGTTGTCCATCAGCGTGACGAGCTAGAGCGTTATATGCGTGATGCGGTCGTTGTGTCAGGTGATAATCCTGTATTGATTGACCGCTTCCTTGATAATGCGGTTGAGGTCGATGTCGATGCCTTATGTGATGGTGATGATGTCTTTATCGCTGGCATTATGGAACATATTGAAGAAGCTGGTATCCATTCAGGTGATAGTGCTTGTTCTTTGCCACCGCAAAATCTGTCAGATGCTGTGCTAGAGACGATTAAGGCACAAACAGAATCGCTGGCACATGCCTTGCAAGTGGTCGGTTTGATGAATGTCCAATTTGCGGTCAAGGATGAGACAGTTTATTTGCTAGAAGTGAATCCGCGTGGCTCGCGCACAGTGCCATTTGTTGCCAAAGCAACTGGTGTGCCGATTGCCAAGATTGCATCACGGATTATGGCAGGTGAGAAGCTGGCAAGCTTCCCATTAGAAGATGCCAAAATGTCTCATGTTGCAGTGAAAGAAGCGGTATTCCCATTTTCGCGCTTCCCTGGCGTTGATGTGTTCCTTGGCCCTGAGATGAAATCAACAGGCGAGGTGATGGGCATTGATAGTGATTTTGGCCGTGCTTTTGCTAAGTCTCAGCTTGGGGCTAGCACCATCTTACCAAAATCAGGGACAGTGTTTATCTCTATTAAAGATGCAGATAAGGCAGCTTATGTGCCGATTTGCGCTGAATTGGTTGAGCTTGGTTTTCAAATTCTGGCCACAAATGGCACACAAAAAGCATTGGCAGATGCCGGTGTCCCAGCAGCCAGAGTGAATAAGGTGATGGAAGGCAGGCCACATGCTGTGGATGCTATGCTATCAGGTGATATTCAGCTGGTCTTTAACACTGCGCATGGGGCAGCATCTATTCGTGATAGCCTGTCTTTGCGTCAAACAGCACTGACCAATAATATCCCTTATTATACCACCGTTGCTGGCAGCCGTGCGGCTGTTGCGGCTATCAAAGCCTTACAGACGGCGACTTTGGATGTGAAATCATTGCAAGATTTTATTCCAGTATCTCCTTTTTAAAAACGGCTGACAAAAAAAGTGAATTGTGACAGTCTTGTCAGGCTGTTAAGTAGTGAATGAGGCAAAGTGATGGAAAAGATTCCTTTTACACCGGCAGGGCTTGAGGCTCTGAAGGAGGAGTTAAACCATTTAAAAAATGCTGAAAGACAAGCCGTGATTCGTGCCATTTCAGAAGCGCGCGAACATGGCGATTTGTCTGAAAATGCAGAATATCACGCTGCGAGAGAGCGCCAGTCTTTTATCGAAGGGCGTATCAAAGAGTTAGAAGATGTGACAAGCCGTGCTGAGGTGATTGATCTTGCCAAGCTAACAGGCCAAACTGTGACATTTGGCGCACAGGTGGTTGTGGCTGATGAAGAAACTGATGAAGAATCCACCTATCATATTGTTGGCCCTTATGAGGCTGATATTGAGCTTGGCCGGATTTCAACATCATCACCGATTGCTAAGGCATTAATTGGCAAAAGCGTTGGTGATTCTGTCGAAGTGCAGACACCGCGTGGCCCGCACCCTTATGAGATTGTCGCTATTGAAATCCTGCGCTAGGGCTGAATTGGGGCATAGTGACAGGGGTCGTAACTGGTTTAACCCTAATCTGTTGTGATAGGCACGCCTGGTAAATCTTTGCGTGAGCGGATGGCTAGTGCTGTTTTGACATGACTTACATTGGGTGCTGGTGTCAGCTTGCCTGTCAAAAAGGCCTGAAAATCATCCCAGTCATGAGCCACAATTTTTAGCAGAAAATCAGTTTCTCCCATCAGCATATGGCATTCACGCACATTATCCCATGCCCCAACCATATCTTCAAAATCACGTAAATCTGATTCTGCCTGCGATGTAAGGCCGACAAAGGCAAAAATGGTAACGCTATAGCCTAATGCTTCGGCATCAATATCAGCGTGATATCCCTTAATCACACCTTCTTTTTCAAGGGTGCGCACACGGCGCAAACAAGGCGGCGCTGAGATGCCAGCATTTTGTGCCAGCTCAACATTTGTAATGCGCCCATCGCCCTGTAAATCATGCAAGATCTGTCGGTCAACAGAATCAAGTTTCATTTTCTTTGTCATAAAAGCCCTTTGCCTTATTAATGTGGCCTTGTCAATTTGGCTTGCTTTGCCTGTTCCCAAAAAGCAATGCTATTGAAATAATATTACAAAAATTAAGATGATTTTCAAAAGAATAACAAATTTCCCTTCCTATTTTTTTCATATATAACTCTTCAAACAGGATTCAAGGCACAGAAGACAACACAGAAGACGACCCAGAAAACGACACAGAAGACGGCACAGAAGACAACATGGAACAAACACCATTATTACCTGATGATTTATTATGCTGGGTTGTATCAGATGGCACAGCTGGCATGATGGCACAATCACTGGCACTGGCAGAGAGCCTTGGCATTTCGTTTTTTGATATGCGCATGTTTCCAAGCCCGATTTACCGTATGATACCGCAAATGGGAGCCGTGCCCTTTATGCCGATTAGCCCCATTCGTGCTGATCGCAAATCAGGCCCACCTTGGCCAGATTTGATCATTTCATGTGGGCGGCGGATGGTTGGCACCTGTCTTGCGATACAACGACAAAATGCTGGCCAGACGAAGCTGGTTCATATTCAAGATCCGCGTGTTGACCCCTCTTATTTTGATGCGATGGTTGTCCCAATGCATGACCGCATTTCAGCAGAGAATCATAGTCATATTGTACCATCTTTGGGCTCGTTAAACAGGTTAACGATGCCGAAAATTACTGATGCTGCTGCCATTTTACAGCCTAAATTTGCCTCAATTCATCAGCCAATTTGTGCGGTGATGATAGGCGGTAATAATAAACGCTATCGCCCTGATGAGGCTGATTTTCAAAGGCTGGCTGGCCAATTGGCAGAACATGCGAAAAACACAGGTGCCTTTCTATATTTAGTGCCATCACGGCGCACACCGAAAAAAGGGTTAAAGATTTTAAGTAACGCTTTGCAAGGCAGTGCACATGGCTTTTGGGATGGGCAGAATGATAACCCTTACCCTGGCATTTTGGGGCTGGCTGATCACATTATAGTGACATCTGATTCTGTGAATATGGTCAGCGAGGCTTGTATTACCGGAAAAGCTGTTTATATCGCAGAATTACGCGCAGAAACAGGCCGCATTGCCACATTCCACCAACAAATGGTCGCAGCAGGGCATTGCCGCCCGCTTGGCGATGATTTTGGTGAAACAGCACCTGTTATCTTGGATCAGACAAGACAGATTGCCGAAAAAGTCGCTGCTATCCTATTAGCCTGATAGTGCTAGAAATATAAATTAGAAATATAAAATAGACGGGTCCATATCTTTATAAAGATGTGCGACCTGTTCCCCATAACCATTAAATAGCTGTGTTGGCACACGCTCATTACTGCCAAGTAGGCGTTCTGTTGCTTGTGACCAGCGCGGGTGATCAATTTCAGGGTTCACATTGGCAAAAAAGCCATATTCTTTGCCATTACTTTCTTGCCAAAAGGTGAGAGGTGCTGTGTCTGTAAAGCTGAATCTGACAATTGATTTAATCGATTTAAAGCCATATTTCCACGGCACAACCAATCTGATAGGGGCACCATTTTGGTTTGGCATTTCCTTGCCATAAAGACCTGTTGCCAAAAAGGCCATTTCATTCGTCGCCTCTGGCAATGTCAGACCCTCAACATAAGGCCAAGGGAACCACGGTTGTTTTTGTCCTGGCGCAATTTTAGGATCTAAAAAGGTTTCCATCACCAGATATTTTGCCTCTGGCTTCGGGCTTGCCAATTTCACCAATTCAGCGAGAGGTACACCAGTCCAAGGCACAGCCATGGCCCATGCTTCAACACAGCGATGACGATATAGCCGCTCTTCCATAGGGCCGATTTTCTTGATCAAATCAGCAGCATCAATCTGCATCGGATTGTCACATAAGCCATCAATAGTCACAGCCCATGGGTCTGTTTCCAACTTTTTTGCTTTGCGCCAGATGCTTTTATTAGAGCCAAATTCATAGAAATTAGTATAGGTTGTGGCATCATCTTCAGGTGTTAGGTCGCGATCAAGCTGATAGGCCTCATTGCGCGTGGCTGGAAAGCCTGTAATGGGGGCAGCTAGCAATGATGATGGCACAAGCCCGCTGCCTGCCATGCCAAGACCAGCGACGCCAGCCGCTTTTAGGAATGAACGCCGATTATGATAGATATGTTCATCTGTGGCATGGTTTTCTGAGATATGCCAGCTTGGTTTGTTTCTGATTAACATCCAACGCTCCCTTTATAATGCTGCGCTATGCCCTTTTATAATGCTACGCTATCAGTGACAGATTGGCCTGTCATTGCGGCAAAATAAAGGCGAAAACACATACTGCTATTCACATTTGCGTGAACAGCCCCCTTATCATAGCTGAAAAGGCAGATGCTAATTTTCGGTTATGCTGATGGCGCACCTGATGCTTGTGCTTGGATTAACCCTTCAATGAATAAGGTTTTGCCATCGCCAATTTCCACCTCATTCAGATGCTCTGAGACTGCCAATTCAATCTCTGTTGCACCAGCTGACAAGGCGCGGTTGCGGGCAATATCACTAGCAGAATTACGTGCCAGAGTTAATGCCTCATCTCTTTCTTTCACATCTTTTGGCCCATCTGGCAGATGGACACGGAACCGCCCTTCAGCTGGCTGTGTGACTGTGATCATAACACGTTGTCTGACAGAGCCAGCAGCTGCTCCGACAGCACCTGCAACATCAGCATGATCAGGCACAATTAACGTAGCTGATAGCCGTTCGGCAATCGCTGGATAATGTGTGCTAGCAGATGCGCCAAGTGCGATAAGAGGGATTGATAAAGTGGTTGTGGCATTGACCAAAGGCGCGGTGGCTTTGCTTGTGCTATCTTGTTTTTTACTAATCATAGAGCGTATATAGCTTGATTGGCTTGCCATGCTTTCAGGCCAGCCATCTTGCACCATGGCAGCATCAAGTAATGCCAGTGCGCTTTTGGTTGTTAGCTCATCAAGTGTATGAGTGGCGATCTCTTCAGCTGTTTCAGCATGAGCATCACCAATGCCATTTTTTTGCCGGCTAAGAAGTTTTGCACCAAGATGTGCAGCTTTTTGTTCAAACTCATCAAATAGCCCTAAGACATGGGCAGCATCTGTTGGGGTGAATGATGATAATGCCAAAAGACCACGGCTGATCAGCCTGTCAACGGCACCAAGTGCCACCTGAGATGAGGCAATATCAGCCACAGGAGAGGGGCCAGCTTCAATAGCTGCTTTGGCAAAACGTTGCTCTGCTTTGGTAAGCCAGCTTGGAATGCCATTTGGCATCATTGGTATGATAAAGCGGCCATCTGTTGCTTGTGGCACAGGACTTGCCAGCTGATCTTCAAGATGGCTGATAGCTTGTGGCCAGTCTCTTGCCAGTAATGATAGTGGGATGGCACGCCGTGGCCCAAGGCTGAGGCCTTTTTGCAGCCCTCTTGTCAAAGGCTGAACCTCTGAATCACCGCCAAGGCCAGAAGTGCGGATATCAGCAGCCTCTACCATTGTGCGCCAGCCACCAACATAGGCGCCATCAGCATTTAACCCTGGTGCCCCATCACGCAAATAGGCGATATCTGTTGTTGTGCCGCCAATATCTGTGACAAGTGCTGTTTTGGCACCAGCCAGAAATGCTGCGCCAGCTTGTGAGGCTGCTGGCCCTGATAAGACAGTCTCAACAGGACGTGATTTGGCAAATTCAGCATGAAGCAATGAGCCATCACCTTTCACCACCATCAGTGGACAAGTAAGTGATAAATCTGTCATGCGTCTGGCTGTGGCTTCGATTAATTGTTCGAGCAGATTGATCAATCTGGCATTTAGCATCGCTGTCAGCGCGCGGCGCGGCCCGCCAAGAGATGATGATAATTCATGAGAACAGGTGACAGGCAAGCCTGTATGGTCGCGCAAAATCTCTTTTGCCGCGATTTCATGTTCTGGATTACGGGTTGCAAAATGACTTGCCACTGCAAAAGCTGACACATCTTCTTTCAGATCATCAGCTGCTTTTTGCAAAGCTTCTTTATCCAAAGCAGCTTGCGGTGCGCCATCATTGCGATGACCGCCTGTTACAAAGATATAAGGGTCACTGCCAAGTGCTTTTGCCAAATCAGCACGCTCTAAGGCGCCTTCATCAAAGCCAATCAGAATAAGGCCAACACGCCCGCCGACACCTTCGACAACCGCATTAGTTGCAAGCGTTGTTGATAAGGATACCAGACCAATATCAGCAGGGCTGCCGCCCCATTCTTCCACCACCTGCTGCATAGCGCCGCCAACACCAATCGCAAGATCATTGCGTGTGGTTAATGATTTTGCTTTGGCAAGCAAAGTGCCTGATGCTGTGTCAAGCAAAGCAGCATCTGTAAAAGTGCCACCAGTATCAAGTCCCAATACAATGGTCATGTCAGAATCCTAAAAAACAATAAGGGAAACAAGGCAAGAGAGCGATTAGGCAATTTCGCGTTTAGGCTGTTTGGATTTCTGCATAGCCTGTTTAAGAAAGCGAAGCATCCATTCGCCTGCCAGCAAGCCATCATGGCCAAGTGACAAACTATCTGAGGCGGTTTGCCTGACAGTGTCATCCATGTCACTTCCTCTGATTGCCAGCAATTCATGCACATAGCCTTCATCAAATTCTGGATGACCTTGTAATGTGAAAATACGGTCATCAATCGCAAAACCAGCAAAAGGGCAAAAATCATCCCCCGCAACTATCTCAGCTCCATCAGGCAAATCGATAACTTGATCCTGATGGAAATAGATGAGATCTATTGTATGAGGGGCATTAGTCATCCAGTTTGCTGTTTTGACGACATTGACTTTGCGAATGCCGACACCCCAGCCCTTTGGTGATTTAATGACCTTGCCACCAAGGGCTTCAGCAATAATCTGATGACCAAAACAAATACCAATTTGCGGAATATGGCGGGCAAAACAAGTTTGGATAAATGACTTTAAAGGCGCAATAAAATCATGAGGCTCATAAACGCCGTGGCGTGAGCCGGTAATGATATAGCCATCATGATCATCAGGCGCATTGGGAAAGATACCATCCACAACAGGATAATTTTTCAATAGTAACTCATCTGAGCCATCTTGCGCTGTCATCAGATCGTGAAACATCTTCGGATAGCTGCGCAACGTCAGCGGCAAAGCGGGGTTATTATGTCCTGTTTGCAGAATGCCAATATTCATAAGCGTTGACGCCCTAACTGCGTTTTTACGATCTAAAGAGGGGTAAGCTTGCCTGATTCGTTCCTATCTGCCAAGCGTTTGAATAAATAGACACGAATCGCAGATGACAGGCCTGTTTTGCGTGTCTCATCAATGCGTGCAACCAGAGCAGCGATTGATAAATTCTGGCTGGCAGCTTCATCTTTGAGTGCTTGCCAGAAAATATCCTCTAGCGAAATTGAGGTTGCATGACCACGAATGGTCAATGTGTGCTTTTTCATGCCTCATCTCTTTCAAATAAAGCGATGAGTTCACAATGAGCTGTTAATAAAAACTGGTCAACCAAGCGCAGCCAGCGACAATGATAGCCAGCTTGGGTCAAAATCGTGGCATCTTTGGCAAAACTATAGGGATTACAAGATACCATCATGATTTTTGCAATTTGGCTTCTGGCAATAGCAGGCATCTGAGCAGCAGCACCAGCACGAGGCGGGTCAATAATAACCGCATCAAACCCTTCTAATTCTTTATCTGTCAAAGGGGCTTCGAATAAATTGCGGCGCTTGGCAGAGAGCCGCATCGCATGACCAGCGTGATGTGCCATTTGGGTAAAGCTGGCAATGGCATCTTCGCCCGTATCATAAGCATCTAGCCGTGCTGGCGGGTTGTCTTGAAATAGCAAAGGCAGGCTGAGTGTGCCACTGCCACAAAACAGATCTAACACCGCATTTGCCCCTGATAAGGCTTCAAAAATATCGGCTTTCATCTGTGTTTCAGCACCGCTATCTGCCTGCAGGAAGCTAGCAGGGGCAGGGGCCAAAGTAACCTTGTCTGATGTGGCACCATCTGGCATCTGCCAAGCAATAACAGGTGTCTGTTTGACATAAAGCAAGTTAATTTCATCAGATGATGTGCCATAAGATAGCCTGATGATATCTGTCTGGCTGGCAGCTAAGGTCAGGTCTGTCAGGATATCACGCTGGGGTATCTCAGCCAGAACTAAGCGCACATCACAGCCATTATCACACAGCGTTATCTCAACCTCACCCACTGTGCCAGTTGGCAATAAAGATAATAACTTATCCTGACATTGCGTGCGACATTCCAACAGCTCTGGTGCCAGAATAACACAGCTCTCTGGCGCGATTATGATATGGCTGGCACGGCCGCGAAACCCGATTAGCACATCATCACGGCGTTTGCGAAATGCCAATCTGGTGCGCCGCCGGCTATTCATCTCAGCATGATAAGTCGCTCGCCATTCTGCTGGTTTAATGTGATGTTTATCTAAGATGGATGTGACATGATCCCCTTTCCAAGCATCATAGGCTGGGCGCTTCATATGTTGGAATTGGCAACCGCCACAGGCAGGCGCTGCCTGGCAGTCAGGGTCTTTGCGGTGTGGGGAGGCTGATTGTAATTCTATTAAATCAGCTTGAATGCCTTGCCCTGTCAGGCTGGTTGGCTGGGCGATAATGGTTTCATCAGGCAGGCTGTTTGGCACAAAAACAAGATGTGATTTTGTCTGATAATGATGGGTATAGTTAGCTGTGCCAATCCCGTCGCCTTTGCCGCCAAGGCCAGTAATTGTCACCTCTATTGGCGGCGCATTAGCGGGTAACCTGCCACCAGATTTTCCAGTAGAGTTGCTAGAGTGCTGGCGTGGTTTGCGACGTTTTTGACCAGCTTTGCGATATGGTGGTGCCATGATATCACCTCTTGCCCATTATGACTTTGTCAGCCTGATACATGCCATTGCGCGGCGTTATGCCAAGATGTAGCATTACTTCAAGCTGCGCGCCATCCATATCACACGGCCAATGATTCTAATCTCATCAAGCGCTCTGCGATAGGGCACAAAATCTGGATTAACAGATATGATGCGCACACGCGGTGCACGCTCATCTGCAATCAAGACAAGGCGTTTGACAACTAACCCAAAGCCATCATCAAGCACAAAAATACCAGCTGGTTCAGGGTGAATCTGGCCTCTATCAATCATGATGATATCACCATCTTCTAGCAGCGGTGACATAGAGTCGCCGCGCACATGAAGCAGCGACAGATTATCAAGATTGCTATGAGGCAATGATTGCAGCACAGAGCGGCTGAAATGCCAGCTATCCATCGGCTGTTCTGATGCGTGGTCCAAAAAACTGGCTGCACCTGCTGCACTATGGATATCAAATAACGGGATGGTAAGAGTATCGGCATTTATCTGTTCAGTGCCAGATGATGGTAATTGGGTGCGCTGGCTATCTGATAGTAATGTTTGATGGGGAATACGTAATAATTGTGCAAGCTGATGACGTAGCGCCTCAGGCAATATGCGTGGTGAGTTGCGATACATAAATTGATGCAAATAAGCCTGATTACGCCCCACAGCACGTGACGCGCTGGCAAATGTATAATCAGAGCTATCAAGTGCCGCTAGCAGGGCTTTTCTATCAGCTGAAAGTGGTTTTTGTTTCATCATGCCGCATCACTATCGCGCAATAATGTCCCTTATTTCGCGATAATCGTCCTGTGATAATTGTCATCTCATCTTGTTGAATCAAGTTGATATAGTCATTGTCAACCTATCCTTTTGTATCAATAGCATAATAATAGGAAAAATCCTAAGTTAAAAAATCAATATTATTTCTATTGATAAGGAAAGGTACATAATCATGAATAAAATAGCGGCCATAAAGGCGCGATTGGAACGTGCTGTCATGACATTACAGGCACTGCCATCTAATGCACGCGAAAGGCCCTCTGGTTATATTTGTGGCTGGCCTGACATGATTCGCAAAAGCAGAACAGGTGCTATTTTGCGCCGCGGTGATATGAAATATATTCCTAATAATCAAGATATATCAGATTGTTACAGGATAATTGATGCGCTTTATGATATGAGTGAATTGCAGAGACGACTGCTCTTTGCAAGAGCAGCTGGCGTGCCATGGCAAGCATTAATGATGCGCACTGGCAGAAGCCGTACCCATTTAAATAGGCTTCATTATCGCGCTTTAACAGAGCTTGCGGAAAAATTACATCAGGATAGAAAATTTACCGCTTGACAAATGGTGCAAAATAGGATATTTCCTATTATATACTGGGAATGATGGTATTCTAAGTTAGCAATCGGTTATTATAACTGGAAGTAATGTCGTCATCTTGCGCTGATAAGGATGTAGCATCTCTGCAAAGAGATGCTTTTTTATTTTGTTTGGCACAGAGCGGCAATATCACCATTTGTTGTGAGTTTGCTGGATTGGAATTTGGCATGATTGCCAGCTGGCGTGATAGTGATGCCAGCTTTGATAGAGCTGTTCGCGATGCGTTTCGTCAAGCTGGAGATAGGTTGTTATTTGCGGCACGCCAGCGTGCTCTGATAGGTCATGAAGAGCCGCGCTTTTATTATGGTGAGCAAATCGCGACCATTCGCAAACCATCTGATGGATTGTTACGGTTTTTGATTGCATGCCATGCAATGCTAGCTGGTGATGTGGCCAGCAGCCCTAATGATGATAGCGGAGATAGGCCTTCTTATGAGGCAATGCAAGACAGGCTTGCCAGACAGATTGCGGCACTTATGGCTGGCGATGAGGCCGCAGATGCGCCAGCATCTTCTGAAGAATGCCAGCCATGAAGAGCTTCATTTCATCACGCAAGAATGGCTGTTTTGGGCACGTGATAAACAATTACCGCCAGAGCGCGATTTCCGGGTGTGGTTGTTATTAGCAGGACGTGGTTTTGGTAAAACAAGAGCAGGCTCTGAATGGGTGCATCAGCTAGCACGTGTTAAAGATAGGCATATTGGTTTGGTTGGCGGCAGTGCCTCAGATGTGCGCTATGTGATGGTCGAAGGGCCATCAGGTATTTTGCAAACCGGCCATGAGGAAGAGCGGCCCAAATGGTTTTCATCAAAAAACCAGCTTATTTGGCCAAATGGTACGATAGCACGTTGTTTTTCAGCTGATACGCCTGGCCAGTTGCGTGGCCCTGAATTTCATTTTGCTTGGGCAGATGAGGTTGCCAAATGGCGCTATAGCGAAGCATGGGATAATTTAATGCTTGGTTTGCGCAAAGGTGATTGCCCGCAAATTCTGGCAACCACAACACCGCGCCCGCTTGGCTGGCTAGCTGAGTTGGCAAAAGCACCAGATACAGCATTGGTGGTTGGCAAAACGGTTGAAAATCAGGCCAATCTGGCACAAGGTTTTATCGCAGCGATGAGACAGGCCTATGGTCAGTCTGATTTGGCGCGCCAAGAATTAGATGGGGAATTGCTAGCAGATTATCCAGGTGCGCTCTTTAGCAGAGCCCAGCTAGCAGCGATTGTGGCAAAACCGCCTGAGCGTGCGCAATTTATCAGGATTGTCATTGGTGTTGACCCTGCGATTGGTGGTGCAAATGAGACAGGCATTATTATTGCTGGCAAAACCATTGATAATCAGCTTTGGATTTTAGCAGATCATAGCCTGAATGCGCCGCCGCATATTTGGTCTGCGAAAATACGTCAGTATTTCCAGCAATGGCGCGCTGAATCTGTGGTCGTTGAGATTAACCAAGGTGGTGATTTGGTCACACATTTATTGCGCCAAAATGGCACGCCTTTGCCAGTGCGCACAGTGCGTGCAATGAAACAAAAAGCAGCACGAGCAGAGCCGATTGCCGCTGCCTATGCCAGAGGTGAAATCTGGCATGGCGGGGTGTTTACAGAACTGGTTGATCAGATGGTTAGCTTTTGCCCATCAGCACCGCATAATCAGCCATCACCAGATAGGCTTGATGCGGCTGTATGGGCCCTTCATGCGCTGATGACAGGTGCGCAAACGCAAAGCCATGAGCTGCGTTTTTAGTCTTATTTGAAATGATTATCAGGCAGCAAGATTGCGCCCCATCATCAGAGCCAATTTTGGCCTGATGAAGGCTAAATCTGATGCGTTTTTTGCCCAAAAAGGAAAGTGACTATGCAAGATATCATTGCCACCCCTGGCTATGGCTGGCGGCAGATGGAAAATGAATTAGCACTGGTGCGTGATTTGCTTGGCGGGACAGCTGCCATGCGACGTGCAGGGGCAAAATGGCTGCCACGTGAAGATGCTGAAAGTTGGCAAGCTTGGCAGGCCAGATTAAACAGATCTGTGTTATTTAATGGCCTTGGCAGGCGTGCTGATGAGATTGCAGACGGCTTTCGCAAAGCAGCGAAATCAGCCTCATAACAGATTATGTCTTTCTGGCAACTGTATAAAGTGCGGTGTCATGCAAGGCAGCACGCAACGGCTCATCTTGTAACATAGCAATGGCGGCAATGGCTTGCTGGGCATAATTTTCTGCCTCTGCCAGCGCACGGTCAATGCAATCATATTTATCAAGCAAGCTAACAGCTTCTTCAAAATCACCATCTTGGACAGCGCCCATGCCAATTGTGCGTTGCCAGAAAGCACGCTCTGCCTCTGTCCCATCTTGCCATGCTAGGATGACAGGCATGGTGATTTTGCCATCATTAAAATCATCACCACTATTTTTGCCCATACTTGCCAAATCTGAACGGTAATCAAGCGCATCATCAACAATCTGAAACGCCATACCAAGCGATAGACCATAAGAATGCATAGCATCAACTAGCGGCTTATCTCCGCCTGTGACCTTGGCACCAGCACTAGCGGCTGCTGCAAATAAAATAGCTGTCTTGCCAGTTATCACATCCAGATAATCTTGCAGGCTGCTATCAGGGCGGCCTGCCATCGTCATCTGTTTGACCTCGCCTTCAGTGATGCGTGCTGAGGCAGATGATAAAGCGCCAAGCACATCAATATCACCTGTTTCAACCATCAGCTCAAATGATCTGGCAAACAGGAAATCTCCCACCAAAACAGATGCCTCATTGCCCCAAACAGCATTTGCGGTATCACGCCCACGCCGTTTATCTGATTCATCAATAACATCATCATGAAGCAAAGTGGCATTATGAATAAATTCAACCGCCGCTGCCAATAATAAGGCACGGTCATCTGCTTTATCTTGGTTCTGATCAGCTGCCCTTGCGCCAGCCAAAGTAAGCATCGGGCGCAATCTTTTACCGCCAGCGGCGATCAAATGCGTTGCCAGCTCTGGGATCATTGGCACATCTGAACCCATACGCGCCATAATCACATCATTCACACGCTTGATATCAGCACCAAGCAATGCTGTTAGCCCTGCGACTGATGGGGTTGGAATATGGTTCATCACAAAATGCCTTTGCCATTATCTTTGCTTTATAAGCTGTCTTTGCACCACGATACATAGGGTGATTCAGATATAATAACAAGACTATTGGAGTGTTTGTTATTTTAGGTGATAATAGGGGCTATGGAATGTGTTGTTAAAACCACAAATTTAGCGCGGCTAACCTATTTGCAGTCACTTTTGGCAAGTGCTGATATCCCTTTTATTGTCTTTGATCATCATATTTCAGCATTAGAAGCTGGTATTGGTGCCTTTCCACGCCGCTTGATGGTGCCAGATGGATATGTGGCAGCTGCACGGGCAACATTGTCAGATGTTGATGAGCTTTATGATGAATGACGGGTCTTTTGGCGATAATCATAAGCTGATGAGTGGCAATGGCGGTAATGATAATGATGGGCTGCCTGATATTGCGCTCAGTCATGATGGTATTTTGAATAAACGCTATCATCTTTATCAGCCAAAACAGGGCTATCGTTTTGGCACAGATGCGATTTTGCTAGCCTCTGCGATTGGCAAAGAAGATGGCAGTCGTATTGCTGAATTTGGGGCTGGGGTTGGCGCTGTTGCTATCGCGCTATCGCATCGTTTATCTGATTGTCATATCACAGCGATTGAAAAAGACGATGCGCTGGTATCTTTACTGCGCCATAATAGGGCATCAGCTGGGTTTTCTGACATAATAAGACCGCTTCAGGCTGATATTACCAGCCTGCCAGCTTTGCTTGATGCTAGCTTTGATCAGGTGATTGCAAACCCACCTTTCCATCATCCAGCATCAACCAGACCGCGCCATGCCAGACGAAGCCTTGCTCATCATGGTGATGAAGCAAAGCTAGATGATTGGGTGGCAGCCAGCTTGAAAGCCTTGAAGCCAAAAGGTCGCCTGACAATGATTTTGCGTGCTGACAGATTGGATGATCTTATCGTGGCTTTGCGTTCCCATGGGGCAGGCGGGATTACGGTGCTGCCAATCTGGCCTTATAAATCAAGCCCTGCTATCAGAGTGATAGTCACAGCACGAAAAGCAATATCTGCCCCTTTTACAATGCTTGATGGGCTGGTATTACATCATCCAGATGGGGCACTGACCATGCGGGCAGAACAGATTTTAGCTGGTGAGCAAGGCTGGTTATTTGACGGTGTATCCCTGAAGTGAGATGACAAAGCAATAAGGAGCTGACATGTTAGGCAATCTGGTCTCTAAGCTATTATTTTGGCGCAAAGAAAAAGCTGTTGTTGCTGTCTTGCGTTTGCATGGGGTCATTGCACCATCATCTGGCGGGGTGCGTCGTTCTTTAAATCTAGAATCGCTGGAAACACAGCTGAAAAAAGCCTTTTCCATCAGCGGTATCAAAGCTGTTGCGCTGGTGATTAATTCACCAGGTGGCTCGCCAGTGCAGTCACAGCTCATCGCTGATAGAATTCGCCAGCTTGCTGATAAAAAACAAGTGCCTGTTATGGCCTTTTGTGAAGATGCAGCAGCATCTGGTGGCTATTGGCTAGCGTGTGCAGCTGATGAGATATATGCCAGCCCTGCCTCAATTATCGGCTCTATTGGTGTGGTATCTTCTGGTTTTGGCTTTCCTGAATTATTGGCCAAAATGGGTGTGGAAAGACGGATTTATACCGCTGGTTCATCAAAGGCTATGCTTGATCCGTTTCAGCCTGAAAAACCAGATGATGTGGCGCATCTGAAATCGCTTCAAGCAGCATTACATGATGAATTTACCGCCTATGTCAAAGGCCGCCGTGGTGTGCGCCTTACAGGGGCAGATGATGTGCTGTTCTCAGGGGCGTTTTGGTCTGGCACACAGGCCCTAGAATTAGGTCTGATTGATCAAATTGGTGTGTTAAATCAGGTTTTGGTGCAGAAATTTGGCGATGATATGCGGCTTGTCATGTTATCATCAAAGCGGAAATTCGGCCCGCTTGGCGCTTTGACCAGCCAGCTAGGCTTATGGCAGCCAGATGATATTATCGCAGCTGGCGAAGCAAAAATCTGGTGGTCTCGTCTGGGGCTTTAAACGTATTGTAATAGGACTATGATTTTTCAGGATTAAAGGGATTCGGCATCATGCTATCACTTGGTAAAATTTTAGGTTTGGCTGTCATATTATTTGTGGTCTGGCAGGTCTTTCGTTTTCTGGAAACACAAAAGAAAATCAGAGAACAGCAATCATCTGGCCATGATACAAATGCTGATACAGCAAGCTCGATTGATATGGTTGAATGTCCTGATTGCGGGAAATGGTATCAAGCCGCAAATAAAGATGATCATATCTGTCCTGATGCCTAATGCATTGCTTGATTTTTAAGGTCTGTTTCGGCTAGATTGACGCCACAATGACAAGGCTTGCCAGCATGGCAGGTCGCCGCAGCTTGACAGTGGGCCCCGCAATGGCAATACGCACAGATTTTCAGTCAATTATTTTAAACCTGCAATCTTATTGGGCATCAAAAGGATGCGTGATTTTGCAGCCCTATGATATGGAAGTTGGCGCTGGTACATTTCACCCTGCTACAACCTTGCGCGCTCTTGGCCCTGATTTTCATTGGAATGCAGCCTATGTGCAGCCATCACGCCGACCAACAGATGGCCGCTATGGTGAAAACCCAAACAGATTACAGCATTATTACCAGTTTCAAACCATTATGAAGCCATCACCACCTGATGCACAGGCGCTGTATCTTGGCTCATTAGAAGCCATCGGCCTTGATGTTCATGCACATGATATCAGATTTGTTGAAGATGATTGGGAATCACCAACGCTCGGTGCATGGGGCCTTGGCTGGGAAATCTGGTGTGATGGGATGGAAATCTCGCAATTTACGTACTTTCAGCAGGTGGGCGGTATTGAATGTGACCCTGTACCGCTAGAGCTAACCTATGGTCTAGAGCGGCTTGCGATGTTTATTCAAGGTGTTGAAAATGTCTATGATCTAGACTGGGATGGTGTACCAAAAGATAAAGGCGGCAAAACTTACGGTGATATCTTTAATCGTGCAGAAGTCGAATTCTCAACATGGAATTTTGAACATGCTGATACAGATGCGTTGTTCCAGCATTTCAAAGATGCCGAAGCTGAATGCGGAAAATTGCTAGCTCTTGATGTGCCGCTTGCTTTGCCAGCCTATGATCAATGTATGAAAGCATCTCACCTATTTAACCTGCTTGATGCTAGGGGTGTGATTTCTGTGACAGAACGCCAAAGCTATATTGGGCGGGTGCGGGCACTTGCCAAAGGATGCTGTGAGGCATGGGCTAATCAGCCTGAAGCAGCTGGAAAGGAGGCGTCATAATGTCGTCTTTATTTCTGAATATCATCTGTGAGGAAATCCCAGCAAGAATGCAGAAAAATGCGGCATTTGATTTGCAAAAATTGCTTGTCGGTGCTTTGTCTGACGCTGGCCTTGCGCCGCAAAATGCCACATTATTTTATGGCCCGCGTCATCTGTCTATTGCGATTGATGAGATGCTTGCTGCCCAACCAGATAGGCAGATTGAAAAACGAGGCCCGCGTAGTGATGCCCCTGATAAGGCGATTGAAGGCTTTTGTCAGTCAGCTGGCATAACCCGAGATGAATTAATCCAAGAAGAGACAGAAAAAGGCACATTCTTTTTCGCAAGGAAAGATGAAAAAGGCCAGCTAGCTACGACGCTATTGCCACAGATTATCAATGATATATTGGGCCAGTTCCCATGGCCGAAAAGCCAGCGATGGGGCACATCACGCACAAGCTGGGTGCGCCCGATGCATGGCATTAATCTGCTATTTGATGGCAAGCTGATTACTGGTGCCTTTGATTTAGGCGGTGATATGAGCATTGCTTATTCTGATGTCGCTTTTGGTCATAGATTTCATGCGCCAGATGGCTTTTCTTTTCAGTCTGTTGATGAATGGCAAGCTGGTCTAAAAGAGCGTTTTGTCATGGCTGATGCGGATGAACGCTCAGCATTAATTGCCGCTGAGGCAACTGAAAAGGCAGCTGCTTTTGATGTTGTGCCAATTGCCGATGATGGGCTTTTGGCAGAGGTAACAGGCCTTGTCGAATGGCCAAATGTCATTATTGGCAAAATCGATGATACCTTTATGACTTTGCCAGAAGAGGTGCTGATTACCTCAATGCGTGTTCATCAGAAATATTTTGCAACACGCTATCTATCTGGGGCGCAAAAGGGGCAAATCGCACCTTATTTTATCACTGTTGCCAATCGTCAATCACATCCAGAACATGACCAGCTAATTGCCCATGGAAATGAGCGCGTTTTGCGGGCACGTTTGGCTGATGCGGCATTCTTTTGGGATCAGGATAAAGCGTCAAAATTAGACAGCTATTTGCCAGCCTTGGATAAGATTACTTTTTATGATGGTCTTGGTTCAGTTGGCGATAAAGCTGGCAGGATTGCCAAGCTGGCAGCCAGTATCGCTGGTCATATTGATGGTGCAGATGCAGCACGTTCAGAGCTAGCAGCTAGCCTTGCCAAGGCAGATCTTGTCACAGATATGGTTGGGGAATTTCCAGAATTACAAGGTCTGATGGGGGGCTATTATGCCAGCCATCATGGCTATGAGGCCGCTATTTGCACAGCGATTTCAGATCATTACAGGCCAGCTGGCCCATCTGATAGATTGCCTGAAAACCCTGATGGCCTAGCTGTATCTCTTGCTGATAAAATCGATACGCTGGTTGGCTTTTTTGGGATAGGGGCAAAACCAACTGGTTCAAAAGACCCCTTTGCATTGCGCCGTGCTGCCTTATCTGTATTGCGCATGATATCTGAAAAAGAATTATCCTTGCCGCTTGCTAGCTTGATGAGTGAGGCAGCCAAGGCCTATGGCTTTGAGACATTTGATAGTGACCTGCCATCTTTTATCACAGACAGATTGCGTGTGATGTTGCGTGATGAGGGCATCTCCCATGATATTGTTGCCGCAGCTTTGGCAGCA
The DNA here is from genome assembly GCA_049890115.1 of Puniceispirillaceae bacterium (SeqCode). Classification (GTDB taxonomy): domain Bacteria; phylum Pseudomonadota; class Alphaproteobacteria; order Puniceispirillales; family Puniceispirillaceae; genus UBA685. The sequence continues at coordinate 120,490 of JBMHCC010000039.1, read as the reverse complement.
AGCCATAGTGATAATCCTTATATGATGGTGATGAAGGCACGCTTGCTTGATGATGCGCTTGGCAATCAAGCAGGGGCATCGCTGCTGGCAGGTTTTAGACGCGCTAATAATATTCTAGCAGCAGAGGCGAAGAAATCTGGCAATGATGGTCGCAATATTGATCGCAATGGTGATCATGGTGCCATTAACACTGATTATCTGGTAGCTGATGAAGAAAAGGCACTTTATGAAGCCTTATCTGCTGTGCCGCAAAATCAGATGATAACCGAAGCTGAAATCAGGCAAACTATGACAGCTTTGAGTGGTCTTGAAACACCAATTAATGCCTTTTTTGATAAAATCATTGTCAATGATGATGATGATACTATCAGACAAAACAGGCTGGCTTTGCTGCAAAAAATTATTCACCTGATGAGTGATATTGCCGATTTTTCAAAGATAGAAAAATAACTGGCAAGCTTATTGGTAAGGGTGTGAACAAATTTGGGGTCGTGTGATAATTACAAGTTAAAGGATAACATCTTTAATGACACTGACACATCATAAAGAAGATCAGAAATGGGTCTTCTCATTTGGCGCATCTGTCTGTGAAGGCGATGCATCATTGCGCAATCTGCTTGGCGGTAAGGGTGCTAATTTGGCTGAAATGGCTAATATTGGCTTGCCTGTTCCACCTGGTTTCACGCTCACCACTGAATTATGCAATCATTATTATGCTGCAGATAAAAGCTATCCAGATAATCTGCAAGCTCAGATCACATCAGCATTAGCACAGATAGAGGCAGAGACAGGGTCTGTTTTTGCCAATCCTGATAATCCGTTATTACTGTCTGTGCGTTCAGGCGCGCGCGCATCAATGCCTGGCATGATGGATACGGTTCTTAATCTTGGTCTCAATGATGAAACAGCAGCTGGTCTGGCTGCTAGCACAGGTGATGCCAGATTTGCCTATGACAGCTATCGCCGTTTTATCCAGATGTATTCAGATGTGGTTATGGGTGTTGATCATGGTCTGTTTGAAGATCTGCTTGAAGATACCAAAATGTCACTTGGTATCTATGAAGATACCGCGCTAACAGGTGAGCATTTGCAAAAGCTGGTTGCTGGCTATAAGCAGATTGTGGTGGATGAATTAGGTGAAGATTTCCCGCAAGATCCCTATCAGCAATTATGGGGCGCGATTGGTGCTGTCTTCACAAGCTGGATGAATAACCGTGCTATCACCTATCGCAAATTAAATAATATCCCTGCTGAATGGGGCACAGCTGTCAATGTTCAGGCCATGGTCTTTGGTAATAAGGGCAATGATTGTGCAACAGGTGTTGCGTTCACACGTAACCCGTCAACAGGTGAAAATAGCTTTTATGGTGAATATTTGATTAATGCCCAAGGTGAAGATGTTGTTGCTGGCATCAGAACACCTTTGCCATTAACTGAAAAAGCGCGTCTTGAATCAGGTGATGAAGGCCTTTCTTTAGAAGGCGCCATGCCAGAGGTGTTTGCCGAGCTTGATAGGGTGCGCCAATTGCTGGAAAACCATTATGCTGATATGCAGGATTTGGAATTCACCATCCAGCAAAATAAGCTTTATATGCTGCAAACCAGAAGCGGCAAAAGAACCGCAGAAGCTGCCATGAAAATTGCCGTTGATATGGCAGCAGAAGGGCTGATCACCAAAGAACAGGCTTTATTGCGTATTGAACCTGAATCATTGGACCAGCTATTGCATCCCACGCTTGACCCTGATGCTACCAAAACATTATTGGCACGTGGTCTGCCAGCCTCACCAGGGGCTGCAAGTGGTGAGATTTGTCTGACAGCTGATAAAGCAGAACAGCTTGCCAATGCTGGTAAATCAGTGATTCTGGTGCGGATAGAGACAAGCCCTGAAGATATTCACGGCATGCATGCTGCCGCTGGTATTTTGACAGCACGTGGCGGTATGACAAGTCATGCTGCTGTGGTGGCACGCGGTATGGGGCGGGCATGTGTATCTGGTTCTGGTGAAATCCGTATTGATAGCACAAGCGGTATTGTCCACATGGCTGGCAAGGCGCTATCAGAAGGTGATATCATCACAATAGATGGCTCTGCTGGCGAGGTTTATGACGGTGCTGTTGCAACGATTGAGCCTTCATTATCAGGTGATTTTGAAACCATTATGGGCTGGGCTGATGAAGCGCGTCGTATGACCGTACGCGCCAATGCTGAAACAGAGTTAGACGCAAAAAAAGCACGTCATTTTGGCGCTGAAGGTATTGGGTTATGCCGCACAGAACATATGTTCTTTGATGCTGATCGTATTATCGCTATGCGTGAGATGATTATGGCACAATCAACACAAGGCCGTGAGGCAGCATTAGCAAAATTGCTGCCAATGCAGCGTTCAGATTTTGAATCGCTTTTCACCATCATGGCAGGCTTGCCAGTGACGATACGTTTACTTGACCCGCCTTTACATGAATTTTTGCCGCATTCAGCAGATGAATTACAAGATGTGGCAAAGGCGTCTGGGATTGCCCCTGAAATAGCACGTCAACGTGCTTTGCAACTAAACGAATCAAATCCAATGCTTGGTCACCGTGGTTGTCGTCTGGCAATCACATATCCAGAAATCTGTGCCATGCAGGCCAGAGCGATTTTTGAAGCTGCTGTGACGATTGCCAAAACACAAAGCCCGCCTGTGCCTGAAATCATGGTGCCTTTGGCTGCCTCAGCCAAAGAAATAGCGATTTGCCGCGCCATTATCGAGGAAACTGCTGAAGCTGTTTTTGCTGAAACAGGGCAGAGGGTGGACTATCTTATTGGTACTATGATTGAATTGCCACGCGCGGCACTTCTGGCAGATGAGCTGGCTGGGGAGGCTGAGTTTTTCTCATTCGGCACAAATGATTTAACGCAAACCACATTGGGGATTAGCCGTGATGATGCGGCATCTTTCCTTCATGCTTATGAGGCGCAAGGAATTTATGAAATTGACCCGTTCGTTTCTATTGATGTCGCGGGTGTGGGGCGTTTGGTCCAAGATGGCGTAGCCAAAGGTAAAACCGCACGCCCTGATATCAAGCTTGGCATTTGCGGGGAACATGGGGGCGATCCTGCGTCAATCGCCTTTTTTGAACGAACAGGGCTTGATTATATTTCCTGCTCGCCTTTCCGTGTACCAATTGCGCGCCTTGCTGCCGCACAAGCCGCTATCAAAGCAAAATAAAGCCATTAAAAAACCCTGCCAGCGACAGTCTGGCAGGGTCTGATGATGTGAGATGGTGTCAGCTAGCTTGTTATGAGACCAGCTTATTCTGATTCACAATATCAATTTTGCGTGGCTTTAATGCCTCTGGCACTTCACGCAGCAAATCAACATGCAACAGGCCATCTTTCAGCTGTGCGCCTTTGATTTTGATGAAATCTGCAAGCTGGAATTTCTTTTCAAATTGTCTGCCAGCAATGCCGCGATATAGATAAGTCGCATGCGCCTCATCATCTTGGCTAATCTTGCCAGAGATAATCAGGGTATTATCTTGCAGCGTGATATCGAGATCATCATCTGAAAAACCAGCCACAGCCATTGTGATTCGGTAATCATGCTCGCCTGATTTTGTCACATTATAATGGGGCCAGCTATTTTGCTGGGTGGGCGCGCTTGCAAAAAAGCTGTCCATCAAAGATGCCATGCGGTCAATGCCAATGGCTGAACGGTAATAAGGTGTTAAGTCAAATGCAGTCATGTCTGCCTCCTTAAAGTTAAGCAAGGTTTCATTTTGTCAGGTTCCCTCATGATAAGAGGCAAACCCTTTAGCTATTTCAGACAGCGCCAACTGGCCCTCTGTCCTGATTAATAGGTGGGAAGTGGTTGGGTGATATGCAAGATAAAAGACATAAAAAAAGCCCCAGCAAATGCTAAGGCTTTGATTATCAATTATAAAAAGGAGCTGGCTTATTTAATGCCAAGGCTGCCAAAACGCTTGTTAAAGCGTGCGACCTGACCTTCTGAGTCAAGAACGCGGTGCTGACCAGTCCATGCTGGATGGTTCAGGCTGTCAATGCTCAGCTTCATTTCATCGCCAGGCTTGCCCCAGGTAGAGCGTGTCTTGCGCTTTGTGCCATCTGTCATGACCAAAGTGATTTCATGGTAATCTGGATGAATATCTTTTTGCATCATCTCTCTCCTGTCTATCTGGTGGCTTGTTTCAGCACGTAGCCTGACCAGACAATGGTAATCTTCATAGTGAAGGCGGTTATAACGATGTCATGGCGATTATGCAAGGGACTTTTATCATGAGCTGACATTATCGCCAGTTGTTAAAAAATGCCTGCTGATTATCGCCTGCTTATTATTACCTACTGGCGATTAATCGTCTTTTTCATAGTAAGATATGTCCATCAGGTGCTATCACCCTATCTTCATGCTAGTATCATCATATCAAACAATATGCGCTATGTGATAGCGAAAGGCACATGGATAGATGCGTCCCCATTCAATGCAAACAGACCCCGATAATCCTATCGCCAATGATAAGGCAAGTTTAGCAGCATTGCGGTTTTTTTGGCCATTTGCGAAAAAATATCAGGTCAAAATCATCTTTGCCGGCTTGTCTTTGCTGATGGTATCAGGAGCTATGCTATCAATGGGCCGTGGTTTGGCTTATCTGGTTGATAATGGGCTTGGTGCTGGTGATCCTAAGATTTTGAATCAGGCTGTGGGCGTGACAATTTTAATAGCTGCTATTCTAGCCTTTGGCAGCTATTTGCGTGCATCGCTTGTCAATCAGGTTGGTGAGGCGATTGTCGCTGATATCAAAAGGGCTGTCTTTTCACATTTATTATCACTTCATACAGGCTGGTTTGAAACAGCCCGCACAGGTGATTTATTATCACGCATTAATACAGATACGACTGTGATGCAAACCGTGCTGACCTCTAGTTTGTCAATGGCATTGCGCAATGTGTTATTGCTGATTGGCGGCGTGATTTTGCTTGTGCTTGCCAGTGCCAAAATGTCGTTGGTTGTGGCGGTGATTGTCCCATTGGTTGTGGTGCCTGTCATTTTTATGGCACGCTCATTACGCAAAGCATCACGCATCGCGCAAGATAAAATTGGCATGGTATCTGTGCAAGCCGAAGAAAGCCTGTCTCAGCTGCGTTTAATACATGCTTTTTCGCAAGAAGATAGCCAGCGTCAGATTTTTGCAGATAAGGTGGATAACGCGCTATTGGCCGCATTACGGCGTGTCCATTTGCTTGGTTTGTTATCTGGTACAGTGATTTTTCTGGTGATTTGCGGTATTGCCACGATTTTATGGATTGGTGGCCAGGATCTGCTGGCAGGGTCAATCACAGCAGGTGATTTATCAGCTTTTTTATTTTATGCCTTCCTTGTGGCAACAGCAACTGGCAGCCTGTCTGAGATTGGCGGCGGTCTGCAACGTGCCGCTGGTGCTGCTGATAGGGTGGCAGCGCTGTTAATGACCAAAAATGAATTGCTGCATCATCCAAGCCCGCGCGAGCTGCCGCAAGATGCCGCAATCAGCCTTATTCTGAAAGATGTCAGCTTCAGCTATCCTGCAAGAGATGATTTGCCAGCTTTGCATCACATCTCAACCACCATCAAAGCTGGTGAAAAAATTGCCCTTGTCGGGCCAAGTGGTGCTGGTAAATCAACCTTATTTCATCTGCTATTGCGATTTTACGACCCGCAAGATGGCGTCATAATGTTCAATGACCAAGATAGCAGCTCTTTAACCTTATCATCATTGCGTTCAGCCATTGGCCTTGTTCCACAAGATCCAGCGTTATTTTCAGCATCTTTGGCTGATAATATTACCTTTGGCAGCCCTGATGCGAGCAGGGATGATATGATAGAGGCTGCTAGAAAGGCAGAAATTTTAGAATTCATCTCATCTTTGCCAGATGGTTTTGACACCTTTGTCGGCGAGAAGGGCATAAGGCTATCTGGTGGCCAAAAACAACGAATTGCTATCGCACGGGTGATTTTGCGCAATCCACAATTATTATTGCTGGATGAGGCTACCTCAGCACTTGATTCTGTCTCAGAAGCAGCTGTGCAAACAGCACTTGGTAATCTGATGAAAGGGCGCACCTCTATTGTGATTGCCCATCGGCTTTCCACCATCATTGACGCTGACAGGATTTTGGTTCTTGATGGCGGCCAGCTTGTAGCAGAAGGCAGCCATGATGAATTACTGACCAATGCTCCTTTATATCGTGAATTAGCTATGCATCAATTTGGGTAAAATCAGCTTTATCTAGTTCTACCATTATCATTATTTCAGTGGAGCCTTTCAGGCAAAGAGCGGGGCAAATTGGTAAACCAGCCAGTGATATTAGGCATGCTATCTTGGTCTGAGATAGCAGCAAAATGTGCCAATAACGCTGTTCGCTGATCGCCGATACCGCCATGCATCACCGCCAGCGTGAGATACGCCTCTAGCATCTCGTCTTGCAGAATAAGAGTGGCATGATCTGATAAAATGCCATGTTCTGTCAGCTGGTTCAGCGAAAAGCCAAGCAGTGCATCTTGCACATTGTCAGATGCGATAGTGGCAAGACCTTGATTTGTCGCAAATGATAATGTGAGCTCGCCAGATAGGGCTTCTTGTGTATTTGTTTCTGTCAGATAAAGCGCGCCTTCTATCGCATGATGAAGCTGGCCTGCTTGCGGCAGATGAAATCTCTGATAAGGCCAGTAAATAGCGAAAAAATCCGCATCACTTAAATGCCAGAATGTAGTGTTATTTGGCTTTTGAAATCCAATATCAGGCAAAAGTGATTTCTCAAAATAGGTAAGAGAGATTGTTTGAAATTTTGGATAGTCAGAAAGTATTTCAACAATCAAATCTGAATTTTGCATCGCCTCTAGATAGAATTGATAGCCATCATGGCTCGTTATGTCTTCTGCACTATCATCAGGGCTTACATCGCTATCACCATCTACCAGATTATCATTTGGTAATCCGTCTGCAAAGGCTGCTGCGGTTTGGGTTAGCCATTTGGTATCATCGAACGAACGAATAATGTGCTGTTTATCATTTTGGGCGTTTGAAACAGTATCATGGCTATTGTGAAAGGCATTTGAGTCTTTGGGCAGATAACTAAAATTTACCTCTGCTGTATGTGCTTTTGGCAAAAGCAAAATCATAATGCAAAGGCAAGCCATTGCTGTTGCAACATATCTCATAATGTCATGAAACTCTTCCAACGGTTCAACGCAATGTTAAATCGGTTAATATTTGCCCATCATCAAAAAAAGCAAAGTGGCAGAGTTTTTAATTTTGTTTCAGGCGCTGGGTAAATTTCAGCTCAATGCGGCGATTACGATTGCGTGCCTCATCTGAGGTGCCTTCAGCGATGGGCTGAAATTCGCCATAGCCTGTTGCTGCAAGACGTTCAGCTGGCACACCTTCATTGATTAAAAACCGCACCACTGACAAGGCACGTTCGGTTGATAGCTGCCAATTATCGCGATACACACCAGCTGAGACAGGCACATCATCAGTATGACCATCAACTTGTAGCACCCATGGTATATCAGCAGGGATGCTTTGTGATATTTGAATAAGTGCCATGCCAATTTGGCGCAGCTGTGCCTGACCATCATCACCAAGATTGGCTTGGCCTTGGTCAAATAACACCTCTGACTGGAAGATAAAGCGATCACCAACAATCGTCACATCTGAACGATTACCAAGAATATCACGAAGCCTGCCAAAAAAATCTGAACGGAAACGCTGTAATTCCTGCACCCTATCTGCCAATGCGGCATTAAGTGATTTGCCAAGTGAGGCAATGGTAACCTTATCAGCTAGTGATTTGGCTTCTTTTTCAGCCAATAAGGCGCGTAATTCAGATAGCTCATTACGCAATGTCAAGCTGGCAGCAATCAGACGTTCAATTTCAAGCTGTGATTCCTCATTCAAAGATCGCAAAGAAGAGGCATCATCACGGCTTTGTGCCAATGCTGCCTGATTGTCAGCTAGGTCTTGCTGGCTGGCTTCTAGAGCTGATTGGGTATTTTGCAAAAGCGTCGTTTCATTTTGCAGAGCAGCTTGGTTATCTGCCAGACGTGCCGCTAAATCAGCCTTATCATCTTCCAAGGCTCTGGCATCAAGGCGCAAAGCTTGCAAGGCTTGTTCAACTAACGCTAATTTGTTGGCAGCTTCATCAAGATTAGCTTGCAAATTATCACCGCGGCTTGCTTGTGCCAAAAGCTGGGCATTTAGTTCACGCAACTGTTCCAGCTGATTGGCTTTGGTTTTCTCGCTATCATCAAGTGCCAAGCCAAGCGATTTAATCTCAGCTTCTGCTGTTCGCAAAGCAGAGCTTGTGGCTGATAATGTGGCTGATAATTCAGCTGATGAATTTCGTTCCTGACGCAATAAAGATGAGATGGTATTGAGCTCATTGCGCAAGGCTGATAGAGACGCATCTTGTCCAGAGACACGATAGGCAAGATTGGCCTGTATCAAAACAAAGACCATCAGCACAAAGACAAACACCATCAATAAGCTGGCAAGGGCATCAACAAAGCCTGGCCAGTTATAGTCATTTGGGCGATTGCGGCTGCCTAGGCGGGACACAGACATCAGGCTTAGTCCTTAGGTGCTTTTAAAGGCGCTTTGCCAGCTGGTTCAGTTCGCACGTTTTTTTCAACCGTTTTTGATAAAGCGCGGATTTCAGCTCGTAACTCTGTCTGATAATCAGCTCTGCTTTGTGCCATGTGATTTGCCAAATCACCAATCTGTGCTTGCAGGCCAGCAAGCTGGTCACGCAATCGTCTATCATCTTCCAGCATTTCAGATAACAGGCGCATATTCTGATTCATCGCCGTGATTTGTTCTAACATCTGGCCTCTATCATCTTCAGAACGTTCAATCGCTGTCGCCAAGGTGATAAGGGCTCTTGCGCCTTCTTCGCTCAGCCCTTCTGCCAAAGCACCAGTGCCAGAGCCGCCAACTGTGGCATCATTATATTTCGCAAAGGCTGATAGCCAATCTTCAACCTCATTGAAAAATCGGCCGATTGCCTGACCAAGCTGTAAATCCAGAAACCCAAGAATAAGAGAGCCGCCAAGGCCAAATAAAGAGGATGAAAAGGCTGTTGCCATCCCTGATAATGGGGCATCTAATCCAGAGCGTAATTGGCGCATCATGCTCTCAAAATCAGAGCCAACTAGATCGAGCCCGCCAACAACTTGGCCAACAGCCCCAATGGTCTGAAGCAATCCCCAAAATGTGCCAAGTAGACCCAGGAATACCAAAAGGCCAATCATATAGCGGGAGATATCACGCCCTTCATCAAGGCGACCTGCCACCCCATCCAAGACAGAGCGCAATGAGATGGCTGATAGGCGGGAATCACTTCTGGCATCTGCTAGCATCACATTGACAGTTGCCAACAATACAGGCTTTGAGGCACGAGGATTTAGCGTTCTAGTGCGCTGAATATCAGATAGCCATTTGACCTCTGGCACAAGCCGCAACACCTGCAAAATCACATAGATGATACCAATCACACCAACCGCGATAATCAGGCTGTTGAGAACAGGATTGCCCATGAAGGCGGCATATAAAGGCTTATATAACAAGCCTAAAATTATCACTACGACTGCCAGAAATACGCCCATGCGTATCAAATATCGACGCGGATCAGTCATGCCACCACCTTTATGCTCTATCGGCTATTATCACTCATCAAAGTGTAGTTATGACAAAACAATGGCAGGATTGTGTTAGTCTGAAAAGAATTATCTGACAGCAGGCGGGCTTATTCAGCTTATCTATGTAAGCTAGCGTTATTGTGACAGGCTATCTTTGCCAGCACGCAATAGCTTTAATAGAGGTGTATGCAAGGCTGAATTAGCAGCAACCACATCACCTGTTTCAAGTGCCTTATCACGCGAGGCAAAGTCAGAGACAAAGCCGCCAGCTTCACGCACCAAAATAACACCAGCTGCGATATCCCAGATATTCAGCCCTCTTTCCCAGAACCCTTCATAGCGGCCAGCGGCAACCCATGCCAAATCAAGGGCGGCGGCACCAAAGCGTCTAATGCCAGCTGATTTTTGCATGACAGATTGTAATTCAGCCTGAAACAGCGCATCTGTTTCAGCTGTCCCACGCCCTAAAAAGGGAATGCCAGTGGCAAATAACGATTCATGTAATTGGCGTCTACCAGATACACGGATGCGGCGTTCATTCAAAAACGCACCCTTGCCAGCTTCGGCGAAAAAACATTCATTGCGTGACGGGTCAAACACAATGCCTGCTGTGATCTTGCCAGCCTGTCTGACAGCGATTGAAATCGCAAAATGCGGGATGCCATGCATGAAATTTGTCGTGCCATCTATCGGGTCAATAATCCATTCTGGCGCATCTGTTTCAGAGGCTTTAATCACCCCTTGTTCTTCCATCACAAAGCCCCAATCAGGGCGCGCTTTGGCAAGTTCTTCATGAATCACTTTTTCAGCTGTGATATCAGCTTTTGTGACGAAATCAGCTGCACCCTTGCGGCTTACTTGCAGATTTTCAACCTCGCCAAAATCACGCATGATTTTTCTGCTGGCAGTCTCTGCTGCTTTTACCATCACATTAATCAGTGCCGAACGACCTGCCATAATGTCCCTTTCATGCTTTTCTTGTTATGCGTCTCAAAATGAAACAGCTAACACCAGATTAGCCTTTGAATCTCTCAACATAGGTTGCGTCTTCTGTTTTGACGATAATTTTTGTGCCAGCTTCAATATGAGGCGGTACCATCACACGCAGACCATTATCAACAATAGCAGGCTTATAAGATGATGATGCTGTTTGGCCTTTGACAACCGCATCAGCTTCCATCACCTCTACCACAACTTGATCAGGCAAGGTCACTGAAATCGGGTCACCTTCATAGCTTTGCAAAGTCACAGCCATGCTATCTTGCAAGAATGCTGCCTGCTCACCTATCATGCCAGCGTCAATTTCAAATTGCTCAAATGTTTCAGAATGCATGAAAATATGCTTGTCACCTTCTGCATAAAGATAGGTGCATTCAGCTTCATCCAAAATCACACGTGTCACTGATTCTGTGGCGCGGAAGCGTTCATTCAGCTTTGTGCCATCTTTGATATCTTTCAATTCCACCTGTGCAAAAGCACCACCTTTGCCTGGCTTAACATGGCTGATTTTCACCGCAACCCACAGACGTGATTTATGTTCGATCACATTGCCTGGGCGAATGGCATTACCATTTAATTTCATAATGTCACCTCTTCTGCTGGCTTGCCATCATGGCAGCGCATCTGAATTTGTCACTGCTCTATAGGATATTGCAGGTGCAAAAGGCCAGCAATTTATGAAAAAAAGGCAAAAATCCTGCCTTTATCAGGCAGCACGCATCATCGCAACACTTGTATCAAGCATCCGATTTGAAAAACCCCATTCATTATCATACCACGCCAAAAGGCGGACAAAGCGCTTATTCAACACTTGTGTCTGAGTGATATCAACTATTGAAGAATGCGGGTCTTGATTGAAATCTATCGAAACAAGCGGGCGCTGATTAATGCCTAACACACCAGCCATTGGCCCGTTTGCGGCATCATATAAGGCCTGATGAATCTCTTTTTCTGTGACGTCTGTTTTCGCAATAAAGGTAAAATCAACAGCTGATACATTGGCAGTTGGCACACGCATCGCAGCACCATCCAGCTTGCCTTGTAATTCTGGCAGAACCAGACCAACGGCCTTGGCAGCACCTGTTGAGGTAGGCACCATTGACTGACCAGCTGATCTGGCACGGCGCAAATCCTTATGTCTGTTATCCAGAATATTCTGATCATTCGTATAGGCATGGATGGTGGTCATATAACCGCTGTCAATGCCAAAGCTATCTTGCATCACCTTTGCCACTGGTGCCAGGCAATTTGTGGTACATGAGGCATTGGAAATAATGTTATGGCTGGCCGTTAACTGGTTGTGATTAACGCCATAAACCACAGTCAAATCAGAATCATCAGCAGGGGCAGATAACAACACTTTTGATGCGCCAGCATCTAGATGAGCTGCTGCAGCATCACGCTTGTTGAAGATGCCGGCACATTCCATCACAAGGTCAATGCCTAGCTCTTTATGAGGCAAATCAGATGGCTGGCGTAATTGCGTCATTTTAATTTTGCCAGACCCCATATCCATCCAATCTTCACCATAAGACAGATTGCCGGAAAAGCGGCCATGGGTTGAATCAAATTCAAAAAGATGAGCTGATGTCGCTATGTCGCCTGGCGTGTTAATCAATGCGACTTCGATATCATTGCGTCCAGATTGTGCAAGCGCACGCAAGGTTAATCGGCCAATGCGACCGAAACCATTAATAGCAACTCTGATTGTCACGTTTATAGTCCTTCATTGCTGGTGCCTGTGGGGCGGCATTTCAGGGTTATAATTTTGCTTTTGCTGCGGTGATAATGGCGTCTGCTGTGATGCCGAATGCCTCATATAATTTGTCAATCGGTGCAGATGCACCAAAGCCAGTCATGCCGATAAAGGTGCCATCTGTGCCGATTAGATCTGACCAGCCTTGTGCAATGCCAGCCTCAACAGCGATTTTGACAGATGCGCCGCCTATTAAGCTTTCAATGTAAGAGGCATCTTGTGCCATCAAAAGATCAAAACACGGGACAGATACAAGACGTGTTGCAATGCCTTCAGCTTCCAAAGCTTCTCTAGCATCATTGGCAATCGTCACCTCAGAGCCTGTGGCAAATAAGGTAACTTGCGGGTCTGATGAGGCGTCTGTCAGGATGTAACCACCTTTGGCAGATTTATTCTCAAGCACGTCATCACCAAGACGTAATTGCGGCAAACCTTGGCGGCTTAATGCCAGAATTGATGGTGTTGATTGCGATGTCATCGCGCATTGCCATGCTTCAGCTGTCTCAACAATATCAGCTGGGCGGAATACATTCACATTTGGCATCGCACGCAGTGAGGCAATATGTTCAACAGGCTGATGTGTCGGGCCATCTTCACCCAAACCAATAGAATCATGTGTCATCACATAAATCACACGCTGCTGCATCAAAGCTGATAGGCGGATAGATGGTCTGCAATAATCAGTAAAGACCAAGAAAGTGCCACCAAATGGCACAAGACCGCCATGCAAGGCAATCCCGTTCATTGCTGCTGCCATGCCATGTTCACGAACACCATAATGAATATAGGTGCCAGCATAATTATCAGCACTGAAAATCTCATGCATGCCAACACGGGTATTATTTGAGCCGGTCAAATCAGCTGAACCACCAAATAGGGCAGGGATAGAAGGCACTAATGCTTCAATCGCTTTTTGGCTTGCGACTCTTGTTGCGATTTTTTGGGGCTCACCAGATGCTAGTGTTTCTTTATAAGCAGCGATTGCCTTATTCACAGCTTCTGTGACATTACCAGATGACAGAGCGTTAAAGCTGTCCTTATGGGAAGATGCGTCAAGGCGTGCTTGCCATGCGCTAGCCTCATCATGCCCTTTTGCGCCAACAGCACGCCAGCTATCTAGGATATTTTGCGGAATTTCAAATGGCGCATAGCTCCAGCCAAGCTGGTCTCTTGTGCCAGCAATTTCATCTGCGCCCAAAGGTGCGCCATGAATGCCAGATGTACCTTTTTTCGTTGGTGCGCCATAGCCAATAACGGTTTTGCAGCGAATAAGGGTCGGGCGATCATCTTGCTTGGCAGCTGTGATAGCTGCTGAAACAGCCTGCTGATCATGGCCATCACATGCCAAAACCTGCCACCCATAGGCTTCAAATCGCTTTGTTGTATCATCTGAAATAGTCAGGCTGGTTGGTCCATCAATCGAGATGCCATTATCGTCAAATAACACAATCATACGGCCAAGCTTCATATGACCTGCCAGTGAAGCAGCTTCATGGCTGACACCTTCCATCAGGCAGCCATCACCTGCGATAACATAGGTGTAATGATTAACCAGCTCATCACCAAATAGAGCTGCTTTATGACGCTCTGCCATCGCCATGCCAACAGCATTGGCAATACCTTGACCAAGCGGGCCTGTGGTTGTCTCAATGCCTGAGGCATGACCAAATTCCGGATGACCAGCTGTTTTGGCACCCCATTGGCGGAAATTGCGAATCTCATCCAATGTCATATCAGCATAGCCTGTTAGATGTAACAGCGCATAAATCAGCATAGAACCATGGCCTGCTGATAGTATAAATCTGTCTCTATCTGGCCAATTTGGCTGGCTGGCATCAAATTTCAGATGGTCTGAAAATAACGCTGTTGCCGCATCTGCCATGCCCATTGGCATGCCTGGGTGACCTGATTTTGCCGCTTCGACAGCATCCATTGATAAGGCACGAATGGCATTTGCCATTTCCAGCTTAGTGGCAGACATAGGGGGGCTCCTTACAAAAACAACATATCATGATGCAAGATCACAAATGATGACGCGGTTACAGGTGGTCAAACTTGCCGCATAATGGGCTAAATGATAAGGCTGCGTCAAATACTTAGTTTGTCAAAAAACATGATGAATTAGACCAGAATACCTCGCTGGTTTATAATGGTTTGGCATTGTGGTAGAACTCAGTTTCGTAAAAAATTGTGATAGTTGAATTTTCTGGTAACTCAGCTATGCTAAAACACAAACTGACGCCCCATGATGGCAAGTCAAAAGGAACTCATTGCTTTATGTCACGTTTGGATACCGCTTTATCAGAACTTGAAGCTGCATTGGCAGAATTATCTGCTGCTATGGCAGATAGGCCGCAAGCCGATAATGGGGCAGATAGCTATGCTGATATGACTGCCGCGCCATCTCAAGAAGAGTTGCAAAGCATCAAATCAGAGCTAGCAGAAGCCATCGAGCTGGTGCGCCATATTCAAACTGAGGCAAAACCATCAGCTGATTTGCCTGATGGCTCAAATGGAGGCACAGCATGAGCGGGTCTGTTGTAACTGTCAGAATTAATGGCCAACCATTTCAGCTTGGCTGTGATAAAGGCCAAGAGGCTGAGATTGAAGCACTTGGCAAGATGGTTGATGATACGGTGAAATCACTGTCAGGCTCTGTTGGCCAAATTGGTGAAATGCGTTTGTTAGTCATGGCAGCTATTTTGCTGGCAGAACAAGCCAAAGCCAAGGGGCCAGCCCCAGAATCAGCCCCAGAATCAGCCCCAGAATCAACTGGTGAACCTGCTGGAGACATCGTGACAGATCAACAGATAGCGAAGCTGGAAAATATCACAGCTCAGATTTCTACACTTGCCGCATCACTGAAATCAGCCTAAATAAAATGCACAATGATGGCTGGACAGTGCGTTAGGTCTTTCAATCCCTGGGACCATAATCTTCTGTAGGGAGCTGCCTCTGATAGGATCGCGGTCTTATTATTGCGGCGCCCACCTGTTAATCAGGTCGCAGAAGGATGAATCACACCGACGGCTGATTCGGCCATCACCCATATTCTAGGGGGCGCAACTATGAAAAGGCCCCCTCATCATGTCGCCATCGAACAGGAAAGCCTTTTTGCCAATGGCTGATAGTCATATTTCTGATGCCGCTTCTGCCAAGGCAGCATTGCGCAAGCAAGCAGCGATAAAACGTAATGAAGCCGCGCTTAATCTACCTGATGGTGCATCGCGTCTGGTAGCAAGATGTGATGATATTAAGGCACAATTTCAGCCAACGCTTATTGCGGCTTATTGGCCGATTAAATCAGAGCTTGACCCACTGGCTTTGTTGCGTGCCCTTTGCCGTGATGGCATAGGCGCTTGCCTGCCACGCACCCCTGAAGAAGGCAAGCCATTGCAATTTCATCACTGGGATTTTGTCACAGAACTAGAAGATGGCCCCTATCATACCAAACAGCCTAGCAAAGATGCAGCACCAGCATTGCCAGATTTGATTCTAGCACCATTGCTTGCCTTTGATACAGCGTTTTGGCGGCTTGGTTATGGTGGTGGTTTTTATGATCGCACAATCGCCCACTTGGAAGAACTAGGCACAAAGCCTATTATTCTGGGGGTGGCTTATGATGAGCAACAGGTTGATGATGTGCCAACTGGTCCTTATGACATGCCGCTTGATGGCATTGTCACCCCGCACGCCTTAACGGTAAAATGATAATCTAAGAGCTGGCCGAAGAAAGCAGTAGTAATATGAGAGTTTTGTTTTTAGGTGATATTGTTGGCCGAACTGCCCGTCAGACCGTGATTTCAGATTTAGCTGGGTTGAAATCAGAGCTTGGTTGTGATGCGGCGGTTGTGAATTGTGAAAATGCAGCTGGTGGTTTTGGTGTCACCCCTGCTATTTGTGATGATTTATTTGCCGCTGGTGCTGACGTGCTAACCACAGGTAATCATGTCTGGGATAAGGCTGAAATATCCCCTTATTTGCAACAACAGCCACGCTTGTTACGTCCTGCCAATATGGCCCGCGAATTTCCTGGTAAAGGTCAGGTTATTCATCATTTGCCAAATGGTCAGCGTCTGGGTGTCATCAATGTGATGGCAAATTTATTCATGGCACAAAATGATAATATGTTTGCCTGTCTAGAAGGCTTGCTTGATGACATGAAACTGGTTCGTGATGCTGATGTGATCCTGGTTGATGTACATGGTGAGGCAACATCTGAAAAAGTTGCAACAGGCCTGTTTTGTGATGGCAGGGTATCATGTGTGGTTGGCACTCATACGCATATACCAACAGCTGATACAAGGGTGTTGGCTGGCGGAACAGCTTATCAGACTGATGCTGGCATGTGTGGTGATTACCGATCTGTTATTGGCATGGATCCTGAAGTTGCAATCGGCCGTTTTACAGGTAAAAAATCAGGCAGATTATCAGTGGCAGCAGGCGCGCCAACCCTATCTGGTTTAGTCTTTGAGACAGATGATAATACAGGGCTTGCCATTTCTGTCCAACCGATACGCCGTGGCGGTGAGCTATCACAAAGCTAGGCAGATTTTGACAAAAAACTTGCCCCCCTTTTATGCTCTTTGCTACAAAAAATAAGACCAATTTACGGTCATTTGCCAGCGTTGTAAAAACAGCCATAGCAAATGATAATGGATGATTTAGACAAGATATAACTAAGAGATATAAATAATATGGCAGGCCATAGTAAATTTAAAAATATTCAGCATCGCAAAGGTGCTCAGGATAAAAAACGTGCAAAAGTATTCTCACGCCTTGGCAAGGAATTAACCGTTGCTGCCAGAGCCGGAACAGATGTCGGCTCAAATCCGCGCCTTCGTACGGCGCTTGCGGCATGTCGTGCTGCCAATATGCCAAAGGATAATATTGAACGTGTTCTGAAAAAAGCAGAAGGCGGTGAGGGCGAGCTTTATGAAGAAATCCGCTATGAAGGCTATGGCCCTGGTGGAACAGCTTTGATTGTCGAAGCCATGACAGATAATCGCAATCGTACCGCATCTGAGGTGCGTGCGGCGTTCAATAAATATAATGGCTCTCTTGGTGAGACAGGCTCTGTCAGCTTTATGTTTGATAAGGTTGGTGAGATTTTGTTCAAAAATGAGGTGGCTGATGCTGACACGATGTTTGAAGCAGCCCTAGAAGCTGGTGCTGATAATGTGGAATCAGATGATGATGGTCATGCGATTATTTGTGCGTTGGGTGATTTCAATACCGTTCGTGATACGCTGGAAGATCAATTTGGCACACCTGATGAAGCAGCTATTGTCTGGAAGCCACAAAATCTGGTTGAAGTGACAGCTGATCATGCCAAGGGCCTGATTAAGCTGATGGAAGTGCTTGATGATAATGATGATGTACAGGCAATCGCATCAAATTTTGATATCTCTGATGAGGTGATGGCATCTCTGGACAGCTAGTGATATCACCTTTTCGGCAAAAGGTGGCGTAATGCGCATGTTGGGAATTGACCCTGGTCTGGCCTGCACTGGCTGGGGAATTGTTGAAAAACAAAATCATCAATTACGTCATCTGGCACATGGTCAGATCAGAACCAGCACAGCTGATGCTGATCATATCAGATTACAGGTCATCTTTGATGGTCTGGCGCAGATTTGCAAAGACCATCAGCCTTCAGCAGCAGCGATTGAATCTGTCTTTATGGCTAAAAATGCGAAATCTGCATTGAAATTGGGGATGGCACGCGGTGTTGCCATGGCAGCTGTATCAAGTGCTGGTCTCACTTTGGCAGAGATTGCACCCAGATTGGCGAAAAAAGCCGTGACCGGCACTGGCAGCGCTGATAAAA
Organism: Puniceispirillaceae bacterium (SeqCode); assembly: GCA_049890115.1. Lineage (GTDB taxonomy): Bacteria > Pseudomonadota > Alphaproteobacteria > Puniceispirillales > Puniceispirillaceae > UBA685. The sequence goes on along the minus strand of JBMHCC010000039.1, from coordinate 102,229 downwards.
AACAAATGCAGGCTATGGTGTCTCATCTGCTATCTGTCACGCCAAAAGGGGCTGATGCAGCAGATGCGCTTGGTCTGGCGATTGCTGGCATTCATGATGCGGCAAATGGCGCTTTGCTTGATAAGCGTCAAGGAAGTCAGGAAACAGGGCTAGCAGCTGCCATCTCAGCTGCGCTGGCCAAAGAAGCACAAAAAGGCTAGGCCAGCATGATAGCTCATTTATCAGGAACTGTTAGTGTAAAAGATAATAATTCAGCTGTCATTGATGTTGGCGGCATTGGCTATCTTATCACCGCATCAACACGCACCATTGAGGCGCTTGGCCCGATTGGCAATGTGGTAAAAATTCAGACAGATATGATTGTGCGCGAAGATTCCATGACGTTATATGGCTTTGCCACAGCTCATGAAAAATCAACTTTTGCCCTATTGCAAACCGTTCAAGGTGTCGGTGCCAAGGCAGCCATTGCCATTTTATCAGCTTTATCACCAGCTGAAATTGAAGATGCGATTATGGCAGGTGATAAGGCAATGATTACCAGAGCAGATGGCATTGGCCCCAAAATTGCCACACGAATTGTTAATGAGCTGGCTGAAAAATTAGGCAAGCTGCAATCATTATCTGTTGCGCCATTAGGTGCTGGTATAGCTGGCGCCGCATCAGCTGATGGTGTGGCTGATGATGCGGCAAAAGGGGCATCAGCAGCTATTAATGATGCGTTATCAGCTTTGGTCAATCTAGGCTATGCCAGAACCGAAGCCTGGCAGGTTTTGCGCGTTATTTCAGCTGAAGATAGTGATGCTGATAGCGCGGCATTAATTGGTGCTGCGCTAAAACAGCTTGGCCAGAGAGGGCTCTAGATGATGTCAGATGATAGCCGGATTACGTCTGCTGCTGAAATTGACAGCTCTGATAGGCCTGATGGTGCGTTGCGACCACGCGCAATGGCTGAATTTGTTGGACAGGGTGCAGGGCGGCAAAATCTGGAGATGTTTATCGCTGCTGCCAGCAGCCGATCTGAGGCAATGGACCATATTTTGCTGCATGGTCCGCCTGGCCTTGGCAAAACCACTTTGGCACAGATTATCTCAACTGAATTAGGCACAGGCTTTCGTGGCACGTCAGGGCCCGTTATCGCAAAGGCTGGTGATTTGGCATCTCTACTTACCAATTTAGCGCCAAATGATGTGTTATTCATTGATGAGATCCACCGCCTCAATCCAGCTGTTGAGGAAATTCTTTATCCAGCGATGGAAGATTTCCAGCTTGATCTGATGATTGGTGAGGGTGTCTCAGCACGCTCAGTGCGCATTGATTTACCGCCTTTCACACTGGTTGGTGCAACCACAAGAGCTGGTCTGTTGACGACGCCATTGCGTGATCGCTTTGGGATTCAGATGCGCATGCAATTTTATGATGCTGATGAATTATCGTTGATTTTAAAATCGCAGGCTAAAAAACTGCATCTTGATCTGTCAGATGATGGGGCATTTGAAATTGCACGCCGTGCCAGAGGTACACCGCGCATTGCTGGCCGCCTATTGCGCAGAGTGCGTGATATCGCCACTTTTGAAAAAGCAGATTTGATTGATGCCAAGCTTGCCGATATGGCATTAGGGCGCCTTGATGTTGACCAATCTGGCCTTGATCAGATGGATAGGCGTTATTTGGGGGCGATGGTTGAGCATTATGGTGGCGGGCCTGTTGGGGTGGAAACATTGGCAGCTGTGCTGGCGGAACAGCGCGATATGCTAGAAGAGGTCATCGAGCCTTACCTGATGCAGACAGGTTTGATTATGCGCACACCGCGTGGGCGTTGTTTGTCCAAAGCAGGTTGGGATTATATGGGTCTAACGCCGCCAGAGGCGACAAGCCAACAGCTTGACCTTCTGACCCCTATGTCAGCTGATGATGAGGGGCAGTTATGAGCCAGATAAATGCTGATGATGACCTGGCCTTTGGTGGTTTGGTGCCAGATAATCTAAACGCGGCACTGCATGGTTGGCTTGATGGTGATACCCATTATTTTGCGTTGATTGCTTTGTTTGAAGATACTGATGCTGGCGGGATTGTGTATCATGCGAATTATTTAAATTATGCAGAACGAGCGCGATCTGGCTGGTTGCGGCTTGTTGGCGTCTCTCAAGCAGAGCAGCTTTATGAAAACAAGCATGGTTTTGTCGTGCGCAAAGCAGATATTAGCTATATCAGCCCTGCTAAATTAATGGATGAAATTATCGTTGAAACCACGCTGCTTCATGCCAGCCGTGCCAGAATGAGCGCGCGCCAGATAATCCGCAAAGCTGAGGCTGGTAAAAAAATCAGTGATTGTCATATTTTTGCCACCGTTGACGTAGAGATTGTCATGGTGAATGAAGCTGGTCGACCATCTCGTATGCCACCAGATATTCTGGCAAAAATGCAGCCATCATCGTAAAGAAATAGTGAGTGTAACAAGCAAGTTGATGTGTCAAATAGGAATAGTAACATCAGCTGTATAACAAAAGAGCCAAGATATCGCAGGTCGCTATGGGGAGCCATCATGACTGAAATTGATTTGAATGTAACGCAAACCGCACATGATTTGACTATTATGGGGTTGTTTTGGGCAGCAGACCCATTAGTGAAATTTGTCATGTTGCTTTTGGTTGGCGCATCAATTTGGTGCTGGGCCATCATTTTTGAAAAAACATTTGGTTTGCGCCGTGAAGCTCGTAAATGCCTGAATTTTGAAAATGAATTCTGGTCTGGTGGCTCGCTTGATCAGCTTTATGATGAAACAGGTGCTAATCCAGATAATGCACAAGCGCGGGTCTTTGCTGCTGCTATGCGGGAATGGCGCCGCGCCTCTGCCAAGGGTTTGACCTCTTCAGGGCGAGCTGATCTGAAAGCATCTTTGGTTGATAGGATAGACCGTTCGATGAATTTCACCATCACAAGGGAGATGGATAGAATGGAAAAAGGCATGAATTTTCTTGCCTCTATTGGCTCTGTATCACCCTTTGTCGGGCTATTTGGAACCGTATGGGGTATTATGAATGCCTTCCAATCTATTGCCGAATCCAAAAATACCAGCTTGGCTGTTGTTGCCCCTGGTATTGCAGAAGCGTTATTTGCCACAGCTCTTGGCTTGGCGGCAGCTATTCCAGCAGTTGCGGCCTATAATAAATTTTCAGGTGATTTGCAAAGACGCGGCGCATCACTAGAGACCTTTGCCTCAGAATTTTCAACCTTGCTTGCTCGCCAGCTTGATGAGGGAGGCAAATAGATGGGTGCCTCACTCAATCGCCAAAATACAGGTGGCAGACGTGCCCGTCATCGTCCGATGGGCGAGATTAATGTGACACCTTTTGTGGATGTCATGCTTGTTCTGTTGATTGTGTTTATGGTGACAGCGCCACTATTAACAGTTGGTGTGCCAGTTGATCTGCCAAAAACAAGAGCTGGTCAGATTTCAGCAGATGCTTCACCTTTGGTGGTATCGATACAAGCAGATGGTCAGCTTTATTTGCAAGATAATCAAATTGATGGCGAAACCTTAATCCCCCGCCTTCGTGCTGTATCAGAAGCGAATCCTGATATCAGAATTTTTGTGCGCGGTGACCAATCTGTGCCTTATGGTGAGGTGGTTCAGCTGATGGGACGCATCCAGACAGCTGGATTTGAGCGTGTCGCGCTGGTTGCTGAATTACCACAGGATGGCTAGTCACCAGCTATGAAGCATCCGGTTCTGATATCTATTGGTTTTCATATTGCGGTTGTGACAGCATTAACAGTCAGCTGGCCTGATTTTCGTGATGACACCCCACAAGAACAGCTTGTCATTATAGATATGGTTGATGTGGCTGATATCACCAATATTGTCAGCTCATCTGAAGGAACGCCGCAAGATGATATCAATCAAGAGCGCACCAGACCAAAACCACCGCCACCACCTCCGCCGCCGCCGCCAGCACCTGCACCTGCGCCAGAGCCTGCGCCAGTTCAGCCTGAGCCTAAGCCAGAACCTGCGCCAGCGCCAAAGCCGGTCGATGTAGCAGCTGAAATCATCCCTGATGAGACAAAAGAAGCGGTAAAGCGATTACCAGCAGCGCCAAAGCCGCGCCCAAAACCACCTGAAAAACCAAAGCCAAAACCAAAAGCGCCTGAAAAACCAAAGCCAAAGCCAGCAGAGAAACCAAAGCCAAAGCCTGATTTGTCACGCATTAACAAGCTGGCACAGCAATCAGCACAGCAAAAACAGGAAAAAGCTGATGCTGCAACAGGTGTGCTTCAGAATCTCGCCAAGTTGCAAAAGGCTAAGGAAGCCGAAAAGCGTCAGGCTGAAAAAGTGAAAAAGGAAGAAACAAAGGCAAAAGTTGCCTCAAATCTGTCAAATGTTATCTCTAAGGTAGAAGCGCCAAAGACTGATAATGCAGATAATGCCAGATTGACGGTTTCAGAATTTGATAAATTAAAAGGCCATATTGCGTCTTTCTGGAATCCGCCTGCTGGTTCAGCTGGTGCTTCCAAATTAAAGGTTGATGTGTCAGTAAAGTTGAATTCAGATGGTTCTGTGATAGAGGCAAGTGTGGTTGATGTCGCACGCTATAATAAAGATAGGATTTATCGTTCTGCTGCGAATGCGGCAATGCGTGCTGTTCTTGACGCCTCACCATTGCCTCTGCCAGAGAAAAAATATGAATTATGGAAAGAATTTATTTTTGGCTTTGACCCGCGCTTTATTTCAAGGTGAGAATAAAGGCCATAAATCATAAAGGTGAAATGCGATGATTAAAACAGCTATCACAATGCCTCTGGTTGCGATGACTGCCCTTAAAAAAGGGTTCAGCTTGGTCATTAGCTTGGTTGCGCTGACCATGATGATGGTGCCAATCGCACATGGCCAGACATTGCGTTTGGATATCACTGAGGGGCGTGTTGCCCCCATTCCGATTGCGATTGCTGAATTTACTGGCCCAGATGGTGCGCCCACAAATGTCGGGCGGCTGATAAGCCAAATCATTTCAGATGATCTGGCCAGCTCTGGCCAGTTTAAACCAGTTGATAGTGCTGCTTTTATCGCGCCACCTGAATCACCAGATATCAGGCCAGATTTCAATGATTGGGCACCGCTTGGGGTAAAGGGTCTTTTGATCGGCTCTGCTTTTATTGATGATGCAGGGGCTTTGCAGGTTGAATTTGTGCTATGGGATGTTGTGGCACAGCGTGATATCACAGCTGGCGGGGGTGCTGCTGCCCAAGAAGGGCTGCGCCGCCTATCACATCAAATTGCTGATTTTGTTTATGAAGAATTCACAGGTGACAGTGCCTATTTTGATACTCAGATTGTTTATGTGTCTGAATCAGGGCCAGCTGATAGGCGTGTGAAACGTCTGGCAATTATGGACCAAGATGGTCATAATCACAGATTCTTGACCTCTGGATTTGATTTGGTTTTAACGCCGCGCTTTTCACCAACAGCGCATGAAATTGCCTATTTGAATTATTTTAATGATGAGCCAAATGTCTATTTGCTTGATGTTGCCACAGGCAGAACTGAGCGTGTTGGCGCATTTCCTGGCATGACCTTTGCGCCGCGCTTTAGTCCTGATGGCGATGCGCTGGTGATGTCGCTGGCTGAAGATGGTTTAACCGATATCTATGAATTAGACTTAAAAACACAGCAGATTGAGCAATTAACCAGATCGCCTTCTATTGATACATCGCCTTCTTACAGCCCTGATGGCAGGCAGATTGTGTTTAATTCAGATAGAGGAGGCAGCCAGCAGCTCTATGTGATGAACCGCAATGGCAGATCAGTAAAGCGGATCAGCTTTGGTGATGGCCGCTATGCCACACCTGTTTGGTCGCCGCGAGGTGACATTATTGCCTTCACCAAAATGGTAAGAGGTGAATTTTTCATAGGCGTTATGAATATTGATGGGTCTGGTGAAAGATTATTGGCCAGAGGGTTTCTAGTCGAAGGGCCAACCTGGGCACCAAATGGGCGTGTTTTGATGTATTTCAAGCAAGATCCCGTAAATGATGATGGCACAGGTGGGCAAGTTGCCATGTACCGTGTCGATATTACAGGCTTTAATGAACGCCGCATCATCACACCAGCAGATGCAAGTGATCCAGCATGGTCACCACTATTACAATGAGTTAAGACGGAAAATTTCTGTTTCACCTTGCGAAATGGCCTTATCAATGTTATGCAGGGGCTGGCGACAAGGGACGGTAAAGCGAATATCTCTTAACCTAACACGATGTGGCCTTTGGAATTAGTGGCTGGACTGATCACTCAGCTACAGACAAATCGCGATTTGACAAATCAGCTTATTGGTTTGCTCAGTTAATTAGGAGCATCATATGTTCAGACCTATTTTATCACTTTTCGCAGCGACTTTCCTGCTCGCCGCTTGTGAAACTGCATCAACAATTTCTGAAGAAGCCGCTGGTCAGTCAGACGCTTCATCAAATGCAGCATCATCAACATCATCATCAACATCATCATCAGCAGCCTCATCTTCAGGTTCATCTTCATCAAGCTCATCATCAGCATCAGATAGTGCTGCTGCTGAAGCTGCAAAGAAGAGCGAATTGGAAATGGCACGTAATGAGTTGATGGGCATTGGTGACACTGTATTCTTTGGCTATGATTCATCACAGCTATCAGCTGACGCAATGGCCGTTTTGGATGCACAAGCTGCCTTCTTGAACGCAAAGCCAAGCTTCCGCTTGAAAATCGAAGGTCATGCTGATGAGCGCGGCACAAGAGAATATAACCTTGCGCTAGGTGAGCGTCGTGCATCTGCAACACGCGACTATCTGGTGGCACGCGGCGTTGATGGCTCACGCATCCGTATCGTATCTTACGGTAAAGAGCGTCCAGCTGTTGTTGGCTCAAACGAAGAAGCTTGGTCAAAGAATCGTCGTTCAGTAACGGTTCTTAACTAATCATCTTGTGACAAGATTGAAAAAGGCCTTGTAAGAACAAGGCCTTTTTTTTGCCTTAATTTTTCGGCATCACTTAGCTATAGTAACAATCATGCTATCATTGGTGATAGTAATTTTGCCAATCTACCCTGCATAGCTAGGGTATTTAGTGTCCTATTATGGTCTCAGAAGAGTAGTGATTACATGTTCTCCTCATTTACATCATTCAAACAGTTTACCAGATTTGCATTATTATCGGTCTTGTTGGTCAGCCCGCAATTCGCAGTCGCGCAATCATCAGATTCCAATGCGACCTTATTAGCTCGCCAACAAATGCGTCTGAATAATATCGAAGATAGTTTGAAAGATGTGCGTGGGTCACTTGAAACTGAATTGCGTGCTTTGCGTGTTCAGATGGAACAGATTTCAGGTTCAGCAACCGTGAATAGCTCATCACAAGCAGCTGCTATTAAGGATATTAAAGGCCAGTTGGCTGAGCTAACAGACTCAATAGATATTCTCAACCAGCGTTTGCGCCGTGCGATTGAAATGAGTTCTGATATTGAATTCCGCGTCTTGCGCATGGAAAAGCGGATGCAAACCTTGCTTGATATTAGCGGTGATAATCTGGCAAATGCTGTGCTGCAAGATGATGTCATTGCCGCAGGTGATAATCCATCTGTTGCAATAAGCCGTGATGAAGAAACAGGTGGTTCCACTTGGACTGTTGAAAAAGACGAGGCGGTAGCAGCAGAGCTAGCAAAAGTTGAGGCCACACAGGCAGATGATAATGCCAGCCTTGCTGCCAATGATAATGAGACTGAAGAAACTGGTGAAATTGCCGTAGCAGAGAGTGCTGTTTCAGAGGCTGATACCAGTGTTGTTGAAGAGGTGGTTATTAGCGAGAGCGTTTTGCCAGAGGGAAGCCCTGAAGAGCAATATCGCTTTGCCCTTGGCAGAGCTTTACAAAATGACCTTGCGACAGCTGAAAAGGCGTTTGCTGAATTCCGCGAAAGCTATCCTGATAATGAACGTGCAGCAGATGTGCTATATTGGCTAGGGCGTGTTCAATTCATCCAAGGTTCTTATGAAAAATCAGCAATGACATTCACTGAATTTAATTCTGAATTCCAAGCTGATTCACGTCTGCCAGATGCAATTTTGATGATCGCTGAATCAGTGGCGAATTTTGCCACAGCAGACCAAGCCTGCCAGATTTTTGCAGACCTCCCACAATTACTAGATCAGCCTCCGGAAAATTTCCTCAATCGGCTGGCAGAGCTGAATCAAGACGCTAATTGTGGTCAAGGCTAGGCCGTCATCTGATCTAACAAGCCCTATTGCGGCTATGCTTGCCAAATTGGCGGCAATGCCAGATGCGAAGCGCTGGTTTGTTGCCTTATCTGGCGGTGCTGATTCAACAGCCTTGCTGCATGTGCTGGCAGAGATGGCACCAACCTATCAGGCCAGCATTACCGCCCTGATTGTGGATCATGGTCTGCGTGATGAAGCCACAGCAGAAGCAGAATTGGTTAAATCCTATTGTGATAGCCATGCACTTCATTCTGAGATTCTGACAATCACACAAGATAGGCCGAAAACAGGTATTCAAGAATGGGCACGCAACGCACGTTATGATGTGCTATGTCGGACGGTGCGCGAAAAAGGCGGTATCTTATGGCTGGGGCATCATTATGATGATCAGCTAGAGACAGTTGCCATGCGTTTGGCTCATCATAGCGGATTACGTGGCCTTTCTGGCATGGCTGATTTTACCATTCGCCAATCCGTGCCTTTATTACGGCCGTTTTTAACGGTGCCAAAATCAGAATTGCAGGCTTATTGTGAGCTAAAGGGGCTGCCAATCATCACTGACCCTAGCAATGATAATCGTCATTTTGAGCGTGTCAGATATCGCCAGATGCTGGCACATCATAACAAATATGCATCTTATATTGGGCGTCTTAAAGAAGCTGCCTCGGCTATCCATAATGCTATCTCACAATATCGTGATGATTTTATCGCAACCTATATTCAAGACCATGATGGTCTATATTGTACCATGGACGCACAGGCATTTGACAATTTGCCGCATCAGCTGAAACTGGCTGTTTTATCTTATCTACTGCCCTTGGTTGGCGGGGTGGATTATCCGCCATCACATGCGGCCTTGGAAATCGGTTTGGCACAGCTTGCACAGCAAAGACAAGTGACGCTAAGCCATGTTATCCTGCAGAAAAAAACACAGAAAAATAAGGGATATTGGCTGATTTTACCAGAGGCAGGGCGCGGTGATGGTGCGCTGGTGATAGCAGCAGGTGATGAGGTGGTTTTTGAAGGACGCTTTTTGGTTCGCAGCAGGAAAACTGGTGTATTAAGGCGAATCACTGAAAGTGAATTATCCGCTCTTGATCAAAAAAATGAATTTCGTAACTATGTGATGTCCTTGCCAAAACAGATGCGTGCTATATTTCCTGTGCTAGTGACCCTTGACGATTTGCTACATACTCCCCACATTAATGGCATGGTCAAAACAGGCTATTTTAAGCAGATTGGCTGGCCAGATGATGGTGTCACACTTTATCCTCTGGGTCAGCTCGCTTATCTTGGTCGGGCAATAACAAAGCAAAATGCTGGTCTAAGCTAGTGCCAGTGCGTTGCTGACAAAACAATATAAAGGATGTTCTGCGTGAATAATCTTGGTCGTAATATATTTATCTGGGTGATTATTGGCATCGCTGTCATGTCACTATTTAACCTGTTCCAAAACCCTGTCACCAGCACATCAGGGCGCAATGTCGCTTATTCTGATTTTGTTGCTGCGGTCACAGCTGGTGAAGTGGAAGAGGCTGTTATTGAAGGGCCAAATATCACAGGCCGTACCAAAGATAATCAGCGTCTGACATCCTATCTGCCAGAGGGGGCAGATATTGTGACCATTTTATCTGAAAATGATGTCCGTATCGAAGCACGCGCTGATGAAAGCAATATGCCAGGCTTCTTGTCTGTGTTGATATCTTGGTTCCCGATGCTGCTATTTATCGGCGTTTGGATTTTCTTTATGCGCCAGATGCAAGGTGGTGGACGCGGTGGTGCCATGGGATTTGGCAAATCACGTGCGAAATTGCTAACCGAAGCTCATGGGCGTGTCACATTTGAAGACGTGGCAGGCATTGATGAAGCCAAAACCGAATTAGAAGAAGTTGTTGAGTTCCTAAAAGATCCAGGCAAATTCCAACGCCTTGGTGGTAAAATTCCAAAAGGCGTGTTGCTAGTTGGCCCTCCAGGTACAGGTAAAACATTACTTGCCAGAGCGATTGCTGGTGAAGCAAATGTGCCGTTCTTCTCTATTTCAGGGTCTGATTTTGTCGAAATGTTTGTTGGTGTCGGTGCAAGCCGTGTCCGCGATATGTTCGAGCAGGGCAAGAAAAATGCCCCTTGTATCATCTTTATTGACGAAATTGACGCTGTTGGACGTCATCGTGGTGCTGGCCTTGGCGGCGGCAATGATGAAAGAGAGCAAACGCTAAACCAGATGCTTGTCGAGATGGATGGTTTTGAAGCGAATGAAGGTGTGATCTTGGTCGCAGCGACAAACCGTCCTGATGTGCTAGACCCTGCTTTATTGCGTCCAGGGCGTTTTGACCGTCAGGTCGTTGTACCAAACCCAGATGTATTAGGCCGCGAACGCATCTTAAAGGTGCATATGCGTAAAACACCATTAGCGAATGATGTTGAACCACGTATCATTGCCAGAGGCACACCTGGTTTTTCAGGTGCTGATTTGGCTAATTTGGTGAATGAAGCTGCCTTGCTGGCAGCACGCAAAGGGCGCCGGACGGTGTCTATGACAGAATTTGAAGAAGCCAAAGATAAGGTGATGATGGGATCGGAACGCCGGTCAATGGTGATGACAGATGATGAAAAGCGTCTGACAGCCTATCATGAAGCTGGTCATGCTGTTGTGGCATTGCATTTGCCAGCCTCAGACCCAATCCATAAAGCAACAATTATTCCGCGTGGCAGAGCCCTTGGTATGGTGATGCGCCTGCCAGAAGGGGATCGTGTCTCACTTGCTTTTGATAAGATCTTGGCTGACTTGCGTGTTGCATGTGGTGGCCGAATTGCTGAAGATTTGATTTTTGGTGCTGATAAAATCACAACTGGTGCGTCATCTGATATCCGCATGGCAACTGATATGGCACGCCGTATGGTGACCGAATGGGGCATGTCTGACAAATTGGGCTTCCTGGCTTATGCTGGTGATGAACAAGAGGTATTTTTGGGGCGCTCTGTCACACAGCAGAAAACGGTCTCAGAAGGCACAGCGGATATGATTGATGCCGAAGTGCGCCGTATCGTTGATGAAGCTTATGAAGATGCTGAAAACATCTTGAAAAAATATAATGATGAGCTTGAAAATCTGGCACAAGGTTTGCTGGAATATGAAACGCTAAATGGTGAAGAAATTAAGATCATCGTTGAAGGTGGCACATTATCACGCAATGAGACGCCTGATGATGAACCACCAGCACCGCGTGCGAAAAAGCCGCGCTCTGGTCTGCCATCAGGTGGTCGTCGTTCTGCTAAGCCATCTGGTGAGCCAGCAGGGCCAGACCAAGCCTAAGAGAGGCTATCGCAACTGCTATGAGCATTGCTTATGTTCAAACATTACCAGCTGCCCCACATGATGGGGCATGCTGGATACGTCCTGTCAATCTGATTGCATGGGATGATCCAGCCTGTTCCTCTGGCTATTACCAGCTTGCTGGCGGGTGGATGGCGTTTGCTGATGTGGATGTGATACAGCCAGATGGCAAAGGCTATTGTGCCTGTCGGATGAGCGTAGCTGACTGGCTATCACAAGCAGCTGATAAGGCTGTTGCACAGGCCTATCTTGACAGATTAACCAAGCCGCGTCCTGATTTTGCCGGCCTGTCACTATCTGAGCCTCATATCATGGCTATTGTGAATGTCACGCCAGATAGCTTTTCAGATGGCGGGGCGCATTTTGCCTCTGATGACGCTATTGCAGGGGCGAAGGCAATGGCAGAAGAAGGTGCCAGCATTCTGGATATTGGCGGCGAGTCAACACGCCCTGGGGCAGAGCCTGTCAGCCAGCAAGAAGAAATGCGCCGTATCCTGCCTGTCATCGCCGCTTTATCACAAGAAGGTCATATAGTATCAGCTGATACACGCCACACAGCAATGATGGGTGAAGCATTAAAAGCTGGTGCCCCTATTATCAATGATGTTGGCGGGTTTCGTGATTATGGCGCACCTGAAATGATGGCAGCTGGCTATCAGATGGATGCTGGTAAAGGCTTTGCCATCATCATGCATATGCAAGGCACACCAGAGACCATGCAGCAAAACCCATCCTATGATTTCGCGCCACTTGATATTTATATCTGGCTTGAAGAGCGTATTAAAATCATGCAAGAGGCAGGCTTGCCTTTGTCACATATTGCGGTTGATTTCGGCTTTGGTTTTGGCAAAACACCAGAGCATAATTTGCAAATCATTGAATGGACATCTTTGTTTCATGGGCTTGGTGTGCCGCTGCTTGTTGGGGTGTCTCGTAAATCAACCATTGCCAAATTATCAAATGGTGAGCCAGCTGATGAACGTCTTGGCGGCTCGCTTGCTTTGACAATGAAAGCGCTTCATGGTGGTGCGCAATTCTACCGCGTTCATGATGTTAGTCAGAGCAAACAGGCAATATCACTTTATCTGGCGCGATAGGCACGATAAGCGCGCATCGCTAGACTTCTTATGTGCTATCGCATTATAGTGCGGGTGAATTTCGATAAGCGCTATTTTCATAGGTGATATCATGGCAGGTATCTTTGGCACAGACGGCGTGCGCGCCAGAATTAATACAGGACCGATGCGTGCTGAGGCAGTGGTGCGTTTGGCTTTGGCAGCAGGCAGATGGTTTGTCGGCCAGCAAGATGATAAGCTGAAAACATCGCCGCTTGTGGTGATTGGCAAAGATACCAGATTATCAGGCTATATGCTTGAGGCTGCAATGGTGGCTGGTTTTTCATCGATTGGCATGGAATGTAAATTATTAGGCCCTGTGCCAACCGCTGCTGTGTCTGTGATGACCAAACAATTAGGTGGTCATTTAGGTGTGATGATTTCAGCTAGCCATAACCCCTATCATGATAATGGGATAAAGCTATTTGGCCCTGATGGTCAAAAGCTGGTTGATACGGTTGAATCAGAAATCAGCCAATTAATGGCAGGCTCTATTGCATTGGCGCAAGCTGAACAGATGGGCCGCGTCAGACGGATTCTGGATGCAGCTGATCATTATACCAAATTTGCCTGTCAGACAGTATCTGATCAGCAGATGTTAAAAGGGAAAAAAATTGTTGTTGATTGCGCTCATGGCGCTGCTTATGTCACAGCACCACAAACATTATCAGCTCTAGGGGCTGAGGTAATCACATTAAATGATGAACCAGATGGTCTGAATATTAATGATCAATGCGGTGCTGTCTATCCAGAGGTGATGGCAAAAGCGGTGATAGAGCACAAAGCTGATATGGGGTTAGCATTAGATGGTGATGCTGACAGGCTGATCATCGCTGATGAATTTGGAACTATCCATAAAGGTGATCGTGTTTTGGGTGTGATTGCCAGCCATAGACATAAAACAGGCCAGCTGCGCGGCAATGTCATTGGTACTTTAATGACTAATTTGGGGCTTGAGATCTATTTGGCTGAGCAAAATATTGGATTTGCACGTGCCAAGGTGGGTGATCGCTATATTTTGGAAATGCTGAATGACCAAGGTGGTAATTTAGGCGGTGAGGGGTCTGGTCATATTCTGATGCCTGATATCTGTCCTTCTGGTGACGGGCTGATGGCAGCTTTGCAACTTTTCACAGCACAGATTGAAACAGATAAACCGCTCAGCCAGGCAATGGCCATTTATGATGATGTGCCGCAAAAACTGGTCAATCTCAAAGATATGAATAAAGCGATGCTAGCTGATGAACGCATCACCAGCTTTGTTGCAACATTAGAAGCTGATCTGGCAGGGCAAGGGCGGATATTATTGCGGCCATCTGGCACAGAGCCACTTATCAGGGTGATGGTTGAAGCCCGTGATGAAGACAAGCTGGATAAGGTGATGGCACAGCTTGTCTCTCATCTTGAAGCTGTCAATCACGATTACCTATCGCAAGATGCCTCATAAGATCTGTTAAAAAATCATTTCATTTGATAAAATTGAATGTCGGACTGTTGACATTTTAAGTCGCATCAGTATGTTCGTCGGTGGGTCGCTGTCCCCCAACGGACAGTCACATTACTGATGAGGTTATTATGCAACCTGAACGCAAGCCGGTATCGGCACGCTTTTCGTCTGGGCCAACCAAGAAATGCCCAAACTGGAACCTCACTCAGCTGGAGACGACCCACCTCGGACGCTCACATCGCGCCAAAGACGCAAAAGCCTCAATTACATCTGCTATCACACGCCTTTCAGCTTTGCTGGAACTGCCTGATGATTATCGCCTTGGAATCGTGCCTGGTTCTGATACAGGGGCGGTTGAGATGGTTATGTGGTCTTTGCTGGGTCAGCGTGGCTGTGACATCCTTGCGTGGGAATCATTCGGAAAAACATGGGTGAATGACGCAACAAAACAATTACAGCTAGATGATTGCCGTATTTTTGAAGGTGATTGGGGCTTGTTACCAGAGTTAGATGCTGTTGATTTTAACAGAGATGTTCTATTTACCTGGAACGGGACAACATCTGGGGTAAAGTTGCCAGATGGTGACTGGATCCCTGATGACAGAGATGGTCTGACAATCGCTGATGCCACCTCTGCTTGCTTTGCCATGCCACTACCATGGCACAAGATAGATATCGCCACTTTTAGTTGGCAGAAATCGCTTGGTGGTGAAGGCGCACATGGGGTTTTGGTACTAAGCCCGCGTGCTGTGGCACGTCTTGAAGCTGAAGCACCGCCGCGTCCTCTGCCAAAAATTTTCCAGCTGACCAAAGCAGGAAAGCTAATTGAGGGTATTTTTACTGGTGATACGATTAATACCCCGTCAATGCTGGCAGTGGCTGATTTGCATATTGCCCTTGATTGGGCCTTTGAGATTGGCGGCTTATCTGCCTTGATTGAACGTTCTATGACCAGCCTTCAGATAGTTGAAGAGTGGGTTGAAACAACAGATTGGGTCGATTTTCTGGCAGTTGATAAACAGACCAGATCAAACACCTCTATCTGCCTTAAAATATCTGATGAGGATGTCAAAGCCTTTGGTCAAAGTGATCAGGCTGCCTTTGCCAAACAGATAGTGGCACTGCTGGCTGCACATGATGTGGCTTATGATATTGGTGCTTACCGCACCGCACCTGCTGGATTGCGTATCTGGGCAGGTCCGACTGTTGATCCTGATGATGTAATGGCCTTATTGCCCTGGCTTGATTGGGCGTTTCAACAGGTCAAATCACAATTTATTCCACAAAAGGAGGCATAATATGCCGCGCGTTTTAATCAGTGACAAGCTAGCCCCTGAAGCTGTCCAGATATTTGAAGATAGGGGTCTTGAGGTTGATTTCCGTCCTGGTTTATCAGCTGATGAATTACTTGAGATTATCGCAGATTATGATGGTCTTGCCATTCGCTCTGCCACCAAGGTTACCGCTGATGTGCTTGCCAAGGCGACCAATCTGAAAGCGGTTGGCCGTGCTGGTATCGGTGTTGATAATGTTGATGTCGCAGAAGCCACCAAAGCAGGTGTGGTTGTGATGAATACACCGCATGGTAATTCTGTAACAACAGCTGAGCATGCGATCACAATGATGTTGTCGCTGGCACGTCAAATCCCGCAAGCCCATGTTTCAACCGTTGCTGGCAAGTGGGAAAAATCGAAATTTCTTGGCACCGAGATTAGCGGCAAGCAGCTTGGCATTATTGGTTGTGGTAATATTGGGGCGATTGTTGCTGAACGAGCGCAAGGTTTGAAAATGCGTGTGATTGGCTTTGATCCCTTCTTAACGCCAGAACGTGCCAAGCAGCTTGGCATTGAAAAGGTTGAGCGTGATGAATTGTTGGCACGCGCTGATTTCATCTCACTTCATACGCCTTTAACAGATGCCACGCGCAACATCATTTCAGCTGATGCGTTACATAAAACAAAAAAAGGCGTGCGTATTATAAATTGTGCCAGAGGTGGGCTGATTGATGAGCTTGCCTTATATGCAGCATTGAAATCTGGTCATGTGGCAGGTGCTGCTTTGGATGTGTTTGCCGAAGAGCCAGCGCGTGATAATCCGCTTTTTGAATTGCCGAATCTGATTGCAACACCGCATCTAGGTGCCAGTACAACAGAAGCACAGGAAAAAGTCGCCCTTCAGGTCGCTGAGCAATTATCAGATTATCTGATGAAAGGTGCTGTGACCAATGCGTTGAATATGGCATCTGTCACAGCTGAAGAAGCGCCTATCTTGCAACCTTATATGACGCTTGGAAAATTGCTTGGCAGCTTCTTAGGCCAGATAGATATGCCGCAAATTAACGCAGTGCGTCTGGAATTAGATGGTAAATCAGCACAGTTAAATGAAGCGCCTATTCTGGCATCTACGCTGGCAGGCCTGCTTGGCCCGCAAATGGATTCTGTGAATATGGTCAATGCTGCTGCGGTGGCATCATCAAATGGTGTCGCTGTTGCAACTGTGCGTCATGACAGACGCTGTGATTATGAAACCTTGTTGCGTCTGACAGTCGCCTATGAAGGTGGTGAGCGCACCATCGCTGGCACGCTGGTTGGCGGTAATAAACCGCGGCTTGTCGAAATTCAGGATATTGCTGTTGAAGCTGAATTCCCGCCTCACATGCTCTATTTGCGCAATTATGACAAGCCAGGCTTTATTGGCGCATTAGGGGGTATTTTTGGTGCTCTTGGCGTGAATATTGCAACCTTCCATTTAGGTCGTAAACAAGAAGGTGGTGAAGCGATTGCCCTTGTTGAAATTGACGGCTCTATTTCTGATGAGGCATTAGGCCAAGTGCGCCAGCTCGAACATGTTGTGCGTGCTGACCGTCTGGCATTTGCGGTTTAACCAAGCTGTTATCAGAGAAAAAATGAGTGGAAAAGGATAAGGGGAAAGACTCTGCCTGCTTGCTGTTTTTTGTTAGATTTGCTAATGACATCTGGCAGTGTGCAGGCAGCCTACCTCACTAAGGGGGCAAGGGAAAAAGCACATAAGGCAATAATGGTATAGGCAATAGGGTGAAGGCGATGGCGCCAAGCGATAAATCAACTGATTTGAAATCAGCCTTATTGCCAGCAGGCTTGCAGGATGTGCTTTATCCACAGGCACATGATGATGCCAAAGCCTCACAGACTATCATGGATTGTCTGGCGTCCTTTGGCTATCGGCGTGTTCAGCCACCCTTGGTAGAATTTGAAGATAGTCTGTTGAGTGACCGTTTAGGTGCCGCCTTATCTGATAAGACATTTCGCCTGCTTGATCCGCTATCACATAAGATGATGGCATTGCGTGCTGATATGACAGCACAGATTGCGCGTATTTCAGGAACAAGATTAGCGCATATTGCGCGGCCTTTAAGGCTATCTTATTGCGGAACGGTCATGCGTGTTGTGCCAGATGTGCTCAATCCAGAACGCCAGATGGTGCAGGCAGGTGCAGAGCTTATTGGTGCCTCAGATGCTAGTGCGTGCGCTGAAATGATCAGTCTTGGTGTTCATGCACTTCATAAAGTTGGTATTGATGGGCTGACCATTGATATTGGCATTCCCTATTTATTTGATGAGTTAATCGCAAGCCAAAATGGCAGTGATGATGATGAGATGCGTGATGCATTAGCAGAGGCAATAGCGCTTCGTGACAAAGATAAATTGCTCGCAACAAATCACCCAGCAGCACAATCATTAGCCCAGCTATTAGATGTATCTGGTCAAGATAGCAGCGCGTTATCACAGATACAGGCCACCATGTCTGGCTCACCAGCTTTGCTAATCGCTACTATCTTAGAGGTTGAGGCGATGCTTCATGCTATTTGGCCTGATTTACCAATCACGCTAGATCTTCTTGATAGGCGTGAAGGTGATTATCATCAGGGTCTGAATTTTGCGATTTATGGTAAAGGGTTGCGCGGTGAAATAGCCCGCGGCGGTGCTTATGTCACAGGATTTGGTGAAGATGCCACAGGCCTGTCTATTTATATGGAACGTGTATTGCGTGCCTTGCCAGCGACCGAGAGTAGTCCACGCATTTATGTTTGTGCTGAGGCAGGGTTGCAAACAGCCCTTGACCTGGTGAATCGTGGCCGTGATGTGGTGATGGGCAGCGTCGGCGCTAATGCCGATGAAGAAGCTCGCTCTCTGGGTGCGACCTATATTGTCAGAACGGCAGTTTCAATGCCAGAAGCTGTTGAGTAACAAAGGAAAATCAAGATGACGAATGTGGCTGTGATTGGCTCTCAATGGGGTGATGAGGGTAAGGGTAAAATTGTTGACTGGCTCTCAGAACGTGCTGATTTGGTAGTGCGTTTTCAAGGTGGTCATAATGCTGGTCATACGCTGGTCATTGATGGGGTGGAATATAAGCTGTCTTTGCTGCCATCTGGTATTGTGCGCGGTGGCAAGATGTCTGTAATCGGTAATGGCGTTGTGGTTGACCCAAAGGCCTTATTATCTGAAATGGCAACATTGCGCTCTCAAGGTGCTGAGATAACAACAGATAGTTTTACCATCTCAGAATCAGTGACACTTATCCTGCCTATTCATCAGATGGTTGACCATGCAAGAGAAGCTATCAGAGGTGCTGATAAAATTGGTACAACAGGGCGCGGTATTGGCCCTGCTTATGAAGATAAGGTTGCCCGCCGTGCTGTTCGATTGGCAGATTTGGCAGATTCAGATGCCCTGTTAACGAAACTGAAAGCGTTGGTGGATTTTCATAATATCTTTTTGGCAGCTGCTGGTGTGGAACAGGCCAATGCCCAAGATATGCATCGTGATTTGATGGCAATGGCAGATGAATTGCTAAGCTATGCAGGGCGCAGCTGGCAAGTGCTAGGTGATGCGAAAGCACAGAATAAACGTATCTTATTTGAGGGTGCGCAAGGTATCATGCTTGATATTGACCATGGCACCTATCCGTTTGTGACATCATCAAATACAGTGGCTGGTCAAGCTGCCACAGGCTCTGGCACAGGTCCGACAACTGTGGGATTTGTCCTTGGGATCACCAAAGCCTATACAACTCGTGTTGGCTCTGGCCCATTCCCAACCGAAGATTTTGGGGCAGATGGTGACAGAATGGGTGAACGCGGGCGCGAATTTGGCACAGTCACAGGACGGAAAAGACGTTGTGGCTGGTTTGATGCTGTGATGGTGCGTCAAGCAGGGCTGACAGCTGGCATTACTGGTATGGCACTGACCAAATTAGATGTGCTTGATGGGTTTGATGTGCTGAAAATCTGTACAGGCTATGAGCTAGATGGCAAGCAGATTGACTATTTCCCAGCCGATAGCGCTGCTCAAGCAGCTGTTAAGCCGATTTATGAGGAAATGCCAGGCTGGCATGAAACCACCTATGGCGCGCGCTCTTGGGCTGAATTGCCAGCTAATGCGGTGAAATATATTCGCCGCCTAGAAGAGCTAACAGGTATCCCTGTTGCCTTATTATCAACTAGCCCAGAGCGTGATGATACGATTTTGGTGCGTGATCCCTTTGGTGATCAGTAATCAGCTATCGCAAAAAAGGGCTGTCATTCAACTGTGAGCAATTTCATTTCCACAGCTCTGTCTTTGACAGCCTGAGATAGCTTTTCAAAAGCACGCACCTCAATTTGGCGCACTCTTTCTCGGCTAACGCCAAATTCACCAGCTAATTCTTCAAGGGTCAGCGGCGGTTCTGCCAATCGGCGCGCTTCTATGATACGTTGTTCACGCTCATTCAGGCTGGCCAAAGCTTCTATCATTAGCGATTTACGGGCATTATATTCTTCTGCTTCAGCAAAGCTGGTTTCCTGATCATCTCTGTCATCTTCCAGCCAATCTTGCCATTCTGTGGCTTGTTCGCCATCATTACGCACTGATGCATTAAGGGAATGATCACCGCCTGCCATGCGCTGATCCATTGAAATAACCTCTGATTCAGAGACATTCAATGTTTCAGCAATATGCGTAATCTGATCTGGTTTCAGATGACCTTCATCAACATCTTGGATTTTATTTTTCAGGCGGCGCAGATTGAAAAATAGCTTTTTTTGAGCAGAGGTTGTGCCGATTTTCACCAAAGACCAGCTTCGTAAAATATATTCCTGAATAGCAGCTTTGATCCACCACATGGCATAGGTTGCAAGCCGAAAGCCCTTATCAGGCTCAAATTTTTTCACAGCATGCATCATGCCAACATTGCCTTCTGAAATCAGGTCAGCCATTGGCAGCCCATAGCCGCGATAACCCATGGCAATTTTAGCAACAAGACGCAAATGTGATGTCACAAGCTTATGAGCAGCCTCAACATCACCTCTGTCTTTCCATGATTTCGCCAGATCAAATTCTTCATCAGGTTCCAGCATTGGAAATTGTCTGATCTGGTCAAGATAGCGTGATAAATTACCATCTGGTGTAATGGCAGGTATCAAAGCATTTTTTGCCATATCTTTATTTATCCCTTATTTGGCAGATTATCTGCCGAACATATCAGATTAACAGCGCCCCTCATTTTTATATGGGGTGGCATGAGCTGATATGCAAGTCTAGCTATGCGCCATTGGCACGCCGCTTTATGCCTGCTTCAATCTGTTTTACCAGCCCTAGCATATCTGCCGGCAAGGGACTGTCAAATGCCAGTGTCTCACCTGTGATAGGATGCACAAATCCCAAATGAGCCGCATGTAAGGCCTGTCTTTCAAACTGGCGTAACTGTGCGAGAACATCACGGCCAATCTGATCAGGCATCTGAGCAGAGCGCAAAGGCGTCCCATATAAGGGGTCACCAATAATGCCATATCCCATCGCCGCCATATGAACACGAATTTGATGGGTGCGCCCTGTTTCAAGCTTGCATTCGACTAGTGCTGAAAAAGGCGGCAAATCGCGTAAAGTCTGATAATGGGTGATAGCGTCTTTACCAGTCTCGCTAATGGCTTGTTTTTTGCGGTCATATTTATTGCGGCCAATTGGCGCATCAATGGTGCCAACTCTCTCAGCAGGCAGGCCCCAGACTAAGGCCTGATAGCGGCGGTCAAGCGCATGTTTGGCAAATAATTTAGCACATTTCACATGGGCTTTTTCTGATTTGGCTGCCATCATCACACCAGAGGTATCTTTATCAAGGCGATGCACAATGCCAGGGCGCGCTACACCGCCTATGCCAGACAGGCTATTGCCACAATGATGAAGCAGCGCATTAACCAACGTGCCATCATAAGAACCAGGGGCAGGGTGAACCACCATACCAGCTGGCTTTTCAAGCACGATAAGATGTTCATCTTCAAAATAAATCTGCAGAGGGATATCCTCTGGTTGCGGGGTGGCATCTTTGACAGGCGGTAAAATCAGCTCATAAGTTGCCAGTGGTTTGACGCTGGCAGAGGGATCAGTTACGGTGACCCCGTTCATGCGTAGCTGGCCATCCAGTATCAATGCTTTTAACCGGGTGCGCGATAAATCAGCTGTGCATTCTGCCAGCCAGCGATCGAGCCTCTGGCCTTCAGCCTGCTCATCAGCTGTCATAATTAAGGGATCTGATTGTTCCATGGTTGATAAAAAACAAGTCCAGCCACTGCCCGAAGATGCTGCCCAAGAGGGGCCATTTTCTCCATCGCAATTACGCGCCTTAAAGATGCTAACAGCGATAATGGGCATTTTGATTATAGTTTGTGTTATCTTACTCGGTATTGGTCTTGCCCGCAATGCTGACAAGCTGTCTGAACCATCAACGCCTGCTACTATCACATTAAACAAAGGTGAGGTGATAAACCAGTTCACCATTGATGATGATAATAGTGTCTGGCTTTATATTTCAGGCCCGCAAGGTGAGGTTATCCGCCAGCATAAATCAGATGGCAGCCTTGGAAAGCGTTTCACGATTAGCCGCTAAAATGATGCGATAGCTGTTAAAAACAGAGCCTCTAAGCTTAAATTTTGTAGCGCTGTCACCTCATAGCCGATAAAGGTTGGCAGCATATAAAAGCGGATAATCACAATCAAAAAGCCAACCCATAAAGGGCGAATGCGCTGAATTAAAAAATCTGGTGTTAAAAGGCCAAAGGCTCTGATCACAGGATCTGTTGCTTTATTGATGTGGCGAATGCCGAAAAGCCGGCTATTATCTGGCACAAAGATATGATAGGCAAAACGCAGCAATAATGCCCATTGTATGGTGCCAATCACCATATCAATGATGATTATCCATAAAGATTCAGTCAGCATATCCATAACCTTATTATCAATCCCTATGGCACTATATCAGATTTTTTTGCTGGCCTCGTCAAGAAATGGCACTGCTAAGGCTGGTTTTTCGTCAAAAAATCGCCTAATGGTAGGGACAGTGAAAACACGCAGTAAAATATGACAGATAATCAGATGCGCCTATCCAGATAGCGTATTATGCAACTGTCAGATGCCATGCCCAATAAAGGACAAGATAATGGTTAGCTCTCAATATGTATATTCTATGTATAAACTTGGCAAAACTTATCCAGGTGGCAAAGAAGTCTTAAAAGATATCAGCCTGTCATTTTTGCCAGGAGCAAAGATTGGTGTGCTTGGTCTCAATGGTGCTGGTAAATCGACCTTGCTGAAAATTATGGCAGGTATTGAAACAGATTTTTCAGGCGAAGCAATGGCAGCAGATGGCATTCATATTGGCTATCTAGCACAGGAACCTGAGCTTGATGCCTCATTAGATGTGCAAGGCAATGTTATGGCTGGCATGGGTGAGGCAAAACAGCTGATGGACAGGTTTAACGAGGTCAGCGCCCGTTTCGCCGAAGAGCTTACTGATGATGAAATGAATGAGGTCATTGCTGAGCAGGCTGAATTGCAAGAAAAGATTGATGCAATGGATGCATGGGACCTAGAACGCAAAGCAGAGATCGCAATGGATGCTTTGCGCGTGCCAGATGGCAGCGCTGATGTGACCAAATTATCAGGTGGTGAACGCCGCCGTGTTGCTTTATGTAAGCTGTTATTATCAGCACCAGATATGTTGCTTCTTGACGAGCCAACGAACCATCTAGATGCAGAATCAGTCGCATGGCTTCAGCGCTTTTTACATGATTTCCCAGGCACAGTGGTCACCATCACGCATGATCGCTATTTCTTGGATGAAGTGGCTGGCTGGATTCTAGAACTAGATCGTGGTCAGGGCATCCCTTATGAGGGTAATTATTCTGGCTGGCTAGAGCAGAAGCAAAAGCGTCTGGAGCAAGAAGGCAAAGCTGAAGATGCGCGTGTGCGTTCTTTATCGCGTGAGCTGGATTGGGTGCGCTCTGCACCAAAAGCACGTCAGGCAAAATCAAAGGCACGTATCACAGCCTATGAAAAATTGCTTGAAGAAGGTCAACAGCAGCGTATTGAAACAGCAAAAATTGTTATTCCAGCTGGCCCACGCCTTGGTGATAAGGTGCTGGAAGCTGATAAATTATCAAAAGGGTTTGGTGACAGATTGCTGATTGATGAGGCCACATTCCGCCTGCCACCAGGTGGTATTGTGGGTGTGATCGGGCCAAACGGTGCTGGTAAAACCACCTTATTTCGGATGTTAACCAATCAAGAAGCACCTGATAATGGCGCGCTTAGCGTTGGTGATACGGTCAAGCTTGGCTATGTTGATCAGTCACGTGATGCGCTTGATGATAATAAGACTGTCTGGGAAGTGATCTCTGATGGGCTCGATGAATTAGAGCTTGGCAAGCGCACTGTTCCCTCACGTGCTTATGTCAGCAATTTTAATTTCAAAGGTGCTGATCAACAGAAAAAAGTTGGTCAGCTTTCAGGTGGTGAACGTAACCGTGTTCATTTGGCACGGATGCTCAAAAGTGGTGCGAATCTTCTGTTGCTCGATGAACCAACCAATGATTTGGATGTGGATACATTGCGTGCCTTGGAAGAAGCATTGCTTGAATTTGCTGGCTGTGCGGTTGTTATCAGCCACGATAGATGGTTCCTTGATAGAATTGCCACTCATATCATGGCTTTTGAAGGTGACAGCCATGTGGAATGGTTTGAAGGCAATTATGAAGCCTATGAAGCTGATAAAAAGCGCCGCCTTGGTGCTGAGGCAGACAGGCCAACACGCATCAAATATAAGCCGATTTCACGCTAATCAATTTCAGATAAGAGGCGCTTTTTAAAGTGCCTCTGCTGATTTGCGCAAAACATCTATTAATGCAGAAAATTTGCCGCCATTTTTTCGAATTATGGCGGTATTTTCCTGTTGCTGTGTAATCAGCATAGAAATATTTTCAATCTCAACATCAATGATACGCTGCTCTTTGCCCTTTGGGGTGGCAACACGCCAGCTAACAATAACATCAGCTGATTTGCCAGACGGGTCTTGCATCACACCAGTAACCAGAACCAGCTTGTCACCTTTGGCAACCGCATCTGTGACCTGATAATCAAGGCCTTTTAGCTGGTCAAATTGCCGTGCCGCAAGCCCTGTTAATACCATGCGGAACAGCTCTTTATAATCAGCTTTTTCATCTTCGTTTGCAGCCCGCCAATAGCGACCTGCTGAAAAACGGGCAATGCCATCAAAATCAAAATAGGTATCAATCAGCTTATCAACAGCCGCAATACGTTCGCCATCATCATCATAATTTTGTTCAACTGTCATCTTAACAGCATCTGCCATTGCCGTGACCAATGCTTTGGCATCTGCCAGTCGATTATCTGCCAAAGCAGGGGTGGCAGACAAGCTTAGTGTCAGAAGGAAAGCTGAAGATAATGTTAAAAAAACAGAATGTCTCATTTTTTACGAATCTCCGAAAAAGTCGCTAAAAGCATCATCATTGGCATCATCGACAATCTCGCCAGGCAGGCGATCAGCCAATAAGCCAGCTCGTTGCTGATAATAAACAGAGCGTGCCCTCGCATAAGGGTCAAGAGCGTTATATTTGACATCATTGATAGCGTCGAAATTCTGGGCTCTGAATGAGATTGCCCCGACTGGTAATTGGGCATTTTGCACAGTTTGGCCAGCTTGGCCTGCTTCTAGGGCAGATAGCGGGTTCAGAACAAAATCAACAACACGACCTGATAGCGATCTTGTGGTATGAGCGCCTAATAAAGGCACTTCAATATATGCGCCTTCTGGCACGTTGGCAGCAGCAAGCGTTTGGCCGAAATCTTCTCTTGTTGGCTTATCATCCTCAGGCGTCAGATCAGCCAGACCTAATGTTAGGCCATTAATGGCAAAATGAATAACTGCCAAAGCAGCATTTTCAAATTTGCCTTGCAAGGTGGAATTAACAGCTGTTGATGGTAATGATGCCCAATGTAAATGATTGCCAACAGCTTGTTGGACATTATCTGGCACAGCTGTGCGATAGCCGCTTGCAACAGGCTCTAGCACATAGCTATCAGCTGCCATATTAAAGGCAAAGACCTTGCGGTTGGTATCTTCAAAAGGATCACGATTATCTGTGCGCTCTTCAACTGGCAGGCTGGAACAGGCACTAAGTCCCACCGTAACCACCAGACAAAGCCACAGAGATATCTTTTGTGATCGCAGACCCATCATTTTCTCACTCATTCATCACTTCGTGTCTATTGTAGTTATCAAGCGCAACAGGATTTGTCCAGAATTGCCATCCTATCCGAATAGATGAGGCGTTTTTTGAAAAAAAGAAGAGCTGAATTCACAGCATCCCCTTTTTTATTTTCATGATTTGTTCTATCTTTAGATTTATGATTTTACATGCCTTATAATGGCATTAGCCTTTTGGAAGTATTGTTTTGGTATCAGATATCACCCCGCAATCATCACCATCTTTGTCTCAGCCTGTGGCAGGCCCTTGGCTTGCTGGTTTGAATCAGCCACAAGAAGAGGCGGTCACAACACTTGATGGGCCCTTATTGGTGCTATCTGGTGCTGGTACAGGTAAAACACGTGTTCTAACAGCACGCATTGCCCAGCTTATTGCCAGCAGAACAGCGATGCCATGGAATATTCTGGCTGTGACTTTTACCAATAAAGCAGCACGTGAGATGAAAGAACGCGTATCAGCCATGGTCGGGCCAATGGCTGAACAGGTCATGCTTGGCACATTTCATTCTGTTGCCGCTCGTATGTTGCGCCGTCATGCTGGTTTGGTTGGCTTGCATTCTAATTTCACCATCATTGATACAGATGACCAACTTCGTTTGATAAAACAAGTCATGGAGCTGCAGGCCATTGATCCTAAACGCTGGCAACCACGCGCCATTCTGGCGATGATTGGCAAATGGAAAGATAAAGGCCTGACAGCTGATAAGGTATCTATTGCTGAAGCTGGTGATTTAGCAGATGGCAAAGCGGTTCAGCTTTATGAGGCGTATCAGGCGCGGCTGAAAAGCCTGAATGCAGCTGATTTTGGTGATTTGCTATTGCATCTTTTGACCATTTTTTCAAATCATCCAGATGTGCTGGCAGAGTATCATAATAAGCTTACTCATATTCTGGTTGATGAATATCAAGACACGAATATTGCGCAATATTTATGGCTTCGTTTACTGGCACAAAAAAATAAAAATCTATGCTGTGTGGGTGATGATGACCAGTCTATTTATGGCTGGCGCGGGGCTGAGGTTGGCAATATTCTGAAATTTGAAAAAGATTATAATGGTGCAAAAATCGTCAGGCTTGAAGAGAATTACCGCTCATCTGGTCAGATCTTAGCCTGTGCATCAGCCCTTATCGCGCATAATGAAACACGCCTTGGCAAAGAGCTTTACACCTCTGGGGCTGATGGCAAGCCCGTCCAGATTTCTGGCTATTGGGATGGCCATGAAGAAGCACGCACCTTATCAAGCCAGATTGAACATTTGTTAAAAGATGGCCATGAGTTAAATGAAATCGCTGTTTTGGTTCGTGCTGGCTATCAGACACGCGAATTTGAAGAACGATTTATTGCGATTGGCTTGCCTTACCGTGTTGTTGGTACAAGATTTTATGAACGTGCTGAGATAAGAGATGCGCTTGCTTATTTGCGTCTTATCGCACAGCCAGCTGATGATTTGGCGTTTGAGCGTATTATTAACACGCCAAAAAGAGGGCTAGGTACAGCATCACTGCAAACGATATTCGCCTATGCCAGAGCCACTGACACACCCTATCTAACAGCAGCAACCTCTCTTGCTGATAGTGATGAGCTAAAGCCACAAGCACGGCGTTCTTTGGCTGGATTTGTGCGTCAGATTGAAGGCTGGCGTGCTGAGGCAAAAGAATTAAGCGCCGCAGATTTGGCACGATTTGTGCTTGATGATAGCGGCTATACCGCTATGTGGCAGGCTGATAAAAACCCTGATTCGCCAAGCAGGCTTGAGAACCTCAAAGAACTTGTCGCAGCAATGGAAGATTTTGAGACACTTGATGCCTTCTTGGAACATATTGCTTTGGTCACAGATACTGAAAATGCCAATCAGGATGGCGAGGTATCTTTGATGACATTACATGCCGCAAAAGGGCTGGAATTTAACACTGTCTTTTTACCTGGCTGGGAAGAAGGGCTATTTCCAAGTCAGCGTTCTTTGGATGAAAATGGCGGTGCTGGCCTTGAAGAGGAACGCCGTCTTGGCTATGTCGGCATTACCAGAGCCAGAGAGAATCTGTTTGTTTCTTTTGCGGCTAATCGGCGTATTCATGGATTATGGCAGGCCTGTATCCCCTCGCGCTTTATTGGTGAGCTTCCCAAGCAGCATATTATCGAAGATTTGGCACAAGGCCTGTCAGTTGGCCGTTCAGAGCCGATTATGGTGGGTGATGCATCGCAACGTGCGGGGCAGGCTGGTTATGGGCCTGGCTGGCACCGTGCAGCTGATCGCAAAAATGCTTCACTGGCACATGCGCCGCGCCGTGATGAAGATGGCTGGGTGCCAGATAGCACTAGCGCATCTGGATTTGCCAAAAATGAACGTGTCTTTCATCAAAAATTTGGCATGGGCAATGTGACAGCGGTAGAAGGTGATAAATTGGAAATCGCTTTTGACCGGGCAGGGCGCAAAAAAGTTGTTGCCAGCTTTGTTGAAAAAATGACGAAAAATGAGGCATCATAAAGATATGTCAGAACAAGAAAGCTGGTCAGTCAGACTAGATATCACAGGGCCAACAAATGCCTATGAAACCGCTCTTGAAGAACGATGCGGGGCGATGGCACTATCTGTATCACGTCCCTATCTTGATGCGCCAAATTGGATAATTGAGGCCTTTTTTGATCATGCGCCTGATGATGGCCTTGTCGCCGCCGCTCTGCAACAGGCCAGTGATGATAACATTGTGCCAGATCATGATATTATCGCCTATGGCAAGCGTGATTGGCTGGCTGAGAACCGTGCTTCCTTTCCGCCATTACATATTGGCCGCTTTTGGATTTATGGCAGCCATGTAACACAGCAAGCGCCAGCTGGTACAAAGAAACTACAAATTGAAGCAGCTGAAGCCTTTGGGTCTGGCACACATCCCACCACAGAAGGGTGCTTGATTGCGCTAGATGATTTGCTGAAAAAAGATAGCTTTAAACGCAAGGCGCGATCTGTTCTGGATTTAGGGGCAGGCAGCGCGATTTTGGCAATGGCAGTTGCGCGCCTGATGCCTTATGCCACAATAATCGCATCTGATATTGACCCTGTTGCCACCAGAACAGCTAGTGCCAATCGGCGGTTAAATCATATTTCAGCAAAGCAGATGCCATGTTTGACATCAAAAGGGTTTGCCAGCCGTAAAATGCATCATCATGCCCCTTATGATGTGCTGATTGCCAATATTCTGGCAGGGCCGTTAAAGGCATTATCAGCTGAGATTGCTGCCAAATTAAGCGCAGAAGGGCGGCTCATTTTATCAGGTATTTTGATAGCGCAAGAGCCGCTGATTATCGCCGCTTTCCGCAAAGAAGGCCTGATTGTCAGGCGGCGCATCCATATTGGGGAATGGAGCGCTTTGGTGATGAGCTTTGCCCATGCGAAAGGGGTTGTCTGATGACTATGGTCACAGCATTACGTGACAGCCTTGCAAGGCAAAACCTGGATGGTCTGATTATTTGGCGCGGTGATATCTATTCTGGAGAAGAAGTGCGCGCCTGTGATGAGAGGCTAGCCTTTATTAGTGGGTTTACAGGGTCAGCTGGCTTTGCGCTGATTTTGCCTGATAAGGCAGTGGTCTTTTCAGATGGGCGTTATCATTTGCAGATGGCACAAGAGCTGGCAAAAGATATCTGGCAATGGCGTGATTCTGGACCAAATGCCCTAGCTGATTATCTGGCTGACTATATAGCTGAAACAGGGCTAGGTGAATTGCGTCTTGGTTTTGATGAGATGACCACCACCTTATCACAGCGTGATAATTTGCCTGATAAAGCAGAAGATTGTGCGATTACATGGCATCCGCTTGCCAGCCATCCGATAGATGCGCTCTGGCATGATAGGCCTGAATTTATCCGTCAATCTGCGTTCTTTTTAGATGATTGGCAGACAGGCTGCATGGCAGATATTAAAATAGCTAATGCACAATCAGCTTTGCAAAAAGCAGGTCATGATGGCCTTTTTATCAGTGCGGTTGATTGTGCGAATTGGCTTTGCAATATCAGAGGCAGTGATTTAGCCAATACGCCTTTTCATCTCTGTTTTGCCTATCTGCCAAAACAAGGCGATCTGGTTTTGATAGGCGCTGATTTGCCAGCAGATCACAGCACGTCTTTTTCATCTCTGTCATTTTCAGAATGTGATGATTTCCTAGCCTCATTAACAGGCAAGGTAATATCGGTTGACCCTGCCAGCTTGCCATCTGGCATGGCACGCCTGATGACAAAACATCAGCTGCAAATGGTTAAAGAAAGCTGTCCTTTGCTAGCGATAAAAGCTCAGAAAAATGAAACAGAGCTATCTGGGTTTCGCAAAGCACATCTGATAGATGCTGCGGCTTTTTGTCGGTTCTGGTTCTGGCTAGAGAGGCAAAATGCCGCTCAATTTCATGAAACAGATCTGGTTGAAATTCTACAAAAACAAAGACAATCACATGCTGATTATCTGATGGATAGCTTTGATGCGATTATGGGAAGCGGGGCCAATGGTGCGATTATCCATTATCGTGCACAAGCAGGCTCTGATAGTCTTATTCAGCCTGATAATTTGCTTTTGATTGATAGCGGTGCCCATTACCGTTTTGGCACAACAGATATCACACGCACGCTAATTATCGGTCAGGCAGATAGCGATATGAAAGCGGCCTATACAGCTGTTCTGGCAAGCCATATTGCCCTTGGCAGGGCTGTCTTTCCGCATGGCACAAGAGGCGATAATCTGGATGCGATTTGCCGTGCGCCTTTATGGGAAACAGGGCGCGATTATGCGCATGGCACAGGTCATGGTGTGGGTCACATGCTATCAGTTCATGAAGGCCCTGTTCACATTTCAAAACGGGCAAGCTTGCCTCTTGAAAAGGGCATGGTCTTATCAAATGAGCCAGGGTTTTATGAGGCTGGCCAGTGGGGGATAAGGCTTGAAAATCTGGTCGCGGTTTGTGAGGCTGAGATATCCGGTTTTTATGCATTTGAAAATCTGACAATGGTACCATTTGAAACAAAGCTGATTGTGCCAGAGTATCTTGATGATAGCGCGCGCCAATGGCTGAATGATTATCATCAAGCAGTCCATCAGGCTCTGCTGCCTTATTGTGATGATGAGGCAATGCGGCAATGGCTTTGTGATAAATGTGCCGCGATTTAGCTGGAAATCAAATCCTGCCATTCATCTTCTGATAAAATTGTAACGCCTAATGCTTCTGCTTTTTTGGCTTTAGAGCCAGCATCTGCGCCAACTATCACAAAATCGGTTTTTGATGATACAGAGCCAGCGACCTTTGCCCCAAGTCGTTCTGCCATTGCTTTGGCCTCTGCACGCGAGCTTTGTACAAGGCTGCCTGTAAAAACGAGTATTTTGCCACTAATAGGGCTATCTGCTGCTGGTTTTTCAGGAGGCAGTGGCGTGATTTCAGCCAATAATGCGCTGACGGCTTGCTGATTGGCCTCATCAGCGAAAAAGGCAATGATATCAGCTGCTACAGATTCGCCAATCTGATCAATATTCACCAGATCATCAAAAGACAGGCTGTCGCTATGTTGAGCGTCAATCGCTGCTGCCATAACAGCTTCAAGCGTTTCATAATGCTGGGCCAATAAATTGGCGGTAGCTTGTCCAATCTGGCGAATGCCAAGGCCAAAAATCACACGGCCAAGTGCGATTTGTCGGCGCTCATTAATCGCCATTATCAGATTGCCAGCTGATGTTTCACCCATGCGGTCAAGGTCTTGGATCTCATCACGACGCTTTGGCAATGCAAAAATATCAGCTGGTTCTTTGACCCAGCCAAGTTCAAAGAATTGTTCAATCTGCTTTGTGCCAAGCCCTTCAATATCAAAGGCATTACGAGATACAAAATGTTTCAACCTTTCAACGGCTTGTGCTTCACAAGCAAAACCGCCACTACAGCGGCGCACTGCCTCACCATCAGGTCGCATCGCTGGCCTATTACAGACAGGGCAGGTCTCAGGAAAAGAATAAGGCTGGCTAGTCTCTGGGCGTTTTTCTGGTATGACAGCAACAATTTGAGGGATGACATCACCAGCACGTTGCAATATCACGCTATCACCAATGCGAATATCTTTGCGGATTATCTCATCTTCATTATGCAAGGTGGCATTGGAAACAATAACCCCGCCCACATTCACAGGTTGCAATCTTGCCACAGGTGTCAATGCGCCTGTGCGACCAACCTGAATGGTAATATCATCAATGATGGTGGTGGCTTTTTCAGCTGGAAATTTATGAGCGATGGCCCAGCGCGGGGCGCGGCTCACCTGTCCTAGCCTGCTTTGATAGCTATGATCATCAACCTTATAGACAACCCCGTCAATATCATAGGCAAGGCTGGATCTGGCATCACCAATTTTATGATAGGCAGCTAGCAACTCATCAGCTGAGTGACAAAATGCGGTAAGCTCATTGACGGCAAATCCATAAGAACGCAAATCACTCAAGAAATCAGAATGTGTTTGCCAATGCCCCCCTTTTGATGCGCCAGCACTATAGGCAAAAAAACGTAAAGGACGGCTGGCTGTGATGGCAGCATCTTTTTGCCGCAAAGAGCCAGCAGCAGCATTGCGCGGATTGGCAAAAATCTTGGCACCAGCTTGTTCCTGACGCTGATTGAGCTCTAGAAAATCTGCCTTATCCATATAAAGTTCACCGCGCACCTCAAGCAATTCTGGCGGGTTGCCTGATAATGTTTTGGGAATGCTATCTGTCACCATGATATTGGCTGTGACATCTTCACCCTCACTGCCATCACCTCTTGTAGCGGCTCTGGTAAATGTACCGTTTTCATAGCGTAAAGATAGCGATAGGCCATCTATTTTTGGCTCTGCGGTAAAGGCAAGCAAGGCTGTATCTTCAAGGCTTAAAAAACGCCTTATTCTCTTGGTGAATTCAAATACATCTTCATCTGAAAAGGCATTTGATAATGATAACATTGGAACATCATGACGTATCTTGCCAAAGCCAGAGGCGATAGCAGCACCGACACGCTGTGACGGGCTATCCTGACGTACAAGATGCGGGAACGCCGTTTCAACTGTCTGATTATAACGCACCAATGCATCATAATCGCTATCAGATATCAAAGGCGCATCTTTGCCATGATAGGCATCATCAAAAAATAATAGCGCCTCTGCCAGCATGGCAAGGACTGATGATGCTTCTAATTCTGTCAGCCTGTCTGCAGGGATTGTGATATCTGGCAAAGCGGGCAGTGTCATAGGGTATCAAATCCTAGCAATGTCACAGCAGCGGCACGTGCTTCTGCTGTGATATGTTCGCCTGCCAGCATACGGGCAATTTCCTCAGCTCGCTCATGTTCTGTCAAAATATCAGTTTGGCTAATGACACTATCATCATGAGCTGATTTCTGAATTTTATAATGCTGATGCCCCTTGGCCGCCACTTGTGGTGAATGGGTGATGACAAGCGTCTGCATAGCATTGCCAAGGCGTGCCAATCGCTCACCAACCGCAGCAGCAACAGCACCACCAACACCTGAATCAACCTCATCAAAAATCAAAGTTTTAGCAGTCTCATTACGCGCTAATACCACCTTTAGTGCTAGCAGGAAGCGTGCTAATTCACCGCCAGAGGCAGCCTTATCAATCGGTGCCAAATCCTGCCCAGGGTTTGCAGCGGCTTCAAATCGCACATTATCCCAGCCTGTTTCACCCCAGCTTGATTTCGTCTCAATCGCTGTTTTGAACCGTGCAGCCTCTAGCTTAAGGGGCGGCAATTCTGCCATCACAGCCTTATCAAGATTGGCTGCCATTTGCTGGCGGCGGTCAGAAATGATGGTTGCAATAGCCTCATAGGCATCTTGCCATTCGCGACATTTGGCACGAAAGCCAGCCAAAGCACCTGAATTATCATCAAGCTGGGCGAGGCGCAGTGCCAGTGCTTCATGGATTTCGGGCAATTCTGCTGGCAGGCAATTATGCTTTCTGGCTTGGGCGCGAATTTCATATAGTCTGTCATCTATCTCAGCTAAACGCGCAGGATCTGCTTCAAGGCTAGCAGCGGCATTTTGCAGCGCAGAGTTTGCCTCAGCCATCTCTGTCGATGTGCGTGCTAGCGCATCTAAGGCATCATCAAGGTGACCAGCACCTGTATCAGCGACTTTTTCAATCGCTGATAAAGCACGTGATAAGGCTGATTCAGCGCCAATTTCAGCATTTAAGGCATCATCAGCAATCGCCAAGGCTTCAGCAATTTTTTCAAGATTGGTGAATAGGGCACGCTCATTTGCTAGCTTATCTTCTTCATCTGCTTCAGCTGCCAGCAGGTCAAGCTGGCTGACAGCATCACGAAGCCACTCTTCTTCTTCCTTTGCTTTTTCAAGTTCTGTTTCAGCATCTTGCAATGCCTTTTCAGCAGCGCGCCAGCCGTGATAGGCTTGGCGTAATTTAACCAAGGCTTGGTCATGATCACACGCTCTATCAAGCAGGCTGATATGATGGCTTGAATCAAGCAATCCGCGCCCTTCAAATTGCCCTTGTATCTCAATCAGCAAATCACCACATTGGCGCAGTAAATTCACGGATACGGCCTCATCATTCATAGTGGCAGGTGATTTGCCATCTTTGCGCAGCTGGCGTCTGATAATCAGCTCATCAGATGGCTCAATGCCTGCCTCATCTAAGACAGCCCAGACAGGATGGTTGGCAGGCAATTCAAAACAGGCAGTAACAGAGCCACGTTCTGCACCTTTGCGAAGCAGGCCAAAATCAGCTCTTGCCCCTAAAGCTAGCCCAAGTGAATCAAGCAAGATGGATTTGCCTGCACCTGTTTCACCTGTTAGCACAGTAAGGCCAGTCTTGAAATCAAGCTGTAATTCTTCAATCAGAACTATATTTCGGACGCTCAGATGGGTGAGCATGGCACTCTTATTCAAATATCGAGAAGGTTTTGGTTATTAGCCCTTCTACCAGACCTTGCGGTGCTGGACGAGAGGGGTCATCAAGAAGATCGCGGGCACGCGCTGTCCAGATAGAATCAGCATAATTATAATCAGATACCTGCAAGACACGCATTGCCTCATCAGTTAGCCCAAGTGATAAGTAAGCTTCGATCATCCGATATAATGCTTCTGGTGCTTGGTTGGTGGTATCGAAATCACGCACCACGATTTCAAAGCGGTTAATGGCAGCACCAAAATGACCTTCATCAAGATAGAAACGACCAACAGCCATTTCCTTGCCTGCTAGATGAGATCTGGTCAGATCTAGTTTTAGCTGGGCATCTCTGGCATAGAGGCCATCTGGATAGCGGCGCAATAATTCTTCAAAAGCCGCTTTGGCATCAATCGTCATTGCAGCATCACGCCCGACATCAACAATTTGTTCATAAAAACATAATGCACGCAGATAATAGGCATATTCTGTTAGCTCACCTGCGGCTGGATTAAGCTCAATAAACCGGTCTAAGGCAGAGAGCGCACGGCTATATTGGTTATCTTGATAAAATGACCAAGCAGCCATAACTTGTGCTTGTGTTGCCCATTTTGAATAAGGGTGCTGGCGTTCAACTTCTTCGAATTTAGGCGCAGCTGCTTTTGGCCCATCACTCAAAGCTGTGTTCAATGCCTCATTATAAAGCACATCAACTGGCTTTTCTTGCTGAACAAGCTGATCAAGCTCGTTTGATGAAGAACATCCAGCTAGCCAGCCAGCAATGATCGCAAGTAAGGATAGTTTGATAAAATGGTGCATTACGAATTATCAGCGCTCTTTAAACAATAATGGCTCATCTATAGCTTATAGCCTATTTCACATCACAATAAAGCGTAATATGACATTGATTAGCTGAACAGGCTAGTTCGATATCATGATGGTATCTGATATCGCACGGCTATTGCCAAAACTAGCGTGGGAATAAGGATGGTAAAGGGCAAAATTTAGGCAGAGGCCGCAATCGGCATCATTTCAACCTGCGAGACCAAAGACAGGCTCTCATCATGGCTTACAATGCGGAATGATTCTGGAGAATCTAGCAGGGCTCTGACTAAAATTGTGCTTAGCCTATGGCCTGGCATCTCAGAGGTCATCCGCCCTTTGACAGCCATGCCAAGCAAGAATAAATCGCCCATGCAATCAAGTGCTTTATGTCTGACACATTCATTTTCCATGCGCAGGCCAGATTTATTCAAAATCGTGCCATTATCATAAACAAGCGCATTATCTAATGAGCCGCCTTTCGCAAGACCTGCATTGCGCATAATCTCAACATCGCGGAACAAACAAAAAGTCCGTGCTTCGGATAATTCTTTGATAAAGCAATCATCATGCGCATCAAATGCCAGATGCTGCTTGCCGATTGCTGGATCATCAAAATCAATGGTGATATCCATCTGAAGGTGATCAGATGGTGATAATTCTGCCCAAGCGCCATTTTCAAGCTCTGCTCTGACAGGTGCTAAAATCTCAATATAAGAGCGCGGTGTATCAGTGCGCACAATACCAGCACGTTCAATCACCTCAACGATAATCGCACTAGAGCCATCAAGGATAGGCACTTCACCGCTATCAATATCAATTATTAGATTATCAAGACCAAGACCATGAAAGGCAGCCATCAGATGCTCAATCATGTTAACGCCAATACCGCTAGCATTTTCAATGCGTGTGCAAAGCTGTGTTTCAACGGCATTGCTGGCATGTGCTAAGATGATGTTATCATCACCATCAATATCAATGCGTCTGAATATTATACCCGTATTTGCTGGTGCTGGATGCAAGGTGCAGCTTGTGAAACGGCCAGAATGCACACCAATGCCGGTCAAGCTGGCTGGCGCACCAATGGTTGTTTGCATATCATCTAGGCCGAAAGTTGGTTTCACGAAATCACAGTCCCTTGCAATAATCTGATGCTAAGCTAGACAGCTTTGGTCAGAAAGCCAAATCACTTCTGTGTTACGTTTTGTTGCAGTTTGCCCCAAAGGGTAGGGGCAAACTGCTTGATTTGTTTGTTTAATTTGCCTGACGGCGCAAGAAAGCTGGTATATCAAGCTCATCATCAGACTCATCTGTGGCAGGCTGATTGCCGATTGGCAATGTTTCCTGCAACGCATCGGTGCGCGGCAAATCAAGGATTTTTGGCGCATCTTCTGATGACTTAGTTACCATTATCTCAGGCTCAGCTTCTTTGGCTTCTGGCGCTGTTTCAGGCGCACGAGATGCCCATAAACCAGAGATTTTATGAATCAGGCTAGGCCGTGAATTTGGCACCGGGCTGGCTTCTTCAAGAACAGGATCTGGTGTAATGGCCAGTGGGGCTTGCGGAATAAAGCCAGCCTTTTCATCCTTTTCTTCTGCGGCGCCATCGCCAAAAAAACCTGTTTGGGTTTTGCTGGCATCATCTGCCTTGGCTGGTGATGCAATCACATCATCTGCCGAAAGCTCTTGTACAGCTTGTTCAATATCAAGCTGTGCTTCTTGCGGCTCTGTTGCCAGTGCGGCACCTGATGCATCATCACTGTTATTCTCTGCCAAACCATAAGATGCACCATCAGCCAAATCATCTGGCATATCAGTGCTAGCAAAAGGTGATGAGGCAGGGATATCTTGTGATGTCTCTGGCTGTGTTTCAGCAGTTGGTGCAGTGTCACCATTGCTGTCATCAGATAGTGTGTCAGCCCCGATATCATCGCCTTTATCATCTAATGATGCTTGCGGTGATACCTCTGGCATTGCCAAATCAGATGAGGCAAATCCCATTCCTGATTGTGCTGCTTGCGGTGTCTGAGTAGCCATAGTAGGGCGTGATGATGGTGCTGGTTGTGTCAATGCCAGCGCATCAATACCAGTCGCCACCACAGAGACGCGAATAGTGCCATCTAAGGTATCATCAATCGCCGACCCAAAGATAAGATTAGCATCTTCATCGACTTCCTGACGAATACGCTGAACCGCTTCATCCACTTCGAAAAAGCCAAGCTCAGGGCCGCCTGTCACATTAACGATAAGTGCTTTGGCACCGCGCAATGAGGTATCTTCTAAAAGCGGATTATTAATCGCTGTCTCTGCTGCTGTAATAGCACGATGTTCACCAGATGCTTCACCAGTACCCATCATTGCTTTGCCCATCTCTGTCATCACAGAGCGGATATCAGCAAAATCAAGATTGATAATACCTGGCTTTAACATCAGATCAGTAACACCACTGACACCTTGATGCAGAACGGTATCTGCCATGTGGAAAGCATCAGCAAAAGTGGTGCGCTCATTCGTGACATGGAACAGATTCTGGTTTGGTACCACAATCAGCGTATCAACATGAGCTGCCAGCTGTTCGATGCCTGTTGTGGCTTGTTTCATCCGGCGCGGGCCTTCAAATTCAAATGGCTTTGTGACAACGCCAACTGTCAAAATACCGCGCTCTCTGGCTGCTTTGGCAATCACAGGCGCTGCCCCTGTGCCAGTGCCGCCACCCATGCCAGCTGTGATGAAAACCATGTTACAGTCAGATAATTCTGCCAGAACTTCATTCATCGATTCTTCAGCAGCTTGGCGTCCAATATCTGGTTTTGAGCCAGCACCAAGACCAGCTGTTAGATTGGTGCCTAGCTGAATTTTACGTGGTGCCAAAGAATGGGCAAGGGCTTGTCCATCTGTATTGGCAACCAGAAAATCAACACCATCAAGGTCAGCATTGATCATATTATTAACAGCATTGCAGCCAGCCCCGCCAACGCCAATGACAGTGATGCGTGGCCGCAATTCTTGCATAGTTTGTGGAACAGTCAGATTGATGCTCATGATAGCCTCCCTTCAATTTTAAGGCTGTTGGTTTTGGCTGTGATTGTCACAGCAGGGTATCTGGTGCTGACCAGAGCTGGTCGGCATGTCAGATAATAAGTGGTGGTAGGGCACACTTTCATCGGATTATCTCCTTTCATCAAAGGTGCGTGCGCAGCCATAAGCCAAAACGCCCAAAGGGTGTTCTGGCAGCAGCAGCAGGGTGGAATTCAAGATGCTCATCATCAGCAGCATTTGCGATATGCAAAGCCATGCCAGTGACAGCAGCAAATTCAGGCCCAGATGTTTGCTCATCCAGACCCAGAATATGGGCAGGGCGCGCTGCGGTTGCTTTGCGCCTCCAATATTGTGAAATAAAATCAGCGACACCTGTCAGCTGGCTAGCACCGCCTGTGATAACAACGCGGTTGCCAAGATGATGTTCCAAGCCAGCATCTTTCAATTTCTTATCAATCATATCTAAGATTTCTTCGATGCGCGGTCTGATAATATCAGCCAAAAGCTGGCGGCTAATCATCTCACCATTTGGCA
Source organism: Puniceispirillaceae bacterium (SeqCode) (assembly GCA_049890115.1). Classification (GTDB taxonomy): domain Bacteria; phylum Pseudomonadota; class Alphaproteobacteria; order Puniceispirillales; family Puniceispirillaceae; genus UBA685. Next base: position 63,215 of record JBMHCC010000039.1, on the reverse strand, counting down.
GAGGTAATTCTTGCATCTGAAACGGGCTAGTCGCTGGGATGAAGTTATCACCATTTGCTAAAAAAGGCGGTGGTGATAAGACATCACTCAAAGCCTCACCATGTGAAGGCGTGATTGTGCCTTCCATCGCTTTCAGGCGTTCAGCATCACTCAACGAAATGCTGAGGATGCGGGCAATATCGCGTGTAATATGGATGCCGCCAACTGGCACTGTGGCAATACCGATAACAGCATTATTCAAAAATAATGCCGCTGATGTTGTCCCGCCACCCATATCAAGCAGCAATGATCCCAGGTCACGTTCTTCTTCCATCAAGCATGATAAGCCAGCAGCATAAGCACTATGGCTAATGCGTCCAAGATTCAGATGATTATGGTGAACCGCATCCTGAATATTCAAATAGCTGGTTGTGGCAATGCTAACAGAGGTGGCATCAAGAGCCAGATGGCTGGCACGCATCCCTTTTGGATTATGCACTTGGGTGTCACCATCAATCAGATAATGAAGCTGTTTGGTTTGTATGAGGCTGCGCCCTTCTGGCAAGGCTTTGGCAAGCTGTTTGGAATGAAGACGGCGCAAATCACGTTTGCTAATAATCGGATCTGCTAGCTCTAGCTGATAGCGATCTATCTGTGATAGTGGCTTACCACCTGGCATGACAATATGAATATCTGTCACGGTCAGCCCTGCTTTTCGCTCTGCTGCCTCAACGACTTTGCCAACTGTCTCACTAAATTCGGCCAGATCTGAAATCTCGCCGCGATTAAGACCTTTTGAAGCATGCATAGCTGATGACAATATCGTCACCTTATCATTACCAACAGGCTCAACAATCAAGCAAGCAAGCTTGGCAGAGCCAGCATCAAGTACAGCAAATGGGCCTTTGACTGAAACAGGTTTGAAAGGGGTGATAGCACTCATGTCTTTCGCCCTTTCTTGGCTATTGGCAAATTCGGCTCGACAATCAGCTGGCCTGGGACACGCAAATCAATGCTTGCCAGATCACGCGCCATGATTTGGGTATCTCTGTCCAAAACAGCTAATTTTGACCAGGCTAATATCGCATCTGTCTCAGGTAATTTGACAGCCATGCCAGAGCGTAAATGCACATCCCAACGTCTGTCAGATACGCGGTGAATGGCCCACACATCAGCAAATAATTCAGGTTCTGTTTTTAACGCATCAATGATGATGCCAGCTGTGCTAGCAGCCCCATCACCAGCAACCACTGGCAAATGGGCAAAATCTGAGGCATTGGCACTAAAGATAATTTCGCCATCATAATCAATCAGCCTATGTCCCGCTTTGGTTTGTAAAAGTGCCATTGGCCTTTTTTCAACAATGGCAATGCTAAGCGCATCAGGATAATGGCGTGTCACAGTGGCTGATTTCACCCAGCCAAGCTGATTTAATTTGGCCTGAATATCATGGACATTTAACGATAATAAGGCTGTGCCATAATCAGCATCAATGGCTGATAAAATCTGGTTCGTTTGCGTGAAGTTGCGGCCTGTAATTTGCAGCTCAGACAAGGCATAACCTTGTTCTGCACTAAAATCATAAAAGGCGTTTGTCACTATTTCAGATTGGACCCACAGGCCAACTGGCACACTTAATAATGCCAGAACAGCGACTCTTTTTGCCACAATGCGCCATTTTATCTGGTGCCAGATAGAAGCGTTTGCTGCTCGCTTGGCTGGCTTTGATGATTTTGCAAAAGGTATCAATCGTCGCATTGGGCAGTCTCCAATAAATGATTGACTAATTCTTCACCTGAGATGCCGCGCCAAATCGCCTGTTCAGGCACAAGAGATGTGGCTGTCATGCCAGGCTGGGTATTCATTTCTAATAGATAAAGCGCGTTATTTTTATCATCGAACCGGTAATCAGCACGTGCAACACCGCGGCATCCTAGCGCGCGATAGGCTGTCTCTGCCCAATCAAGGGCTAATTCATAAATCGTCTTTTCAATATCTGCTGGCAGGATATGTTCAGAGCCACCAACCTTATATTTGGCATCAAAATCATAAAAAGATGTTGGTGATTGAATTTCAGTAACACCAAGAGCCGTACCATCTAAAACACTGACCGTTAGCTCGCGCCCTGGGATATAAACCTCAGCGAACAGATTGGTGCCAACAGGCCAATGATCAAGCTGTTTTGGCGCACTGCCTGCTGTGACAATCTCAACCCCGACACTAGAGCCTTCATTGGTTGGTTTGATAACATAATCACCATCATAATCTTGTGGTGATACGCTGGTGCCATCATCTTGCAAAGACAGGCGCGGCGGCACGGAAATGCCATGTGCCTGAAATAGCTGGCGTGACAGGATTTTATCCATTGCCATTGCTGATGCCACAACACCGCTATGGGTATAAGGAATGCCCATAATATTCAACAAACCTTGAATAGAGCCATCTTCGCCAACCTGTCCATGCAAGGCATTAAAGACACGTGATGGATTGATATCTTTCAGGCGTATAGCGATGTCACGATCTAGCTCAACCTCTATGGCATCCCATCCAGCACCTCTGGCAGCTTTCGTACAAAATGCGCCTGAAACACGGCTTACGGCTGCTTCAGATGTCCAACCACCCATCAATACAACAACTCTAGCAGGATCTTGGCTAGCCATGTGATACTCCTTCTTCTAGGTGGCCATCTGCTGGCTTTGCCACATCAGGGCGACCCAAACGCTTTATTTCCCAACGCAGCTCAATCTCTTTTGTTTGTTTGACACGCGCTCTGACAGTCTCGCCAAGGCGTTCTAAATCGCTGGCAGTTGCGCCGCCTTCATTGATCATGAAATTGCAATGCTTGTCAGACATGCTGGCATTACCAATCCGCAGGCCACGGCAACCAGCCTCATCAATCACCTGCCATGCTTTATGACCATCTGGATTGGCAAAGGTTGACCCGCCTGTGCGCACACCTTGCGGCTGGGTTTGTGCGCGCATTGCCAACATGTCCTTCATTTCTGCTTTTAATGCAGCGCTATCACCAGCTTGTGTCGCAAATTGGGCTGACAGGAAAATAGTGTCATCAGCCACATCACTATGACGATAGGCCATACCCATTTCATCTGGTGTCATTTCTGTGATTTTGCCTTGTCTGTCCATCAGGCGCGCTGAGATAACAACATCTTTAAACTCAGCCCCATAACAGCCAGCATTCATTCGCAAACCGCCACCTATAGTGCCTGGAATGGAAACAAGAAACCCAAGACCAGCTCTGTTATGGCGGGCGGCAAAGCGGGCTAAATCAGCATCAGATGCACCAGCACCAGCTGTGATGATATCACCATCTTCTGTGATATCTGCCAATGCGCCAGCTAGTCTGATAACACAGCCTTCTAACCCACCATCACGCACCAGCATATTTGACCCTGCACCGATGATTGTGATTGGCATATCAGCAGGGCTTTGCTTCAGGAATTGTGCCAGATCAGCTTCATCTGCTGGCTCAAAATACAGATCAGCAGGGCCGCCAACACCAAGCCAGGTCCGCTTTGCCAGCAATTCATTTGCGCGCAAATCACCGCGGATATCTATGTAATTATGAGGAGTCCAGCTGGTCATGTACGCGCCTCCTCATCAGCTTGCAACTGATGCAACGCCTCTGGCAGGCTTGCTGCCCATCCTGTGATTGAACCTGCACCAAGACACATCACCAGATCACCTGAGGAAGCAAGATTATGGATGGTCTGTGCTAGGGCATCTGGGCTTTCTAGAACGAGCGGCATTTGATGGCCATAGGCTTGCAGGCCAGCGACGAGATCTTCTTTATCAAAGCCAGCTATTGGTGCCTCGCCAGCAGCAAATATATCAGCAACCAACACAATATCAGCTTCATTAAAGCAGCTACAGAAATCATCAAATAAATCACGTAAGCGGCTATAACGATGAGGCTGAACAACGGCAATCAGCTTGCCAGTCTGACAGCGCATTCTGCCAGCATCAAGAGCTGCTTTAATCTCAACTGGATGATGACCATAATCATCAATCACTGTAATACCGCCAGCATTGCCTTTAAAATCAAAACGCCTGCCAACCCCTTTGAAGCTTGCCAGAGCTGATCTGATAATGTCAGTCGCAATCCCCATCTCCAATGCAACAGCTACAGCAGCGATGCAATTTTGAACATTATGGGTGCCAAGCATTGGGAAGCCGATATCAGATACCAGTTCGGCTTTGCCCATCAGCCGCTCTGATAGCTGAATATCAAATAGCATTTGATTGCAATCATGTCTGATATTCACAGCTCTTACATCTGCTGCTGCTGATAACCCATAGGTGATAATCCGCCTGTCTCTTATCTTTGGTAAAAGCCTCTGGACTGATGGGTGGTCTATGCACAAACAGGCAAAACCATAAAAAGGAATTGATGCGACGAAATTTTCAAACGCTGTTTCTAGCTTGTCAAAAGAGCCATGATGATCAAGATGTTCTGGGTCAATATTGGTGACAATAGCCACAGTTGGTTTCAGGCGTGAAAAAGAACCATCACTTTCATCAGCTTCAACCACCATCCACTCACCAGCCCCTAATTTGGCATTACTGCCCCAGCTAGAGATAATACCGCCATTCACAACGGTCGGGTCGATATTAGCAGCATCAAGCAATGTAGCTACCAAAGAGGTGGTTGTTGTTTTGCCATGCGTGCCAGCAACTGCCACAGACCAGCGCAGGCGCATCAGCTCACCAAGCATTTCAGCACGATGAACCACAGGCAAAAAGCGCCGCCTTGCTTCCATCACTTCAACATTATCTGGTTGAATGGCAGTTGAGATAACAATGATTGAGACATCGTCTAAATTATCAGCTGATTGCGGAATAGAGACAGGGATACCCTTATCAATCAGGCGTTTCACATTGGCATTTTCTGATAAATCACTACCCTGAACGGCATAGCCAAGCTCATGCAGAATTTCAGCAATGCCGCTCATGCCGATACCGCCAATGCCGGTGAAATGAATTTTGCCAATGCTAAGAGGTAATGCTGTCATGATCGTGACCCTTGTTGCGTGGCAGATGGCTGAGGTGGCAGCACCGCATCTGTGACAGTTTTAGCCAGCAAAGTGGCAGCGTCTTTTACAGATAATCGGCGTGCTGAATGCGCCATTTCGCAGCGTCTATTATTGTCGTGCAGTATATCTGTTAGCAGGCTAGCAAGATGGCTGGCTGATAAGCTTGCCTCATCAAGCAAAATCGCGCCCCCATCTGTGCTAAGGGCTTTCGCATTGCCTGTTTGATGATCATCCATAGCATCAGGAAAGGGAATAAGAATAGCTGGTCTGCCAGAGGCGGAAATTTCAGCAACAGACGAGGCACCAGAGCGGCTAATAATGATATCTGCTGTGTCATAGCAGGCAGCGATATCATGGAAAAAAGGTGCAATATGCGCAGTGATGCCCAGCCTTTCATAGGCTGATTTCAAAGCTGCTATTTGATCGGTGCGTGCTTGCTGTGTGATGGTAACAGATTTCTGTAATTCTGGTGCTAGCAAGGCAATAGCCTCTGGCACTGTCTCAGCAAAAAGCCGTGCCCCTAGCGAGCCACCAATCACAACAATATGGCACTTATCAGATGCGTCTTTGGGCTGATAATCAGCCAGTGCGAAAAAGGCCTGACGCACAGGCAACCCTGTCACAATATGTGCGCTATCTTTTGGCAAGCCAGCTGTGCCCTGCCATGAAAGGGCGGTTAGCTGGCATAATTTTGCCAATAGCCTGTTAGCGCGTCCCATCACAGCATTTTGTTCATGCAAGAAGGTAGCGATGCCAAGCAATCTGGCACTCGCACAAGGGGCAAAGCTTGGATAGCCGCCAAAGCCAATGACGGCTTTTGGCCGCTTTGTTATCATCATCAAAAGTGACTGGCAAAATCCCAATCCCAATTTGACCATGGCAACTGATTTTTTTATCACATTGCCAGCAAATGGCGAAGCTGAGGCAATGATCTGATAGCTGGCCTTGCCCTCAATCATTGGGGCACCACGTTTATCAGTATAAAGCATCACATCATGGCCTTGTTTTTGCATGATTTCAGCAACAGCCAATGCAGGGAAGATATGGCCGCCAGTGCCGCCTGCTGCCAGGATAAATCTAGCCATCCAGACCTCCCTCGCGCCGACGTTGACGTGTTAATGCCAGTAACATTCCAATCGTAATACCGCTCGCTAGCAAAGATGATCCACCATAGCTGATCAAAGGCAATGTCATGCCTTTGGTTGGGATCATATCTACAGATGAGGCAATATGAATGGCTGCCTGAATGCCAAATTGCATGACCAAACCAGCACCAGCTATCAGACAGAATAGATTATCTCTAGCAGCAGCTCTATCAAAGCCGCGCAACACCACAAAGCCATAGAGCATGATAATCGCAAGACAGACCAGTAACCCATATTCTTCTGCAGCGACCGAGAAAATAAAATCGGCATGAGCATCTGGCAGGTAATGTTTAATCTGCCCATCGCCAGGGCCAACACCAAAAAACCCACCATCTGCAAAAGATCTGATGGATAATTCAGATTGCATAGAGCCGCCATCAAAGAATTTATCAATTCGTAATTTCACATGCGATAATGTGAAATAAGCTGCGATAAGTGCAAGCGGTGCAATCGCAGCAGCTGTGACCACTAACAACCAAGGCATGCCAGCTAAAAACATCTGGAAGCCCCATGTCAGCGCAAAGACGATTGTCATGCCAACATCAGGTTGCAAGATTAAAATGGTAACAATCAGACCAGCTAGTGCTGTTGCCCAAATCCAGCCTGGGAAATCATCACCCTCTCGCCATAGTGATAATAACCACGCACAGACGATCGCAAATAAGGGCTTGGCAAATTCAGATGGCTGTAAATTAATCGGCCCGATGGTAATCCAGCGTGTTGCCCCTTTGACCTCTGGCCCTAGAAGAAGGGTCAGGCTCATCAGTCCTAAAACGCCAAATAACCCCAAAAGTGAAACTATGCGAATAGCCCGAAGGCTTAGCATTGACAGCACAAAAATCGCACCAGCAGATGGGACAAGATACACCATTTGCCGCCAGACAAAATGCATCTCTGGCAGTGAAATCCGTGTTGCCACAGGGGGGCTGGCAGCCATCACCATTAATATGCCGATTGCCATCAACAAAATCGCTGCTGTCAAAAGCGCCCTGTCAACAGTCCACCACCAGACACCAAGAAGAGATCGGTCAGTTCTACCTAGCATGTGCCGCCTCCTTATGGTTGATGAAATCAGTGACTAACGCCTCAAAATGCCTGCCTCTGGCGCCAAAATTGGCAAATTGATCAAAGGATGCTGCTGCTGGTGACAGCAAGACAATATCGTCTTTTTCAAGATGCAGGACAGCACCAGCAAAAGCGTCATCAAGCGTGTCATAAATGCTGCAGTGAATATCTGCTTGTGCCTGTTCACTGAAAAGGGCGGCTGATTCACCGAAAAAATGTGCTGCTTTGACAGCGTCAAAATAAGGTTGGCATAATCTCAGCCCATCTTCTTTGGCACGCCCGCCAGCAATCCAGATGATGTTATCATAAGCGCTTAAGGCACGTGCCGTCGCATCACCATTGGTTGCTTTGGAATCATTAACAAAGGTGACATCCTGATAGCTGCCAACAGGGCAAAGGCGATGAGGCAGGCCAATAAAGCTCTGCAAACCTTGTGTTATTTGGGCATCGCTAAGGCCAAAATGACGCGCAATCGCACTGGCAAAGGCAGCATTTTGGGCATTATGCGCACCAGCTAAATAAGGGTTATCAATGCTATCTGTGCCAGCTTCTATCACCTGTATCTGACAAGGCAGGCTTTGTGACCATGAAATGATATCTGCCATCAGGCTGCCTTCATTACCAATCAGGCTAAGCCCTGTTTCAGGCAAAGCAGATAGTGCTTTTTGTTTAGCATGAATATAGCCTTGCAAGCCGCCATGACGGTCAAGATGATCTGGCGTAATATTCAGTAAAGCCGCAATTTCAGGCTGTAAAGATGGCGTTAATTCCAGCTGATAAGATGATAGCTCTAAAATGGTAATGCCATCTGATGATTGTGGCAGATCACACAACGCTGTGCCAAGATTGCCGCCAATCGCGACCGCTAGGCCAGCTTGCTCTAATAAATGGCCGCTCAATGCAGTTGTGGTTGATTTGCCATTTGTGCCTGTGATGATGGCAAGACGACCAAAATTGCCATAACGCAATCCAAATTCTATTTCTGAAATAATCTCTTTGTTTTCAGCTATCGCTTTGCTTGCCACAGGATGCGGGGCAGGGAAGTTATGAGGGATGCCAGGGCTTAGAATAAGGGCATCTATCTCTGCCCAGTTCCAGTCTTGCCATTGCTGAATATGGGCATCATCTATTGTTGCTAGATTTGCCACATTATCATCATGAATGACGACATCAAAACCAAGACGCAACGCAAAGCGATAGGCAGCAAGACCAGACAGGCCAGCTCCGAAAATCGCGAATTTTTGTGTTGCTTTGCTCACTGTTGCAATCCTATCTCAGCTTGAGGGTTGAAAGCGCAATCAGCGCCAGAATGACGGAAATAATCCAGAATCGGATAACAATGGTTGGCTCTGCCCAGCCCTTTTTTTCAAAATGGTGATGCAAAGGTGCCATCAGGAAAATACGCTTGCCAGTCAGTTTAAAAGAGGCCACTTGCAAGATGACAGAAACCGTTTCCAGCACGAATAAGCCGCCTGTGATGGCAAGCACCAACTCATGACGTGTGGCAACTGAAATGGCGCCAAGGGCACCGCCTAAAGCAAGCGATCCTGTATCACCCATAAAGACTTTGGCTGGCGGAGCGTTAAACCATAAAAAGCCAAGGCCTGCGCCAATCAAAGCCCCGCAGACAACAGCAAGCTCACCTGTGCCAGCGACATAATGAATTTGCAGATAATTGGCGAAATTCAAATTACCAGATAAATAAGCTATCAGCGCAAATACACCAGCAGCTATCATCACAGGCACAATCGCAAGCCCATCAAGACCATCTGTCAGATTAACCGCATTAGATGCGCCAACAATCACCACCAGCGCAAAAGGCACATAAAAATAAGACAGATATAATAAGGTATCTTTTAAGAAAGGAAGCGCGATTGAATAGCGTAATTCTTCAGGTGATAGCTCAATCAAAATAATAACAGCGATTAGCCCCAAAGCGATTTGCAATGCAAATTTCTGATAAGAGCGCAATCCAGCAGAGCTGCGCTTTGTTAATTTTAACCAATCATCAATCGCACCAATAGCCCCAAATCCAACAGCCACAATCAGAACCGCCCATAAATAGGCTGTCTGAAGCGGCACCCATAATAAGCTGGCAATGACAAAACATCCCAAGATCAACAGCCCACCCATTGTTGGTGTGCCAGCTTTGGTTAAGATATGGCTCTCAGGGCCATCACTGCGGATAGGCTGGCCTTCTGCTTGATGTGATTTCAGCCAACGGATGAAGGCAGGGCCAAAAAACAAGCTAAGCATCAAAGCTGTGATCATCGCGCCGCCAGTTCTGAAGGTCAGATAGCGGAACAGGTTCAAAGGCTGGAAATTATCAGATAATGGCACAAGCAAATCAGGTAACATTCTGTGCTCCTCTTTGCTGTGATGTTGTGAATTTATGAAGATAGCTGGCAATTTGTGGTGCACCTGAGCCGTTAGAGCCTTTCACAAGCACCATTTGGCACTCTGCCAGTAAATCAGGCAGCCTATCTAGGATAGATGAGGCGCTATGTTCGGTTGTGATCGCAACATCATCATCAAGAACGCCCGCAAGTGCCTTGGCAAGCTGGCTCATAGCAGGGCCAATCAGAATGATCTGCTGTGCCTTTGTTGCCATTATAGGCGCTACTAAGTCTTGATGAAGCTCATCACTGCGCCCCCCCAATTCAAGCATATCTGTTAGAATAAGAGCCTTTGGCCTATGGTCATAGCCAGCAAATGTGGCCAAAGCAGCCTTCATTGATGCGGGGCCAGCATTATAACTATCATCAATTAAAATGGTTTCTGTATCAGGCTTCAGCCAAATAGGGCTCTGCCTGCCTCTACCAGCTAATTCTTCCAGGCTTTCAAACTGTTTTTTGGCGTCGCCCACTGGCAGGGATAGGTGTGACAATAACGCTGCCACTATCAGAGTTGTCATCGCATGATGACCAGCACGCAAAGATAGCTCTATATCATAGCTGATATCGGCATGCTTATCTGTGATGGTTAGGATTTGCCCTTTTTCGGTTGTGATTTGGCTTGTGCATTGCACATCTGCCCCCTCACCAAAACCGAATGAGATAACACGCAACCCTCTTGCATCTGCCTTTTCTTTTAAAAATGGGAAATAATCATCATCAAATGGCAAAATAGCCAGCCCATCAGCCATGCCATCAAATATTTCTGCCTTGGCAGCTGCAATATCCCTCAGGCTGTCAAAATGCCCAATATGGCTTTCGGCAATTTTTGTAATAATGGCAATAGTACCATCAAATAAATGAGATAGAGGGCTGATTTCACCTGCGTGATTCATCCCCATCTCAATAATAATATAATCAGCGTCTGATGAGGCGCGCACCATCGATAATGGTGCACCAATATGATTATTATAATTGCCAGCACTGGCATGAACATTGCCAAAAGCTGATAGAATATGGTGAAGCGCATATTTTGTGCTTGTTTTACCAACAGAGCCAGTGACCGCAATTTTAACAGCCTTAGTCTCAGCCATGGCATGGCTAGCCAGCTTTTGTAAGGCATTTAACACATCATCAACCACCAGCTGTGCTGCTGTGGCATCTTCTGATGGTTGGCTGACCAAAGCTGTCATATCAGCTGATAAATCAGATACAAAATCATGACCATCATGATGAGCACCAGCTAAGGCAGCGAACAGGCCAGGCTGTTTCAGATTGCGATGGTCTATTTCAATTTGATGAAGCCCATCTTTGAATTCAGGAAGATAGGTCCAATGACCATTTGTCATTTTCGCCAAGTCAGAAGGCTGCCAGCTATCACGCATCATCACACCTCCTCATGGCTCAAAAGCCGCAAAGCCAATCTTGCAACAGCAGCATCATCAAAAGGCAAGGTTTCATCACCAATCATCTGGGTGGTCTCATGACCTTTGCCGGCGATAAGAAGGCTGTCACCAGCCCCAAGGCTGTCAATCGCTGCCTGAATAGCTGCTTTGCGATTGCCAATTTCAGTAAAGCCCTTATGGCTGCCAATAATTTGTTGGCGGATAAGAGCAGGGTCTTCAGAGCGCGGATTATCATCTGTGATAAATGTAATATCAGCCAATTCAGCAGCTGCATCACCCATCAAGGCACGCTTGCCAGCATCTCTATCACCGCCAGCACCAAATAATACTAGCAGCTTGTTACCTGTCTCAGAGCGCAGCTGTGCCAAAGCAGATCGCAGCGCATCAGGTGTATGAGCATAATCAACCACAATACGCGCAGATTGCGGATGGCCATAGACAGGTTGCATGCGCCCTGCAATCGGCTTTAATGATGGTAAGGCCCCAAGAGAATCCTGAACAGGCAGGCCTGATAAATGTGCCAGCATAGCTGCCATAACCGCATTTTCAGCTTGAAAGCGACCCATCAAAGCAAGGGGGTAATGATAGCTGTGCCCGTCATAGGACAAGCTGATATCAAACCCATAAGGTGCTGGTGTTAGCGATAAAATACGTAAATCAGCATCAGCATCATAGCCAATGCGTTTCAGCACAATTTTTCTGTCTTTCAGTTCCTGATAAAGCTGCCTGCCATAGGCATCATCACTATTAATCGCAGCCGCAGCCCCATCAGGTAATAAGGTGGTAAATAGCTGTTTTTTAGCAGCAAAATACTCATCCATATCATTGTGATAATCAAGATGATCACGGCTGAGATTGGTGAAGCCAGCAACATGGATATCAAGCGGTGCCAGCCTGTCTTGTGCAATCCCATGTGATGAGGCCTCAAGCGCAAGACAACGAATTTGTGAGCGGCCAAGCTGATCTATCACATAAAATAAATCTTCTGCCCCAGGTGTTGTGAGGCTTGGCACATCAAGGGTAAGGCCGCTTTGTGGTGTTCTGACGCCCAGCGTGCCGATAGAGGCAGCATTCCATGTCGCAAGCTGCCAGATTTGACGCAAGAATTCGACAGTTGATGTTTTGCCATTTGTGCCTGTAACCGCGACCTGCATTGGTGGTCGTTTTGGCCAGAATTTCGCGCAGGCCTCAGCATAGTCACGGCGAATATCAGATGAGTGATAATAGGCAATATCAGGATAATCAGATGCAGGACGCTCGCCCATCACAGCAACCGCACCAGCTGCCAGTGCCTGTGTGATATAATCATGACCATCATATTCATGACCTGCAATCGCGACAAACAAATGGCCAGGTTCAATGCGGCGTGAATCAGCGCTGATGCCGCTGATAGTGGCTGTGGCATGCCTATCGTTAACTGATAGATTTGGCAGTAAATCACAAAGCTGCACTTTTGCTATCCTCCTTTCCGATTTGCAAGCCTGGTATAAGATTCTGGCGAATTTCAGGCGCATTTTCATCAACAGGATAGATGCCTAATTTTGGTGCAATCTGCTCTACGATGCGGCGAATGGCAGGTGCTGCCACCCAGCCAGCTGTGGCATAGCCATAAGATTGTTTCTGACCTTTTGGCTCATCAACCATTACAAACAGCAAATAGGCAGGGTCATGAGCAGGGAAGGTGCCAACAAAAGAAACCATATTGGCTTTTTTATTGTATTTTTTGCCTTCAATTTTTTCAGCAGTGCCTGTTTTCCCGCCAACCAGATAGCCAGGTGCCTCAGCAAAGTTACCTGTCCCATCTTTATGAGAGACAACAAGGCGCATCATCGAACGCACAGCCTTGACATTGTCAGCAGAAAAAATACGTGTCTCAAGCGGCACAGAAAGCGGGTCACGCTTTAGCAAGGTTGGCGCACGATAAACGCCATCACCTGCTGCTGCTGCTATTGCAGCTGATGCATGAACAGGCGTTACAGATAACCCATGCCCATAGGAAATGGTCATTGAGGCAATGCGCTCCCATCTTTGCGGGATAAGCGGGCGTGCCACCTCTGGCAGCTCCAGCGATAGTCTGTCAAGCAGGCCAAGACGCTCCATATAGGCACGTTGTGTATCAGGGCCGATTGCCTCAGCAATCCGAGCCGAGCCGATATTTGAAGAATAGACCAAGATTTCAGAGATGTTTAGCGGCCTATCATAAGGGTGATAATCACGAATTTGAAAGCGTGATACACGCAATGGCTTTGAAACCTCAAAACGCTGACCAAGTGCAACAGCGCCTGATTCCAACGCAACCGCTGTATTCAGCACTTTGAAAATAGAGCCCATTTCAAAGACGCCCTTGGTCGCACGATTAAAACGCGCATCATCAATCGCGCTTGCAAAATGATTTGGGTTAAAATCTGGTAGCGAGGCTAGGGCCAGAATTTCACCTGTTTTGATGTCCAGAATAAGACCAGCCCCGCCAATGGCTTCAAATTCATCAATCTGCTTTTGAATTTCAGCACGCATAATCGCCTGAACGCCAACATCAATGGATAACGCCACAGGCAGACCTTTCTGCAAGGTCTCATCAAATTGTTTTTCAATTCCAGCAATGCCTTTGCCATCCACATCAATGGTGCCAAGAATATGAGCTGCCTCATTGCCATGTGGATATAATCTGGCATTGGTTGGGGTAACCGCAATACCTGGCAGGCCTAGATTTAGAATGTCACGATGGCGACGCGGGGTCAGCCGTCTTTCCAACTCCACATAGCGCGTATTTGTCGCAAAGCGTTTGAGCAGCCGCTCTTCTGTCCATTTTGGCAGCAAAGGCGCTAATTTGGCAGCTGTTTCAAATGGGTCTAAGATCAGCTTTGGGTCGGCATGTAGAATTTTCACAGGCACAGAGGTTGCTAGCACCTTGCCATTGCGATCTGTGATATGGCCTCGTTCAATCAGAGGTTGGGATTTGCTGGCATGGCTAGAGCGTAATTCAGGGTTTGTCGCAAGATAAAAAGCCTTGCCGCCAAGCAGCGAAAAGCCAAGCGCAACCGCCACCATGGCAAAGCGCAATCTGCCAAGGGCGATCCGCTTTGACTGTGCTGGCTGTGGCTTAGATGGCCATAATAATTCAACAAACCTCATGATTATTCAGCCTCTATAACATTATCAGGCTGTGCTGCCGATTGCCGGAACGGGATAGCATCTAGTGGTAAAATACGGTCGGTTGATATGGGCTGCATTGACAACAAATTAGATGACAGGCTCAAGACGCGTTCAGGACGGCTTAGATAGGACCATTCCGCATTTAAAATAGCCGCTTTCTGGCGCGCTGATTTGATGTCAGCTTCAAGCTGGGCTAATTCATCATTGCGGCTATCATAGCTATATTTCGCGCTATATAACACACTGCCACAAATGGCTAATAACAAGGCAGAAATGACGAAAATACGCATTTAAATTCCTCCTATTTGCTGATGAGGTGCGGCATTTTGTGATGCGCTATCCAGACGGCGAGCAGCGCGTAATTTGGCAGAACGCGATCTGGCATTGCCGGTAATTTCATCTGTGGTTGGCAGTAATGGTTTGCGTGTCACAAGCTCAAAAAAAGCATCTTGCTCTGCGGTTTCAGGCAAATGGCGTGATGGTCGTGCAATCTTGCCAGACCGGCGTGCCATAAATTGTTTCACGATCCGATCTTCCAGCGAGTGAAAGGTCACCACCACCAAAAGACCACCTGGTTTCAGCATCTCTTGGGCAGCGTCAAGTGCCTGTTCAATCTCAGCCATTTCCTGATTGACGTAAATGCGTAAAGCCTGAAAAGAGCGTGTGGCACTATCTGACTGCCCAGGCTTAGGGCGTGGCATCACTGAATGAATAATATCAGCCAGCTCCAAAGTGCGAGTGATAGGGTTTTTGGCTCTGGCTTTGACGATGGCTCTGGCAATGCGGCGTGAGGCACGCTCATCACCATAACTATAGAGAATATTGGCAATCTCTTCTTCTGAGGCATGATTGACCAAATCAGCAGCATCACTGCCATCTTGTGACATGCGCATATCCAAAGGGCCATCTTTTTGAAAAGAAAAGCCGCGCTCTGCTTGATCAAGCTGGGTGGAACAAACACCAAGATCAAAGATAATGCCATCAAGCCCATTAGCATCACCAAAGCCTTCAGCTAGAGACTGCATTTGGGAAAACCGCCCTTGTTTCAATGCAAAGCGCGGCGCATAATCTTGGATAAGAGGCTCACCACGTGCAATCGCATCAGGGTCTTGATCAATCGCTAGGACATGACAATCAGCTGCATCAAGCAACGCACGGCTATAGCCGCCATTGCCAAAAGTGGCATCTATGTAATGACTGCCAGCGCGCGGTGTGACGGTTGCGATGACCTCATCAAGCATAACCGGTTGATGTAGGCTCACAGCACTCATATTACGTACCCCCAGGTGAGGTTCGCGCTGATAGGGTTAATTTTGGAACGCCGAATTTCTTGGCATTCTCTCTGGCACTTGCTTCCCTATCTCTAAAGGTCTCAGGGTGCCAAATTTGGAATGATCGCCCGATACCAGCAAAAATGGCAGATTGGCTCAAGCCAGCATAATCGATAAAATCAGCTGATAATAAGATACGCCCTTCACTATCAAGCTTCATTTCCTGTGCGCTTGATAACATTGTGGTCAGGGTCGCCACCTCTTCAGATAGGCTATCCATGGTGTCAATCGCATCAACAATTTGGGAAATGCGCTCAGACCCGCAGCCTTCCATACATGGCAGAAGCAAAGATTTATACAAATATAAGGCTGTCTGGCTGCTCTCTAATGCCGCACGAAAAGGTGCCGGAACAGATAAACGCCCCTTGCTGTCAATCTTATTTTCGAATGTGGATACAAATAAAGCCACAATTCCTGTCCCGTTTGAGCGGCGATTGCTGAGACCAAATAGCAAGGCTCAGATGCACCAGTTAGCACTCCCATAACACTCTGATTTAAAACGATTTTTATTTACATTACCGTATCATGCGGGTCATTTTTCAGCTGATCACACTGGTAAAAATGAGCCACATTCAGAATATGGGTTCTTATGGGATATCATGGGAAAGTATGGTTCGTCAATGGGATTTGATAGTGAGTTCATGGAAAAACTCATTAAAATCAATGGTTTATAAAGTAGTTTGTTAGCATTATCTGCTAACATATTGCAAAAGCTTGCAAAATTGATATTCGTTCATGAAATGTTCTTGTTTTAGAAGGTTTTCAGGTGAAAATCGTATCAGATGAACATCTGCTATTTTGGCGATTAGTGAGGTGTCTTTTATTGCGTTAGTTTTATTGTGACAGGCGCAACATTATTGATGGTCTTTGAATTGCCACATGAAAAACAAGGTCATGCAAGACAACAGCAAATGAGGTCAGATGGCCTATAAGCCGGGTTCTGTGCAAAGGCCTTACAGCCTTGTAGATAGCTATTCATCTAGCCAGCCAGTTACCTGACTGGTCATGCAACCTACCCGAACATCTTGGCAGAACGGCCAATGCTATAAAAGCTATAGCGAATATGTTCCTATCTGGTCTTGCTCCGGATGGGGTTTACCATGACCGGCCTTGTTACCAAGTCCGCGGTGCGCTCTTACCGCACCTTTTCACCCTTACCTGCATCATGGCAGGCGGTTTGTTTTCTGTGGCACTATCCCTAGGGTCGCCCCCGCTGGACGTTATCCAGCATCCTCGTCCTGTGGAGCCCGGACTTTCCTCTCTCAGCGATATGCTGACAGCAGCTATCCAGCTATCTGACCTCACTGCCAGTGATGCCTTATCTTAGCTAAAAAGGCAAGCTGGCATGCCTGTGTTTATCGCAAATCACAAATGATTAGGCGTTATCAGCACTTAAGGCCTCACGCTTCATCTCTAATTCAAGCCAGAGGTTTTCGCTCTCTGCCAGCTTCAGCTTATCAGCTTCTAATTGATTGGCTAGTTTTTGATAGGCTTGTTGGTCAGATGCGAAAAAATCCATATCTGCTAGCTTTTCTTCAGCCATGCTAATTGCCTTGCCAAGGCGTTCTATCTCAGCTGGCAAGGTTTCCAGCGCGTGCGCATCCTTATAGGTTAGCCTGTCGGTGCGTGTTGATTTCGGTTTATCAGCGCGTGTTTTTTTGCCTGATTGTTTTTTCGCTTTTTCTTTCTCACTGCTGGCTTTGCGGCGTGATAAATAATCACTATAGCCGCCAGAATGTGGGATGATTTTGCCAGCACCTTCAAAGGCCAAAACTGAGGTAACCGTGCGGTCAAGAAAATCCCTATCATGGCTGACAATCAGGATCGTGCCATCATAATCAGCGACCACCTCTTGCAGTAAATCGATGGTTTCCATATCCAAATCATTGGTTGGCTCATCAAGCACCAAAAAATTATGAGGCTGGGCAAATATTTTTGCCAGCAACAGCCTGTTTTGTTCACCGCCTGATAAGGTGGCAACACGCTGGGTCATTTTATAATCATCAAACAGGAAATCACGCAGATAGCTTGTCACATGTTTGGTTTTGCCAGCCACCTCAACCGTTTCGCCGCCATCAGGGCATAGCACTGTCCATGGCGTGCCATTTTGATCAAGATCGCTGCGTGACTGATCAAAATAGGCAGGCAGCAAGCCATAGCCTTGTTTCACATGACCTGATGAGGGGGCTGCTTTATCCAAAAGCACACGCACCAGCGATGATTTACCAGCACCATTTGGGCCAATAATGCCAATGCGATCACCGCGCCGTAAACGGGCATTGAAATGGTTCACAAGCACACGCTCGCCATTATCAACCATATTATTGCTGCCTGCTATCTTATCATTATGTGCTATCGGGCTGGCTGGTACTTTGATTGTGATATCTTTGGCTTCTAACACCACCTGACCGCCACCTTCAGCAGGGCCAGTTGTCATCGATAGCGATTTTGCGGCAATGCCGCCTTCGCGGGCACGCTGCAGGCGCAATTCTCCTAATTCACGCAAGCGTCCTTGATTGCGTTTGCGTCGTGCCGAAATGCCTTGGCGTGACCATCTTGTTTCTTCAGCGATTTTTTTATCAAGCTTCGCTAACCTGACAGATTCTTCTTCCAAGATGCCATCAGACCATTCTTCAAATTGATCAAAGCTACCTTGTCTGCGGCGTAATTTACCCTGGTTAATCCAAATAATACCATTGCCAAGAGAGCGCAAAAAGGCGCGGTCATGACTGATCAGAACAAGCGCGCCTTGGCGTTCACGCAACAAACCTTCAAGCCATTCAATCGTTGGCAGGTCTAGATGGTTGGTCGGCTCATCAAGCAGCAATACTTCAGGATCACGCACCAAAGCGCGTGCCAGAGATGCGCGGCGTGCCTCACCACCAGATAGGCCATCTGTCATCCGGCCAGGATCCATTTCCATGCGATGAAGAAGCGCTTCTGCTTTGTAAATTTCACGCGGGTCATCTAGCCCTTCAGCCACATAGGATGCTAGTGACATACTGCCTTTAAATTGTGGCACTTGCGGCAGATAGGCAACATCTGTTTGCGGTGCCACCCATCTTGCCCCTTCATCAGGTTCATTCAGCCCTGTGATTAATTTCATTAAGGTTGATTTACCAGCGCCATTGCGCCCAACCAGTGCCAGCCTGTCACCAGAATGAATAGATAGATCAACATGACGCAGCAACCATCTGTCACCTAAATTGACGCCCATATCTGTCAATGTCAAAAGCGGCGGTGCAGCCATCTTATCCTAGCCTTCTGCTTGATTATGTGGTGATTGGCGCATCAGATCATAAGCGCGGTTTATACGTGCCAGCCTGTCTGTTGCCGCATCAATAAATTCAGCTGGCATCCCTTTGGCGATGAGCTGATCAGGGTGATGATCTTTGGCTAATTGGCGCCAGCGTGCCTTGATATCATCTAGGCTAGCATCAGCTGGCAGACCTAAGATCTGATGCGGTTTTGCATCATCATGGGCATAAATTTCAGATAAGCGCGCAAAATCAGCCTCATCATAGCCAAAAATTGCAGCGACCTCGCGCAGATATTCCCATTCAGGTTCCGTTATCGCTTTATCAGAACGGGCAATATAAAATAGCAAATCTAATAATTGCTCTAGCACAGCTGCTTTTGGTCCAAATAAAGCAACTGTCTGGCGGGCATAGGATTGAAAGCCATCTTGAGTTTTGCGTGCCAGATCCCAAAAGCGTGCCACCTGCGGGATATCCTTATCTGATATATCAACGCGCGAGCGAAAGGCATTAATTTCAGCTTTGCTTACCACCCCATCTGTTTTTGCCATTTTAGCTGACAGCGCAATAACAGCCACGGTAAAAGCCACATTTCTGGTTTGCTCAGGTGCAAGGGATTGCGTAATGCCACGTTCAGCCACATGACCAGCTGCCGCACCTAATAATGCGCCAATTGGCCCGCCAATGGCAAAGCCTGCTGCTCCGCCGATAATAATACCCCAGATTGTCATGGCCTTGTTGTACCGCCTGCTAAGCAAAGAATGCAAGTTGCCTTATGATTTTTTGCCGCTATTTTATGGCACAGAATATCATCTCATAAAAAGATAGCTGGCAAATTGCGCTGATAGATTATGGTGGCACAGCTGAGATGGCGGAGATACAGATGACAGAATTTGATTTTACCGGACTAAAATGCCCGCTGCCTGTCCTAAAGGCGCGGCGTGCGCTAAAAGATATGGCATCTGATACCACTATCCGCATTTTGGCAGATGACCCAGCAGCGCCTCTTGATTTTGAACATTTTTGTGAGACAGCTGGCCATCATTTGGAAAAATCAACTACGGAAAATGGTGTTTTTACATTTGAAATCCGCAAAGGATCAAAATAACTCTGCCAGTAATTTTTGATGTGTCGCTTTGTTGTTTTCGCAATCAAAATCAAAACGCTCTAGCAGGTGAAAAAAACCAGGTGCTGGCAGGCCTCTTATTTTGGAGATAACACAAGCAGCCCTAATGGGTCTGTGTGCCGTAATGTCGGCTTCTATCAGCTCTTCTAGGAATAAAGTCAGCTTGTGAATACGATGCGGGGCAGGGATGTCAGCAGTTTGTGCCAGTTCCTGATAGGTGATAAGATGCGCTGCTTTCACACAGCTATCTAATGCCATTTCGACTTTTCTTTTCCAATCAGTCAGTTCTGTCATTTCTATTTGCCATTTCACTTACATGGTTGGTTTTATAAGGTGAACACCAACTATCTTTCTCCGCCATAGCCATTATTTGCTCTTTACATAATAGGGCAAGATAGCCTAGCACAAAAAACATGATAATTCTGCGGTCTGCTCTTTTTAATATATTATTTTATGCCATCACAGCTTTGGTGGCAGTAATCGCTGTGCCTGCGCTTTTGGCACCAGCAATCATAGCACGCCAGCTTGGCATATTCTGGGGCTGGTTTACCAATCAATTACTCGTCATTGCTGGTATTTCGCACCGCCTATCAGGTGATAAACATCTCAATTCTCAGGTGATTTATGCTGCTAAGCATCAATCAGCTTGGGAGACAATGAGCCTGTGCTGGCATCTAAACGCGCCTGTGATTGTGTTGAAAAAAGAATTGTTACGATTGCCTGTCATTGGCTGGCTAATGCAAAAAGCAGGCGTTATCGCTGTTGATAGAAAAGCAGGGATGAAAGCGTTAAAACAGCTGAAATCAGATGCGATGGCAGCTGCTGCCACAGGACGGTCAATCCAAATTTACCCCCAAGGCACAAGAGTGCCAACAGGTGTAAAAGCTGATTACCAAATTGGTATCTATGCGATTTATCAGGCGACAAATTTGCCTGTTGTGCCAATCGCACTAAATTCAGCACAATGTTGGGGGCCGCGTGCTTTTGCCAAGAAACCTGGCATTATTGATGTGGTCTTTTTACCAGAAATACCTGCAGGTCTATCTCGTGCGCAATTTATGGAACGCCTTGAAACTGTGATTGAAACAAAAACGGCAGAGCTGGAACAACAATTCATAAAGCATGGAAAAGGCTGAAATCCAGATTGCATCAAGACCTTATGGTTGAGAGGATACCACGCTGATGGATGGTGAGAATTATGAAAATAGCCCACAAAAAAATGTCTTTGGTAATCAGCTAATAGGCTGTTCTGTTAGCCCGATAACAGGTTTTTACCGCGATGGCTGCTGCCATACTGGCCCTGAAGATAGAGGGCTTCATACGGTTTGTGCATTGATGAGCGAAGAATTTCTCACATTTTCCAAAGCACAAGGAAATGATTTATCAACGCCGATGCCAGATTATGGCTTTCCTGGACTGAAGGCTGGTGATTATTGGTGTTTATGCGCTGGCAGATGGGAAGAGGCACGTCGTGCTGGTGTTGCCCCAAAGGTTAGATTACAGGCAACAAATCAAGTGACATTGGCAATTTTAAAGCTATCTGATCTGATGGAATATGCCATTGATGCACCATCTAAACCCCAGCCATAAGAAGGGGTTTTAGCAGGGTCAATAGACCCTATTAGCTAATCATGAAATAATGTGATATGCTCAATTTGTGGTCAGTAGCAAATGAGAAGGTGTCCCTCAGCGAGTTGGGACCGGCTAGGATACTCAACTAAGGGACGACATCTATACGCTAGCTTGGCGTAACTGGTTTGCTGCTGATCACATTTTCCTGATTTTTTTTTCGATAAAACCCGCCTCATTTCAGATTTCTTTGAAATAGTTTCAAAACAATCAGCAAAAAAATAATAAAGTTTCACATTGACGTTAAAAAAACTTGCCGATACCCTTTTCGAACATGTGGTCGGCTTACCTGCTTTTCGAACTGGGGGTCGACCTTCAAAAAAAAATTTAAAGTTCGGGAGGAACCTTATGACTTTGATGAGAACAATGACTATGGCAGCTTCAGTTGCTGCAATAGCCGCTGGCACAGCTTTTTCAGCTGCTGCCGAAACAACCAAGCTTCGTATTCAGACACATTTTTCACAAGAAACATTATCTGGCCAGATGGCTGAAAAATACATTAATGACATTCAGACAATGTCAAATGGCGAAATCCAGGTTGAAATGTTCTATGCATCATCAGTTGTGAAATCAGCTGAAACATTTGATGCTGCTGCAACAGGTATCTTGGATTGTGACATGACAGGTGGTGCTTACCAAACTGGTAAGAACCCTGCCTTCCAGTTCACAGGCGATTTGATGGGTGGTTATGCTAACCCGTATCAGCAGATGTCATGGATGCTGCATGGCGGTGGCCGTTCAGCCATTAATGATCTGTATAATGATCACAATATGGAATTTGTTGGTTGGTGGATCCCAGGTCCAGAATCACTGTCATCAACAGCACCAATTCGCGGTGTTGAAGATTTCAAAGGCTGGAAGTTCCGTTCACCTCCAGGTCTGGCAACAAAGGTTTTCGCTAATCTTGGCGCATCACCAATCGTGATGGACTTTAACGAAATCTTTACAGCTCTTGAAACAGGCATCATTGATGGTGCAGATGCTGCAAACCTGACAAATAATATTGGTCTTGGTCTATATGACATTGCTGAGCACACAAACTATCCTGGTTTCCACTCAATGCCTGCTGACCACTTGGCTTGTCGCAAAGATGTTTGGGATGCGATGCCAGCTCACCATCAGGCAATTATGACAGTTGCTATGGATTCGCTTGCACTGCATAACGCAACAATCAACGAGGTTAAGAATGCTCAGAACGCTAAAGTTCTGCGTGCGAAAGGCATCAACCTGTATGAATGGTCACCAGAAGAGCTTGGCAAGTTCCGTCAGGCTGTGAAGAAGGGCTGGACAGAGTTCGCAACAACACCTGAAGCAAAGGCATTGTTGCAGAGCCATGTTGACTTCTTGACTGATCTGGGCGCGATGTAATCATCGCCTTTTCAGGCTTATCATAATCTGGCAGAGCCCTCTTCACTGAAGGGCTCTGCTCTCTGAAAAAAAACATCTTATTTAAATCATAAATTGCATCACAATAGCTGACTATTTTTTAACAAGCAGCTTTCAGGCAAGGGGCAACGCACAAGACTAATAAAATCATCACAAGGCGTTGTTTTTCAAAGTGGGGAGGGAAACAAAAATGAGTGAACCAGTGGTCGAAGATCACTCAGGCACATTACTGGAATGGGTTTATCCAGCCTTATTCTGCTTCTGTGCTGCTTGGTCAATTTGGCATACACCAGCCTATATCTTGGATTTTATCCCGCCAGAATCTCAAAGCCTTCGTGATCAGATGTCACAGCTTGTGTTACGCAAAGATGTCACACCATTTCTGCCAGGCTTATTTGGTGGTTTTGTTGATATCATTGATTACATAACCTTATTTGCGATGCCTGTTGTGTTTTTCTTTGGGGCTCGTAATGTGACTTGTGCGCCGATGGAATTTCCGAAATGGCGCCGCATTGACCGCTTTTCCTTATTTATTGGTCGTGTGACCATGATCCTGATTATCTCTATGACGATGGTGATGTTATATGAGGTGTTTTTGCGCTATGTGGTCGAGGCACCAACATTATGGGCGAATGAGCTTACCTTATGGATAGCTGGTTTTGTCTTTATGAGCTCTGGTCTTTATGCCATGCAGCAACGTTGTCATATTCGTATTTTCTTGCTTTATGATGTTGCGCCACGTTGGTTACGCAAAACCTTTGATACTATCTCAGTGACATTGCTTGTTATTTTTGCAGGCTTCCTTGTCTTTGGGTCTTATAAACAAGTATTCATTGTTAAATTCTATAAGTGGGAAATGTTTGGCACCGCCTTTGACCCACCGATTCCGGCAACGATACAGCCATTTATCTTGATCATGATAACTTTGATTGCGATTCAAGCTGTTATCAATCTGGTTGTGGACTGGAATGCCGATAATGCAGATCATCTTGCAGCAGAAGAAATCGACAAACAGGAGCTTGAGGCACTCAAGCGCAGCGTGGGGGCGGAATAATGGACGTCGGTACTATTTCCATCGTACTAGTCATTGGACTAGTTGTTTTACTTGGCATTGGTATGCCGCTTGGTTTTGCGTCTGCATTTTTGGCGCTTGTTGTCATGGTGATGAAGTTTGAGCCTGGCTTGTTTTTGAACCCATTTGCCTTTGGTGAAGGTCTTCTGACAGGTCGTCCAGGAACTGGGCCGCTCTATATTCTCACCCAGAAAATCTTTGATTTGATGACAGAATATGTCCTCATATCCGTGCCGTTATTTATCTTTATGGCAGCCTTGTTGGAACGCTCTGGCGTGGCACGCCAGATGTATGATTCACTTGATTTCTGGCTTAGCCGTGTGCGTGGTGGTATCGCCATTGTGACATCGCTGATGGCTGTTATCATGGCAGCGATGTCAGGGATTATTGGTGGTGAGGTTGTTCTACTTGGCCTTATCGCATTGCCGCAAATGTTGCGTCTTGGCTATAATCAGAATTTGGCGATTGGTACGATTTGTGCCTCTGGTTCTTTGGGGACGATGATCCCGCCATCTATTGTGCTGATTATCTATGGCCTTATCACTGAGACATCTATCAAGTCGCTATTTACAGGTGCCTTTATTCCTGGCGCGATGCTGGCGAGTTTCATCATTATTTATATTGTGGTGCGTACCCAATTAAACCCAACCCTGGCACCTTTGCCAGAGCCACGTAAAGATGAGCCAGGCGGGCTTGAGAAGCTGAAAATGTTCTCTAGCTTCATGCTGATTCTGGTTTCTGGGCTAGCAGGCTTATATCTTATCAGAGCTATTTTCTTTACGCTGACGGGGCGCAACTCACCAGATATTAAGGATTTTGAGCCAATTTTCCTTGGTATGCCGCATCATATCCTGCATTTGTCTTTGTTCATTGCCGCAGCATTAGCATTGGCATGGTTTGGCATTGGCAAAGAGAGAACCAAAAAAGGCTGGGAGCATGGTAAGGGGCTAGTGGCACCTTTCTCTGTTGTTGGTGTTGTTTTGGGTTCTATTTATGGCGGTGTGACAGGCATTACTGAGGCTGCTGGTATGGGGGCTTTGGCTGTCTTTATCATTGCCGCTTTCCGTGGTGAGGCATCTGTTGGCCTATTATGGGAAAGCCTGATGCGTACGCTTCGTTCAACAGGCACAATCATTTGGGTCACAGTTGGCGCAGCTGCTTTATCTGGTGCTTACACCCTTGCTGGCGGCCCTGCCTATATCGCAGAGCTGATTGTGGGTGCCGAAATGCCAACCATGCTTGTCTTGCTGACGATGATGCTGATCTTGCTCTTTATGGGCGCTTTTATGGATTGGGTTGGTATTGTGTTGCTTATCATTCCGGTATTTTTGCCAATCGTAAAGCGTCTACCTATTGAAGAGATTGGTTTTGTTGGCCAATTATCACCAAGTGAAGTGGCTGTCTGGTTTGGTGTTCTGTTCTGTATGAATATGCAGGTCAGCTTCTTATCACCGCCATTTGGTCCGGCAGCTTTCTATCTGAAATCAGTCGCACCAGCTCATATTTCGTTGATTGATATTTTCAGAGGCTTCCTGCCATTTATTGGTGTGCAGCTATTGGCGCTGTCAGTGTTGCTTATCTGGCCATCAATTGTTACGATCTTACTCTAGGACGAAAGGAAACCATCACATGCTATCGCAACAACAGATAACGTCATTTCACAATCAAGGCTTTTTAGTCGTTGAAAATATGATTGATGCGAAATCTATTGGTGCTGTTAAATCAGAATATAAAGCTGTGATGGATAGCCTTTACCAAGATTGGGCAGATGCTGGTAAGGTGCCGCCAGCAACGCCTGATATGAGTTTTTGGGATAAGTTATCAGAATGTTATAAAGGTGATTTTGACTGGTATCAGCCGCTTGATATCTCACTACCTCATAGCGGCATCACAAATGACACACCTATGCATATTGGGCCAGCTGTTTTTGATATCGTCACTCATAACAACATTCTGGATGTCGTAGAGCAGCTCATCGGCTCAGAGATTACCTCAAACCCGATTCAGCATGTCAGGATTAAACCGCCACAGCATGTGCTGCCACAATCTGAAAATAGAGCTCATATCATTGCGACAGATTGGCATCAGGATATGGGGGTCACCTTGCCAGAAGCTGATAACACCCAGTTTATCACTGTCTGGCTGGCTATTACAGATGCGACGATTGAAAATGGGTGTTTGCAGGTGGCACAAGGTCATTATGATAAAATGATGCCTCATTGTGCACGTAGTCAGGTTGGTCTGGCAGATGCTTTTATCCCTAAAGATGAGGCATTGCCTGTGCCTGTCAAAGCTGGTGGTGCAGTCATCTTTAACCCCTTATGCCCGCATAGTTCGCTTGCCAATATCAGTGATGAATTCCGCTGGTCATTTGATTTGCGCTATAATGTGACAGGACAGCCAACAGGCCGTAGCCAATTTCCTGAATTTATTGCCAGATCACGTAAAGCACCAGAAGCAGAATTGCGTAACTGGCAAGATTGGCAGGCAATGTGGCATCGTACCAGAGCACATTTAGCACAATCAGAGCATATCCCGCAGCATCGCTGGGGTAATGATGCACCGTATTGTGCTTAACTAAACCGTTATTGACCCTGATCACAGGATTTTTGTTATGTCTCAAATAACAGCTATTGAGTCACGTTTATTTCATGTTCCTTTGGCTGAAATCTTAACAGATGCCAAACATGGTGATCACACACATTTTGAGTTGGTTGTTGTGACAATCACGCTGGCAGATGGCAGCTCTGGCACAGGCTATACCTATACAGGTGGCAAAGGCGGGCGAGCCATCAAGGCAATGATCGATTATGATTTAGCACCCTTTTTGCAAGGCCGCGATGGTGATGCGATAGAGGCGCTTTATGACGGGATGCAATGGCATGTCCATTATGTGGCACGCGGCGGTATTGCATCTTTTGCGATTTCAGCGATTGATATTGCCTTATGGGATATCAGATGCAGGAAGGCTGATAAGCCATTATGGCAGATGGCAGGTGGCGCTTCAGATAGATGCAAAGCCTATTGTGGCGGCATTGATCTGAATTTCTCGCTCGATAAATTAAAGGCACAGACGCAAGGCTATTTGGAACGCGGCTTTAATGGCATTAAAATTAAAATTGGTCAGCCTGAACTAAAGACAGATATTGAACGTGTGCAGGCTATCAGAGAAATGGTCGGGCCTGATATCGCTTTTGCTGTTGATGCGAATTATTCACTATCAGTCGAGCAGGCAATCAAAGCAGCTCATGCTTTTAAAGATTATGATTTGCTGTGGTTTGAAGAGCCAACCATCCCTGATAATTATCATGGCTATAAACAAATCGCTGATGCCACAGGGATGCCATTGGCGATGGGTGAAAATTTGCATACTATCCATGAATTTGAATATGCTTTTGCTGATGCTGGTCTGTCATTTATTCAGCCAGATGCCTCTAATTGCGGGGGGATTACAGGCTGGCTTCAGGTTGCAGAATTAGCAAAAATTCATAACATCCCTGTCTGCAGCCATGGCATGCAGGAATTACATGTATCGCTGGTATCATCACAAGCCAATTCAGGCTGGCTTGAGGTGCATAGTTTTCCGATAGATGAATATACAATGCGTCCTTTGCAAGTTGAAAATCATCTGGCAACTGCCCCTCATGAAGCTGGTATTGGCGTTGTCTTTGATTTTGATAAATTGGAACATGCGCATAACACGATGCGCCTTTAACATAAGAACAACTGATAAAATGAGATGGCGTTTTTGCAAAATAGCTAATGCCAGATGACAGGAGACCCTAAAGATGACAACACAAATGATCAATGCCGCCTTTTATCGCGGCGATAAGACCTTTTCGGTTGAACAACGTGCATTTGTGCCACCTGCTGCTGGCGAGGTTGCGGTGAAAATCGCCTATGTTGGGATTTGTGGCACAGATATGCATGTATTTGCTGGTCACATGGATGGGCGTGTTGGGTTTGAACGTGTTATCGGTCATGAAATGTCAGGCGTGGTAGAAGCTGTTGGAGCTGGTGTAACATCTGTTTCAGTTGGTCAGCCTGTTGTGGTGCGCCCGCTTGATCATTGTGGTGATTGCCCTGCTTGTGATGCTGGTCATGAACATATCTGTCATAATTTGAAATTCCTTGGCCTTGATACAGATGGCGCGCTTCAAGATATCTGGAATGTGCCAGCTCATACCTTGCATATTCTGCCTGATGATATTCGCATGGATCATGCCGCATTAATTGAACCTGTGGCTGTGGCTTGTCATGATGTGCGCCTGTCACGTTTGCGTGCTGGTGAAGATGTTCTGGTTATTGGCGGCGGCCCTATTGGTGTGTTAGTGGCGATGGTGGCACGTGATGCTGGCGGTAAGGTCACAATCTCTGAGGTAAATCCGTTTCGCCTTGAAATTGCGCAAAAGCTAGGTTTTGAAACCATTAACCCTGCTGAAACAAATCTGGCAGAAGCGATAAATGCGAAAACCAATCAAAAAGGCGCTGATGTTGTCTTTGAGGTATCAGGCACACAGCCAGGCGTTGATGCGATGACAGAATGTGCGGCAACCAGAGGGCGTATTGTCATGGTTGCTATTCATGCGCAAAAGCCACAAGTTGATATGTTCCGCTTTTTCTGGCGTGAATTAGAGCTGGTTGGCGTTCGTGTCTATGAAAAAGAAGATTATGAAAAGGCGATATCTATTTTGGTGTCTGGCGGCGTTGATGCTGATACCGTCATAACGGACGTGAATGGCCTTGATGATGTGCAATCTGCTTTTGAGAATTTGGCAAGCAGCCCATCAGCTTTAAAAAGCCTGATTAAAGTAGGAGCATAAACCCATGACAATTTTACAGGCATTTGATCTTAGCGGGAAAACAGCTTTGGTAACAGGCTGCAAACGCGGCATTGGGCTCGGCATTGCCGAAGCCT
Source organism: Puniceispirillaceae bacterium (SeqCode) (assembly GCA_049890115.1). GTDB lineage: Bacteria > Pseudomonadota > Alphaproteobacteria > Puniceispirillales > Puniceispirillaceae > UBA685. The sequence goes on along the minus strand of JBMHCC010000039.1, from coordinate 34,304 downwards.
TGGCAAGCGCTGGTGCTGATATCATTGGCGTTAGTGCTACACTGCCAGCATCTGGCAGTGATGTGGAACAGGCGGTTCAGGCAATGGGACGCAGCTTTACCGCGCATCAGGTCGATTTCTCTGACAGAGCAGCCCTAACTGATTTTGCCACATCATTGGATAGAGATGGCATTGTGCCAGATATTCTGGTCAATAATGCTGGTACCATTAAACGTCATCCAGCAGCAGAGCATCCAACAGAGTGGTGGGATGAGGTGATTGAGGTTAATCTGTCATCACAATTCATCCTAAGCCGTGAAATTGGTTGTGGTATGATTGCGCGCGGCTCTGGCAAGATTATTTTCACAGCCTCGCTATTGACGTTTCAGGGCGGTATTACGGTGCCTGGCTATTCAGCATCAAAGGGCGGTATTGGCCAGCTGACAAAGGCGCTGGCAAATGAATGGGCAGGAAAAGGCGTTAATGTGAATGCCATTGCCCCTGGCTATATTGCAACAGATAATACCGAAGCTTTGCGCAATGATACGGCACGCTATAACGCAATCCTAGAGCGTATCCCGCAAGGACGCTGGGGCACACCAGAGGACTTTGCAGGCCCTGCTGTATTTTTGGCATCTTCAGCATCTGATTATGTCAATGGTGAAATCTTAACCGTCGATGGAGGCTGGATGGGGCGTTAATGCCCCTTCTTGCATTGCTATGATTTCAGGCGTGCAATAGCAGCACATTCAGGCACTGGCGAGATTACGGTGCCATCTTGGTGATAGGATAAGACATTATCAACCGTTAATGCACCCATAGCGGCTCTTGTTTCATGCGTAGCAGAGCCAACATGAGGCATCAAAACCGTATTTGGTAAGTCACGCAGTGTTTGCGGAACTGCTGGCTCTTTTTCAAAGACATCTAATCCTGCCCAGCCAAGCTTGCCAGATGATAGCGCTGTAATCAGCGCTTCTTCATCAACAACCGAGCCACGCGCCACATTAATTAAGATGCCATCAGGCCCTAAGGCTTCTAAGACTTGCTGGTTGATGATTTTTGCCGTGCCAGCACCGCCTGGTGTTGTGCAGATGATGACATCACATGCCTCTGCCATGGCAACCAAATCAGCCATATAGCGATAAGGCACATCTTTTTCAGAGCGGTTATGATACAGAATTTCAGCATTAAAAGGCGCACATTTACGCGCAACAGCCTCACCAATCCTGCCAAGGCCAACAATGCCAATGGTACGATTATCAGCTGATCTTGTAAGAGGGGCATTGCCATCTGTCTGCCATCTGCCAGAGCGAACATGCGCTTCCTGGAAGGCCAATTCACGATAACAAGCCAGCATTAATAATAAGGCGGTGGTGGCAACTTCTTCATTCAAGACACCAGGCGTATGGGTTACAATAATGCCACGCTTTGCTGCTTCTGTTACATTAATCGCATCATAGCCGACGCCATAATTACTGATGATTTTCACATTTGGCATCTGGCTGAGATAGTCATCTTTGACGCCATCATGGCCATTGGTGATGATATAAGAAATGCTATCACCATGTGCGCTAAGCCATGCATTGCTATCAGCTATTTCAGTTTCAAAATGAAGGGCAAATTGGGTTTCTAAGGCAGCTTGCATCTGCTCTGTAATAGCACCAATCACAAATATCTGTTCTGACATAATAGCGTCCTTATGGCTTGCTTGAAAAACGAAAAGCCTATCTTGGCATATTTTGCCATCTATCCCTAGTCTTTCATGTGGATTGACAGGCTATTTTTTATATTTGCTTTGCCATTACCATAATAGTGATATGTGGTTTTATGATAATTTGATACAAAGACTAAGAGTTGGTTTTGAGGATATTATAGTAAAGGTTCATAGCACGTCATGGCGCAATTATTGGTTATGGGGTCTGGTCTAATTGGCCGCAGACATATTAGTGCTATTCAGCAAAGTGATTTCTGTCATTTGGCAGGGGTGATAGAACCTGATGATAGCCGTCATGATGATAATACAATTCGCTATTTTAAAGATTTAGATGATGTAGATGTGCCAGCTGATGGCGTTATTATCGCAACACCAACAGGGCTTCATTTCGAAAATGCCAAACAAGCTGCGTCACGTGGCTTGCATATGCTAATTGAAAAACCTGTGACAGCGACACCTGACGAAGCTGATCGCTTGACGGCATTATTAGCACCAACAAATTTGCATTGCCTTGTTGGTCATCACCGGCGCTATCACCCTTCTGTCCAGCAATTACGCCAATGGGTCAAAGATGGTGAGATTGGTGATGTGATCACATCCAGCCTGATTTGGGCAATGCGCAAACCAGATGCTTATTTTGCTGATAATTGGCGTGCCAGTGATGGCAGCCCTGTCATGATTAACCTTATTCATGATATTGATTTATTGCGTTTCGTAATGGGAGAGATAATAGATATTACCGGCTTTGCCTCATCTCATCACAGACAGGCATTGCGGGTTGAAAGTGGTGCAGTTGCTATGCGCTTTGCCTCTGGTGCTTGTGCGACCATCAGCTTTGCAGATAGCGCCCTTAGCCCATGGGGCTTTGAGGCAGGGACAAATGAAAACCCGCATATTGGCGCAACCTTTCAGGATATGTGGTGGCTAACTGGCACCTCTGGCAGCATTTCGTTTCCTTCGCTCACCAGATGGTGCGGGGCAGATGACTGGTCTCAGCCTGTCAAAGCGACGTCATTTGATGTGGATAAGACAGTGCCATTAGATGCGCAATTATCTCATTTTGTTGATGTGATAAATGGCAAAACAGAACCAATGATTACCGTTGGTGATGCTGCTGAAAGTTTGCGCGCCACCTATCAATTACAAGCCTTATTGGCAGCACAGCTAAATGATGCTTAACTAGTATTTCTAAGGATATCAAAAGGGATTGGGATATGACAAAACCAGTAATTGGATTTATTGGCGTTGGCCTGATGGGCAGTGCCATTGTTGGTCATCTGCAAAGACAGGGATTTCAGCTAAATGTGATGGCAAACCGTTCACGTGCGCCGATTGATAAGGCGGTTGCAAATGGTGCTATTGAATATCACAGCCCAAAAGAGGTCGCTGAACATAGTGATATCATCATGCTATGTATGGATACGAGCGCCAATGTAGAAGCACGTATGAGAGGTGATGATGGGATTATTGCTGGATTGCGCAAAGGTGCTGTTATTGTTGATTTTGGTACCTCGCTGCCAGCCAGTACAAGAGCGCTAGCCAATGAAGTGGCAGCAGCTGGTGGGGCGATGCTTGACTCTCCATTGGGACGCACCCCTGCTCATGCAGAAGACGGGCTTTTGAATCTGATGGTTGGCGGTGATAAAGCTGCTTTTGATGCCATAGAAGATGTGCTGAAAGTCATTGGTGAAAATGTCTTTTATCTTGGTGCATCAGGTGCTGGTCATACGGTGAAGCTTTTGAATAATTTCCTTGGTATGACTACCGCAAATGTGGTGGCTGAAATTTATGCCTCAGCTGATTTGGCAGGTGTATCACGAAAGGCAGTTTATGATGTGATTTCATCAGGTCCGCTTCATTCGCCAATGATGGATTTTGTGTCTGCCTATGCGCTTGATGGTGATGATTCTAAATTGGCTTTTGCGATTAAAAATGGTGCGAAGGATATTGGCTATTACGGCCAGATGCTCAAAGATGCTGGTGTTGAATCAGCGATTGTGGGCGCACCAGCAGCAGCAATGAATGAGGCAGTGGCAGCTGGTCTGGGAGATGAGTTGATACCAAAGATGATGGATCATTTTCTGGCAAAGATGAAATGACAGGCCAAACAGATTTGGTAAGCCCGCGCAATTTTAAAATAGGCGTTGTGCTGATGCTTACCGCCTATTTAATGTTTGCGATGGCTGATACGGTCAATAAATGGCTGGCATTGGCTAGCTTGCCTTTGGTGCAATTTGCCGCCACTCGTTATGGCTCACATTTTATCATCACATTGGTGGAAGCACGTTATAGAGGCGTTAAAAAATCAGATATAACAGGCCATATTGGCTTGTTAATTCTGCGTGGCCTGTTATTGGCAAGTTCAACATTTGCGGTTTATGCCGCATTGCGTCATTTATCGCTTAGCATGTTTTCAGCGTTGCTTTTTGCATCACCCTTTTTTGTCTGCATTCTATCAGCCCCGTTATTAAAAGAGCATGTGGGGGTCTGGCGGTGGTCTGCTGTGATCGTTGGTTTTATGGGGGTGCTCATTATTATTCGCCCCTTTGATAGCGCTTTTCATATTTCATCTTTTGCCGTTTTATATGCCGCTTTTGCATTGGCGCTTTATGCCATCGCGACACGAAAGCTAGCCCATCAATGCCCGCCTCATGTGATGCAGCTTTTTGCAGGCGGTGTTGGCACAATCTTATTCGTGCCATTTGCGATTTATCTCTGGCAGCCTGTTGGCATTATGACAATGGCACTTATGATTTTTGTGGGGCTTGTCTCATGGGGTGGTCATGAAATGTTAAGCCGTGCTCATAAAATGGCACCAGCCTCTACCTTGTCACTTTATTCTTATAGCTTTATTATTTTCCTTACCGCTGCTGGCTATCTCATCTTTGATGAAATACCTGATACGACCACCATCTTTGGTACAGTGATTATCGTTATGTGCGGTTTGGTGATTTGGTATCGTGAAGCGATTGTCAAAGCAGGCAAGCTGTCCTAGCCAATTATCACCTTTCCTTGGTCAGGCTTTTTTGCACTTCATAAATGGATTTATTGGCCAGTGGCTGCGGTTGCGGGATGCGCATTGGCACATCGGCAAGGCGCGGTGTTAAGGTTGGCTGACCGCATAATAACAGCTTGTTATAATCATCAATCGATTCAAATTTTGTCATTGAGCCCATAATTGGAAAAGCATCTGCTGCCATCATTTCAAAGAAAATCAAACGCCGCGGACTATCTGATACATTCATTGCAGAGGCATGAAGAATGCGGCCATGATGAAATGATATAGAGCCAGCAGGGGCAGTCAATGAAACTGCTTTTTGTGTTGAAAAACCAGCGTCTTCAGGGGTGCAACCGCCAACAAAAACACCATCTTTATGATGGTCATAAATCGGCCCTTTATGAGATTCAGGAATAACCATTAAAGGGCCATTTTCTGTCTTCATATCATCAATAATGATCGCCATTGCCAGCACATCATCATTGGTATGAGGATAAAATGCAAAATCCTGATGCCAGGCAATTGCTGCCCCATAACCTGGTGATTTCATATTCAGCTTGGTGGTATGAAGCCTGATAGACGCGCCAAGCAAGTCACGTGCTGGTGCTAAAATCGTATCAGAATGAAGCAAATCATTGATAATCTGGCTCTGCTTATGAGGTAATTTAATGCGTCTGATGCGCGGGTCATCTTTTGAATGGCTATCTTCTAAATCAATCAGATCATCAGATAAAGTCATGCTAGCAGCTGGCACAGATAGGCGTCTTATCTCATCCCTAATGGCTGTGATGATGGCATCAGATAGGTAATTTTCCAGAACAAGATAGCCTTGATCATGATAAAAATCGATTTGCTCAGCATTTAGGATTTCACCATTGGCACTATGTGTCATCACGCCCTCTTTCCACAGCTATTAGCTTGTTACATTGTTGCCCCAATTTGCCATGGTACAAATTCATAATCACCAAGCCCTTGGGCTTCTGATTTTGATTGTTTGCCAGATGCGACATCAATCAGCATTTGATAGATTTCACGCCCTTTTTCTTCTAAAGACTGCCCTTCTGTTAACATCGCACCTGCATTAATATCCATATCAGGCTCTAGCCTGTGATACATCTCGCTATTAGTTGCAATTTTAATACAAGGTGCGGGCTTGGATCCAAAGGCAGAGCCGCGCCCTGTGGTAAAGGTGACAAGATTACAACCTGAGGCAATCTGGCCTGTCACAGAGGCAGGATCATAGCCAGGGCTGTCCATAAATGTGAATCCTTTGGCTGTCACAGGTTCAGCATATTTATAGACACCTGTTAGCGGTGTTGTGCCACCTTTGGCAGCTGCCCCAAGTGATTTTTCCAAAATAGTTGTCAGCCCGCCCTTTTTATTGCCAGGGCTGGGGTTATTATCCATCGAGCCTTTATTGCGTGCGGTATAATCTTCCCACCATTTAATCAGTGAAACCAAATCACGTCCCACTGACTCATTAATGGCACGACGTGTTAATAAATGCTCTGCACCATAGATTTCAGGCGTCTCTGCCAATACCCCTGTGCCACCTTGTGCGACCAATAAATCACAAGCATAGCCAAGTGCCGGATTAGCGGTCACCCCAGACAAAGCGTCAGAACCGCCACATTGTAATGCCACCATCAATTCAGAGACAGGGCATGGCTCACGTACAGATTTATTAGCTTCTGGCAGCATTTGCTTGACCATCGCAATACCTGTTTCAACTGTTTTTGCCAGACCTTGCGTATCCTGAATATTCATCGTTTTGAAAAGTGGACCTTGCTGGATGCCATAGGCTTCTAGCAGCCAGTCAATTTGATTCATCTCACAGCCTAGCCCGACCATAATCACCCCAACATGATTAGGGTTGCGGGCATAACCCCATAATACGCGCTGCAAGGCTTCAAATCCCTCGCCTTGGCCAGCCATACCGCATCCTGTCCCATGCACAAATGCAACCACACCATCAACATTCGGATAGTCAGCGAGCTGTTCAGGCCCAAAGGCAGATGCGATCATACGCGCTGCTGTGGCAGAGCAATTCACTGATGTCAAAATGCCGATATAATTGCGTGTGCCAACTTTGCCATTGGCTCTGCGATAACCCATAAAGCTATCACGCTGGGTCTCTGCGACAGGTGTCACAGGGGTCAGATTTGTGGCAAATTCATAATCTTGGTCAGTGTTACGAAACTCAACATTATCAGTGTGGATATGTGTGCCAGCAGCAATCGATGTGGCAGCATAGCCGATGATTTGCGCATATTTATAAATCGGCTCACCCTTGGCGATATCGCAAGTTGCAATCTTGTGATTGCGCGGGATTAGCGTTTTTGTCCTTGTGTTTTCAATCGCAATACCTGCCTCAAGGTTGGCTGTGGCAGTGATAACATTATCAATCTCATTCAGGCGTATGAAATCAGACATAATCTTTTTACTCTTTTCTTGTTAACAGCTTTTATCAGCCTCTATCAGGCACAATAAGGCGCGGTGGAATCCCAGCGATGGATGGGAATATGGGATTTATGCGATAATTTATCTCTGGCATCTTCCCACATTTGCCGCCACACGCGCCAGTCATGTAATTCTTGTTCGGGATGCGTTTTGCTTCTAGCGATAAATTCAGGGAAATGTTCACGACCTGTTGACTGGCCTGTGCGGTTAAATCTGATGTCAAAGGACCAGCGAAATTTATCTGTGACATTGGTCAAAGAGCTATGAGGCGTCAAAGGGTGAAATAACACAATGCCGCCAGAGCGAACAGGCAAAGGAATAGCTTTATCCTTATTGATAAAATCATCTGCAATGGCTGTTTGTGTTTTGGTGCAATGTGGTAAAAGCCCGTCATTTTCACTGCGCGGTATCACTTGCAGACAGCCATTTTCAACTGTGGCATCTGTCATCGCAATCCAGACAGTAATCATATCAGTTTCATCAGCGCTTTCATGCGCAACCCCCTTATCCTGATGCCAGTCTGTAAAGGTGATATGTGCGCGCGTTTCATCATCACGCAAATGTGCTGTTGGTGGTTTCAGGCGCACATGCTGTATCGGATTTGAGGTAATTTCAGGCCCTATCAAGCCTTCGATGATATCAAGCAATTTATGATGGGTAATCAGGTCAAAAACAGCTGGGCCAAAATGCATTGGCGTATCTTGGCTTATCTCATCACCAGGTAATGAGATATCCATTGGCTGAAACCAGTCACAGCCAGCATGATAGCAATAAGCAAGCTTTTCATAAAAATCTGCACCAGCTGGCGGTGCTGAAATCTGGCCTTGTGCGACCCAGCCATCAATCAGCTTGTCAAGAAGAGCGCTATATTCTTCGCGCACAGGTGCAAGAATACTATCCTGATCAAACACATCATTAATCACAAGATAGCCATTTTTATCAAAAAATGATTTCATCTGTTCAGTTAACATCTTGCCTACCTCCACAATATGGCTGAAGCTATCTGAAATTGTGAAAAAGAATGGCTTTGATTGTCAAGGTGAAACTCGTCATAAAGATGGGCAATGCCAAATTGTCAAAGGCGAGAATTTCTGAGAAGCTAGAACAGCTTAAAGGCTATCTGAAGGGGATATTAGTGTCATGAAAATAGCGAAAATTGACGTCCATATTTTGAAATCGCCATTAGAGACACCTTTTGCTTTTTCACAAGGATGGGTTGGCACACGTTCTGCGACACTTGTTGAGATAACCACGCAATGCGGCATCACCGGATGGGGAGAGGCTTTTGTACAAGGGCTAGAGGCACCTGAAATTGCCGCAAGTGCCATCAGCCATGCTTTTACACCATTACTGATTGGGAAAAACCCGCTAGATACTGAAACGCTGTGGTTTGAGATGTATAATCGCTCACGTGACTTTGGTCGCAAAGGTGCTGTGATGGCAGCTATTAGCGGCATTGACATCGCCTTATGGGATATTGCTGGCCAATTTTATAATCAGCCTATCACCCAGCTATTGGGCGGTGCGTTCCGTGACAAGGTGCAACCTTATGCAACAGGATTTTACCGCATCCAAGGCCAAGGTGAGCAAGCACGCCTAGCTGAAGAAGCCATTATGCATCATGATAGCGGCTTTACCCAGATGAAAGTCAAATTAGGCTTTGGCGTCAAAGATGATATCGCTGTGATGGAGGCTATCTGCAAGGCAATTCAAGGGCGTGATATCACCTTGATGGTTGATAGCAACCACGCCTATGGCCAGCATGAAGCACTATCATTAGGCTATGCGATGGCAGATATGAATTTGCGCTGGTATGAAGAACCTGTTGTACCAGAAGATATCGCTGGTTATGCCCATTTACGCAGCAAGCTGCCAATGGCGATAGCTGGTGGTGAAAATGAACATTCACTTTATGGCTTTAAGGCTTTATTCGAAGCAGGTGCTGTTGATATAGCGCAGCCAGATATCGGCTCTTGCGGCGGATTTACAGCAGCACGTCATATCACCACATTGGCACAGGCATTTGGGGTTGAGGTGAACCCTCATATATGGGGCAGTGCTGTGGCGCAGGCAGCCTCGCTGCAATGGCTAGCAGCTTTGCCACATGCCCATCATTCCTTATTTGCGCGCCAGCCTGTGATGGAATATGACAGATCATCACATCCTTTCAGGCGTGACTTAACACAAGATCCTATCGAGATGCGTGATGGGTTTGTGGCTATCCCAAATAAGCCAGGTCTTGGCATTTCGGTGCGACATGATACCATTAAGGCATTTAAGACAAATTAAATAAAAAGGGTTTTATAATGACAGAATTATCAGGACGCCTTGCTGGCAAAATAGCACTTGTGACAGCGGCTGCACAAGGCATTGGCTATGCCACAACCATAGCCATGGCCAAAGAAGGCGCAACTGTCTATGCGACTGACATTAATCAAGAAAAATTAGCTGAATTAGAAGCTTTGGCTCTGCCAAATGTGACGATATTTCACCTTGATGCTTGTGATGATCAATCAGTCGCTGATGGTGTGGCAAAGGCAGACCCTGATATCTTGTTTAATTGTGCTGGTTTTGTCCATGCTGGCACCTTGCTTGAGTCAACAGATGCTGAATGGGAATTTGGGATGGATCTCAATGTGCGTTCTATGTATCGCACTATTCGCGCTGCTTTGCCAAAGATGATTGAGCGTGGTTCAGGTTCGATTGTGAATATGTCATCTGTGGTCTCTAGTGTTGCTGGTGTGCCAAATCGTTTCATCTATGGGGTGACCAAAGCAGCTGTTATTGGTCTGACAAAATCAGTGGCACGTGACTATGTAACAACTGGTGTGCGCTGTAATTGTATTTGCCCTGGCACAGTTGAAAGCCCGTCTTTGCATGACAGAATGCGTGCCACAGGTGATTTTGACAAAGCGGTAAAGGATTTCATCGCGCGCCAACCTATGGGGCGGATTGGCAAACCAGAGGAAATCGCTGCCTTGGCGGTTTATTTATCATCAGATGAAAGCGCCTTTGTCACAGGCAAAGAATTCATCATTGATGGTGGGTGGACCATTTAAAGATGGCTATTATTATGTCTTACCGAAAGGTGTAACTTCATGACTAAAAAAATCAAAGCTGAAGATTTGCGGTCACGCAAATGGTTCAATAATCCAGAAGATTCAGAAATGACAGCGCTTTATACAGAGCGTTATCTGAATTATGGGCTGACACCAGAAGAGCTGCGTGATGGCAAGCCAATTATCGGCATTGCCCAGACAGGCTCTGATTTATCACCTTGTAATCGCCACCATATCGAGCTGGCAAAAAGAGTGCGTGATGGCATTATCGCTGCTGGTGGTGTGCCGATTGAAATTCCCGTTCATCCGATTCAGGAAAGTGGCAAACGCCCGACGGCAATGCTTGATCGTAATCTGGCTTATCTCAGCTTGGTTGAAACCCTATATGGCTATCCGATTGATGGCGTTGTGTTGATGATTGGCTGTGATAAGACAACGCCTGCTTTGTTGATGGCAGCCGCAACCGTTGATATGCCTGCTATTGCGCTATCAGTGGGGCCTATGTTGAATGGTTGGCATGATGGCGAACGCACAGGATCTGGCACAATCTTATGGAAAGCACGCCAGCTGATGGCAGCTGGTGAAATTGATGGTGATGGCTTCCTCGATCTTGCTGTATCAGCTGCGCCGTCGGTTGGTTATTGCAATACTATGGGCACAGCTAGCACGATGAATTCATTAGCAGAGGTGCTAGGTATGCAATTACCAGGCTCTGCTGCGATACCAGCACCTTACCGCGAAAGAGGCCAGGTTTCCTATCGCACAGGTGCCAGAATTGTTGATATGGTATGGGAAGACCTGAAGCCAACCGATATTATGACAAGACAGGCTTTTGAGAATGCGATTGTCGTTAATTCTGCGATTGGCGGTTCCACAAATGCCCCCATTCATTTAAATGCGATTGCGCGTCATCTTGGCATCGATCTTAGCAATGATGATTGGCAAAATTTGGGTCACAAGATCCCACTATTGCTGAATCTGCAGCCAGCTGGTGAATATCTAGGAGAGGATTATCACAAAGCAGGCGGCGTGCCAGCTGTCATTAACGAGCTGATGGCACATAATCTTTTGCCTCATCCAGATGCCGTGACAGCCAATGGCCAGTCGCTTGGTGATAATTGTAAAGACAGGCCGATCGCGATAGCTGATGTGATTAAAACAGTTTCAAATCCAATGAAACAAGAAGCTGGTTTTCTGAATATGACAGGCAATCTATTTGATAGTGCCTTGATGAAAACAAGTGTCATTAGTGACCATTTCCAAAAACGATATCTCAGCAATCCCGATGATTTAAATGCTTTTGAAGGCACAGCCTTTGTGTTTGATGGGCCTGATGATTTTCATGCCAAAATTGATGATGAAAGCTATCAGATGGATGATAGCGCTATTTTGGTTATGCGCGGTGCTGGGCCAAAAGGCTATCCAGGCGGGGCAGAGGTCGTGAATATGCGCCCACCAGCCTATCTTATCAAACAGGGGATTTCTGAGCTGCCTTGTATTGGTGATGGGCGCCAATCTGGCACATCAGGCTCGCCTTCTATTCTCAATGCCTCGCCAGAAGCCGCAGATGGCGGTGGTCTGGCATTGCTTGCAACAGGAGATCGTATTCGTGTTGATTTAAATGATTGCACTGTAACAATGATGGTTGATGATGCTGTTCTGGCAGAGCGTGCTGCTGCATTGCTAGCCCAAGGTGGATTTCCGCAGCCTGAAAGCCAGAGCCCATGGCAACAATATTTCCGTGAAATGGTTGAACCATTTTCAGAAGGTATGGTGTTGCGTGGGGCACCAGATTATCAATCTATCATTAAAAAGCGTGGCCTGCCGCGCGATAATCATTAAACAAAAAAATAGACAGAAGGAAATTAACAGAATGAAATTAGTGCGCTATGGGGACATGTGCTTGGAAAAGCCAGGCATCATTGATGAGGCAGGCAACATCCGTGATTTATCATCTCTTGTTGATGATATTAACGGCGTGACATTATTCAGCCATCTTGATGCTATCAGAGCAGCAGATATTAGTAGCCTGCCAGTTGTAGAGGGTAATCCGCGCCTTGGTGCTTGTGTTGGCGGGATTGGGAAATTCATGTGTATTGGTTTGAATTATTCAGATCATGCGGCTGAAACAGGCGCCTCTATTCCAGAGCATCCTATCTTATTCATGAAAGCAACCTCAGCCGTGGTTGGTGCCAATGATATGGTAATGCTGCCACGCGGCTCGACCCGCACAGATTGGGAAGTTGAACTTGGTGTGGTGATTGGCAAGCCTTGCAAATATGTATCTGCTGATGACGCATTAGATTATGTCGCTGGTTATTTTATTTCAAATGATGTGTCTGAACGCCAATTTCAGACAAAGCTGACAGGGCAATGGACGAAAGGTAAATCATGTGACACATTCGGTCCGATTGGCCCATGGCTGGTCACTGCTGATGAGGTTGATAATCCACAAAATCTGGCAATGAGCCTTGATGTGAATGGCAAGCGAATGCAGACAGGCAATACATCTACTATGATCTTCACAGTGGCTGAATGTATCGCGCATTTATCAAGCCTTATGACCCTGCATCCAGGTGATGTAATCTCAACAGGCACACCGCCAGGTGTTGGGATGGGTATGAAGCCAGAGCCTGTCTATCTCAAAGAAGGTGATGTGATGGATTTGCATATTGAAGGGCTTGGTCATCAACGTCAGATCGTTGGTCAAGACGCCTAGGGCAAAAGGAATAATAATATGGCACAGCTACCACAAATAGCCTTTATCGGCATTGGTTTGATGGGCAATCACATGGCACGTAATCTGCTTCGTGCTGGCTATCATGTGCAGGCATGGAACCGCACCAAAGCCAAAGCAGAAGCTCTGGCAGCTGATGGGGCGGTGGTATGTGATGATGCAAAATCAGCTGTTAAAGATGCTGATATTATCATGTTTATGGTAGCTGATGGGCCAACCGTAGCAGGGCTGTTATTTGATGAAGGTCTGGTCGATGAAATTGCCAAAGGTGCCATTATCATTGATATGAGCTCTATCAAGGCAAGTGAGGCACGCCTGCATGCGAATAAGCTAAGAGAGCATGGTATTTTTCATCTTGATGCGCCTGTATCTGGTGGCACAAAGGGTGCTGAAGCTGCCAGCCTTGCGATTATGGCAGGCGGAGATGAGGACGTATTCGCAAAAGCTGAGCCTGTATTTGCGCCTATGGGACGTGCGGTTCATGTTGGCCCTGATGGGGCAGGGCAATTATCAAAACTAGCTAATCAGGCGATTGTTGGGGCAACCATTTCTGTGGTGGCAGAGGCTATGCTCTTTGTTGAAAAAGGCGGCGCTAATCCAGCAGCTGTGCGTCAGGCGCTAAAAGGTGGATTTGCTGATAGCATTATCTTACAACAGCATGGCACACGCATGACCACAGGTGATTTTGTACCAGGTGGGCCATCACGGTTTCAGGTGAAAGACCTTGATAATGTGCTTCATGAAGCAGCTGAAAATGATTTATCTCTGCCTTTGACGCAAGATGTGCGTGATCGCTATACAACATTAGTTGATGAGATGGATGGTGGTGATTTAGATCATTCAGCCATTTATCTAGAATTGCTATCACGCCAGAAAGGCTAGGCATCCTATGTCCTTATCTGCTGAGGCTGACTGGATTCTGGTTGATTGGGGCACCAGTAATGTGCGGCTTTGGGCATGCCAGCATGATGGCACGCTGATAGCCGAAAAGCGCTCAGATAAAGGGATGGCACGCCTTCACCAAGCTGATTATGAGCCACATTTGGCAGAGTTATTATCAGATGTTGCGGTAAAAGCTGGCTGTCCTATTTTGATTTGCGGTATGGCAGGTGCGGCAGCTGGCTGGCATGAGGCGGCCTATCTTGATACGCCAGCAGATTTACAAAAGCTGGCACAATATGCGGTATCTGTCCCAGATTGCGCTGCTGATATACGTATCATTCCAGGTGTTGCGCAACGCCATGCTGATAAAGCTGATGTGATGCGTGGTGAAGAAACCTTGCTTTATGGTGCCTATCAAGACACAGAACATGCCCAGCTATTTTGTCTGCCTGGTACGCATTCCAAATGGGTGAGGGTGCAAAATGGTGTGATCACAGATTTCACCACCATTATGACAGGCGAGCTTTTTGACCTGATTACCAGCCATTCTATTCTGGCAAAAACGCTGACCATAGGTGATTTTGACAAAGCTGCCTTTCATGAGGGCTTGGCCAAAGGCTATCAGGGTGCTGAACATCTGACATCTCAGCTATTTCACTTGCGTGCTTCTGCCTTATTATTTGGCGGTTCTGATGAAGCACGTACCAGCTTTTTATCAGGGCTGCTCATTGGTGCTGAGATTAAAGGACAATTAGGCGCAAATATCATGCCAGTGACTTTAATTGCCTCATCACAGCTAGCTAACTATTACGAGATTGCCTTTTCCTATTTGAACATTCCATATCAGCTATGTGATTCTGAGAAGCTGGCACAGACAGCTTTATTATCGCTGGCACAACAAATTTGGGAGCAGTGAAAATGACCATAGACACTGACAGGCGGGCTATTGCCATTTTACGAGGCGTCACACCAGATGAAATAGTGGCTGTCACTGAAACCTTGATACAAGCAGGTTTTACCACGCTTGAAATACCGCTAAATTCACCTGAGCCCTTAACATCAATAAAACTGGCAGCTGAGGTGACAGCCCATAATCTTGGCACAAAAGGGATGGTGGGTGCTGGCACTGTTCTGCAGACAAAAGAGGTTGATGATGTCTGTCGCCATGGCGGACAATTCATCGTGTCACCAAATTGTGATGCTGGTGTAATTGCCAGAACAAGGCATCTTGAAATGGCAAGCTATCCAGGGGTCTTTACACCAACTGAAGCCTTTGCCGCACTGGCGGCAGGTGCCAATGCGCTAAAATTATTTCCAGCCAATAAATTAGGGCCAGATGGGGTTGCTGCCTTGCGTGCTGTTTTGCCTTCAGATTGTGCTCTTTATGCGGTTGGCGGTATCGCATCACCTGATTTTGCAGCTTATGCCAAATCAGGCATTTCAGGTTTTGGCATTGGCTCTGCGCTTTATAAGCCCGGTCAGTCTATTGCTGAATTAGCTGAAAAAGCAGATGCTATCATAGCGGCTATTACCGCTTTATATTATCGCACAAACGCATAAAGGCAGGGGGGGTATATCCCTTGCCTTCATAATGTGATTTGATTTGTGTTACTCACGCAAAATGCGCCTTGAAGCGGTCAATGCATTGCCTGAAGCCATCTTCAAAATTGCCATTACCTGGGTGATAAACAGATTCAAAGCTAATCACACCATCATAGTTATCTTTGCGCAAAGCATCAGCCATTGGCTGGAACTGATCCCTCAGCTGGCCTTCTCCCATTGGGCGAACTTCTAGGGTGGCACGCGGTGTATCAACCTGTACATCTTTGATATGAATATGGCCTAAATAGCCGTCTTTGACCTCATCATAGCCATCAGGAAAGGCTGTTTCGTGGCACCAGCAATTATTGGCCGGATCCCATAATACTTTCAGCGTCCCTTTGGCATCAAGATCATCAATTAATTTGCGTGCTGTATAGTTGGAATTCACCATAGTGCCATTGCCTGTTTCGACAACAAGCGTGATATTTTCAGCCTTGGCAACTTCGATGGCTGGCGCGATTAAGGGCAAAATATCATCCCATGCGCCATGTGCCACATTCCATTTTTCAGCCCCATTTAGGCCAAATAGAATCTGTTCTTTTTTGGGAGTCATAATACGCACCAGAGGCGAGCCGACAATATGTGCCATTTCAATGACTCTTTTTAACGCATCCATATGGGTGCTATGCAGCTCATCTCCTGCTTTATTGGCTCTAGTCATGCCGGCAAAGATATGACGCGATAGGCATGATACAGGCTTGCCTCTATCACGAAGTAAAGCATCAATCTCTCTGATTTCAGAAAGGCTATGATCACCAACTTCCTTGTCACCAACAAATTGCAGCTCAGCATAATCAAGGTCAAATTCATCCATGACATTCACGCAATGTGTCAAATCACGGCTAATGCCATCGCAAATAACGCCTAATTTCATTTTTCACACTCCTTTTTATCTAGCGATGTAATTCAGCGCCAATCAGCTGTTCCATCACACGTGCACATGATTGATTATCGCCATTGGGAAATTGGTTTTTGCCCTGATGGAAAATCTGCATAGCTGTTGATGCGCTGAATAAAGGCACGCCTAGCTCTTCTGCCATAGCAAGAGATATCGTCAGATCTTTGTGCATTGTGCCAATGCCAGAACCTGTATTTTCAAATTTGCGGTCAATGATATTTTCCAAAGAGCCGCTGGTAATCCCGCAGCCAGCGCCAGATGTGCTAACAACATCAAATAATTTTTGCCCAGATACACCTGCTTTTGCTGCTAGTGCGGCTGCCTCATAGGTGGCACTGAACATTGACCCTATCAAAGATTGCAGACAGGCTTTCATGACCTGACCTTCACCTGGCTTTGTGCCAACATGATGGATGGTGCCTGATACTGCTTCCATGACAGTCTTGGCACGCATCATCACATCATCTGGTGCTGCTGCCATCATGGTTAGCGTGCCATTTTGTGCCCCTGGAAAACCGCCAGATACAGGGCTGTCAATTAGATCGCAATCAGTATCGGCAAGCTCATCTGCAATCGCGCGTGCCTCAGATGGCTTGATGGTGGCGGTGATTATAATCAGGCTATTTTTGGCTAGATGGTGGATCAGACCAGTTTTGCCAAAAATGACATCATGCACTTGTGTGCCATTCATCACCATAATGAAAACAGCATCAGCTGCTTTACCAACATCGCCAACTGTCTGGCAGGCATGCCCACCAGCTTTTGCAAATTGCGCTAATCGATTTTCATCAATATCAAAACCAAACGTTTCAAATCCATTTTGGATAAGGTTCTTGGCTAGGCCAGAGCCCATATCACCAAGACCAATCACACCTGCTTTCATCACGTTTCTCCTTTTTACGATCGCAAGAGGCAGCTATCTTTTTGATAGCGGCATTTGGGTTTCATGGTGAGGGATTTCATACGCCATAAAGGCGCCCGGACGGGTCCAAAAGACACCCCCCTGTCCGTGCAATCAAAGCTATGGCAAACTGCCCATAGCTGCCAGAAAAGGACCCACGCTGATCAGATTTTTGAAATCAACGTCATGCCGTTCTGACTAAGAAAAAGCGTGACATTGCTTTTGAAGATTTGCAAGTCTTGATGATGAAGTTCATTTTTTGCCAAAAGGGGCAAATATATAGATGGCCAGATAAAAAAGATAAAGGAGCAGGTGTGATGAAACGAATTTATGACTGGGATGCCAAATTTCAATTACGCAATTATACAGCTGCTGATTTGCAACAGCTAAAAGGCAAGCAGATTCTAACCCAAACCACAGCGAATAATGCTGAAGAAGCAGCTGCTGCCAGAGATGCAGGTCTTGATTTAATTATGGGTAATGCCAGCAACACAAAACAGGTTCGCCAAGGTGCCCCTGATATGTTCTTTACCGCTGCTGTGCCATTGCCAGATTATCCAGAGCCAAAAGATGTGTTGCGTGCTGCCTTTCAGGCGATGAAAGAGGGGGCTGATTCTATTTACACCGCCAGAGGCCCTCATATTGTTGAGATGCTTGCAAAAGAACAGATTCCTGTGATGTGTCATCTAGGGCTGGTGCCGCGCCGTTCAACTTGGAAAGGTGGCTTGCGTGCGATAGGCCGTAATGCAGCAGAAGCATTAGCGCTATTTCAGGATTTTAAAGATATGGAAAATGCTGGCGCTTTTTCAGTTGAAGCTGAGGTGATAACAGCACAGGCCATGGCTGAGATTTCAAAAAGAACCACATTAATTACAAGCTCACTTGGGTCTGGCTCTGGTGGTGATATTCACTATTTATTCCAAAATGATATTTGTGGTGAACAAGAAGATAGCCCGCGCCACGCAAAAGCCTTTGGCAATTTGCATCAGCTTTATGAGCAAATCAAAATAGAAAGACGCAAAGCATTAGCTGCGTTTCATCAAGCTGCGAAATCTGGCGCGTTTCCCACAAGTCAGCAAATAGCTATGATGCCAGATGATGAATGTGAGCTGTTGAAAAACCAGCTTGATAAGCTTGGTTAAGCTTTCATAATCGCGCCTGGTGCGCCAACCACTTTGGCTGCCAGCTCATGACCAGCTAGCAAACAATCTGCATTATCTTTGCCAGCTAACAAAGCTGCCAGATAGCCGCCATTAAAGCTATCGCCGGCAGCTGTGGTATCAATCACGTTGCTGGCAGGGGCAAATAAGGGATGCTCTGCTGCTGTTAGATGCGGTGAAATTGGGCCTCTAGTACCACGTTTTATGGCAATGTGACGACAATTTAATGAAGCAAAGCGGTCAATCACATCTTGTTCATGGACATCACCATAAAGCGCCATTTCATCATCTATTGATGGCAAGGCGATATCAGTCATATTCCAAATTTGTGTCATGACCTCTCTGGCTGTTTTGGCATCTTCCCATAAGGCTGGGCGATAATTGGAATCAAAAGCGATTAATGCCCCTTTTTTGCGCTGCTCTTGCAAGACAGCACATAGGCGTTCACGGCCAACAGGGGTTAAAATAGCAAGCGTGATACCTGACAAATAGATGATGTCAGCTTCTGGAAAAAATTGTCCTGTCTCTTCGATGGTAAAAAGGCGTCGTGCAGCAGATTGGTTGCGCCAATAATGAAAGCTGCGTTCACCAAGCGCATCTGTTGTGACTGAATAAATACCAATATTTAGGCTATTATCTTTGGCGATCATATCACAGGCTAGCTGTTCTTCTTGTGCCATTGTCAAAAGGCCTGAGGATAACGGGTCTGTGCCAATGCGTGTCATATAGCCAACAGATTGAGGCTGTGGCATGTGGCGCTGGGCATAGATGGCGGTATTGAAAGTATCACCAGCAAAATTGACAGCAAATCCTGAATCAGATTTACGGATTTCTGCCATAACTTCACCAATGGCCAGTAATTTCAGCTTGCCCATCTCACTATCCCCTTTATGCTGTCCAGTAATAACCGACATAGCATAAATGGATAAAGTTTCACCAGTGCTTTTGCCGTTGCTCTTATCGGCTATGCGCACAACACAGATGATAGTATGAACGAGACAAAATCAAGAATAGGATCAATAGGGCCATGCAGGATATAACATTGCTAGATGGCGGTCTTGGCCAAGAAATTATTCGCCGATCTCATGCTGATAAAGCCCATCCTTTATGGTCTGTCAAAACCATGTTTGATGAACCAGATGTGATAAAACAGGTGCATAAGGATTTCATCGCTGCAGGTGCAAAGGTTCTGTCGGTTAATAATTACACGGCAACGCCAACCCGCATGTTACGCAATGACATGGCTGATAAATTTGAACAGGCTCATGAAACAGCGATTCAGCTTTTAAAGAGCGCCATTTCTGAAAGTGACAAATCAGCTGATGAGGTCACTATTGCTGGTTGCTTGCCACCTCTGGCAGCAAGCTATGTGGCAGATGCCGCTCTTGATTATCAGCCATCCTATGATGAATATTGCCGCTTGATTGAAGTGCAAAAAGACCATGTTGATGTGATTTTGGTTGAAACCATGTCAAATTCACAAGAGACATTTGCCGCAGTGGATGCGCTGACCTCATTTGGTGAAAAAACCTATATCAGTCTAACGCTCAGTGATGATTTAACAAATTGCTTGCGCTCTGGTGAAGCATTAGAGGCTGTGATTGAAAGATTGAGTGAAAAAAATATTGATGCTGTGATGATTAATTGCAGCTTTCCAGAAGCGATTAGCAAAGCACTGCCGATATTGGCGCAATCTGGTCTGCGATTTGGTGCCTATGCAAATGGCTTTACCTCTATCTCAGCATTGCAACCGGGCGGGACAGTTGATGGGCTGCAGGCTAGAACAGATTTGCCACCTGAAACCTATGCCAGCCATGCGCTAAGCTGGATTGCCGCTGGGGCAACCATCATCGGGGGGTGCTGCGAGATAACACCATCACATATCGCTTATCTGGCATTGGCGATGCACAATCATGGTTATCGCCCTAGCCAATTATAACTGACAAATACTATCCTTTATGACGGTAATTTTGATAAAAAAGAGCAGCAGGAGTAGGTAATGCAAATCGCGCCTTTTGGGTCTGGCAAAGAGTTTTATCGTGGTAATTTGCATGGTCATTCCACTCATTCAGACGGCTTATTATCACCAGAAGAGGTAAAGGCATTTTATCGCAATGAAGGGTATGATTTTATCTGTCTGTCAGATCATCTCTGGAAAGATACCAGCTATGCGGCAACCAGCATTTTAGATGCTAGTGCCCTTGATGATGATGATTTTATTACCATCCCTTCGGCTGAATTACATTGCTATGGCAAATCCTATGATAGTGATGGTTTGTGGCATATTGTGGCCAATGGCTTACCGCTGGATTTTGCGGTTGCCCATGATGATGAAACAGCACCACAAGTCATTGACCGTGCGCTGGCAGCAGGTGCCTATGTGACATTGGCGCATCCTGAATGGTATTCCATGACCACAAAAGAAGCCTTGTCAGTGAGCCACGCGCATGGGGTAGAGATCTATAATCATTCCTGTGTTATCGGCTCTAATCGCGGCAGCGGTATTTTGATAGCTGATTTTCTGTTGCAAGAAGGCAAGCCTATATCATTCACCGCAACTGATGATAGCCATTTTACCACGCCAGATGCTGGCGGTGGTTGGGTGATGGTGGCAGCTGATGATTTATCAGCAGAGTCTATCATATCAGCGTTAAAGCAAGGCCATCATTACAGCTCAACCGGCTCTGATATTTATGATATGACAATAGATGAAGATATCTTGCGTGTGACTTCATCACCAGCAATCTCTATCATCCTATCAGGGCAGGGCCATCGGGCAGCCAGCCAGCAAGGCAGCGCATCAGACCCCATCACTGAAGCAGAATTTGATCTCTCTTTGCTGAAAGCAGACTGGTTTAGGATTACCATCAGAGGGGTGGATGGCACAATGGCATGGTCAAACCCAATCTGGCGATAATGATATTAGCCTAGCAATTTGCTAGCTTTGCGACTTCCTCTGTGATGATTGTTGCGATGATATCACAATCATCTTCATCAAAGGTTAGGGGGATACGCATATCAATGGTTTTCTCAAGTGCCTTTTTTGTAGCAGGTAAATCAGGAATATCAGACAGATACTGCCAGCTATCATAACGGCTGGTAAAGGCATGTGGCTGGTCAGCACCAAACCATTTCAGCTCAACACCACGTTTTGCGCAATTTGCCAAAAAGGTCGGGATTTGCTCTATCTGAAGGCCAGAGGTGCGAAACTGAATTGAAGAGCCAACATAAAATTCAGCTTGTTTGCGCATTGGAATATCAATCAGGCTGGCAGCCTGAAAAGCAGCGAATAACCTGTCATATAGTCTGTTCCATCTGGCGATATTCTCATCTAAATAAGGCAGCTGAGATCGGATAATGGCAGCACGCAAATTATCCATCCGACAGGAAAAATTCGCTACTTCCAATTTCACCTTTTCAAACACCGCATCAGGCGGCAATGTGCCATGACGCTGATAGAGCATATAAGAGCCAGAATGGATAATCGCTCTGGCTGCCATTTCATCATCATTTGTGGTAACAAATCCGCCTTCACCAGAATTAATATGCTTATAGGTCTGGGTTGAAAAAGCACCAACATGGCCAAAATTACCAGATCGCTTGCCTTGCCACTTTGCGCCCATAGTATGAGCACAATCTTCAACCACCTTTAGCTGATATTTATCAGCAATGGCCATTAACGCATCCATATCAACAATATGTCCGCGCATGTGAGATAATAATAAAACACGCGCGCCGCTCTGTTTCGCCATTGTCTCAAGATGGTTCAGATTAATATGATAATTATCATCAATCTCAATCAGAACAGCCTCTGCACCAACAGCATGAATAGCACCTGGAACTGGTGCCAGCGTATAGGCATTTGCCAGCACCTTATCACCTGGCTTCACACCACAAATGCGTAAACCAAGCTGAATGGCCTGACCGCCAGAGGTGGTTGCAATGCAATATTTCGCCTCTTGCCATGCTGCATAATCTGCCTCTAGCTGGCTTGTTTCTGGCACGTCATCACCAGCGATATTATAGCGATGCAGACGGCCATGACGTAATATCTCAACAGCTTTTTCTATGCCAGCTTCTGGAATGGCTTCTTGTTGGGTGAAAGGCTTTGTGAAATTTTGCATAATATATCGTGCTCTTTTTATCAGTGATGTGCAGATCGCATTATTATGCCTCATTGCCATCATATAATTCATCAGAGTTTTGGCGGTCAGCGCGCATCTTCTTATAATAATGCATGGCTGAGACTGTCAGTGCATAGAATAATGCAAACTGGTCTTTTAACATGTCAAAAAGCAACTCATCATCGTCAGATTCTGATAGGACAGTTTGCTGATTTCTTTCGTGCTGTTCTGACAGCGAAGCCTCCCTTGGCTGTATCTGTGACACCTGATGTGAGTGTACTTTTTTTTAAAAGAGCGGCTTGCCTGCTCTTCCCCCCATGATAGAGCTAAATCCTATCTTGCGATTTTGGCAAGTCCAAATCATAACAGTTTTCACTATGCTGGATAAAAAAAAGACCTGTCATGAAAACAGGCCTTTTATGGTTTTTTTTGAAACGAAGGGACGCTCTATCAGGCAGATGGTCTTGCCCTTCGATGCATCATAACATTCTTATCCAAATTGGTTCATGGTGTTATCTTCACCAGAAGCCAGCAATGCCATGTCACCAGAGAAATATTCTTTATGGTCATCTCCGATATTTGAGCCTGCCAAGTCCTGATGTTTCACAGATGCCATGCCGCGGCGAATTTCACGGCGTTGAACATCACGCACATAAGCCAGCATGCCAAGGTCACCGAAATAACCCTCTGACAGCACATCAGTACCAAGTGCGGTATCATGATAGGTTGGCAATGTGATAAGATGGTGGAAAATACCAGCCTCGCGTGAGCCATCTGCTTGGAAAGACCGCACTAGCTCATCTGCTTCTTTGGCAAGCGGCGTATTATCATATTTTGGATCCATCAAAGCTTGCGGATTCGTTGCTGGATTTGGATAGTCAGACACATCTTTGCCAGCCGCTGACCATGCTTCGTGAACTTGCTTGCGGAAATTCAATGTCCAGTTAAAGCTAGGTGAATTATTATAAACCAGCTTGGCGTTTGGCATTACCTGGCGAATGCGCCTTACCATGCCACCAATTTGTTCAACATGCGGTTTTTCTGTCTCAATCCACAGCATATCAGCGCCATTTTGCAGCGAGGTAATGCCATCTAGGACGCAGCGATCTTCACCTGTGCCATCTCTGAATTTATATAGACCATTTGGCAAGCGCACTGGTTTATAATTTTTGCCACCTTGCGTGACAATCTGCTCGCCTTGTGAAAGCTGGGCCAAATCTGTGACCTCTTCAAGTTCCAGAAAGGCATTATATTGATCAGCTAAATCACCTGTTGTCTGTGAGACAGGAATTTTTTGTGTCAAACCAGCACCAAGGCTGTCAGTACGTGCGACAATCACACCATTATCAACACCCAATTCCAAAAAGGCATAACGAACCGCATTAATTTTCGATAAGAAATCTTCATGTGGGACGGTAACCTTACCATCTTGGTGGCCACATTGTTTGGCATCTGAGACCTGATTTTCAAGCTGAATACAGCAAGCGCCAGCCTCAATCATGCGTTTTGCCAGCAAATAGGTTGCCTCTTCATTACCAAAGCCAGCATCAATATCAGCGATAATCGGCACGATATGTGTTTCATGATTATCAATCGCAGCCAATGCAGCATCAACATCACCGCCAGTGGCTCTGGCAGCATCAAGATCAGCAAATAAGTGACGTAATTCACGGGCATCTGCCTGACGCAAGAAAGTGTAAATCTCTTCAATCAAACCAGATACTGCTGTTTTTTCATGCATGGACTGATCAGGCAAGGGGCCAAAATCAGACCGTAATGCCGCAACCATCCAGCCAGAGAGATACACATAAGATTTATCGGTAGTCTTGCGATGGCGTTTGACTGCCATCATCATTTGCTGTGCGGTAAAACCATGCCAACATCCCAATGACTGGGTATATTTGCTATTATCAGCATCATAATCTGCCATATCTTTGCGCATGATATCAGCGGTATAGCGCGCAATATCAAGGCCAGTACGAAAACGATTCTGCATTGTCATTCGTGCTGCATATTCAGCATTAATGGCGCTCCAGCTTTGGCCGCCAGCTTTAATGGTTTCAGCTTTTTGGGAAACAAGGTCTAGATACTTGCTCATGATGATATCCTCATAACAAAAGGGTGTTTCAATTTGTTGTGGGATGCCGTCTTATACACAAAGATGTAATGATATGTCAATAACTAAGTTCTAATATTTTAATAAATTACAAAAAAAATTTTATTTATATAATAAAATAACAAAAAAGACTTGTTTCCTGTATTTCCCATAATGCTCGATAAGTGGCTGCATCGTTTTTTTAAAAGGTGCAGGTCTATCCGGTATCATGACATGAAGCTGGCACTATTTTGGCTATGTCTAATCATAGATAATATGGGCGGTACGATTCTGGATGATGAAATCCCAATCATAATCAACGCCAAGACCAATGCCATCAGGGACGCTCACACACCCATTTTCATCTATGCAATCAAGCTGGTCAGAATAGCCACACCGATAGACAGGTGCGACAGCATTGGGGCAATCAGGACCAACCAATGCGACCTCATAAAAATTAGAATTGCGTGACATGGCCATCAAATGGCGGTGGGCTGGACCACAGGCATGGACTTCGACATCTACCCCTAGCCCTTCTGCTAGATGGTGAATTTTCATCGCACCTGTCAGACCCATATCATATTCTGGATCAGAGCGCAGGAAATCAGTTCCCCCAGCAATCAGAAAATCTGCTTTTGGTTCTACGCCTCTAATATGTTCTGTTTGCAGCAAAGGTGTCTTTAACATTTCGCGCAATTTACGATGACCAAATGCTGATACACCAGAATCACGATAGGGGTCTTCGAGCCAGAAATAGCCTGCCTCATCACAAGCACGACCCACAAAAAGCGCGTCAGCAAAGGTGCGTAATTCACATGCTGGATCAAGCATTAATATCATGTCGTCACCAACCACTTTTCGCACATGCAGCACCAGCTCTGCTTCTTCGCGTGCATTGCCATCATGCCAGCCATGAATTTTAAAAGCCTTATATCCCATCTCTTTGCAATGAAGCGCAAACTCACCGAAAGCTTCTTTGCTATCAAGACCGCCATTGCGATCACCATGATAGGTACTGGCATAGGCTGGCAGAGATGTGCGGTAACTGCCAAGCAAACTGGCAATAGAACAATTTAGCGCGCGCCCTTGCCAGTCCCACAAAGCAATATCAAGTGGACCATGTCCCATATGATCAAATTGCCTGGCCTCTCTTTTAAGGGCCTCATAAATGCCGATACGTTGTTCAGCATGCTGGCCTATCATCATGGGTGCCAGCATCTGCATTTGCCCAAATACTGATGGTGATGCCCCCCACTGCATGACGTAAGAGCCCTCACAGCCATCTTCAGTTGTGATTTGAATGGCATATTTTGTCAGGGTGGTTTTGGCATCTTTTTGATAAGAAACGCCGCCAATGGAATTGGTGTTTGCGCTAAAACCCAGATTTGCAGCCTCAAACTGAAATTGATGAAGTGCAATGCGGCTGATACGAGTCATCCTAAGCCTCCTCTGCTAGAGCAGTTCCTATCGCGTTATCTCTATTAGGTCATAGCATGATCGCTTACTGAAACTTTTTAAAGAAAAATCCACAAAAAAGGCTGATGAGACCGCAAGCTAACATCGCCTATTTCAGGATTGGCTATGTTTAGGGTTTGCTAATATATAAAAAAAGTGACTAGGTGGTAAGACTATCAAAATCATGCAACCACGCCATTAGATATGAAATGCCAAGATGGTGTGATGAGTGACTAAAATAAGGTGCCTATCATGAGATATCTATTAGCTTCTATTTTTGCTGTTTTACTGACGAGCCTCTCAGCTAATGCTTTGACTTTGAAGAAAGGTGAAGTGATTGGCGGCGATGGTAAAATCTATGAAGGTGCCTCTCCTGAACAAAAAGAAAATCTTATCGCAGCTGCGAAACGCTCTAGCTGGCTTGGTGAGGGCAAGAAATCTGGTGTTCAGGGCAGTAATCTATGGCTGGTTGTTGAAGATGATATCGTATTTGTGCCGTTAAATGACATTCGCGGTAAAGGCAAAGAAGATGTGGTTGAGGTTGTGAAATCTGCCATTGTCTCTCACATGCAGGCAGATTTGAAAGCCTATTACACACAAGATGGTGAATTTGATAAAGAAGGCTTTGACAGAGATAGCGCCAATTTTGCGCTCTCTGGTGATGAGCAGACTCAATTTATTGCAGATGAAGCTGCGCGCTTAGCTGAATTTGATGCTGGTGCTGCAGCTGCCTTCATTGAGGCAAATCTTGACCTTGCCACAGCCACAGATGAGGCATCACGCGCCGCCGCTGAGGCAGCTTTGGAAGCTGCTATTGAATCTGTGGCAACCTCAGAGGCTATTCAGGCAACGGTTGATGAGTTGAATATTGCCGAAGATCTCGCCCGTGAAATTGTCGAAAATGATGAATATTTCAAAGATGATAATGGCAATTTTATTAGCCGCCAAGAAGCTGTTGATCGCGGCTATATTGATGGCTAATGCCTCACAGAAAAACAAAGGAAAGCGTCAGATGAACCGGTTTATAATCACAGTGCTAATCTCATTAATTTGGCTGCCAGCGGCACAGGCATTAACCTTGAAAAAAGGACAGGTCATCGGCGGTGATGGTGCTGTTTATGATGGTGCTTCACCGCAAATGCGTGACAGGCTGGCTAATCAAGCACTTGAAGGTGGTAAATCAGCTGGGATTTCTGGCAATAACCTATTTGTTGTTGTGGAAGGCACTGTGACTTTTATCCCTCTTAGTGAGCTGAGCGGGAAAAGTGAAAAGGGCATTGAAGATCTGGTTGTTGGCAAGGTCACAGATACGATGATGGCTGAGTTTGATATTGATCTTGCTGCTGAAGAGCTGGAAGCAGCGAGTGATGAAGAAATTAATGCTGCCTTTGCTCGTATCGCAGATGCTGATGTGGCAGGTGTTGCAGCTGCAAATGTGGCTGAATTAACCAAAGATGCTTGGCAGAATATTTCGCGTGAAGACTTGGCAGAAGCCACGGCCTATGCCGCTGAATTTGCCGCAAGAGAGGCAGCCTCAATCGCGGCATCTGAAGCACTGCAAGAAGGGCTTTTAGAAGAGCTTAATAATGGTGATATCTCGTTGGAAGAGGCCATTGAGGCAGCATCACAAGACCCTAATTATGACGGTCATTGTTATGAAAATTGCTAGGCTTTAGGGTGCTTCAGAGCCTTGCTATTTGATGTCCCAACAGTTCTTTTTAACAAATAGATGATAGTGCAATCATTGCTTTTCATCTCTTTAAGGGGCGCCCTTGTTCCCAGCACGCCCCTCTATGATGTGTGATGCCAGCGTAATGGTTTATCAGATGTGCGTGTGATAACGCCTTTGGCTTCTAAATCAAGCTGAACTGTTTTCATCCACCAGCCAGATTTCTGACCACCAGGAAAGAGCGTCTGGTCAATTTCTATAGCTATCGCTGCCATCATTTCTGATTGGGTTAGACCAGGTGGCTCTGTTGGCAAAATAGCCAGCAGGGCTGTTTTTGCAGCCTCATATTTGGTTGTATCAACAAACCCTTCATAATCAGGGTGGTTGACATTTTGCACACGGGTCCTTTGGTTTGCCATAGGATGCCTAGCCTTTTTTCAATTCCACAAAATGATTACAAGATGGCTTACATATTATCTGCTATTTTAGCCTTGCGATGACACCTAAAATGTTAGCATAAAGCCGATAACCGAACAGATAATTGTAATCGATACAAGCTGTGCTGATAAAATGGTGACCATCATATCTTTGCGCAAAGAGGTAATGTCGGCTCGCAATGCATTCTCTACTGAGGCAATTTCAGCCCGCAATGAACCCTCTAATGAGGCAATTTCAGCCCGCAATGAACTCTCTAATGAGGCAATTTCAGCCCGCAATGCGCTTTCTACTGACGTAATGTCAGCCTTTAATACGCTCTCTGAAAGAGCGATGTCATCTTTGGTTGCCAGCCTGTCATCTAGCAGGCGCGCATAATGATCTGCCAAAACTTCAGCTTGGTCGCTTGCCATGCCAGTTTTGGTCAAATCTTTGACAAATTTATGAGTATCAAATGCCAGATTGCTCATAATGATGATGGTAATATTCTGGGCCAAGAAAAGCAATCAAAAGATAAATAGGTCAAAAAAATAACATCTATAGGATGTGTTTTGATTTTGCCGCTCCAGCACAGATTTTCATAAATGCTCACAAGGCAGGATTATCATTTTGAAAAGAACGGCTCTGTTACGAGCGCATTAGCCTTTATCCAGCTTATCAGAATAGGCCAATAAAACAGCTGAGAATGACAGCACAATATGAATAGCGATTTGAAGATAAGCATTATGGTTCATATCACTAGCGGCATTATCAAGGCTTAAGAAAGTGGATAATAATCCGATAGCAGAAATGATTATCATACTGCCTAACAGCTTTAATTTAACCTTTGCCAATGTCAGCCCATCAAGCGCATCTAATGCGATGATGTTTTTTGCTGAACGGCTCAATGGTGAAATAAAGGAATCATAGCCTGATAGGGCAATTAACAACAATATGTTTGCCAATAATGCCAGGTCAATAATGCCAAATAAGCCAATCAAGACTTCTTTGTCAGATAGCAAGGCCACATTCCCAAAAAGAGCGGCAAGTTTGACAGATGCCTGAATAAGTAACAGCAAGATGCCAAGAATGAGGATAAAGCAGAAAGGTAGAATCAGATAACGTGCCTTAAGCAAAAACCCACTAAATTGTTCCAAGGCTCGTCTCCCATAGTAAAATGAGTATCTATACGGAAGATGAGCTCTGCTAGATGTGCTTGTTCAGGTGATGCTAGCTCTTTATTTGCGCAATCATCGCTTGATAAGCCACAGGCTAGACTGGCAAAGAATAACCCTTTGACGATGATAATTTATTATTCTTTAGAGATTTATTTGCAGGCTCATATCACCTGAAACGGTGAAAGAAGCATCTTTGAATGATGGTGGCCCAAAGCTACCTTTGGCATCATTGCTGAAACCATATTGCTCTTTTGGCACCCTAAAGAAGTTTCTATCCATCTTATTATTGTAATTTGCATCAACAAAGATACCGATGGCATAGGTGCCATTTGGTAGCGCGAAACGATAGGTCGCCGTGCCTGTGCCAACCTCTTCAATAACGCCTTCGACAATGCCTTTCGCCGCACCACCCTTCTCGCCATTATCATTTTCAAAGACATTCGCATCATTATAAATCGCAAGATGCATTTCGCCTTTTGTCTCAATATTGCGGACTTCCACAGTAACTGTCCCTGCAAAAGCAGGTGACATAAGGAGCAGAGATGCTAATGATAGGGGGAGGAATAATTTTGAAAACGTCATTGTCAGGTGCTGGGACTATCATACTATGTCATTATTATTTGCTGAATCTCATCCTATACCACTTCACGCCATTGCCGCAATGATTGCTATCATTTTGGGCGGTATCCAGCTTTACATGAAAAAAGGCGGGGCCATCCACAAGCTGCTAGGGCGTATATGGGTTGGTCTGATGCTCATTGTCTCAGTCTCATCTTTCTTCATTCATGAAATCAAATTATGGGGCGCTTACACCCCGATACATTTGCTGAGTATCTGGACTATCTTCTCTCTTGGTTTGGCGATTTATTTCGTGCGCGTAGGCAACATCAAACGTCATAAGCAGGTGATGCTTGCCCTTTATGGCTTTGCTCTTATCCTGACAGGCTTTTTCACGATGATGCCAGGGCGTGTGATGCATCAAATCGTTTTTGGATAATAATGACCAATCAAGCCTGTAATAGTCAGTTTGAAAAGCGCTATATGCTCTCTCACTGGCGAGATGGCTTTTGATCAGCTTGTTGTATTGCTAATAGCTGCCTGACTATCGATCCGATATCTAAAAAACAACAAACAACTATTGACAATATATTAAAAATAAAAAACACGTTAAAAGTGCAATCATTATTCGTCAAGTAACAATTTCAACGGAGCGGCTTTGCACACGTTTCGGAACAAATTGCAAAATATGGTGTTAGGGGATACCGATTAGCGCTGTTGGAGGTCGGCGCAATGTTTCAAGAAATGTCTCGCTGTCTGAGTGAATTAGGGCTTTCTGACAGGGTATGGGGAGGATTTGATGATGATGGGTTATCACTTTCCATGGGCGTTGATCCAAGAGTGGCTTGGCCAGTTATCTGTCAACTAATTGGGCGTGATAAATGATTGGAGCGATTTTTCCAAGATTTATTATCGAAAACTCAGTCTCTACTAAATTCCCAAGTAGCTTTAGGTGTTTGATGGGAGCAAAAGACGTCAGCTTGAGCACAGGTTTTGATAGAGCAATCGCTTTAAGAGCAGCTGGTGAGGCTGCAGAGCGTCTCTTTTCTTTTTCTAATGACTTTTATGGTATATGGCATGATGATAAATTTATAAGAGATGATGTTATCGATTGGAGCAATCGTGTTTCAAACGTCAGAAATACAACACAAAAAAAATAGCAAACTCCTTTACGTTGAAGCGTATGAATTATTCACAGATAAAGTGCATCTTATCCCAGAAGTTGCATTTACATTAGCTAAACATCCCAATGATCAATTAATGCCTTTTCGCGATAGCTCTGGTTGTGCCATTCAGAAAGATTCCCAAAGCGCTCTTGTTGTTGCTTTGGCTGAATATGTTGAAAGACAATCACTCTCCCTTTTTTGGTATTTTGGCCACTGCAACAGTGCATGGAATACACGACAAATATCATATCTTTTTACTGAAGAAATATCAAAAATGGTGTGCACGCTAGAAAAAAGGGGAAAGGTTCTGTTGTTTGATATTTCTTCAGTAAAACCATATCGCTCTGTCATAGCGGTCTTTGTTTCTAAAAAGGGGAGTGTCAATTTCGCTATAGGGGCATCTTCTAATTCAGTTGTTGATAAGGCTGTAGCAAAAGCATTGATCGAGCTATATCAAGCATACACTTTGATGCAACAACTACAGGCTAATAAAGCTCTTTCAGAACAGTTTGGCGTTGAAATTGATGGCTTGTCCAAAGGGTATCTCAGCCATAATTCACAAAAGACTGTTGATGTTTTTGTAGATTATTATGAGAAGTTTTCAGATAAATTTTTACCAAATGATGACGATATTAAATGGTGTGTGAAAGAAAAAGCTTTAAAGATTTTCGCTTATGAGCGTTGTCTGAAATTTGGAGCCCCATATCCTAATCTTCACTTTTGCGCACTTATGTCACTAAATGGATTTCCTGTTATGTCTCGGCCAGAATGCTATAGTGAGGCCTTTAGGCATTCTGGCTGTTTTTATGGTTATCACAATCTCATAAGGCAGGGAGATATTCCGTTTGGTTGATGCGTTTCGCAAAATGGCAAAGATTGTTGTGGTTATAGCGAGAACACTTGCCAGTAAAGGGCGGTATGTTTTCCTAATTTCGATAATCCTTTTCCTATTAAGCACGATATTTAAAGTATCGGTGCCCTTTTATTTTGCCTATGTCATTTCACAACTTCAGCTGCATGGTGAGATTCACATTGCGTTAATATTAGGCTATGCGGTTTTGTTTTTACTTATTCGTGGTTTGGAGGAATTTCGCTTTGGGTTCTATGTTTATTTTGAGCAATTATTTCAAAAAAACCTGTCACTTCATCTGTTGCAGCATTTTTACAAAATCCCCCTTCGTCATTTAGAGTCAGAGGCGACGAGCGAATATGCCATTCATAGTGAGCGTGGCTTATCTGGGATTAGACAGTTTTTATATAATGCTACCTTTTTCCTATTCCCTTTATCATTAGAGATAATCGTCCTCTTAACTGTCCTTTGCATTAAAATTAGCGTTTTGCTTTCCCTAATAGTCGCTTTGTTCGTTGGCGTGCTCATTTTTATGACCTATCACTTTGGTTCCTACATCAATGAGTTGCAGAAAAAATGGTATAAAACAGCGGGGCAAAATTTTGCTATTTTCACAGAAAGCCTATCTGCTTATCAAACCATCAGGGGCTATGGCGCAGAAGGGTGGATTATAAACCGCTACAAGGATGCTGTCTTACATTTCATAATTCAGGTATTAACATCTGTGAGGCCAGCTATTTTGTTTGGTATCTTGCAAGCTATCATCATTGCTACCATTATGGCTTTGGTCACATTTTCGGTATTGCAAAAACCGCTTTCTATAGAAGAGAAAATACCCTTATTAGTGCTAGCAAATGGTTTAACAATTCAAATCATATCTCCTTTGATTCAATTTGCTGGTGCTTACCGCGAACTGCTACATGGGATTTCTGCATCTGCTCCTTTAATTGATTTGCTAGATGTGCCGCAAACAAATGCCAAAATTTCGCATCGCTTTGATAAGAAATCACAGTCTATTATTCTTGAGCAGGTTAATATCCGCTATGATGATGCCTTACTGATAGCTGTGCCATATATCGAGCTGTCAGCGCATGGGCTTACAGCCATAATTGGCAAGACAGGGGTGGGAAAGACAACTTTCGGCAAAGTGTTAGGTCAATTAAAGGACTATGAAGGACGCATTCACTTTCCTGTCACATGTCAGCCTATTTTATATTTAAAACAATTTCCTGATATTTTTGATTTACCTTTTTCAGATAATATAAGGCTTGGAAAATCTGAGGATAAGTTGTCGGAATCGCTGCTTTTTAAAAGTGGCTTTACTAAGGCAGAGCTTACCTCTTTGCAGGGACGTAAGATGGGCGAGGCTGGGAGCGCTCTTTCTGGCGGGCAACGTAGCAGGTTAGAGATTGCTAGAGCTCTGTTTCATGGCGCGCAATGTTACATTCTTGATGAGCCGACAAGCGCCTTAGACAAAGTTACATCAGCTGCGATTTTTGAACATTTTTTTGCACTTGTGAACCACGTCAAACTCTTTGTTATCACCCATGATATCGACATATTGTCACGCTGTTCTGAAGTCATCTTGATAGATAATGGAACGGTTCAACTAATCTCAAATCCATCGAAAGCGAAATTGGCAGATTTGATAGCCAAAAGTTAGCTTGTTAAAGCCATGAAACCACCGCATGCTTCTGCTAAAGCATTGGAAATTAGGGCGTATTATAAGCATACTCATGACCCTCTTACGCTAACAGGGTGAGCTGATGGTACGTTGCCAAGATGCACAAACGGCTATGTAAGGAAAAATGGTGCTGGTGGAGAGATAAAGTTCCCCATGTAAGCACCATACTCAGACTGTATTTGAAGCTATACCTAGATTCTCAGTTACAATGCAACACGTCAATTGCATCACTCTGGTCTACCCAGTGGTCTACCCGAATGTATGTAACATGATGTGTCTACAGAGTTCCTACTGAGTATAGGGGAAGTGAAGCATGGTAAGTGTCTTTATACCTACCTCTATAATATCACTTAGCTAAATCACTTATCTGTGCATTTAAAATGACTACACATCATGTGACCCACCCCACGCATGGGCCATAGGGGGTGTGCAGGTATTATGTATATGGGGTGTTACACAGATGGGGGTTGGATTGACTATTGTTATTCTACTGCAAACCTTCAATAATCATTAGGTCTGTTTCAGAACACTCATCCCGAACTGCTTTTGCTGCTTGATATTCATCACTGAAATAGAAATTTTCTGCTTGGGATTTGCTTTCAAATTCTATCATCATGACTACCCCATCAACATCGCCCTCATGCCTATCAGCACCTGGGCCTTTGGCAAGTATTTTTCCGCCGAACTTTTGTATAACAGGTCCTGCCATGCCAGAAAAACG
>JBMHCC010000038.1:0-27979 GCA_049890115.1 Puniceispirillaceae bacterium (SeqCode) | reverse complement strand
CACCCGTGCGCCACTCTATAAAATAGCGTTCGACTTGCATGTGTTAAGCATGCCGCCAGCGTTCGTTCTGAGCCAGGATCAAACTCTTAGGTTAGACGTTCTTACCAAGCAAAGCTTGTTAAGTGTCTGTGCCCAAAAATTTTGTTCCATGAGCTACATTGAATTACATTCAATATATGATTCATTTGGATTCGTTTTAGGCTTTATATAAATTACGAAGAACGACGTTCTCAATAATTCGCTGCCCACGAATCCCTTCCAAAATATCAACTTTTTCAAATAGCGCCCGTTCTACAAATCTCTTTGCTTTCCGGTATGTTCCAGCAGCGTCTGCCGCTGGGGTGAGGTGGGTTATATGCCCCACTTCGATAAGTGTCAAACCCTAATATTCAAAAAAGTGAATTTTTTTTAAACTTTTTTTGAAAGAGCAGAGTTTTCCGCAGAAGACCTTGAGTTTAACACAAGACAGAAAATGAATCCAGCATTTATTTGAGAGCGCTATGAGAGCTAGCCCTGGCGGCGCAAATCAAACCTATCAACACAGAAAAGGCCGGAATTCTGCCAAACAGCTTTGTAATTGTGTCAGATTGCCTCGAAATGCAGTATTTCCATTTCCTCAATAATTAGAATCATCTTTTTTAGGAAAATGTGATTCACGTGACATGAGTCGTGTGGTGATTCACAAAAAATCTAGATTGATGGGATGCACTAATAGGCTGCGAAACCGTGTTATCGCAAAGCAGCATCAAAGATGTGGTGATTTATGTCACTGATCCGATCAAGCGACATGAACTAGTAACATGGTCTAATGGGATGATTCACTGGCGTGATCTAATGGCATGATCTTATCGCGCTGGGGCATGATTCAATGGCGCTGGCATGACTTGCCGCCTCCTTACCAGACCATCTTTCCAAGAGTGGTTAATTTTATTTGACCCTCTGATAGTTATTAGGGGATGATATGGCCATCTTTTATCCATGAATGACGCGCCTGAATTTCGGCTGACAATAGATAAGGTTTCATGATAGGGATAAACAACTATGCGGCAGACTGTTTTTTGCCGCATTACTATATGACGATAAATTGGGACTGACATAATTACATGCTTCATTTTATGCGCAATATCATGGCGGCATCTCTCATTGCGATAACAGCGTCAGCATCTGCTAGCTTTGCTAGCATCCCAAAAGACTTTCTGACAGATGAGTCTGGCAAGCTGTTAAATTATGAAACCGTTCCAACCGCGCGACCTGACCCATCTCTTATTTATGGCGGGGTGACTGTTGAGATTGCCACACCAACGCCGCGCCCAACCGCTGAACAGGCCTTTGGCACATCCACCGCAACATTAGGCGAAATGATTCGCCGCGAGACATCAGCCCTTTCAGAAAAAGAAGCAACCTTCAAATTGCGCTCTGGTGAAAATCTGTCACAGATTCTAAAGCGCGCTGGCTTTAGCCAACAACGTGCTGGCAATGTGGTCAAACAGATGACATCACGTATTAATGTGCGCCGCCTTCAAATTGGCATGAAATTCATCATTGCTTATGATGATTCTGACACACCGATAGGCGTTCATTTCAAAGATAAAAACAAATTTGATCATTATATTCTATTTGATGAGGATGTGGATTGGTTTGCGTTTCGCACTGTCAGACCGATTGATCGCTATCTTGTTTATGCCAGCGGCACCATTAATGGGGCTATCTATGATGCTGTTGAACAGCAGAATGTCCCCTTCTCAGCCTTAGATGAATTTGTCCGAGTGCTTGGCTTTTCTGTCGATTTCCAGCGTGAGATAAGAAGCGGCGATCAGTTTGAGCTATTATATGAACGCCAAATTGATAAATTGACAGGTGATGATTTAGGCTCTGGCACATTACATTATGCTGGCTTGCGTCTATCTGGTGATACGATGTCTTTTTTCCGCTATCAGAATGAAGATGGCATTGTTGGCTGGTATGACAGAGAGGGGCAATCAGCTGTCAGAACCTTAATGCGCACACCGATAAGCGGGGCGAAAATGTCATCGAAATATGGCATGAGACGCCACCCAATTACAGGCTATAATGCGATGCATCGCGGCGTTGATTTTGGCGCCCCAAAGGGCACACCTATATTAGCAGCTGGTTCTGGTGTTGTCGAAAAAGCATCATGGTTTGGCAATTATGGCCGCTATATCAGAATTCGCCACACTAACCGCTACTCAACTGCCTATGCGCATATGACACGCTTTGCCACAGGTGTAACAGCTGGTGCCAGAGTACGCCAAGGTCAGGTTATTGGCTATGTTGGTTCAACTGGCCGCTCAACTGGGCCGCATCTGCATTATGAAGTGTTGGTGAATAATAAACAGGTCAATCCTTTGACGGTGAAATTACCATCTGGCGAATCACTAGAGCCATCTGAACTTGCTGATTTTGCAAAAATTGTTGAAACGGTTGAAACTGAAGTGGCCAGCCGTGGTCAGACGCTATTTGCACAAAACGACTAAATCAAGGAGTTTTGCGGCATGTCTTTTTCAATCGCCTCACTCACAACATATCCAATTAAAGGGCTAGCTGGGCAGACCCATGATGAGGTGATGATGACAGCTGGCCAGATTCTGCCAGGCGATCGTGCTTTTGCCTTATCAAGTGGCACAAGCCAGTCACGCGAAGCTGACAAAAATAGCTGGCTGAAAAAGGCCCATTTTCTGCAACAAATGACTGTCGCAGAGCTGGCACATCTAGCAGTATCATTTCATCCATCAGATAATCAGCTTACTTTGACAGCGCCTGATAATCGCCACTATCAAGGTCAGATTGACCAGAGCGCAGATAGTGCAAGGCTGATAGATTTCATTACTGATTTTCTGAACTGGCCAGATGATAAGGCGAAACCTGAGCTATTTCACCTAGCTGAAGGCGGCATGACAGATACCAAAACGCCCTTAGTCTCTTTTGGGAATAGGGCCTCTATCACAGATTTTGCCAAGAAAGCCAATCTGACAGATGATGAAAGCCGGTTCCGATTAAATATCATGATGACAGGCGCGCCAGCTTTTGCAGAAAATGACTTAATAGGATGCCATGCCAGACTAGGAGATGCAGAATTTTATTTTTGCGAACCTGTTGGCAGATGCGCTGCCATTGAAGTCGACCCGCAAACAGCGCTACGCCGCAAGGGTCTTGTCTCTGAATTAGCTGATTGTTACGGCACAGCTGATATGGGTATTTTTGCTGAGGTTACCAAATCTGGCAAAATTGCCATTGGTGACGAGCTTATCTTGCTTTAAGACGCCACCGCAACAGCTTCACCTGATTCAGCGTCACCTGATTCAACAGCCTCACTTGCCACAGCTTCACCTGCCTCATCAGCTTCATCCGACATAGGTGCTTCAGCAGAAGCAACATCTTTTGCAGCATCTGATGCGGTATCTGACACATTATCTGAAGCAGCATCGGAACTCGCTTCTTTAGCCTGTTCCCCTCCATCTGCTTGCTGTGAGTCTGATTTGCGATTTTGCGCTCTTTCATCATTTTGGCGGCGCTGTTCTGCATTAGCCAAAATAGATTGATGAATGCGGTAATAATGATCAGCGAACTGGCTATGAGCTTCAAATAATACTCGTTCACCTGTTGATTGGGCATCATGTGCCAGAGCTGTGTATTTTTCAAAAAGCTGCTGGGCATTACCACGCAACCGGCCCTCTGGCCCGTTAGAATCAAAAGTCGTGTTACGGTTAATATTATGTTGGCCGGAATTGCCAGAACGGCGGCCACGACCACGGGAACGTTTTGCGTTTTGATTTTGTCTCATAATGATCCGTTTAGTCACGCTGCATTTTGGCAGCTTCATTTCATTTCGTTATCTGGAACGGAAAAATGCGGGCCGCATTAGTTAAGCTGGCACACTCAACGCCACATTAGCCTTATTTCGTTCCCTCATTCAAGTAAAAAAATAACCTAGCCTTTATGAAAAATAAGGCATCTGATAATTCCTGCCAAATCCTGCTCTTGGCTAGTGCAAATCAAACCAGCAGCTTGTGCGATAGCAATCACATCATTTTCCTGATGCTGACCAATTTCAACAAAGGCAGCACCATCATCATTCAGACGTTTTGCGATAATAGGCATTAATTGGCGATAATCTGAAAGGCCATCTTGACCAGCAAATAAAGCTGTTGGCGGATCATAATCACGCACTTCTTTTTGCAAAGATTCTTTATCTGTTTCAGCGATATAAGGTGGGTTAGCGATTATCACATCAAATTTAGCATCGCTTGCCAGTCTCTGATCCCAATCAGAGCAGATAAAATCTGACCGCTGTGATAACCCTAATTGGCTGGCATTTTCAGCTGCAATGCCAAGAGCCTGTTGGCTGATATCAATCCCGACACCTGTGGCAGAGGGATGATTGGCAAGAACAGCTAATAACAAACAACCAGAACCAGTGCCAAAATCAGCAATAACAGGACTTCCTTCTTTGTGCTTTAAAAACCTAAGCGTCTGTTCAACCAGCAACTCAGAATCAGGGCGGGGATCCAAGGTCGCATCAGAGATGATAAAAGGCAGAGAATAAAACTCACGCATGCCGCGCAAACGGCTCACAG
This sequence comes from Puniceispirillaceae bacterium (SeqCode), assembly GCA_049890115.1. Classification (GTDB taxonomy): domain Bacteria; phylum Pseudomonadota; class Alphaproteobacteria; order Puniceispirillales; family Puniceispirillaceae; genus UBA685. The sequence continues at coordinate 23,384 of JBMHCC010000038.1, read as the reverse complement.
GGCAACCAGCGATTCGGCGCGCCATCAAATCTTCCAGCCTTTGTGATGCGGTATCATCAAGGCTAATATCATGATGAGATAAGATGGTATCCTGATGCCCTATCGCCATTTGCAAGATCAGATTAGCATCACGGCGCGGGCCATCAATGCCTGCCTCTGCCAGTCTATGTGCTAACTGATTCAGCACATGCCTTGCTTGTTGGCTCATGCCATCCCTTCAGCTAGGCGTGCTGCCTGATCTTCAGATGCTAGCGCGTCAATCACCTCATCAATCGCTTCACCTGCTAGAATTTTTTCAAGCTTATATAATGTCAGATTAATACGGTGGTCTGTAACACGCCCTTGCGGGAAATTATAGGTGCGGATTCGCTCTGATCTATCACCAGACCCAACCTGACCTTTACGCGAGGCCGCACGTTCAGCTTCTTGTTTGGCACGTTCAGCATCATAGATTCTAGCACGCAGAATCTTCATCGCTTTGGCTCTGTTTTTATGTTGCGATTTTTCATCTTGCTGAGAGACAACAATACCTGTTGGCAAATGCGTAATGCGCACAGCTGAATCTGTTGTATTCACCGATTGACCGCCAGGCCCTGAGGCTCTGAAAACATCAATGCGCAAATCTGATTCATTAATATCAATATCAACATCTTCCACCTCTGGCAGCACCGCCACCGTAGCAGCAGAAGTATGAATCCGCCCACCTGTCTCTGTTTCAGGAACACGCTGGACACGATGCACACCTGATTCAAATTTCAATCTGGCAAAAACATCCTGGCCAGAAATTGTTGCAGCAGCTTCTTTATAACCGCCAATCCCTGTTTCAGAGACTTCCATCACCTCAAAACGCCAGCCATAGCGGCTTGCCATACGTTGATACATGCCAAATAAATCACCAGCAAATAAGGCAGCTTCATCACCACCTGTACCAGCACGCACTTCTAGGATCGCATTTCGGGAATCATCAGCATCTTTTGGCAAGAGTAATAATTTTAAATTATGTTCTTCTTCTGGAATCTGAGGGGTTAATTCCTCAATTTCCATTTCTGCCATAGCAACTAATTCAGCATCACCTTCGCTATCCTCGCAAATGACTTTGGCTTCTTCAATCGCCTGATAGATGCCACGTAATTTGATGATTTGCTCTGCCACAGGGCGCAATTCAGATAGCTCGCGTGATAATTTGGTCAGCTCATCTGATGAAAGATTTGCAGAATCTGCTAGCCTGTCTTCAATTTCCTGACGGCGCAACAGCACCTTTTCCATATTCTCTTCTAGTGACATAACAGGTTTTTTCCTATCTAACGCTTCAAAGCAGGCACATTATTAATGAGTGGTTTAGGTAATAGCAGATTGTACCGCTGGCATGATTTCTGTTATGGCAACCATTTCAGCTTCACCTGTTTGCAAGGATTTTAGCTGAATCTGGCCTGATGCCCATTCATCTGAGCCAAGCAAGATGACATGACTAGCACCTGATTTATCAGCGCGTTTCATCTTCTTAGCCATATTACCAGAATGTGGCATTTCCACCTTAATGCCAGCAAGGCGTAGCTGATGCGCTATGGCAAAACCATCTGCTTCTAATGCTTTATCCATCACAATCATCACAATTTGCGGGGCTGGCAAAGCTGGTGCATCAACCATCAAAGCTAATCTTTCAATACCAGCGGCAAATCCAACAGCTGGCAAATGCGGCCCGCCTAACATTTCAGACAAACCATCATAGCGACCACCGCCTAATAAGGTGCCCTGTGCCCCAAGCTTGTCTGTGATAAATTCAAAAGCGCTATGGCAATAATAATCTAGCCCACGCACCAAAAGCGGATCATGCAGAAAGCTGACCCCTGCTTTGGTCAGCGCATCACAAAGCAAATCAAAATGCGCTTTGGAGGCATCATTTAACGCATCTGACAAGCGCGGCGCATCAGCCACTATATTTCGGTCACCTTCATCTTTGGAATCAAGAATCCGTAATGGGTTTTGATGTAAGCGGCGCTGGCTATCCTCACTCAGCTCTTTTTCAAAACGTGATAGATAAGCAACCAAAGAAGCACGATAAGCCTGCCTGCTTTCAGTATCACCAAGCGAATTAAGATGAAGCTGGCAATCTTGCAAAACACCCAACTCAGCTAACAAATCAGCACCACATGAAATAATTTCAGCATCTGCCAGAGCAGAAGCAGGACCAATCAGCTCAACGCCAATTTGATGAAATTGACGCATCCGCCCTTTTTGGGGTCTCTCATAGCGAAACATGGGGCCTGCATAAAAATAACGCTGCGGCAATGTTTGGGTCAGCCCATTTGAAATCACAGCACGCATCACAGAGGCTGTATTTTCAGGGCGCAATGTCAGCTCTGTCTCGCCTCTATCAGTAAAGCTATATGTTTCTTTTGATACCACATCAGAGGCATCACCAAGCGGGCGACGAAATACATCTGTGAATTCAAAGATTGGTGTTGCCATATCCTGAAACCCATAGGTTTCTGCGACTTGTCTTGCCGTGGTAATAACATGATTATGGCGCGCTTTATCACCTGGCAATAAATCGCTTGTGCCTCTGGCTGGTTGTAATGTTTGCATGAAATTCCTGCCTTTTCGCCTGTTAATCTGTCAGCCAGACGATAGCTGATAATAAATGATAAAAAGATAGGGCTATGTCTGAGCTGCTTTGATTGCACCAGCGCGCTGCTCAACTAGACCAACAACATGTTCAACAATATCATCATGGGTCAGCCTGTGATCAGCCATGCCTGAAATATAAATCTGATGTGTCCCGCGCCCGCCGCCAGTTAGACCGATATCTGTCTCACGCGCCTCGCCAGGACCATTAACCACACAGCCAATAATCGAAACAGTCATTGGCACATCAATATGTTCCAACCGCTCTTCAATTTCTTGAACAGTTTGAATAACGTCAAATTGCTGTCTTGCACAAGATGGGCATGAAATCACTGTCACACCGCGCCGGCGCAATCCAAGCGACTTCAACATCTCATAAGCGACCCGTACCTCTTCAGCAGGACCAGCTGATAGTGAAACGCGGATGGTATCGCCAATGCCTGACCATAATAAATTGCCAAGCCCAATAGCTGATTTGACTGTGCCAGCACGCAAACCGCCAGCCTCAGTAATACCGATATGAAGCGGGCAATCTATCTGATCAGCTAATTGCTGATAGGCTGCGACTGCCAGAAATAAATCAGATGCTTTGACCGAAATTTTAAATTCGTGAAAATCATGATCTTGCAAAATAGCCGCATGTTCTAATGCTGATTCAACTAATGCCTCTGGGCAAGGTTCAGCATATTTTTCAAGCAAATGCTTTTCCAAAGAGCCGCCATTGACACCAATACGGATTGAGGCGCCGTGATCACGTGCTGCTTTGACCACTTCTTTGACCCTGTCAGCATTGCCAATATTGCCAGGGTTAATGCGCAAACAAGCTGCCCCTGCTTCGGCAGCTTCAATGGCTCTGCGATAATGGAAATGAATATCAGCGACAATCGGAACAGGTGATTGTGCCACAATGGTTTTTAACGCTGCTGTTGAATCTTCATCGGGACAGGACACACGGACAATATCAGCACCAGCATCAGCAGAGGCATGGATTTGATCAAGTGTGCCTGTGATATCTGTGGTCAGGCTGTTTGTCATAGTCTGCACCGCAATCGGGGCATCACCGCCAACTGGCACAGTGCCAACCATGATCTGGCGACATTTCCGCCTGTCAATCATCCGATATGGTCGTATCTGTGACATTCTTTTTTTTCAACCTTCTTTTTCACTATCGCCTGGCATATTGCCTGTTAGGATATAGAGCTTTTTTTAAAAGATGACCAGCCCGAAGACAGCCCTTGGCACAGCACCAAAGGTGCTTGCTTTCCTATCAGGTAAAATCGCTAATTATTAGCAGTCGCTGAACGGCGTGAGCGCAATGAATCGCGGCTCAATGGCAAATCTCTGATGATCTCGCCAACTTGACCTGCGCTAAATTCTTCAAGACCAGGAATGGTTAAAACCAAACCACCAGCATTGCCAGTTGACAGATAGAGCTTCTCATCAGCAGGTGAGATATATTGATCACCAGGCTTGAATAATTTGCTTAAAATCACATCACCATTTTCACGAACAACCTCAACCCAAGATGGTGCAACAGATGATATCACAATCTCATCTGCTGGCTGGCGAGCTGTTGCTTGTGCTGATGCTGTACCGCCAGCTACTTCTGTGGCTGGTGTGTCAATCACTGATTGGGTGTCAGCTTCTGTTGCGGCGGCTGTGGTTTCCTCTGGCTGAGCAGCTGGCTCTGCTTCTGCTACAATGACAGGTGCCTCACTTGCAACAGGCGCCTCATCTTGTTCTGTTTGTGTAATAGTGATTGGCTCTTCTGCCTCTTCACTAGCTACCTCTTCAATTGTGGCTTCTTCACTGGTGGCCTCTGCTACCTGTTCACTATCATCGCCGCTATCTTTGGTGACGATAACAGTTACAATCTCTTCAGAAGCGTCAGAATTGATAACAGGATCCGTTGGGGCAGATGTCACAAGCTGTATTTGCGCATCCTCTTTCGTCAGCGGATTCACGTCATAAGCATCTAGAACCTGCCAGCCAATATAGCCTGACAGCATCACTAGCACCAAAAGCATGGCTGCCATCGCGCCAGACATTCGCGGCTCAAGCACTTCATCAGGAAAACGATGGACAAGCTGTGAGCTGGTACGCGCCATGCGCATCTTGAAAGTATCAAGATAGGGTTGAGCATCAAGACCTAAAAGCTGACAATAGCTGCGAATATAGCCAAAGCCATAAGTCGTGCCTGGCAAATCGTCATAAGTCTCATTTTCAAGAGCTAATAGATAATTTTTCGGAATACGTAATTCTGCTGCAATATCAGCTATTTCAATGCCACGCTCTAGACGTGCCGCGCGAAGGCTTGCACCGCCAGAATCACTATCTGGCAAATCCATATGGATTTGTCGTGAACCAATTATGTTGTTCCCAGACAGATCAGCCATCTCTGCTTCCAACCAGCCCCAATCTTCGCACAGTCTCTGTTATAGCCAGATTTTCAACTCCAAAACCACTAAAAAGTAACAATCGTAATCAAAAGAGCTGTAAAATCACAGTTTTATCGTATTTTTTACCTATTTTGACGCAATTTTTACCATAAAGGGCTATGATTACGCCTCATGAAGTTCAAAAGCATCATGCAATGTGCGTACCGCTAATTCGGTATAAGCAGAATCAATCAACACAGATATTTTAATTTCACTTGTTGAAATAACCTGTAAATTCACACCCTTATCAGCCAATGATGAAAACATCAAATTGGCAATCCCTGCCTGAGTGCGCATCGCTGTACCGATGATCGATACTTTGGCAATATTGGTTTCAGCGTCAATGCGCTCAAATGGCAACTCACCTTTCAGGGATTCAATAATCTCAACTGCCTTGTCAGCATCAAGGGCACCAACTGAAAAAGTGATATCTGTTCGTGATGCCGCTGTTGATGCTGATTGCACAATCATATCAACATTGACATTTTTTGCTGCCAGAGCCTTGAACAAATTAGCTGCAATACCTGGTTTATCATCCAAGCCAACAACTGTAATTTTTGCTTCATCTGCACTATAGGCAATACCGCTGATTTTCTGTCTTTCCATTTGATTATCCTCATCAACGACCAGCGTTCCTTCGCTGTCATTAAAGCTAGAACGAACTTGAATTTTGACCTTATGGCGCATCCCCATTGCCACAGATCGTGTCTGTAATACCTTCGCACCGGCAGATGCCATTTCCAGCATTTCTTCAAAGGTGATTTGGTCAAGTTTGCGTGCCTTTGGCGTAATGCGTGGGTCGGTTGTGTAAACCCCATCAACATCTGTATAAATATCACATCTATCAGCGCCTAATGCTGCTGCCAATGCCACCGCAGATGTATCAGAGCCACCGCGCCCTAATGTGGTGATACGGCCTTCATCACTAATGCCTTGGAACCCTGCTACAACGGCAACTTGGCCTGTTTCCATGCGGGCAATGATTTCATCAGCTTCAATGCTTTCAATCCGTGCTGCCCCATGGGTGCTATCAGTGCGAAATGGCATTTGCCAGCCAAGCCATGATCTGGCATCAACACCGATATTTTGTAACGCAATAGCCAGCAAACCAACGGTAACCTGTTCACCTGTTGCGACAATCGTATCATATTCGCGCGCATCATGAAGCTTACCAATATCACGAGACCATTGGACAAGCTGATTAGTCGTGCCAGACATGGCAGACACCACCACAGCCACCTGATGACCAGCATCAACTTCTGTTTTTACACGCTGTGCTACGTTGCGAATACGGTCTAAATCACCGACAGATGTACCACCAAATTTTTGAACAATCCTTGCCATGCTCTTTCGGCCAATCTATTTTAATGCAAATGACTGAAATGGGCTGAATTGCCAGCCACATAGGGGTTTCATATATAAACCCATAGCTGCTTACAAGAATTTTATCACAAGATGCCGGCCAGGAGCGCCCTTTCACAATGGATAAAACAACAAGTCAGGACCCAAAAGACACAGCCCAATTTGATAATTTTGGTAATGACTGGTGGGATATGAAGGGGCCAATGGCACCTTTGCATCAATTCACCCCTATCAGACTTGATTATATTATCGCGATGGCAAAACGTGCTGGCCTTTGCACGGATAATGATAATCAGACACCTTTTGCTGGCCTATCTGTTCTTGATATTGGTTGTGGCGGCGGGCTTTTGGCAGAACCAATGGCACGTCTTGGTGCCAATGTGACAGCGATTGATGCTTCTGAAAATGCTATTACAGCAGCAAAAGCACATGCCTCAGAACAGGGGCTGAGGATTGATTACCGTGCTTGCTTGGCAGAAGAATTAGCAGAACAGGGGCAGAAATTTGATATCATTTACAGCTCTGAGGTGATTGAACATGTGCTATCGCGAAAGACCTTTATCAGTGCGATTGCTAATTTATGTGCGCCAGAAGGGCTTGTTGTCATCACCACCATTAACCGCACGCTAGCTGCATTGGCAGTGATAAAAATTGGCGCAGAATATATCACCCGCCAAATACCAAAAGGCACACATGACTATCAGAAATTTGTGACACCTGATGAATTGGCCTCAGAATTTCGGGCAGCTGGTATTTTGTTAGATCATTTCACAGGCTTTGTGCCAACCCCGTCAGGCCGCTTTCGTCAATCGCAATTTATGGGGATAAATTACGCCGCATCTGGCAGATTGGCTTAGTGATCTTTCGGCAAATCAGGCAAGTGATGAAATTCGATGCCTTCATCAGCTAAGGCCTCACGTTCTTCATCTGTGCTAGTGCCAAAAATCGGTTCAGCCTCTTTCTCCCCATAATGCATCTTGCGTGCTTCATCAGCAAATTTATCCCCAACATTGGTAAAATCTGCCTGAATCTTTTTATGGATTGAGCGTAACATCGTCATCGCCATAGCCATTGCTTGTTTGGCATCACCTGGCTGTGATGTATCAGCAGGTTGATTGGTTGTCACATTGCCTGCCATATTATCATCACCAACTGGCATGATATCTTGTGCTTTTGCCATATCATGCAGGATCTTATCCTTGGATGAGCGACGCATTTTTGGACTATTTAAATTAGGGGCCATCAAAGCACGGCGTACATTGTGAGAAGCGCAAATCGGGCATTCAACCAGCCCTTGTGATAGCTGGCTATCATAAGCAGATGAGCTAGAGAACCAGCCCTCAAATTCATGGTCTTTATCGCAAATAAGCTGATATTTAATCATCGTCTTTTCAATAAAAGCTATCTATGCCGATGAGCTGCGCACTCTTAGGCAATCTTGCCATGGCAATGTTTGTATTTTTTGCCTGACCCACATGGGCATGGCTCATTACGACCAACCTTGCCTGTTACCTTACCTGCCTGTGCCATTGTAGATTGCGCCGTGGCAGCTTGTGCTGTTTTCGACTGTGCTGGTGATTGCGCTGGTGATTGTGCTGGTGTTTCAGCAGATTGTTGTTCTGCCTCAGGCGCACGCACCTCAACATGAGATAATGCCATCGTGACAGTCTGGCGCATCCGGTCAAGCATGGCTTCGAACATACCAAAGGCTTCACGCTTATATTCATTTAACGGGTCTTTTTGCGCATAGGCACGAAGACCGATCCCCTGGCGAAGCTGATCAAGACCAAGCAAATGTTCTTTCCACTGCTGATCAAGCACCTGTAGTAATAGCGATTTTTCAGCAACGCGCATAACCTCAGGGCCAAAGCGCACTGCTTTTTCAGCCATATGCTTATCAGATTGGGCAATCAGCCTATCTGATAATTCAACTTCAGCAATGCCATCTTCTTCAAACCACTCTTTGGCTGGTACAGACAGGCCAAGATATTGTGCGGCATCTGCCTGAAAGCGTTCAGCATCCCACTGATCATTAAAGCTGCCTTGCGGAATAGCATTATCAATGATGATCTCAACTGTTTCATGGCGCATATCAACAACTGTCTCATGCACATCTTTTGAGTTCATAATATCTTTACGCTGGGCAAAGATCACCTGACGCTGATCATTCATCACATCATCAAAGCGCAATAATTGTTTACGAATTTCAAAATTATGAGCTTCGACTTTGGATTGGGCTTTTTCAACAGCTTTGTTTATCCAGTTATGCGTAATAGCCTCACCATCTTCTAGACCAAGGCGTTGCAGCATACCATCCAGCTTTTCAGAGCCGAAAATCCGCATCAGATCATCTTGCAATGATAAAAAGAATTTCGATGCCCCAGGGTCACCTTGGCGGCCTGTACGACCACGCAGCTGGTTATCAATACGGCGTGATTCATGGCGCTCTGTGCCCATCACGAATAAACCACCTGCTGAAAGAGCTGTTTGTTTTTTCTCTTCTACATCAGCGATAATGGCATCACGTTTTTTATCAGTTAGCTTGTCACCCTCAGCTGCCAGACGCATTTCCAGATTGCCGCCTAGCTGGATATCTGTACCACGACCAGCCATATTGGTTGCGATTGTTACAGCACCTGGCACACCAGCTTGTGCGATAATTTGAGCCTCTTCTTCATGAAAACGGGCATTTAGTACCTTGTGATCAATTTTGCGTTTTTTCAAAGCTGCCGATAGGCTTTCTGATTTTTCAATCGTCACCGTACCAACCAAAACAGGTTGGCCTTTGGCGCGGCATTCATCAATCAGTTCAATCACCGCATTATCACGCTCATCAGATGTCCGATAAACCTCATCATCAAAATCGATACGTGATACATCACGGTTGGTTGGCACCGCCACAACATCAAGGCTGTAAATTTCAGAAAATTCACCTGCTTCTGTTAAGGCTGTGCCAGTCATCCCTGCCAGCTTTTCATAAAGGCGGAAATAATTCTGATATGTTACCGAGGCTAGGGTCTGGTTTTCAGACTGAATTTCAACAGCTTCTTTGGCTTCTAGCGCCTGATGCAGGCCATCTGAAAAACGTCTGCCATCCATTGCTCTGCCAGTAAATTCATCAATAATGACAATTTGGCCTGAACGCACCATATAATGGGTGTCTTTGGCGAATAACTTATGGGCACGCAGAGCCTGTGTAATATGGTGAAGCAAGCTGACATTCGCAGCATCATATAAAGAGCCAGCTTCCATCATGCCAGCTTCACTAAAGAGTGATTCAGCATGCAAAACACCTGCTTCTGTCAAAGTGACAGCACGTGCTTTTTCATCTAATTCGAAATCATCATCACCTAGTTGCGGGACAATTTGATTCACCGCCACATAAAGATTAGCAGCTGTTTCAGCTGGCCCTGAAATCACCAGCGGTGTTCGCGCCTCATCAATCAGAATAGAATCAACTTCATCAACAATCGCAAAATGATGGCCACGCTGCACCATGGCTGCTAGCTCAAATTTCAGATTATCACGCAGATAATCAAATCCAAATTCATTATTTGTGCCATAGGTGATATCGCACTGATAGGCAGTACGCCTGGCATCATCATCAAGCCCGCCCATGATGCAACCAACGCTAAGGCCAAGGAATTGATATACCTGCCCCATCCAGCTGGCATCGCGGCTGGCTAGATAATCATTAACAGTGACGACATGAACGCCTTTACCTGTTAGCGCATTTAAAAAGACAGCCAAGGTCGCAACAAGTGTCTTACCTTCACCTGTTTTCATTTCGGCAATTTTGCCATCATGCAAAATCATGCCGCCCATAAGCTGAACATCAAAGTGACGCTGGCCAAGTGTTCTTTTGCCAGCTTCTCTGACAAGCGCAAAGGCATCAACAAGCAATTTATCAAGTGATGTGCCATCTTGCACAAGCTGCTTTAGCCTGGCTGTCTCAGCTTGCAATTCCGCATCAGATAAAGCGGCATAATGTGCTTCGCGTGAATTAATCTCACTAACACGCCCTTGCAGCTTTTTGACCTCACGGTCATTAGAATCACCAAAGATTGATTTTGCGATAGAAGCAAGCATTGTCAGGCACCAGAACTCTTTTCAGTTTACCCCACCAGACCTAGCATTTTCACAAGCAGAAACCAATGGGCTTTTATTGCAGATAGGCATTGATGAAAGCTTTGTCAATTCACTAGCTGCTATGCTATGAGTATGGGTGACAGGGGCGGCAGCATATAATAGTCTTCATTCACATGATTATCGGCTTTGATAGACCAGCTAAGATAAAGGTTCAAACCATGAAAATTCTCTTAAATCATCTCCGCTCATTTGCGTTATTGGCAACAGCTAGCCTCTTTTACATGGCGTCTTCACAGGCCGTTCATGCACAATCTGCGATTGAAGTTGCCACAGTTAATGGCGAGACAATCTACCTTGATGAAGTGATGCAAATGGCAGAACAGCTGCCAGAACAATATCGCCGCCAGCCTTTGGAAACCTATTTTGACCAGCTGGTACAAGATATTGTTGCTACAAAATTAGCCGCCAAAGCAGCTGCAGCATCTGGCTTGCAGGATAATGGCGTTTTGCAAGATGCCATCCGCCTTGCGACAGAACGGATTCTGGCAGAAGCCTATATGGCAGATGAAGTGCGTAAAGTTGTCACAGAAGACGAAATCCAAAATGCCTATGACCGCTTTGTTGCCAATGCTGATAGCCGCGAAGAAATTTCAGCGCGCCATATTCTGCTAGATACAAAAGAAGAAGCTGTTGATATTATCACAAAGCTGGAAGCTGGCGCTGATTTTGCAGCTTTAGCCAAAGAATTCTCAACTGGTCCATCTGGTCCTAATGGCGGTGATTTAGGTTATTTTGGCCGTGGCCAGATGGTGCCTGATTTTGAAGTGGCTGCCTTTGGGCTTGAAATTGGCACTTTTTCAGCACAGCCTGTTCAGACACAATTTGGCTGGCATGTTATCAAGCTCGATGACAAACGCATTGTGCCGCCAACACCTCTGGCAGAAATGCGCCAGCAAATTGCAACAGCCTTATCACAGCAAGCACTTGCACGGGTGATGGAAGAATTACGCAGTGATGCTGTGGTTGAAACACGTGATTTTGAGGCCATTCGCGCTGATGCGCAAGCTAGCCAGCAATAGGGCTCAATCGCGATGACAATCTCACCTCTGGCACCATCTGCTTTTCCTAAATTGCCAGCCATTAACGGCGTGCAATTAGCTGTTGGTGCCACAGCAATGAAATATCAGGGGCGCGATGATTTGTTGCTGCTGCATTTTGATGAAGCCACTAGCTTTGCAGGGGTATTTACCAAATCAGCAACAGCTTCAGCCCCTGTTTTGCAATCTCGCAAAGTGGCTCAATCTGGCAAGGTACGCGCCATTTTGGTGAATGCTGGCAATGCTAATGCCTTTACAGGTGCCTCTGGTGAGGCTTCTGTTTTGGCATGTATCAGCGCATTAGCAGATGAATTTTCGCTGCCTGTTGATACGATTGCCACAGCCTCAACAGGGGTTATTGGTGAGCCGCTAGATGCGCCAAAAATAACAAGTCACTTTGTTGATTTGCATGCGCATCTGGGACAGGCTGATTGGTACCAAGCTGCCAATGCCATTCGCACCACAGATACTTTTGCCAAAGGGGCTGGTGCGGTTATCACCATCGGCGACAAAGTCATCTCCCTAGCAGGCATTGCCAAAGGCTCTGGGATGATTGCACCTGATATGGCGACCATGCTTGGTTTCATCGCAACAGATGCTGGTATCGCAGCTGACAAGCTAGCTGATATGTTACAGCGTTGTACCGATCACAGCTTTAATGCCATTACGGTTGATAGCGATACATCAACCAGTGATTCAGTCTATCTGGCAGCCACAGGCAAGGCTGGCATGCTATCAGAACCAGCAGAGCTTGAGCAATTTGAAGATGCTTTGGGCAAGCTAATGCAAGATCTCGCTATCCAGATTGTGCGTGATGGTGAGGGTGCCACAAAGCTAATCACGATTGATGTCACAGGTGCAACAACAGATGCCTCTGCTCATAAAATTGGCCTTGCGATTGGCAATTCACCGCTCGTCAAAACAGCCATTGCAGGTGAGGATGCGAATTGGGGGCGCATTGTTATGGCAGTTGGGAAAGCAGGTGAACCAGCTGACAGAGATAAATTAGCGATTTCCATTGGCGCTATTTTAATCACCGAAAATGGTGAAAGATGCCTTGATTATGATGAAGCACCTGTCGCAGCTCATATGAAAGGCGATAACATTCATATTGGTGTTGATATTGGCCTTGGCACTGGCAAAGCACGAATATGGAGTTGTGATCTCACCCATGGCTATATCAGCATTAATGCTGATTATCGTAGCTAGCAAATGAGGCCGCATAATAATGACAAGTGATGATAATCGTCCTCTTAAACATGTTGTGACATGTGCCTTGATTGATTCTGATGGGCGCGTTCTATTGGCGCAACGCCCTGAGGATAAATCAATGGGTGGTTTGTGGGAATTTCCAGGCGGCAAAATAGAGGCAGATGAAAGCCCTGAAGCTGCCTTAATACGCGAATTACAAGAAGAGCTAGCGATTGATACGAAATCATCTTGTCTGGCACCTTTATCTTTTGCCAGCCATTCTTATGATAGCTTTCATCTGGTTATGCTGCTTTATGTCTGCCGGCGTTGGTGGGGCAGGCCCGAAGCTGTTGAGGGCGGCCAGCTGCAATGGGTGCGCGCACCACGCCTTCGTGATTATCAGATGCCAGAGGCTAATCTGCCTTTAATCGGTGCATTACAGGATTTGCTTTAAAATAAATCTGGTATCTGTTTTGTCGCAGAACCAGGGCGCAAAGCCTTTGGCTGGCTAGCATCAGGTTTCCAAGCCGTCAGATAAATCAGCTCAAAGCTAGCTTGAATTTTACCATCTTCAGCTGGATAACGCTCTTGATAGAGGCTGGCAGCACGCATAAACACATCGCGCCTTGTGAAATGCTGGCGTCTGCCGATTAGCGCATTACCTTCACCTAAATTGCGCAATTCAGCCATCAGCGTGAAAATAGATGAATAGGTGATGGTCAGTAATTCGCTATCTGCCACAGGCAAAGCCAGACCAGCACGTTGCAACAAACCACCAATATTACGAATATCTGCCATTGGTGAGACATGCGGGCTAATGCCGCCTAAGATCTCTTCTTCAGCAGCTGAGAGGCAGGCACGCAATTCCTGTAAGGTGCGGCCACCAAGAAGACAGGCAAAAAATAATCCATCAGGGCGCAAAATAGATGCCATTTGCTGCATCAAACCAGGCAAATCATTTATCTGATGCAGATATAATAAAGAGGTGACAGCATCAAATTGTGGCAAATCATCTGGCAGCCTTTCAAAATCCATTTGATAAGAGGGTCCAAAGGCTGATGCTTGTTGAACAAATCCATCACAAGGATCAAGGCTGGTAATCTGTCCCAGCTTTTCATGGCTCGATAAGCTTTGTGCCACCATGCCGCCTTGGGCGCCAACATCAAGCAGATTGGCAAAGTGCCGGCGCATTAAATCAAGCCTATCAGCTAGCCTATCAACCGCAATCTGGCGCAAGAAATCCACCTCGGAAAATTGCGCAACAGAGCGCATGCGCTGCCGCAAAAGCTGATTATTATCAAAAATCTCAGGTGCCTTCATCATTTCTTTAGCTCTGTCTGATAGGGCTGATACTATGCCATGTGATATCTAGCATGAGGCTGACGATAGTCCATGAAAATTCGAATTAAATCAGCAAAGAATTGGCATAAGAGGCCTGTTTTATCATCAATGAAGATGATGGGGCAGTTTTTGCTAGACAGGCTTATTCCCTTTCATTGCCCCTTATGTGACAGGGTAATGCAATCACGTGGGCTATGCCAATCATGCTGGCCAAAATTGCATTTTATACCGCGCCCCATTTGCCAGAGTTGCGGGCGCCCTCTAGTAGCTGCTAGCTATATCAAAAAATGTGCCAGCTGCTTATCAGCCCCGTCACCCCTTATCACACATCGCCGTGCCAGCCTGTCTTATGATGAGGCATCCAAAGCGATATTATTGCCCTTTAAACATGCCGACAGACTAGATTATCTGCCTCTTATAACAGATATCATGATGGCAGATTTCCTTCAGATGACACAGCATCACCCGCTTATTATACCAATCCCATTACATCGCTATCGCATGGTTTACCGGCGTTTTAACCAATCAGCTGAAATAGCGCGCTTGCTTTGCCATAAGACCAAACAAACAGAATATCTGCGGACAAATCTGTTACGGCGAATCAAACATACCCAGCCAATGGGATGTCATGGCCCTCATAAAAGAGCACAAATAATCAACAAAGCCTTTGCGCTTTCACAAGACGCACAGGACAGTGTCAAAGGACAGGCTGTTCTGCTGATTGATGATGTCATGACAACAGGTGCAACGATGAATGAAGCTGCAAAATGTCTGAAACAGGCTGGCGCATCTCAGATTGACTGTTTATGTTTATGCCGCGTGCTGTAAAAAGGCATGAATGACAATCAAGGCAAATGAGAGATAGATGGCAAAGATTGAAATATATACCACTGAATTATGCGGCTATTGCTATCGGGCAAAGCGGTTATTGGATTCTGAAAATCTGGCTTATGATGAAATTGATGTTAGCGCATCTCGTGACCTGCGCTCTGCCATGACAAAACGTGCTGGCGGGCGGACATCTGTGCCACAAATTTTTATTGATGATATGCATATTGGTGGCAGTGATGATCTGGCTGCCTTGCACCGCTCTGGCAATCTTGCCAAATTAGTTGGCGGATTAACAGAATAATCCCCCCAATTGGACAGAAGGCATATCGGGCAGACGACATATCGGGCAGATAAAAGCGAATAGGAAAGCAAGCAATGAGAGTGGCAGCATTACAATATACAGCAACATCTGATTGCAGCACAAACCAGATGGTTGCTAGCAAATTAATCGATGATGCTGTCAAAGATGACGCCACCTTTATCACGCTTCCAGAATGTGCCAATCTGATTGCCAGCCATAAAGACCAACTATTTGCTGATGCCAAGCCAGAGGCGCAAACAGCCTTTTTGCAAATGCTACAAGATAAAGCAATCCAGCATAATATCTGGCTATCTGCTGGCTCTTTGATGATTGCCCCAGAGCAGCAAGACGCTGATAGGCGTATCGCCAACCGCCATTATATCATCAACCCAAAAGGTGATATCACAGCACGCTATGATAAGATTCACATGTTTGATGCAAAGATTGCAGGTGATCGTATTTACCGTGAATCAGATAGTTTCAAAGCTGGCTCTGAAGCTGTTATCGCAGATATTGACGGTCATAAAACAGGGCTAAGCATCTGTTATGACATCCGCTTTGGCAGTTTATATCGCCATTATGCCAGACAAGAAGCAGAGATGATTTTAATCCCTGCTGCTTTTACCAAACTCACAGGCCAAGCACATTGGCATGTTTTACAACGAAGCAGAGCGATTGAAACAGGTGCTTTTGTGATCTCAGCAGCCCAAACAGGCACTCATGATGATGGCAGGCAAACCTATGGACATGCTCTTATTATCAGCCCATGGGGCGAGATAGTATCAGACGCTGGTGAAGATGGTGATATGGCTATTGCTACGCTTGATTTCACAGCGTGCCATGCAGCCAGAAACGCACTGAGTGCCTGGTCGAAACCAGAGACAAAATTTTAATATCAGCTGATGAATAATGGCTAGCAAGATAGCGCTAGCCTTTTATTGCGCCTAAAGGCCTCTATCGCCAATAGCAATATATTTTGCACGCCTATCTTGTTTGATAGCTTGCCCAGATAAAGAGGATAACTCACCAAGATGGCGTTCCATCGCATCACCTAGATTTGTGATGCAAGCAGGGATATCACGATGCGCACCGCCAAGTGGCTCTTTTACGATTTCATCAATCACAGCTAATTTCAGCATATCATTCGCAGTCAAGCGCAAGGCCTCAGCTGCTCTTTTGGCATAATCAGCTGATCGCCACAAAATAGAGGCGCAGCCTTCTGGTGAAATCACGGAATAAACAGCATGCTCTAGCATTAACACACGATTGGCGGTTGCCAGTGCGATCGCACCACCAGAGCCACCTTCACCAATGATGGCTGTTACCATCGGCACAGATAAACCAAGGCTTGCCTGAATCGATTTGGCAATCGCTTCAGCTTGGCCGCGCTCTTCTGCTCCTTTGCCAGGATAGGCGCCTGCTGTATCAACAAAAGAGATGACAGGCAGACCAAATTTATCAGCCAGCCCCATCAATCTGATAGCTTTGCGATAGCCTTCAGGACGCGCCATGCCAAAATTACGTTTAATGCGCTCTTCTGTGCTGGCGCCTTTGTCAGTGCCCATAATCACAACATCACGGCCACGAAATTTCGCCAAGCCGCCAATGATAGCGTAATCTTCGGCAAAATTGCGATCACCTGCCAAAGGGACAAATTCATCTGTCAGCTGAGCAATGATCTGAGATAATTTTGGACGGTCTGGATGACGCGCAACCTGCACCTTTTCCCATGGACCAAGCTGGCTATAAGTCTGCGTCAGCTCTTTTTCGATATGTGTCTGTAATTTACCGATTTCTTCAGCAATATTGATATCTGTTTCATCTGTCAGATGGCGCAATTCTTGAATCTTGCCTTCAAGAGCTGCGATTGGTTTTTCAAAATCCAGAAAATGACGCATATCGTCCTGCCTATCTCAAACTGCAATTTGTCGAATGTAAAAGCGTTACCATGATATTACTCATCATCGGCTAAACTGGCAAGGGGATGCATATCACTAACCAATCCAGCCAATCTGTCAGAGCGTGTTTTGGTATAGATTTGGGTGGTTGAAATATCGGCATGACCAAGCAGATTTTGCAATGACCGCAAATCAGCACCTCGATTTAACATGTGAGTTGCGAATGAATGACGCAGCTTATGAGCGCTAACACGGCTTGGGGCAATACCAGCAATGGCTGCTACTTGTTTTATAATAAAGGTGAATTGCCGCCTGCCAAGAGCTTTGCCTTTATAGGAAAATAACACATCTTCTAGAAAATGCGGCTGATGCTTATCACGCCAATCAAGCCAGATTTTCACCTTATTGCGTGCCACATCATTAACCAGAACAAGGCGCTCTTTACCACCTTTGCCTTTGATGGATATCGCATTATCCTTTTGGCCTAAATCACTGGCTTTGAGTGCCAGACATTCTGAAATACGCAAACCCGTAGAATAGAGCATTTCCAAGGCCGCCTCAGCACATAATGCCATCTCCTTATCATCACAGTGCGCACAGGCATTGATAAGGCCGACAACCTCATCCTCACTAAGAGCGACAGGTAAATTTTGTGATAATTTCGGGCTATCAAGCATCAAGCTTGGATTATCATCTCTGATTTTTTCAAGTGATAAAAATGCATAATATTGCCGCAAAGCAGACAGCCTTCT
This sequence comes from Puniceispirillaceae bacterium (SeqCode), assembly GCA_049890115.1. Taxonomy (GTDB): domain Bacteria; phylum Pseudomonadota; class Alphaproteobacteria; order Puniceispirillales; family Puniceispirillaceae; genus UBA685. The sequence continues at coordinate 5,459 of JBMHCC010000038.1, read as the reverse complement.
TGCGGTTGTTGCCGCTTTCAGACCTGATTGATGCCAGCTCATAACAAGTTTTTGCAAATCATCACTGCTCGCTGATAGAAGCTGACTGCCAAAGCTGTGCAAAATTTCATCTGCGCCTTCCAAATCACGCCGATAAGCATCTTGCGTTAACAAAGCAGCCCCTTTTTCAGCTGCCAGTGCCAGCAAAAAACTGGTTATCATTGCATCAGTGGCACTGCTATTTGCTTGGATAATCACTCTCCTTTATCTGGTCTATCACAGGGATGAGACCTGATTTTTTTGGTCTTTGCACTTTTTGCTATCTGGCCAATCGTGCAATCATATGGGCTTGTAATGCCTCTGATTGCAATGCCGTTGCTGTTTGGCTAAGCCCTGTATCACGAAGCGCATTGATAATCATCGCTAGCTCTTGCGGGTGGATATCCTGCAATCTGTTATCACCAATAATAAGCGTCGCAAGCAAAGCTGTCTCAGCACTTTGTGATTTGCCAGATGCGCTAGCAAGTGCCCGCATCGCTGCTGGTGACAAAGGCTGATAAGATGGCAGATTATCAAATGGCGTCGTAAAATAAATAGCGAGCCAATTTGTGTCATCATTTTCCACAGGATCAAGTAAATCAAGCAAATCAGCAAGCCCTAATGCCACTGCTGATTGCTGTCTATCGGCTGGCAAAGCTGCCTTATCTAGCACAGCCTTGATATGATCATAAGTGATAATGGCACTGCCATCTGTTGGCAGATAAGCCAAATCCTGAGATGTTAATCCCATCAAGAGCGCATAGTGATTTTGCACCTCAGCTGGCTGGTTTTTGATGCCCATATGACCAAGCGCATCTGTCATCACATCAGCATAAAAAGGCAACCATAATGCGCCATCACCTGATGCAACCTCAAGCTGATATGACTGCTTTATCAAGCTTGTGATATCAGTGATGGTTGGCGTGCCATTTTCGCCAGCGCTTTGGTTATCAGATGCCGCACTATCAGCTTGTGCCTTATCAGATGCCACCTCTTTATGAAGCGCCAGATAGAGCTGGACTGATGATAAATCATCTGCTGTCTCAATTCGCCGGCTCAAAGCTGGTAAGGGGGCATCAACCTCACCCATCGATGCTAGGAATAACGCACGCGCTTCATCAGTTGTCACAAGGCCTTTGCGTAATTTGCCTAATCCTTGCAGCTGGCGTGCCTCATCACTGAGATAACGCAAAGCAGATGTTGCCATCTGATAACTATCATCAAGACTATCAAGATGATTTTGGCTGATGGTCATGTGAGCCGCATCCATCAAGATGATATGCATGATATCAAGCGGCTGTTCAGCAACCGCAAAGGCACTGCGTCGGCGTAATAGCACATCAACCAATTCAAAAAATAAATCATCTTCGACAAAGCCAGATGCTTTTAGCACATCTGTTGAAAAGGCTGCCATTGCTTCATTGCCTGTCAGGATCTGACAAACCAGATTGGTTTTTTGCCATAAAGCATCAAGAGATGTTTTGACCTGCTCTGCTGCCATCCGACAGGCTGTTTCATCCTCGCGCATCATCAGATCATAAAAGATTTGCCATTCCATCCAAGCTTGCCATTCATCATTAGCTGGGAGTTGGCGGATAATCGCTGCCAAGCCATCAGAGCGGCCTGCGCGTGATAGGAAATCCATTCTAGCTGCCAACATAGCAGCTGGATCATCTGCTGCACCTTCTGGCGGCACTGCCTGACGGGCTATCACCTGATAGCTAAGACGGCGCAACGCATCTGATGATTCAGGCACAGGCACAGCTGCAATAAGCTGCATGGCACGCATGGCATCACTGCCGCGCCATAACAGGCTGTCAAGCGCATCATCTTGTGCGCTAGCATCACTGCCATCAATGCCGATAGAAGCCAAGCCAACATCTTTGATAACACGGCGCTCTATGCGGGCTGATATTGTTGGTGTTTGGCTTGCAGCATCAGCTTGCTGAACATTATTTTCTGAGTCTTCTGGACTTTCTGCGTCTTCTGGCGCATCTGGCGCTGTTTCACCTGCTATTTGCTGATTATCATCTGCTGTATCATTATTAGCAATGGCCGGCGCGTCATCTGCGATTTCATCCAGAATCTGATTAACCTCATCAGCGTTTATGACTGCCAATTCTTCAGAAGCATTATCTGCCTTTGCTGAAGCCTCACTGCCATCAAGAACGACAAAACTGACATTTTCTTCACTGGTTGATAAGATTGTCAGATCAAGCGGCTTATCTGTTTGTTGTGCTAGTGAGGCGCTGGCGCCAAAAAAAAGACCACCTGCCAAAATAGCTGTCACCACGTTTGTGCGCACGCAAAGACCCATCACAAAACCTCACATTATTCCTACCATTATCGTGGTAATTGTTCATTCGGCACAAGCTTGGAAACCGTTTTTTCCGGCGCCGGAATTTGGACAGTCGAGAGATAACCAACACCGATTACAAGCATCACAGTAATGATAAGACCAACCATTGTCGTTTTTTTCATAATCGCACTCTCTCCCATTATGGCATGCCATTATCACATTACCATCTATGCCTGAGTGAGACATAGCTGTGATGTGATAGCTGCCTAATCTGTTTCTGCTAGCAAATTATGGCCTTAATTTGACAGGAATGACAACTTTTAAATCTGACTTCAATCTTTTAACCAAAGCAGCCATGAGCTATATAGAAGTCAGATGCCATAATTGGCATTTAACAAGGTGCAAAGATGATATCTGATAAGTCAGATTAGGTGATTAGGATAACGAGATTATGAGCGATCATAAAACCCATTTTATGACAGATAAACCAATTATGCTAATTGGGCTAATGGGGTCAGGGAAAACAGTGATTGGCAGGTTGCTTAGCAATGCGACAGGCTTGCCTTTTTGCGATTCTGACAAGGTTATTGAAGATCAATCAGGGCTGCGTATTGGTGATATTTTTGATCTCTATGGCGAGGCGAAATTTCGTGAAATGGAACGACGCACTATCGCTGAATTACTGACACATGGCCCGCAAATTTTATCAGTTGGCGGCGGTGCTTTCTGTCAGCGCGAAATCAGAGAAGCCGCCAAAGACACAGCGCTTGTCATCTGGCTTCGTGCCACAGCTGAAACATTGCTAAGCCGGATGGATAATTTGTCTACAAGGCCGCTTTTAGCAGGTGATAACCCACTGGGAGTTTTGCAAAATCTGCATCAACAACGCTATGATGATTACGCAAAGGCAGATATGGTGATTGACACAGATGGCCTTAGCCAGAAACAATCACTGGAATTGGTCTTAACACAGCTTGATACCTATCAGGCAAATACAGCATCGTAATGAGATAAAGATTAGCAATGATAGCAACCTCTAACAATCAGAGTGATATGAAGATGGTTAAAACAGTTCCTGTTGCCCTTGGTGAACGCTCTTATGATATTCTAATTGGCCCAAATCTGTTGGCACAGGCTGACCATTATCTGGCTGATTTCGTATCACAGCGCCATGTCATTATCATCTCTGACACCAATACAGCTCCTCTTTATCAAGACCAGTTATGTGATAGATTAAGCCCTATCACACGCCGGATAGATAAGCTGACAATACCAGCGGGAGAGGCGTCAAAATCGCTTGCACAATTTGCCAGCTTGATGGAAGAGCTTTTGGCATTAGAAGTTGATCGCAAAGCGGTTCTAATCGCGCTTGGGGGCGGGGTGATTGGTGATTTGGTTGGCTATGCGGCTGCCAGCTTGTTACGAGGCGTTGATTTTATTCAGATACCAACCAGCCTATTGGCGCAGGTTGATAGCTCAGTTGGCGGTAAGACAGGGATTAATGCCAAAGCAGGCAAAAATTTGATCGGTGCCTTCTATCAACCACGCCTTGTGCTAGCTGATACGAGCTTGCTGGCAAGCCTGCCGATGCGTGAAATGCGTGCTGGCTATGCTGAAATTGTGAAATATGGTTTGCTTGGTGATGCTGATTTTTTTGAATGGCTTGAAGTGAACGCTCAAAAGGTGCTGGCTGGTGATGGTGACGCACTAGCTCATGCTGTCATGACAAGCTGCCTTGCCAAAGCTGATATTGTGGCACGAGATGAGACAGAAGGCGGTGTGCGTGCCTTGCTTAATCTTGGTCATACATTTGCCCATGCTTTTGAAAAAGAAGCTGGTTATGATGGCCGTCTGCTTCATGGTGAAGCTGTTGGTGCTGGCTTGGCACTGGCATTTGATTTTTCGACCTTTTTGGGACGCCAGACATCTCAGGATGCAGTGCGTGTGAAACAGCATTTACAATCAGTAGGCCTGCCTCATTCACTTAGCACCCTGCCAGCTGGTCATGCCTCAGCAAATCAATTAACATCACATATGATGAAAGATAAAAAAACCAAAGATGGCATTTTGACCTTTATTTTGGTGAGTCAGATTGGTGATGCTGAGGTTGTGCCAAATATTGCGCGTGATGATGTGATACGTTTTCTGCAAGGGACAGAATGATGACTGATAATCTGCTTGAATTAATTCTGGCAATTATTTTTCTGATTTTATTGTCAGCGTTTTTTTCCAGTGCCGAGACAGCCTTAACAGCGGCATCTGATGCGCGCATGCGCCATATGAGCCGCAAAGGCAATAAAAATGCCAAGATTGTTGAAAAGCTGCGCTCTAATAGAGAAAAACTCATTGGCTCTATTCTGATAGGTAATAATGCGGTTAATGTGCTTGCCTCGGCAGTTGCGACCTCTTTTGCGCTATCATTATTTGGTGATAGCGGTTTAGTGCTAGCAACGATTTTTATGACGATTTTGCTGGTTATTTTTGCTGAAGTCTTGCCAAAAACCTATGCCTTTAATCATGCTGACAGATTTGCCTTGCGTATCGCACGCCCTGTTAGGCTGGTTGTGTTATTATTGACGCCTTTTGCCAATGCGATGCGCTGGCTTGCAACCAAATTAATGGGCAGCACAGAAATATCAGATGAAGAGCGTGCTGAAGAGTTGCGTGGCCTGATTGAGCTTCATGGCGAGAATTCAGATGCAGAAGGCCGCGAGACAAAAGCAATGTTGTCATCAGTTCTAGACCTAGGTGATGTGCAAGTTGATGAGATTATGACCCATCGCGCCTCTGTCTCTATGATTAATGCAGATGATGCAGCCGAAGATATTTTGCGCTTTGTGATGACCTCGCCTCATACACGCCATCCTGTTTTCAAAGATAGCCCTGAAAATATTGTTGGTGTTTTGCATGTCAAATCATTGCTTCTGGCTTTGACAGATGTCAGTGCCCGCCAGTCATTATCAGATATTGCCATTCTGGAAATTGCCCAAGATCCTTATTTTGTTCCTGAAACCACAGATCTGTTTGAACAATTACAGGCTTTCAGAGCGCGGCGTGAACATTTCGCATTGGTCATTGATGAATATGGCGCGTTTCAAGGTGTGGTGACGCTTGAAGATATCTTGGAAGAAATCGTCGGCGA
>JBMHCC010000037.1:0-6772 GCA_049890115.1 Puniceispirillaceae bacterium (SeqCode) | reverse complement strand
GACAGATTGCGGTGTCAGCTTGCCTTTTGAGGTGATGCATGGCACCTCAACACAAGAATTAGCAGGCAGATCAGGCACATAGCCTTTATTCAGAACATTACCATAAATCACATCTTCCTCGCCTGTTACCATAGAGGTGATAATGCGTGCTGCATATTCGACTGACTTCTCACAAATAAGAGACTGATTGGCAAGCAGCTCTTTTTCCTGTTCATCCCATTCACCTATCTGCTTTTCACAGCGTCTGATATATTCATTAATCGGGATGTTAAATTCTTGTAATAATTCAGGCTGATGTGATTTGATGAACCAGGGTGTATATTCAGCAAAATGCTCACTAGATTCTGTGACGAAATAGCCAAGGCGTTTTAACACTTCATAGCGGACATGATTGGTACAGCCATCCCAATTTGGTCCAAAAGCTTGGCTTTCACCAACCGCCAGCAGGCGTGGATAGAGATCTTCGCGTGACCCGTCTTTGTTGATTTTTTCAAATCGGGTATAAAAAGCCATGTGGTTAATGCCAGCACAATCATAGTCAATATCAGCGATATCTTCGCCTAAATCGCGTGCCAGATCAGCAGCTGTCCCTTGGACTGAATGACACAAGCCAACATAGTTCAGCTCAGGTGCTAAATGCGATAAAGCCAGACAATTAATGGCCATTGGATTAACATATTGCAGCATCAGCGCATCAGGGCATAGCTCTTCCATATCACGCGCAATATCACTCAGCACAGGCACGGTGCGAAGTCCGCGCATAATGCCGCCAATGCCAAGCGTATCAGCGATGGTTTGCTGAAGGCCATATTTTGCTGGAATATCAAAATCAATAACGGTCGAAGGCTTATAGCCGCCAACTTGGATCATTAAAATAACAAAATCAGAACCACGCAAGGCATCGCGGCGTGATAAGGTGGCTGTTACTTTCGGTGATACGCCAAGCGTTTGTGTTATCTTATCGACCACAAGCTGAGATGTTTTCAGACGCTTTTCGTCAATATCTTGCAAGGCAATTTCACAATCTGCAAAAATAGGCTCTAGCAAAATATCAGTTACAATATTGCGCATAAAGACAGTGCTGCCAGCACCGATAATTGAAATCTTTGTCATGAAAAGAATTACCCTTTACTGGCGCCTAATGTCAGGCCAGCAATAAAATGACGTTGCATAATAAAAAACATTAAAACAGGTGGGATAGCAGCGACTATCGCACCAGCAGATACCAGGTGATAAGCAGCAATCCATTGGCCATTTAATGACTTCAGACCAGCTGTTACTGGCATCGCATGCTGACCTTGAATCAGAACCGTTGCCCAGAAATAATCATTCCAGATAAAGGTGAAAATCAACACGCATAACGCCGCAATAGCAGGGCGTATCAAAGGCAGAACCACCTGCCAGAAAATCTTAAATTCTGATGCGCCATCAATGCGTGCTGCCTCAATAAGCTCAAATGGTAAGGCACGAATGAAGTTGCGCATAAAGAGCGTGCAAAAGCCAGTTTGGAACGCAACATGAAATAGCACCAGCCCTGTGATAGTATCATACAGACCAACTTGAAAGGTGAGATCGCGAACAGGGATCATCAAAATCTGAAAGGGGATAAAATTACCAGCCACAAAGGTAAAGAATAACAGCAGATTGCCTTTAAATTCATAAGAAGCTAGCGCAAACCCTGTCATACAACTAAGGGCGACAGCGCCTATCATCGTTGGAATGGTGATCTTAAAGCTGTTAATGATGAAATCCAGCATCGGCGTATTGGTGAAAACATCTGCCATATTGCTTGCGAATAATAACTCAGATGGCAAGCCCCATAAATTACCAGCCGTGATATCACCAGGCCCACGCAAGGCCGTCATCATCACACCTAATAACGGTATCAACCAGATGATAAGGGCAATAGGCACCGCAATCTTATAGCTGATGCGCGAAAAAGGAGATGCTTTTTCAATCGGTGTCGGAAACATATCCTACAATCCCCTTTTTTCGTCACGATACATACGAATGATGAAGAATGTGATGTAGATAAGCATGATGCCAAATAGCACCGTTGCAATCGCAGACCCATATCCCATCCGATAGCCATATTCGCTCAATGCCTGTTCAAACATGAAGTACGCAAGCACATTGGTTGATCCCCAAGGCCCGCCTTGTGTCATGATCGCAATCATATCAAAACTGCGCAGCGATCCGATAATCGTTACCACAACAGCAATAAATGTCGCTGGGCGTAATTGCGGTAATATGATGTTCCAGAAAAGTGACCAGCCTTTTGCACCATCCATTCTGCCAGCTTCAATCTGATCAGCTGAAATATTATTCAAGCCTGTTAAATATAAAATCATGCAATAGGCAATTTGAGGATATAGGCCAGCAAAGATAATCCCATAGGTGGCGTAATCTTCATCTGCCAAAATAGCCCAGCCATCCCAGCCAACAAGGCTTAGCAATGGTGCGATGATGCCGTAATTTGGCTCATAAAACCATGTGAAAATCAGCCCGATAACAGCTTGTGAGATAACAAATGGAAAGAAGAATAGTGACTTAATCAGGCGAATGCCAAAAATGGTTTGGTTCAAAAATAACGCAAGACCAAGACCAATAGGCACAGCCAACATAAAGCTGATAAGCCAGCGCACATTATTCCACAGCGATGTATAGAATTCTTCATCATCAATCAGCTCAATATAATTGGCAAAGCCAATATAAATCGCAGGTGACAAGCCGTCCCATTCATAAAGCGAAATCGCCAGAGACTGAAAAATAGGATAGACCACATAAACCGTAAAAAACACAAGGCCAGGCGCCAAAAAAAGCCAAGGCGTGATGCGCTGTTGATTGCGTTTCCACCAGCTAGAACGTCTGATTATGATGGTATTGTCAGCCATGTGAACCGCCCCCGCTGGTTAGTTGAAATGACGCGTAATGATTACAATAATCAATAAAGAAAAAGAAGGCAGGGACATAAAATGTCCCTGCCAGATTTGTTGTTTCAGCGCTTATTTATAAATGCGCTGACGTGCCTTTTCCAGACGCTTTAGGATTGCGTCACGGCGCTCTGGCTTAACCATATATTCCTGGAAGCCTTTCATGCCAGCAGATGCCATTTCAGCAGGTGCATCACGGTCATAGAACTGAGCCATTGCATAGGCATTATTAAGCATCTCGTTACCTGCCTTTAGGAACTTATCATCAGCAACAGTTGATGATGAGTTAATTGGCAGCTGACCCAAGATTTTGTTCACTTCTGTCTGAACATCAGCACGAGCCATAAAGATCAAGAAGCGCTTAGCATCTTTCTTGTTCTTTGCTTTTGACGGAATATGCACTGTATCTGTTGGTGCTTCTTCAGCCATTGGCAGGCCAGGTGTGATTTCTGGGAACTGGAAGAAACCTAGCTGGTCATCTGTTAGACCTGCTTCACGCAATGGTGCAACCGCAAAGTTACCCATCACATACATAGCAGCTTCACCCTTCACCATTGGTGTCAGAGCTTCCTGCCAGCTATAAGCAGCATGGTTTTCGATGAAGTAACCAGGCTTAACCAAGCGATCCCATGCATCAAATACAGCATGAACGCGTGGGTCTGTGTAAGGGATCTTACCAAGAGCCAGATCCATGTGGAATTCATAGCCATTAACACGTAAATCGAGGTAATCGAATACGCCAGCTGTTGTCCACAGATACTTTGAACCAATTGTGATAGGTGTCACACCGCCAGCTTTCAGCTTGGCACATGCTTCAACAAACTCATCAAATGTCTTTGGTACAGAAATACCCATCTTCTCGAAGATGTCTTTGCGGTAATAAACACCCCACTGATAATAGGTATATGGAACGCCCCACTGGCGACCAGCGATTGTCATAGACTTTTTCGCATGTTCCATTGAATTTGACAGCTCACCATCCTGCCAGCCTGTGTCTGACCAGATATCTGATACATCTTCAAATAGACCTGCTTTTACGAATGGACGCATGCGGTTACCTGCGTACCAGTTCGCAACATCTGGTGGATTTGTGTTCAAGAAGTTACGGATAGACTGCTTGTAACCTTCATGGTCAAACAGGTTCCATTCAACTGTCACATCTGGGTTCTCAGCTTCGAACTTATCGATAATATACTGAAACGCTGCTTTTGGTGCCGGGTCAGATGTATCTGTGTTAATCACAAGCGTACCAGCGCTTGCCGCAGATGTCAGACCAAGTGAAGCAACCATCGCCAGCGCGGCGAATGTATTTTTCATAGGATCCTCCCACTTAAGTCGCCTGTTAATCAGGCATTTAAAGGATTATTGCTTTTTTGAAAAACAGACAGCAATAACCCTTACGCGTGTTTTGAGTATGAAGTGATTTTATCAGCCAATGCTTCCGTCAATCTGGCAATAATTTCCGGAATCCTCATATTTCCTCTTCCTAATTTCCGAAAATCATGCTTATTTCAGATCATGGAATTGTCATTTATCGCCTCATCTCATTTATTTCCTGACGGCTTTTTTATGCAGAAGCATAAGCCGTTAATTATGGAAAAATCACATAATCACAATCATGTTGAGGTGATGTTGCCTGTTGGTTGTTCGCTTGATTATGCCACTCATGCTGGACAATTTCGTGCGCCTGATGGTCATTTGTGCTTGTTATGGGGGCGATTACCTCACCGTGTGATACAAGTGCATGGTGAGGGGTTAATTTACATTGCCAATCTGCCCTTGCAAGAATTATTAGCCCTCGGCTTGCCTGATGCTGTGACAGAGCCCTTATTAACAGGTGAGCTGATAGCAGCTGATAACAGCAAGACAAGCGATCAATTTCATTTTGATAGCTGGGTTTCTGATTATGAATCTGCCAATCCGGCGAAAATGGGTCTGGCTCATACTGAATTGCAATGCCGATTGCGCCGGCAATCGCTGGATGGCTGGCAAAAAGGGCGCGTTGATGATGAGGTGCGCCCCTTCCAAGCACCACGTCATATGCACCGTGTTCACAATATGATCCGCTACATGGCTGAGCATTATACCCAAAGCCTAACAGTTGCTGATATTGCAAAGTCTGGCGGTGTATCTGAGGGGTATGCGATGGGGGTGTTTCAGAAAGTATTGAAACTATCCATTACAACTTATCTGACAAGATTGCGCCTCTATCACGCTAAATCAGCATTGTTGGAATCAGATGAAAAGATTCTCACCATAGCGCTAGATAGCGGTTTTGGGTCGCTATCACGTTTTTATGAAGTCTTCACCAAAGATACGGGATGCACGCCGCAATCCTTTCGACGCGCGGCACGTGATTAGCTCCTTTTTTGTGAAATCAGCTTTTGTTTTCGGCGGTGCTGTGAGACGATGCGCCTTTGTGACAAATTAGAGTGGCTATGTTCATGTTGTTTACTGCAATGCCAGCAACCTTGAGAGGGATTATCTTGATGGTGGTTGCTATGGGGTTTTTTACCTTTGGCGACTTAGCCGTGAAATTAACAGCGCAAAATGGCGTGCCTATCGGTCAGATTGTCACTATCTTAGGCGTTGGTATGGCGATTTTTTTCAGGCTGATAATGGTGCGTGAAGGCCAGCCTGTTTATCATAAAAAATATCTGATAAGGCCGGTATTTTTGCGCTGTGCAGGCGAGATAATCGCAACTTTTGGCATTATTTATGCGATTGCATTAGCCCCGCTTAGCACAGTATCTGCCTTGTTACAGAGCCTACCTTTGCTGCTAACCCTGATGGGAGCTATGTTTCTAGGGGAAAGGGTCGGAATACATCGCATCCTAGCACTTCTGGCAGGTCTTATCGGTGTGCTTATCATTATCAGGCCAGGTTTGGCAGGATTTGATGTCTATGCCTCGCTAACGCTGGTTGGTGTTGTTGGCATGGCCATGCGTGATTTTGCCACCCGCATTACGCCATCAGCTATTACAACTGCCAGCCTATCCTATCATAGCTCTGTGACATTGGCGGTGGCTGGATTGCTTTACATGATGACGACAGAAGGTGCTGTGATGCCAGATGGCAAGGCGCTGTTTTTTGCCTTTACGATGGTGCTATTAGCAGCGTTTGGCACATTTACTATTTCTGTAGCGATGCGCCTTGGTGATATCTCGGTCATTAGCCCGTTTCGCTTTGTGCGTATCGTGTTTGGTGCAGCAGCTGGCATAGTGATTTTGGGAGAGACAATTGATACACCAACGATAATCGGCTCTATGATTGTGGTGGCAGCAGGGCTCTATAGTTGGCTAAGAGAACGCAGGCTGGCTTTGCAAGCCACGCATTAGCCAGATAAAAGCTGATTGGGGCTTGTAAAAAAATCTAACACATGACATTAAAAGGGGCGGTCAAACCACCATCTGTTTTATCGGGCGGCAGGTGACCCAACTTGCTTTTAAGTCATCTTGGCTGACATCGTGCAGCAAAGATGATGATGAAGTCATAAATGTGGCGCTTTGAAACTGGTTTTAGCCTCCTTACCAAAAGCGCGTCGGTGATAAGGTGGCATTGCCGCATCAAATAGTGTAAGGCCTATCGGCCGAAGCTGTATCGAAAGGCAATTTAAAATGATCGTGCGGCTGTGGCGGAATTGGTAGACGCGCAGCGTTGAGGTCGCTGTGGGGTTAATACCCCGTGGAAGTTCGAGTCTTCTCAGCCGCACCATTACTTTCTAATATATCGCAGAAATACTAGTGTTTAGCCAGTTATGATGTTATAACAGGTATCACAAAGGTATCACATTGCGCGTTTGGTTAGAGTTGAAGTACGTACAGCAGAAGCCGTCTGGT
>JBMHCC010000036.1:0-25066 GCA_049890115.1 Puniceispirillaceae bacterium (SeqCode) | reverse complement strand
CATTGAGTTAATTGGCTCTTTAAACCAACCAAGTGCTTCTGGACCAACTGGCTGCAACATGAAGCCCTTTACGTTAACGCCCATTTCGTCCCATAGCTGGTCATATAGCTCTTTACCGCCAGCATTTAGGAACCATGACATAAAGGCAATATTGTCAATGCCAACACCCGCACCAGCAACTGGTGAACCGAACAGCATCGCTGCTGGGTGCTTACCTGACCAGTAATGCGTCCATGCGAAACCACCTTCGATCAGGCCTGAATCAACAGCATCCAATGTTTCACGAACACCAACAACAGCACCAGCTGGCAGGATTTCGAATGTGACTTCACCACCTGTCAAATCTGTTACGTCATCCATGAATTCGCGAAGCATAGCGACTTCTGATGTTTGTGTGCCAAGCACCGCCTGAACACGAATGTGAACTTCATTAGCAGCAGATGCCATCTGTGGTGCAGCAAGCATAGCCAGCCCAACACCAGCAGCTGCAGCACCGCTAATCATTTTTGAAAATTTCGACATGGTATCCTCCCTCGTCGTATTAACCTGCCTTCAGTTTGTTGAACGGAAATCAATAACAGATGAAGGCAATCTGTGATGATGTTCTTTTTCCGTTAATTTCAAAAGCAGCCTGTTTGTTTTGTTTAATTATTTTTTGCAAACAGACAGCTTATTCCAATCACAGCACTCCCACATCTGATAGGCCATCATAAATCATCACAGCTGATAGATAGATTAAGAAAAATAGCCCTAGATAAGACAGCCAGCGATAGCGCAGCATAACACGCATAATCATTGACGCAAAAAACGCCATAAAGGCAATCGCAAGTGCCAGCCCAAAAATCAGCAATCCGGTATTTTCACGCGCAATCGCTGCCACAGCAACGATATTATCAATCGACATTGATACATCAGCAACCAGGATAGTGATTAAAGCACGCTTGAAGGTGTTTTTCCCATCAGCAGGTGCTTCTTCAGCAACCTCTTCTTTACCTTCATTTGCGTTAAATTCTTTGAGATCCTGGTAAAACCGCCAGCACACCCATGCCAGCAATGCCCCGCCAATCAATAAAATGCCTTTGACTGATAATAATAAAGAGGCAATCACAGCAAAAATAATACGCATCCCAGCGGCTGCTGCCATACCATAGAAAATCGCTTTACGGCGCAATTCTGGGTCAAGACCAGCTGCCGCCATGCCGATAACAAGCGCATTATCACCAGATAAAATAATATCAGCGAAGATGATTTGAAGAATATCTGTTACCAGATGAAAGTCGATTGTCAGCCCACCCATCAGATGCACCTCTGGCGTGGTAAATGTGAGTTATGGTCGAACATTCTTTCCCCCCAAATGCACCAAAACAGCCTTGCTGTTCATGGCTAAACCAAATCATCGCAAAAACACCACCATGTTTTTAGGCAAGGTGCAAGCGAAAATCTTGGTACCAGTTATGGTCGAATAGGTAACCAATTTGACAGCCTGTTCGAAATCAGGCCACTCTTGCAAAGCATATCTAAAAATAGCGCATTGTGAATTATAATTTCAGGAGCATTCCAAATGGCGGAAAATCATGATGAACGTATGATGGAAAACCTTTATTGGTGGGGCATTCCGACTTTATTCAGGGCACCTCATGCTGATTCAACAGGTGCTGATATTGCGTTGGTTGGTGTGCCACATTCCACAGGTAATGGCACGACTGAACGTGACCAGCATTTAGGGCCGCGTGCTGTCAGGCATGTGTCAGCTATTCAGAGGCGCGTGCATTTTGATTTTGGTATCGATCCCTGGCAGATTGCGAATATTGTCGATGTTGGAGATGTGCCTTTTCCAAAAGCGAATCACAATGAAGATTGTATTGCCCGCATTACCGAATTTTATAAAACAATAGATGAAACTGGCGCGCGTCCTGTCTCTATTGGCGGAGATCACTCTATTACAGGCGGCATTGTGCAAGCGCTTGGCAAAGGAACTATTGCTGGTGGTGAGCCAGTTTGTTTTCTGCATCTAGATGCCCATACAGATGTTTTCACCAAGGTTGATCATTTTCTAGGTGCTGAAAAATCAGCAGCTCATTGGGGTGCTTATTTAGCTGATCAAGGCAAGGTAGACCCGCATCATTCAATGCAAATTGGCCTGCGTGGTCACCCCAGAACCTTGGACTGGCTTCAGCCATCCTATGATTATGGCTATAATGTTGTGACCATGAAAGAATACCGCAGACGCGGGGCTGCTGATGTTATTGAGCAGATAAAACAAGTGCTTGATGGCAGACCTGTCTATATCACTTTTGATCTTGATTGCCTTGATCCGACCATTGCGCCAGCTGTTGCCAATATTGAACCAGCTGTGAATGGCTTTACCATTGATGAGGCTGTTGCTTTATTGCGTGCTGTGCGCGGCATGAATATTGTTGGCGGCGATGTGGTATGCCTGATGCCAACCAAGGATTCGCCCAATAACATTACATCTATGGTTGCTGGCTCAATCATGTTTGAAATGATTTCAATGATTGCTGAAACAACAGCAAAGAGCCGGTCATAACGACGTCAGCCACACTGATTTTTGGCTTGTGATCATGCCCAGCTTGTGATCATGTCCAGCTTTTGATAATGCCAATTATGCGCTAGCTAAGATGTGTGTTTATCGCAAGGCTGGAAGAGATATAAAAAGGCAAGCAAATGGCAAATTATGGCGAGAATCAAGACCAAGGACAAGCATGGAACGAAGCCTCTGGTCGCTCCTGGGTAAGGCAAGATGCTGAAATGACAAAAAGATTGTCAGCAATCAACAAGCTATTACTTGATAATCTAGGTGAGGTAGATGGCCAGCGCATTCTTGATATTGGATGTGGGTCTGGCACCACCACAATCACCTTGGCAGAGTTGGTAGGTCAAGATGGCAATGTGACAGGCCTTGATATATCAGCACCTTTGCTTGACCTTGCCAGACAAAAAGCAGGTGCAAACCAGCTCATAGACTTCATCCAAGCTGATGCCCAATCTCATCAGTTTACTGCGCCTTATTATGATCTGGTCATATCACGATTTGGTGTGATGTTTTTTGAAAATCCACTAAAGGCTTTTACCAATATCAGAGGTGCGATGAGGCAAAATGGCAGGCTATCATTTGTTTGTTGGGCACCATTTCATGAAAATGAATTTTTTACTCTGCCATTACAAATCGTTCAGACACATACCAAGCAGATGCTTGATAACCCAGGCAAAGAGCCTGGCCCTTTTGCTTTTTCAGATGCTGATTATCTGAATGATATTTTGAAAAAAGCAGGTTTTCAGCAGATTAGCATTGCAAAAAAATCGGTTGAAATCAGCAATGATGGCAGCCCAGAAGAAGATGCTGATTTGATGATGGAAATTGGATTTGGGGGGCGTGCATTGCGGTCAGCAGAACCAGATGATGACATGATAAAGGCTGTGCGTGATGATTTCATAGCACAATCACAGGCTCATTTTGATGGTTCCAAAATTAGCTATGATGGCACGATTTATCTGGTGAATGCATTTGCCTAAAAAGGCTATGTGTTAAGCTAATGGATGCCAGCTTATTGACATCTTAAAACAGGTAGGATTTAACAGCCCTACCTCAATTACAAGGAATTTAAATTTAATGGTTTTAGGGCGCTTTTTGACCGTATGTTTCATGACAGTCAGCATCCTGATTGGTGGAGGCATTGCCATGGCACAAAATGGATTAGACATCGAAATCATCACTGAGGGCACAGGCGCGGCAGCGACAAAAGGTCAGCGTGTTAGCGTGCATTATGAAGGCAAGCTGACAGATGGCTCAGTCTTTGATGCATCACGCCCGCGTGGCGATACATTCAGCTTTAACCTTGGTCAGGGACAGGTTATCCCTGGCTGGGAAATGGGTGTTGAGGGTATGAAGGTTGGTGAGGTGCGCCGTCTGACAATCGCACCAGAACTAGGCTATGGCGCAGCTGGTGCCGGTGATGTTATCCCGCCCAATGCCACGTTGATCTTTGAAGTTGAATTGGTGGCACTTAGCACACCGCCACAGCTTGGTCAGGCCAGCAATCAGGATTTGATAGCAGCACAAAAGGACGGTGTCATCATCGTTGATATTCGTGGTGAAGATGAATGGCAGCAAACTGGCATTATTGAAGGGGCTAAGACTATTACAGCCTTTACCCCATCAGGCACCCTTCACCCAGAATTCCAGCAACATTTTATGTCTTTGGTAACCTCACCTGATATGCCGATATTGCTCTATTGTCGCACTGGCAACAGAACCAGTATGATCGGTAATGCACTTGTCAATCAGCTAGGCTTTTCCAATGTCTCACATCTCAGTGAAGGTATTGTTGGCTGGCAAGAAGACGGCCTTCAAACAACGCCCTATCAAGGTGACTAAAAAGCAGCCTTAGCGCTTCTTTTTCTATCAGCTTATGTTCGGTTTAAGATTGTGCGGCCAAAGTCTTTTTAGGATCATAAAAAGGCTTTGGCACAATCTTGGCTTCTCGTCTGCCATCACTGGTCTCAATCTGGCATAAGGTGCCAATCTCAGATGCTGATAGTGATACCATGGCAAGTGCGATATTTTGTTTCAGGCGCGGTGAATATACAGCTGAGGTAACATAGCCTATCTGTGTGTCATCTTGCCAGATTGGCCAATAGCTATCATTTGATCCTATCAATGCTTCACCATCAAAAATCAGGCCAACCTGTTTTTGAGTTATACCCTCTTTTTTGATCTGCAATAATGCTTTTTTAGAAATAAAATCAGCTGGCATATCAAGGTCAACCAGCCTGTCCATACCAAGCTCAAATGGGTTATTTGCCAATGTCATATCAGCTTGATAGGACAGCATCGCAGCTTCAATGCGCCGAATAGATGATGTATGGCCAGGCTTTAGGCCCATTGGTGTGCCAATCGCCATGATATGCTCCCATAATTCATCACCCTTGCTGCCATCCATCAAAAAGATTTCATAGCCTAATTCGCTTGACCAACCTGTGCGCGAGATGATTAACGGGATGCCATTCCACTCATAGCGGACAAAGCGATAATACGGTAAATCAGCCAACTCATCACCAAAGGCAGCGGTGAGTATATCACGTGATTTCGGCCCTTGAAGCTGCAATGGTGAGACATCAGGCTCGGTAATGGTCACATCCATGCTAGATAAGGCAGCGACACCTTTTGCCCATAATAAAACATCACTATCGGCAATCGATAACCAGAAATGATCCTCTGCCAGCTTTAACAAGATAGGATCATTGATAATGCCGCCATCTTGGTCTGTGATAAGGACATATTTACATTGACCAATTTCACATTTGGATAAATCACGGCATGATAGATATTGCATAAATCGTGCCGCATCCTTGCCCGTGATTTCAACCTGTCTTTCAACAGCGACATCACATAAGATAGCTTGTTCGACCAGATTCCAGAAATTCTGAATAGGGTCTCCGAAATCACGCGGGATATACATGTGATTATAGACAGAAAACCCCTGTGCACCCCAGCGTAAAGCAGCATCTGAAAATGGTGATTTGCGCACTTGGGTGCCAAAGCTGAAACGCTGAAAACCAGCTGCTTTATCTTGTGACATGTTCAATTTCTTTTCAGGCAATGATTGATATTATTATGTACGAGGGAAGTTGGTCATTCGCTCTAAAATATCAAGACCTTGCATCTTCCAGAAATGCAGCAAATCGATAAAAATCCAATTTTCGGTCAATTTGTCACCCTCGCGGCGATACATATCAATCACACGCATATCACCTGCTTTACCAGTGGCAGGCATACCCATAAAACCACCTGTTGGTGTTAATGTCAGATTAGGCCAACCAAAAAAGCCGCCATAATGACCCTCAGCGATACGTGCCACATGACCATTAAAAATCCTATCTTTAAAAGCTGCACGGAACGGCCCTGAATGCTGTTTGGCATAGCGTTCAATGGTAAAAGTCGCGCCAATGCCAGCAGGTCCCCACCACACCATATCGTCGTTCCAGCTGCGGGCAAGCTCATCTTCTAACGGCTCTTCACGCCCACCTTTCCATGTTTTGATATCATCACACATATAATTGATAGCATTGATGGTTTTTTGTGCCTCTTCTGCTGGCTGGGCATCAAATAGCAAGCCATCATGTGTCAGTGGGCCAGGCTGAACCAGATGTGCCCCTGTTTGCGGCGGGAACGGATTTAAGCCTGCCTGCATCATCAAATGCGGAATATCAAAATACATCGCTGTTTCAACAATGCGTTTATCCACTATTTTGTGAAATTCAGCATAGCGCAGCATCGCAATTTTGCCAGTTGGGGCAATGCCAAGCCATGCTGTATCAAACAGACCCATCAAATGACCCATTGAGGCAACCCAAACACCATCACCCTCAGGCAACTGGTTTTCGCCAGCCATAAAAATATCAAGACGCCGTTGCATAGATGTCAAAGATGCTTTTAGCGGCTTCCAAAAACAATTTGCCACCTCATCAGAATCTGTCATCTCATTAAAGGGATGAAAGCCACGCCACAAATAATCAGCAGCAATATAGCGTTTTAAACAATCATTAACCTCATCAGCTGAAGCCGAATCAAGGTCACGGTAATAGGCTCTGACGATGTCTTTTTGGGTCTGAAAATCTGTCATTTTTCGTTTGGATAATTGTTACTTTTGCTGTTCTTCTATAATTTTTGCATACGCTTGCAAGAATATCTTGTCAAATGCTAACAGACTTGTCTAACCTATATTTAGATTAAAGATTTGCAAGTGGGGATTGCGATGTCTGAGATTACATTGCGCAATGTAACAAAAAGCTGGGGCGACTTTATTGGGGTTGATGATTTTAACCTGACCATTGCTGATCGCGAATTTCTGGTTTTGCTTGGCCCATCTGGTTGTGGCAAGACAACCACAATGCGCATGATTGCTGGTTTGGAAGATGTCACATCTGGTGATATTTCGATTGATGATAAGGTGATAAATGATCTGGAGCCGAAAGATCGTGATGTGGCGATGGTGTTCCAGTCCTATGGTCTTTATCCCAATATGAATGTGTATGAAAATATTCGCTTTCCTTTAAAAGTGCGCAAAATTGATGAAGCAAGCCATGATGAACGTGTCATGCGTGCTGCTAAGATGGTTGAGCTAGAGCCATTTTTACATCGCAAGCCTGCTGAATTATCAGGTGGTCAGCGTCAAAGAGTGGCATTGGCTCGAGCGATTGTCAGAGAGCCAAATGTCTTTTTGATGGATGAGCCTCTCTCAAATTTGGATGCAAAATTGCGCGTTTCTACCAGAGCGCAAATCAAGCATCTTCAACATGAATTACAGGTCACCACTATTTATGTGACGCATGATCAGATTGAGGCTATGACGCTGGCTGATCGTGTGGTGGTGATGAATAAAGGTGTGATCCAGCAAGTCGGTTCACCAACTGATATTTATGATAAGCCAGCCAATGCTTTTGTGGCTGCTTTTATTGGTAACCCTGCCATGAATTTAGTAGATGGTCATGTGACCAAAGGTCGGTTTGAAGCTGACTCCATTGCTATTACAGGGCTTGAGGCTGGCGATGGTGCTATCACACTTGGCTTTCGGGCAGAAGATGCCAGCATTGTTGCGCAAGATGAGCCGCATCAGATTTTGGCAAAAGCCTATACTGTTGAGTTACTTGGTGATGCCACAATGATCACTGTCAAAGTTGGCAATGCTATGGTGTCAGTGAAGGCTCATAAAGATTATCGGTGCGCGATTGGTGATGAAGTCGCCATTCAGGTACCACTTTCAATATGTCATCTATTTTCGCGTGAAACAGGTGACAGGCTTGGTGCATGATATGTGTTTTTCACAATATGCATCTGGCCATTTGCAGATGTTTGGCACGATAAAAATCTGGTCAAACTAACCCGGTGTGGATAAATGTCAGGGAGGACATCATGAAATTTAAATCCATTATCATTGCAGGTGCGTTATCTGTCATGAGCACAGGTGCTATGGCAGAATGCGCATTCACAAATGTGAATACTGTAAAATCACTATCGGCAGGCTTTGAAGCATGGAAAGCCGTGACATCAGCTATGGCTGAATGTGGCAATGTTGAAGCAGAGCTCGATCAAGAGTTCCGCACAAAGCAGCCTGATGCGTTTGCTGCAAACCCATCATTATATCATGTTGGTGGTGTTGCAAACTCAACAGCTGTGCCATTGATCGATGCTGGCACAATTCGCCCACTAGATGATCTGGTTGCCAAATATGGTGCCCATCTAAAGCCAAATCAGCTAGTTCGTGTTGATGGCAAAATCATGGCGATTGCTATGATGGTGAACGCTCAGCATATGATGTATCGCAATGATATTTTTGCTGATTTGGGCATCTCAGCACCACAGACTTATGATGAAGTCTTAGCTGCTGCGGAAAAGATTAAGGCAGCTGGCGTGGTTGATTACCCACTAGGCGGTACCTATAAGACAGGTTGGAA
Source organism: Puniceispirillaceae bacterium (SeqCode) (assembly GCA_049890115.1). Lineage (GTDB taxonomy): Bacteria > Pseudomonadota > Alphaproteobacteria > Puniceispirillales > Puniceispirillaceae > UBA685. Next base: position 16,591 of record JBMHCC010000036.1, on the reverse strand, counting down.
TTTGGCTGAAGAATTTGTCAATATGTATATGGGTTTTGATGGTGCCTTCTTTAATGATGACCTAACACCATCAATTAATAACGCTGATGGCGTGGCAGCTCTTGAAATGATGAAAAAGCTGACAGCCTATATGGATCCTGAATATCTGGTATCTGACTCAACTTATGTTCAGCAGCAGTTCCAGCAGGGCAAAATTGCGATGGCTAACTTGTGGGCATCACGCGCAGGTGCGATGGATAACCCAGAAGAATCGCAGGTTGTTGGTAAGGTTACTATGTCAACAGCACCAACAGTTGGCGGCGGTTCAACACCAGCTTCAACATTATGGTGGGATGGTATCGTAATTGCTGCCAATATCTCTGATGCGGCTGCTGATAATGCGTTCCGTGTTGCCATGGAAGGCCTAGATAAAGAAATGGTGATGGCCAATAATGATGCTGCTGTATGGCTGATTGATGGTTATGCGCCAACTGCTGCTGCTGCTGGTGCATTTGCAACAGCTGAAAATGGCGCCAAGCCATATCCAGCATCAAAGCAGATGAGCTTGATGCATACAGCTCTTGGTAACGGCATTGCGGCATTCCTGACAGGTGACAAGTCTGCAGCGGCTGCTTTGGCTGATATCGAAGCTGCTTATGTAACAGCTGCCAAAGAAGGCGGTTTGCTGAACTAATCGTCAGATGACCCAAAATAGGGCAGGCGCAAATGTGCCTGCCTTTTTCCTCTTTATTTTATTTTTTATGACTAATTATACCAGCCATTATGGTTGATGGGGCGGAAACCTAGATATGAACAGAAAGACATTTGCACTGTTTGTTGGGCCATCTGTGGTGATGATGTTGTTATTCATCGCTATCCCGTTACTATTTGTGCTGATTCAAAGTTTTCAAATCACTCAGCCTGTCACTGCTTTGACAGAAGTTGAAAAATGCACCCCTGGTTTTACCGGTCAGATTTGTGAGACCAAGATTGAAACAAGACAAGTCTTTGATGAGATGGGTAAACCACTTTATGAGACACGTTTTGTTGGATTTGAATCTTACAATAAGGTTTTGGAATGGCCAAAGGTTGGCGCAGCTCTTGCCAAGGGCAGCCTGACAGCCTTTTTACAGATTGATTTCTGGAAAGCACTTCGTTTCACGCTAACATTTACGCTCATTACTTTACCTTTGGTTCTTGGTGTTGGTCTGCTGATTGCCTTGGTGGTGAATAATGCCACCCAGCGTCTGAAAGGCCCTGTGATTTTTATCTCGCTGCTGCCATTTATCATCACACCTGTGATTGGCGCATTATCTATTCGCTGGCTATTTATTGGTGATGGTATTTTGACAGCGGCTATTGAATGGTATCTGGCACGAGATGTTGCCTTATTTGCCCAAGGCTGGACGATTGAGCTGATGATGTTGTTTTATCGGGTCTGGCATGTCGCGCCATTTGCGTTTGTTGTATTCTATGCCGGATTGCAAACGGTTAATCAGGACACGATTGAATCAGCTATCATTGATGGGGCTAGCCGGTTTGAGCGGCTGCGCTATGTGGTAGTGCCGCATATCATGCCGCTGATTGTTTTTGTGGCATTAATTCATCTGATGGATTCTTATCGTGTCTTTGAAGAAATCGTTGGGTTCTCATCACAAGCACATGTGATCTCGCTGCAATGGCTAACCTATGATCTGCTAATGCCTGATGATTCAGGTAACAGATCGATTAGCCGTGCGTCAGCCAGTGCTATGTTAACCATGATAGGTATTGTTTTACTGCTGCTGCCTTTGTTGCGCAAAACGTGGCAGGATTATCGCGGAGGCAAGATTTGATATGTCTGTTCCAAAGGCGCTTGCGCAGCCGCGCGCATTAAAATTAGCATCGGCAGGCTTTCTGGCATTTTGGTGTTTACTGGCAGCTTTTCCGATATTCTGGATTACGGTTCTCAGCTTTAAAGAGCCGATTGATTCTTTTTCAGCCAATCCATTTCATGTGATTTTTGGCCCTGTCACCCTATCAAAAGGCAAAGGCCTGTCGGTGATTGATATCATAGCTGGTTTGGCAGTGTGTTATTACGCCATTCGCATTGCTATTGGCCCATTGCGCCAGCTGGTTGAAGCCTATAGCCCGCGTGGCTATCTGGCTTTTGGCTGGATTATTGGTGCTGTGCTGTTTGCGGTCGGGTTTTTGGTCGTTTTTGTGGGGCTTCTGCCGATGGTAACAAGCCTTCTTAACAGCCTGACAGGGCCACTTGGCACGCCTATTCTTGGCATGACCACAGAACATTATCAGGCTGTATGGGTTGAAAATGGCTTTTATCGCAATTTCTTGAATTCAATGTTGGTGGCAGCTGGCGTCACTAGCATTTCTTTGACAGTTGGCACATTGGCAGGCTATGCGCTAGCACGTGCGGGGACTGTCTTGGCATTTTCTATCCTGATTGCAGCATTGATATTCAGAGCCTTGCCACATTCAGTTTTGGTAGCTGGTTATTTGCCTGTCTTCATAAACTCAGCTGAAATTCTGGCACCTTTTCTAGGTGAAAATGCGCCGACACTTTATGGTCAGCCTGTGGCGGTGATTGCTGTTTTGGTTGCCATTAACCAGCCTTTTACAATCTGGATGTTGCGGTCTTTTTTCCAGAATATTCCAGCTGAATTAGATGAGGCAGCACGTGTTGATGGCTGTACGCATTTTCAGGCATTTCGATGGGTGATTATGCCTGTGATGTGGCCAGGTGTTATCACAACAGGTCTGTTTTCATTCCTGCTTGGTTATAATGATTTTCTTGTGACTAGCCTGCTGCTTGATGGGCAGAACCAAACAATGGTTCCAGCTATTACAGGCTATTTTAACAGAGAGACAACCACCACTGATCAAGTTGAGGCAGTTGCGGCTGCTGTCTCCATTACAGCGCCTTTATTTTTGCTTGTGATGATTTTCCAACGTCAGATTGTCAGCGGCCTAACCGCTGGTGCTGTGAAAGGGTAAGATTAATGAAAGGGATGCGTCCGGAACAGGCTGTTTTAACGAAAGACACTGATCTGAGCAAAACAGATGAAACCAAAGCAGTAATTGAAGGCATGGTTGACGGCCTTAATGATCACCGTATAGCTGATATTGGCGAATTTTTTTCAGAGCAGTTTCGCTGGCTTGGCAATACCGGTTGTGGCACCAAAACAGGTTTGCGTGAATTTCAAGATAATTGGCAAAAGCCATTTCAAGCAGCCTTTTCAGATAAGGTCTGCATTGATGAGGCGCGCCTTTATATGGGCGAATGGGCAGCAGCCTTTGGCCGACAAGAGGCAACACATTCTGGCACCTTTATGGGCATTGAGCCAACAGGCAAGACAGTTGAAATTCGCTATATGGATTTCTGGAAAGTCGTTGATGGTAAAATCCAAGATAACTGGGTCATGGTCGATTTTCCTCATGTTATGGCACAATTAGGGGTGGATGTGTTTAACGGTGAAGGCTGGGAGGCCTTTGATAGAGGTGAGCGCCAAGCGCCATCTCCTGACGATAAGTCATAAATACGTTTTTTAAATCTGGAGTAATGAATGGCCATTAGATATCTCAAAACAGGTAAACCGCAACAAGAACGAAGCGAAGATGACGCCAAGGTGCGTGCTGTTGTTGAACAGGCTTTGCAGGATATTGAAGCGCGCGGTGATAAGGCTGTCCGTGAATTAGCTGAGAAATTTGATAATTTTTCACCACCAAGCTATCGCCTTAGCCAAGAAGAGATCGAACAGCTTATCTCTGAAGTCTCACCTCGTGATATGGAAGATATCCATTTTGCTCAAAAGCAAGTGCGCAAATTTGCCGAAATTCAGCGCCAGTCAATGCAAGATGTCGAAGTTGAAACCATGCCAGGGGTGATCTTAGGTCATAAAAATATCCCTGTGCAATCAGTTGGTTGTTATGTGCCAGCTGGCAAATTTCCGATGGTAGCTTCTGCCCATATGTCTGTTCTGACAGCATCAGTTGCTGGTGTGCCGCGCATTGTGGCAATGACACCGCCTTTTGAGGGCAAGCCAAATGCGGCTGTTGTTGCGGCAATGCATCTTGGCGGGGCACATGAAATTTATGTGCTTGGCGGGATTCAAGCTGTCGGTGCTATGGCTATTGGGACTGAGAGCATTGAGCCTGTCCATATGCTTGTTGGTCCTGGTAATGCCTTTGTGGCAGAAGCAAAGCGCCAGCTTTTTGGCCGTGTTGGCATTGATTTATTTGCTGGTCCAACTGAAACCATGGTGATAGCTGATGAGACAGTTGATGCTGAATTATGTGCAACAGATCTGCTTGGTCAGGCTGAACATGGCTATAATTCGCCAGCGGTTCTGCTCACAAATTCACAAAAGCTAGCAGAAGAAACATTATCTGAAATCGACCGTTTGCTTGGCATTTTGCCAACAGCTGATACCGCATCTGTTAGCTGGGCTGATTATGGCGAGGTGATTGTCTGTGATAGCTATGATGAGATGTTGCAAGTGGCTGATGATATCGCATCTGAACATGTTCAGGTGATGACAGATCGTGATGATTGGTTCTTGGAACATATGACTTGTTATGGTGCGCTTTTCCTTGGTCCGCGCACAAATGTTGCTAATGGTGACAAGGTGATTGGCACGAACCACACATTACCAACGAAAAAAGCAGGCCGTTATACTGGCGGCTTATGGGTTGGTAAATATCTGAAAACACATTCTTATCAAAAAGTCACAACAGACGAAGCAGCAGCGGAAATTGGCGCTTATTGCTCGCGTCTTTGTATGTTAGAGGGCTTTGTTGGTCATGCTGAACAAGCCAATATCAGAGTGCGCCGCTATGGTGGGCAGAATGTTCCTTATGGAGAGGCAGCTGAATGACCGATTTGCACGGCTCCAATAAACAGGCTCTATCAGCATTAAGAGATGCCCAATATAATTGGGATGAAACAGCAATACGCAAAGCACTTGATAGCCTTACCGCTGATGATGCGGTTTTCAAATTAGCGCATCCCTTTGGCACTATGACAGGGGCAGATGCGTTTTATGATAATGCGTTAGCTGTCCTGAAAGCTGCTTGGCCAGATGTGGAACGCCGTGACTGGCTTGTTATGGCAGGTGAAGATGAAGATGGTGCTAGCTGGGTTGGCTGTGGTGGTCATTTCATTGGCACTTTCACGCATCCTTTTTTGGCAATCCCGCCAACAGGCCATCTAGCACATATGCGCTTTCATGAATTTTACCGCTTTGAGAATGGCAAGATCACAGAATATCAGGCTATTTGGGATATTCCAGAAGTGATGATGCAGGCAGGTGCCTGGCCCATGGTGCCATCATTGGGACGTGAATTTTGCATTCCAGCACCAGCATCTGGTGATGGTATCTATCGTGCACCTCGTGATGAAGCTCATAGTAAAGAGAGCCAGACCCATATTATCGAAATGCTGAATTACATGAAACGCCATCCTTCACAAGGTGGTGCTGAGGTGATGGAAATGCCTTCTTTTTGGCATCCGAAAATGAATTGGTATGGCCCTGCTGGCATTGGTACAGGCAGAGGCCTATCTGGTTTCAGACATTGGCATCAAATCCCATTTTTAAATGGCATGCCAGATAGAGGCAGCAAAGTTGCTGAGATCACCTATCATTTCTTTGGTGATAATGATTATGCGGCAGTCACAGGCTGGCCAAATATGATTCAGACTATCAGCCATGATGGTTGGCTTGGCATTCCACCTTTGGGTAAGGAAATTACGATGCGAAGCCTTGATTTCTGGCGCATTGAAAACGGCCTCATTCGTGAAAATTGGGTCATGGTCGATTTGCTTGATATGTATCAGCAAATTGGTGTGGATGTCTTTGCGCGTCTTGCTGAATTTAATAAGGCGCGCTCATTAGCGCCAATCACACCAGATAGCGGCATGGCATAATAGCGATACCAAAAGAGTAAAAGGGGAGATTACAGGCAGCTATGGCACGGGAAAGTTCAACATCTTTGGACGTTGCGCGTCGCGCCGGTGTTAGCCAATCAGCTGTTAGCCGTGCCTTTACCCCTGGCAGGTCTGTTGCAAAACCGACCGCTGAGAAGATTTTCAAAGCTGCCAAAGAGCTTGGATATCGGCCAAATTCATTAGCGCGTGCGATGGTGTCTGGCAGCAGCCGTATCATTGGTGTTGTGGTGGCCTATCTGGAAAATCAATTTTATCCAGAAGCATTGGAAAAATTATCAGCCAAATTACAGGCAAAGGGCTATCATGTAATGATCTTCCTGGCAGCCAATACCAGCTCTGACATTGATGAGGTAATGGCTGAAATTCTGGATTATCAGGTTGATGGTATTATCGCTGCCTCTGTCTCTTTATCATCAGAATTATCAGAGCGCTGTCAGGCAAATGGCGTGCCTTTTATCTTTTTCAATCGCTTTCTAGAAAATAGCAGCATGACATCTGTGACATCAGATAATCTGGCAGGTGGGCGCAAAGTAGCAGAATTTTTGATCAAGGGCGGTCATCAGCGAATTGCTTATATTGCTGGTTATGAAGGTGCCTCGACCCAACGAGATAGAGAGGCAGGCTTTCAACAAGGCTTGGCAGAGGCTGGGGTGACATTATTTGCCAGAGCTGTTGGCAATTTCAAATCAGATGAAGCACGTCTTGCAACCTTATCTTTGTTTGATGGCAGAAAAGGTCCTGATGCTATTTTCGTTGCAAATGATCACATGGCTTTTGCTGTGATGGATGCGCTTCGTTATGATTTAGGGCTGTCAGTTCCCCAAGATGTATCAGTGATTGGCTATGATGATGTGCCAGCTGCTGCATGGCAATCCTATGATTTGACCACCATTCGCCAGCCAGCTGACAGAATGACAACGACAACCATTGATATCTTGCTTTCACAGATTGATGGCAAAGCCTCATCTGGTGGCAATATTAAAATTGAAGGGCCGTTGATATGTCGCGGTTCAGCCAGACTACCAAAGGAGTGGGATGATGAAGGGCTTTGATCCGAAATGGAATGATTTTCCAGATTATATTTACGGGATCACACGCGAAATCTGGGAAGAGCGCGGCATTGCAACTTTGCATCATTATTATAGTGATGATATTCCGGTCCGCTCGCCAGGCTCGGTTGTGCGTGGTAATCAAGGTGTGATTGGCGCCACTATGGCAACCTTGGCAGAATTTCCCGACCGTCGCCTGCTTGGTGAAGATGTGATTTGGTCAGGCAGTCCGGAAGAAGGAATGTTATCATCACATCGTATTTTTTCCACTGCCACTCATACAGGTGATGGCGTCTATGGCCGTGCCACAGGTAAGACATTAGGCTATCGCATTATCGCTGATTGTCATGCCATTAATAACCAGATTAATGATGAATGGCTGATCCGTGACCAAGGTGCGATTGTGCGCCAGCTTGGCCTTGACCCGAAAGCCTATGCTGCTGATCTGATTGAAAGAGAGGGCGGCGCTGCAAATTGCGTAAAACCGTTCACGCCTGAAATTGACATTGAAGGCCCTTATAAAGGACGTGGTAATGATAATGAATGGGGCGCAAAATATGCTGATATTATAACGCGTATCATGGGCGCTGATATGGCCGTTATCCCGCAAGCCTATGATGAAGGCTGTCAGTTAGAATTGCCAGGTGGCATTACTGCCCATGGCCATGATGCTGCTGATAATTTCTGGATGGGATTACGTGCTAGTTTTCCAAATGCCACCTTTACCATTGAGCATCAAATTGGACGTAATGATGATCTGATGCCGCCACGTGCAGCGATACGCTGGGGATTATATGGCAAGCATGAAGGATGGGGCAGCTTTGGCGTGCCAACAGGAGCAGATGTTTATATTATGGGAGCTTGTCATGCAGAATTTGGCCTGCGTGGGTTGCGCCGTGAATATGTGTTGTTTGATGAGACAGCGATCTGGAAACAAATTATCTTGAAAACAGGCTAGGGGGGCGTGATGACAGATATTCATTCTCGTATTGTGCGTTATGGCGATTTGGTGCCATGCCGGACTGCCTTTATTGACGCTCATACACCTGGCTCAGATCAAAAAGAAAATTTCACCATTATCGGAGCTGGCGTATCTGAATCAGCTGATCAACATGTTCATATTTCTGATACGCCTGGTTTTAATATCGGGGCAGCTGGTCAGCCGCCAAAATGCCGTAACTCGCTTCATAGCCATCGCACAGCAGAGGTGTTTTTTGTGCTGCATGGTAAATGGCGGTTTTTCTGGGGCAATGACGGCAAAGATGGCTCTGTCGTGCTGGAAGAAGGTGATGTCATTAATATCCCAACTGGCATTTTTAGAGGCTTTGAGAATATCGGCACTGATTATGGGATGATCATGGCTATTTTGGGCGGTGATGATGCTGGCGGCGGTGTTATCTGGGCCCCTCAGGTGATAAATGAGGCATCTCATCATGGCCTAGTCTTGGGAGAGAATGGTGTTTTATATGACACCAGGAAAGGCGAAAGCCTACCATCTGGTATCGCGCCAATGCGCACACTTGATGATTCTGAAATGGCATTATTTCCCTATGTGACAGCAGCTGAATTTGTGCCTCGTTTTGTGGCCCGTTATTGGGATATGATGGCACTTGCTGACAAGCAACCTGTTGAGGTGATAGGCGCGATGGGTCTGTTGGAAGACAGGCCAGGTTTCACGCTTGAATTGCTTGGCAGAGACTCTGATGATGGCGAGCCTTATGTCAATGACAGGCATGAGATTTACATGGTGATGCGTGGCCATTGGACCATTAGCTGGCAGGGACAAACAACAACATTAGCACCAGGTGATGTAGCAGCAGTGCCACCTGGGGCATTACGCTCTATTAAGCCTGCTATGTCTGGTGAAGCAAGCTTGTTCAGAGTCATCAATACAGATGATGCTGCTGGCCCAACCTTTAATTTTACGACCGAATAAGTGCTAGTAACCTAGCTTTTTAACTGGTTAAGGAGAGGTATAATGACAAAAATAAAAACGACACATGTTGGTTCTCTGCCACGCACACAAGAGGTGGTTGATTTCATCTTTGCGCGTGAAAATAATGAAAGCTATGATGAAGCTGCTTTTGATAATTGCATGAAATCAGCAGCATCAGAGACAGTGCGCCGACAATGTGAGGCTGGTATTGATATTGTCTCTGATGGTGAGACATCAAAGATATCTTATGCCACCTATGTTAAAGATCGTTATACTGGTTTTGCTGGTGACAGTGAACGTAACGCACCAGGTGATTTAAAATTATTTCCCTCATTCCTTGAAAGGCTGGCAAATGATGGTGGCACGCCGCAATATGCCCGCCCACAATGTGTTGGCGAGGTCACATCAAAAGGCCAAGGTGAACTGGAAAAAGATATTGCCCATTTAAAAGCTGGCATGGCAGCTCATGGTGCCAGCCGAGGTTTCATGAATGCCGCTTCACCAGGGGTTATCTCATTATTTCTGCAAAATACCTATTATAAGACAAGAGAAGCCTATCTGGCAGCTCTGGCAGATGCGATGAAGGCTGAATATGAAACTATTGTCGCAGCTGGTTTGGATTTGCAGCTTGATTGTCCTGATCTGGCCTTATCACGCCACATGTTATTTGCTGACCTCTCTGATGCTGAATTTGTGAAAATTGCTGATATGCATGTTGAAGCACTCAATCATGCTTTGCGCGATATCTCACCAGAACATGTGCGCGTCCATATTTGCTGGGGCAATTATGAAGGTCCGCATATTTGCGATATTGATATGGCAAAGGTCTTTGGCACTTTGATGAATACCAGAGCTCGTTATGTGTTATTTGAAACATCTAATCCGCGTCATGCTCATGAATGGACGGTGTTTGCAGACCGCCGTTCAGAGATACCAGATGATAAGATTCTGGTGCCAGGCGTGGTTGATACCACGACAAATTTTGTTGAACATCCAGAATTAGTGGCTCAGCGCATTGAACGTTTTGCCTCTATTGTTGGTGCTGACAGAGTGATTGCAGGTTCTGATTGTGGATTTGGCACTTTCGCAGGATTTGGTGCGGTTGACCCTGAAATTGCTTATGCCAAATTAGCGACATTGGCTGAAGGGGCTGCTTTGGCATCCTCACGCCTATAATCACAATCAAACACGAAGTATCCGTAAGACAGATAAAAAATGCAGGCTGAAACGCTTTTATTACTGCCAGGCATGATGTGTGACAGCCGGCTTTTTGCACCGCAACAGGCTTATTTCAGGGATGATATCACAATCATTACCCCGGCTATCCCTAATCGGTCCTCACTAGCGGAAATGGCAGAGATCATTCTGGCAGATGCGCCAGCATCTTTTGCGCTTGGCGGCTTATCTATGGGTGGCATCTTGGCAATGGAAATCATGGCACAAGCCAGCCATCGTGTTAGCCATTTGGCTCTTTTTAATACCAATCCATTTGCCGAGCGTAACGAGACCAAACAATCACGGCTTCCCCAAATGGATAAGGTGGCCAATGGCGGATTAGAAGCGCTTATGCGTGATGAGATTATCCCGCGTTATTTTTCAGCACATGCAGATAAAGAGCATCTATCGACGCTCTGTCTTGCGATGGCTCTTGGCTGCGGGCCGGATGCGTTTCTGGCGCAATCTATCGCGCTTCGTGACAGAGCTGATTATGCAGATTTGTTGCGCTCTGTTCGCTGTCCAGCAGCCATAATAGGTGCTGAAGAAGATATCCTATGCCCGCCTGAACGCCATCATGCAATGGCAGAACTATTGCCTCATGCAGGTTTGCATATTCTGGCCAAGACAGGTCATCTTTCAACGCTGGAACAGCCAGATAATGTGAACCAGATTTTATCAGATCTGCTCACAATATCGTGAAGCTGCTCCTATCTCTTTACGCCAAAACAGCCCAGATAATCTATGCAGCCTAGTGACATGCTTTGCCTAATGCTTTCAGGCGCCAATAATTATAAGGCAGCGGTGTCACAAAGCCGGCAATCAGCATAAATGGTATCACCCACCAGGTGAGTATCGCACCACCTGTTAACATAACATCTGTGATATTCATCGCTGCTTCCATTGCGATCATTGAGATTAAAGACATACCAATAGCTGTCTTAAAGGCAATCGCAAGTGCCATCTGACGCATCAAAATAATCGTCTCTAGCATGATTGAGGTGAGCAGCCCATTCATGATAGCAAGCGATAGTATCGCCCAAACAGGCCAATCAATGCCAAAATATTGAAAATAAGCAATCGTGCCCAAATCACCGATGGCACAACCTAATAAACACCAACTTGTGTTATAAGATGCTTTTTTCCAGCTATGTTTACAGTGCCAGTTAATGGCTAATTGTGCGGTAATTGCGCTCATCTTGACCTCCATTCATAACTTAGCATAAACTCTCCTGTGACAGGAGAGTAAAGAGAAAAATGAAAATCGGACATGCAGCACAATTATCAGGTCTGTCTGTGAAGACAATTCGCTATTATGATGAGGCAAAATTAATCTCGCCTTATGCTGATCCTGTGACAGGTTATCGTGATTATTCAGAAGCTGATATTGCGAAATTGCAATTTATTGGACGTGCCAGACAGTTTAATTTCAGCATTGATGAATGTCGTGAATTACTAGATCTCTATGAGAATAAGACACGGCCAAGCAGAGATGTGAAACAGCTTACGCAAAATAAAATAGCTGAAATTGATAAAAAGCTGGCAGAGCTTGGCAAATTAAAAGATCAGCTCTCACATTTGGTTCGTGAATGTTCAGGTGATGACAGGCCAGATTGCCCTATTTTAGAGGCACTATCGGAAGAATAGCATATCAGCCATCAACAGATAATGTGCGCTTATATGTGATTAACTCATCATGATAGATAGCCATTCTGGCTTTGGCGTTGGAATCAATAATGGCAATCACAGCAATCATGGCGATGGTTGCAATCAGGCTTGCCTGCCAGATCGGCGATTTCATGAAAAACAGCAAAATGACACTGACAAGAATGATAAGCGGGAACACTATGTGAATGGCTGTCTCATAGCTTTTTATTGTTTTGCTCGCACGTTCTATTTCAGCTGCGATAAAGGCTATGTAATCGCTTTCAAAGGCGTCTGGGAAACCAGATAAACGGAACTGGTTTGATAATAGTAATCCGACACCAAGAACAACCAACAAGCTGCCAGTTACTAGCAAGGGTATGATATAGGCTTTGGCTGTATCAGTTTTACCAAATTGCCAGAAACAGATGCTTGCGCCGATAAAGATGAGGCCAAAAAATACAAAACAGGCAGATGACACCATCTCTGCTTTTGTCCAATCAAGGGCTGTTTTCAAAATCGTAATCTGATTATCTGTCATGTTATTTCATCTCTAATACGCAAAATGGTGAGCCTCATTATTCTGTTATATAAACTGTCCTTTTATCAAAGGCCAAGCTGAAACATCACAGCTGTTATCTCTTAGATTATCATGTGCAAGCTGGTCGCAAGCCCCTATCGCTGTTAAGATTTGTTCAATCTGTTATAGGGAGTGAAACATGAAGGTCACATTATTAGGCACAGGCTCACCTGTTCCGATGGCAAATCGCGCAAGCTCAGGCTATTTGGTTGAGATTGGTGATGAGAAACTATTATTTGATCATGGTGCTGGGGCACATGCTAATTTTCTGAAAACAGGCTATCAGGCAACTGATATTCATACGGTGTTTTTCTCTCATCTTCACACCGATCATTGTCTTGATTATCCGCGCTTGGTTCATAGCAGATGGGATCAAGGTGCAGGCCTTATTCCTGACCTAACTGTATATGCGCCAGCCTATATGAAACGCATGACTGAATTATTATTTGGTGAAAATGGCGTTTATCACAATGACATTGATGGCAGAATCAACTCAGAAGGTAGCAAAAGGGTCTATCAGCTGCGTGGTGGTACTTTGCCGCGAAGGCGCCCTGAGCCACATATTATAACCTTATTTGATGGCCAGGTGATTGAAACTGATAAATGGAAAGTCACAGTGCGCAAAGTATTTCATCAACCAGGGCATATGGACCCTTATGGTTTTCGGATTGAAACTGATGAAGGCGTGCTTGTTTATTCAGGTGATACAGGACCATGTGATGGCATAAACGCCCTTGCCAAGGACGCTGATATGCTGATCCATATGTGCTATTTTATCTCTGGTACATTTACACGACCTGATGTGGCACTGGCATCTTCAGGTCATCTAGAGGCCGCTAGAATCGCGGCAGAACAAAATGTCAAAACATTGGTTGCCACACATTTCACCCCGCAAATGGATGCCTTTGGTGTAAAGGAAAAATGCCTTGCTGAAATGGCAGAGATTTATGATGGGCGTATTATCTGGGGTGAGGATATGATGCAGATACCGCTCACAGAAGAGCCGATACCACATATGGGTTAGGCGTGTGGAGCCCCCTCGATTCATAGTTCAGTGCTCTATCTAACCTCATTGATTTACCATCATTTCAGACCATCTTAAGATAATGGGGGTGAATAAGTTTGTTAGCTCATAGGTGATGTAAAGTAACAAAATGGACATCGTTACGCTGACATTTCATGGCTATGCCATCTTTGCGATTATTGTGATAGCTTTTGTGTTTTATGCACAAGATGGCATCCCGATGGAGGCGACAGCGATTGCTGTTATCGCCTGCTTGATGTTGTTTTTCCATCTATTTCCCCTGCTAGATGAGACAGGAAATCATCTTTTATCCTATGTAGATATTCTTGCTGGCTTTGCTAATCCAGCATTGATAACCGTGATAGCCTTGCTGATCATCGGACAAGGCATTGCGAATTCAGGATTTTTAGAGGTGATTTCCCAAAAAGTACTGGCGCTTAGCAGAGGTCAATTATGGCTTGCCACCTTGATCTCTTTTGTCACTGTCTTAGCCATTAGTGCTTTTCTCAATAACATTCCTGTGGTGATTATTTTTATTCCCATCATTCAATCGATAGCGAAAAAATTTAACGTCTCATCATCAAAATTGCTGATGCCATTAAGCTTTATCGCTGTCCTAGGCGGGATGACCACTTTAGTTGGCTCAAGCACGAATTTGCTAGTCTCGCAGACTTTGGTCGATCAAGGTCATCATGCTCTTGGATTTTTTGAGTTCACAGGCCTTGGCTCAATTTTGGCTGTCACAGGGCTCATTTATGTGATGGTGATATCCCCGTTTTTTTTGCCAGATCGCAAAAATTTGAGTCATCGGCTTCGTGAACGCTCTGAGCGCTATTTTCTTGCTGAGGTGGAAATCACGCCGCAATCTGAATGGATAGGCAAGTCACTTGATGATGATCTATTACCTGAATTGCGAACCAAAGATATCACCTTTCTCCACCGTTCTGGAAAAACATTATTGCCGCCTTTTACTGGTTTGACCTTGCGCGCAGATGATATTTTGTCTCTGTCGGCTGCTCGATCAGATGTGACGACTTTGCTTGCCAACGAACAGGGCCTTGCTTTTGCGCGTGGCTTTGATGCCCACTCCAAGACGGATGTTCCATCGACACAAATTACAGTCGAAGTGATGGTGACGCCGTCATCTTCACTAATAGGGCAGACCATTCGTGATAGCGGGTTTGAGAGACGCAATATGTGCGAGGTGCTTGGTTTTCAGCATCGTGCACGCATGGTCAGAAGTCGCCTTGATAAGGTGAAATTATCTGCTGGTGATATGATTTTGGTCAAATGTGATGCGTCTGCGCTACGTGATTTGCGAGAAGATTTAGATGTTGTCCTGGTTGAATATTCCATGGAAGAATTGCCAAATACCGCCATGGCACAGCGCGCTATTCTTATTTTTGCCTCAGTGGTTGTCTGTGCTGCCTTATCATGGCTTCCTATCGTCATTGCGTCTGTTTGCGGCGCTTTGGCGATGCTTGCCAGCTCGGTGATCTCTATTAAGCAAGCGGTGCGAACCATAGATATTAAAATCGTCACAACTATTGCCGCAGCGCTTGCGCTTGGCCAAGCGATGCAAGTGACAGGAGCGGCCGAATTTTTGGCCTATCAAATTGTGAGCCTGTCAGGTGATGACAGCCCCATTGTGACTTTATCAGCCTTTTTCCTCACCGTTGCGTTGATGTCAAATATTGTGAGCACCAAAACCTGTGCAGTGTTATTTGTGCCTATTGGCCTTCATATTGGTACAGTCTTATCTGTTGACCCACGCATTTTTGCTATCACTGTTATATTTGCCGCTAATTGTGCTTTTGTGACACCTTTTGCCTATCAGACAAGCTTATTGGTGATGGGTCCAGGCAGTTATAAATTTAAGGATTTTGTAAAAGTGGGAACGCCGTTATTGATCCTTGTTTGGTTGGTCTTTTCTCTGGCAGCACCCTTTTTCTTTTCGCTTTAAAATGAGAGCCTATTATTGCGCCAATAACGAAAATGATCAGATAATGAGAGGTGCTTTAGCTTTAAAAAATCATGATTAAGCACTCATCAATCGATATAATTATCAGCCCGCAGTCCCGCTCTTTCAAGGTGAATAGGCAGAACACGGCCATAAAGCTGCTTTGTGCGCTCTGGTGAGCCAACCATATCAGGTTCTTCAACATAAGAAAAAATAGCTACGTGGCGCGGTGTCTTGCCTCGTAATGGCGAGACGCGGTGAAGAGAATAACGCCCTTTGAATAATTGCAAATCCCCAGCCTCTAGCGCGAGGCGGTGGATTTTATCAGAAGTCCCAGCCAACACCTTTTTTACCTCATCAAAATTTTCACCCCCACGCCGAATATTTGGCGCATATTCAAATAAGCCGCCCTCATCTGCATTTTGAATCGCCAAGGTGATGGTAAAATTGTTGGTGTCGTAATGCCAGGGGAAGCCTTCTCCCTCATCGGCGGTATTCACAATCACATCTGCGAGCGGATCAGCATAGCGATAGAATGTCTCTTGGCGTAAACAGATCTTAATAAAGGGATCAAATGCGGGGAAATCGTGAATGGTGCGTAACGTGCCTGATTTCTGAAAATTATCAGCGGGGATAAACGCATTTGATCTGTTAAAAAATTGCCGCCTTGGATCATCATCTGGCAGCGTTGGGTCATCTTTTGTGAAATAGGGGTTGGTGCGATTAAAAGACCGGTGCGCCAGATGTGCGACATTGTCAGCCTCAATGGTGAGTTTTTCAATCGCAAACGGTGTTAAAAACCCTTTTAGAACAGCGCATCCAACGTCATCAAGCTGAGCTTGAATATCTGCTATGAGAGCTTGCTTTTGAGGGCCCTCTTGGTCAATGGGATAGCGTTCAAGGTCGATTAATTTTGCCATATCTTGCATGCTGCTATCCCCCGATTGCGCCATTATGTTGTTAGCTTTTCAAAAAAGTAGTGGGCTTGTCCAGCTAGAAATAGGTGAGACGCTAGGATGATATGACCACAGCAAAAGCCATCAGGAGGTAAGAGCCAACGGCTCACAAACAATGTGACTATTGCTAGCTGTGATATTCTTATATTTTTTTAAAGAGAAGTGGCGCGCTCGGGAAGAAGTTTGACGCCTTACTCCTGCATCAAAGAATGACTGAAGCCAGCTATATCAATAGCTTAACATTCTTTACCGCGCGGTCAAACATCGAAAGCTTACCTGCAACTTTGCCTGCACCCAGGTCCAA
>JBMHCC010000035.1:0-34540 GCA_049890115.1 Puniceispirillaceae bacterium (SeqCode) | reverse complement strand
GTGCTGAGACCATTGCCTATGATGATTATATCAGCTGCCAAGGGGAATCAGGTGCCAAAGAAGCTGGCAAATTACGCATTGAAGGCTCTGATTATCCTGTCAAAGATGGTGATGTCTTCCATTTCCGCTTTAATGTCTAACCGACATAACAAATCATCTAAGCCATAAAAAAAGCCTCATCCCTTTCTACCAGGATGAGGCTTTTTAGTGTCTTGTCTGTGTTTTAACTAGGTAATGATTAAGCTTTCGCTTTCTTCACATCTGCCCAGATAAAGCGCATTGCGAAATAAGATAAAACAGACATCATGAATAAGAAGAATACGGCTGCAACACCAAAGCGTTTGCGATCTTCCAATTCAGGTTCAGCTGTCCATGCCAGAAACGCTGTCACATCTTTGGCGTGATCTGAAATCTCAGAGGCATGACCATCAGCATAGTCCACATCATCGCCATAAAGCGGCTGTGGCATCGCAATCATATTACCGCCATAGCTGACATTATAATACATACCATCAGGCACTTCTGTGGTCTCTGGCGCATCTTCATAGCCTGTTAAAAGGCTATACATATAATCAGCACCATTTGCGCGTGCTTTGATCATCAAAGACAAATCTGGTGGATAGGCACCGCCATTGGCCGCACGAGCTGCATTTTCATTCGCATAAGGTGCTGGAAAACGGTCAGCTGGCACGCCTGGGCGTGTGAACATCTCACCTTCATCATTAGGGCCATCAACAATATCATATTGTGCGGCAATCGCTTTGATCTCTGCCGCATTATAGCCAAGATCAGCCAGATTACGGAACGCGATATATTCCAGCGAATGACAACTAGCACATACCTCAACATAGACCTGGAAGCCACGCTGAAGCGCGCTTTGATCAAATGTGCCAAACGGACCGTTAAAGCTCCAATCAACATGCTTTAACTTGGCGTCCCCACCAGCTGCCAACGCAGGTGCGCTGACAACCAGTGCCAATAAAGTTACGATAAAGCTGCGCATTATGCTTTCTCCTTTGGCGCTGCTGCAGCACCTGCCATAGCGCTGCCCCCACCTAGCACAGGGGATGAAATAGATTGTGGCAGAGGCCGCGGTGTCTCAATCACGCTCAACACTGGCAGCAAGATAAGGAAATGGGCGAAATACCAGATAGTCGCAATGCGGCTCAATACCACATAGATACCTTCAGCTGGCATGGCACCAAGATAGCCAAGCAAAATACAATCTGCCAAGAATACCCAGAAGAAAATCTTGTAGATTGGACGGAATTTGGCTGAGCGAACAGGTGATCTGTCAAGCCAAGGCAGAACAAATAAAATCGCAATCGCACCAAACATCGCAATCACACCGCCAAGCTTATCAGGCACAGCACGCAAAATCGCATAAAATGGCAAGAAATACCATTCAGGCACAATATGTGCTGGTGTCTGAAGCGGGTTTGCTGGGATATAGTTATCAGGGTGACCCATCGCATTCGGGAAGAAGAACACCGCTGCAGCAAAGATTGTCAGGAATACTGAAATACCAAAGAAATCTTTGATGGTATAATAAGGGTGGAACGGAATTGTATCTGCTGGACCACGAACATCAATACCCATTGGGTTGTTTGAGCCAAATTTATGCAATGCCACAATATGAAGCATCACAACACCAGCGATGACAAATGGCATCAGATAATGAAGCGCAAAAAAGCGGTTCAATGTTGGATTATCAACTGAAAAACCACCCCACAAGAATGTTACCAGCGTATCACCAATAAATGGCACAGCTGAGAACAGGTTGGTAATCACAGTCGCGCCCCAGAAAGACATCTGACCCCAAGGCAGAACATAGCCCATGAACGCTGTTGCCATCATCAACAAGAAGATAACAACACCAAGCATCCATAATAATTCGCGCGGCGCTTTATAAGACCCATAATATAGGCCACGGAACATGTGGATAAACACCACAATGAAAAAGAAGCTGGCGCCATTCATGTGAATATAGCGGATAAGCCAGCCTTGATTCACATCACGCATAATACGTTCAACTGATTCAAAGGCGTAATCAACATGTGCTGTATAGCTCATTGCCAAAGCAATACCTGTCACTATCATAATGACCAGTGACAAACCAGCTAGCGAGCCGAAATTCCAGAAATAGTTCAAATTCCGTGGTGTTGGATAATCATTCAGAAAATGGTCAACCACGCCAAAAACTGGCAGGCGGTGATCAATCCAGCGGACCACAGGGTTTTTATATTGGGTTTGTGACATGACTAAACTCCTATCTGCGCAACGCTAGCCGATTTTAATAACTTGGTCAGAGACGAAGCTATAAGGCGGGATTTCAAGATTTGTCGGAGCCGGTCCTTTACGAATTCTGCCAGAGGTGTCGTAGTGAGACCCATGACATGGACAGAACCAGCCATCATATTCACCTTTGACTTCCCCGACTTTCTGGCCAAGCGGTACACATCCCAAATGCGTACAAACGCCAAGCAAAACAAGATATTCAGGATTAAGTGCACGATCAGCATCAGCCTGCGGGTCACGCAATTCATCAAGACCAACCTTATCAGCTCTGTCAATTTCATCAGCCGTACGGTGACGGATAAAGACAGGCTTACCACGCCATTTCAGCGTGATTGACTGGCCTTCTTCAATTTTTGAAACATCAACCTCAATGCTCGCCAGTGCCAATGTATCAGCAGCTGGGTTCATTTGGTTGATTAATGGCCATGCAAATGCACCAGCGGTTAGACCGCCCATCGCATAAGATGCCACAACAATGAAATCACGACGTGACTTTGGCTGTGCTGCCTTATCAGTCGCTTGTGAATTGGTTTTTGCCATATTCCCCTCTTGTGTCTTTCACAAAAGCAGGATTTGTAATGAGTGATTTTTCACCGCACATCTATGATGAAGCCATGCTAGCTCATCACTTACCCACTTTTGTGTTTTAGCCCCAATCCCTACCCAATACAGGATCAGGCAAATACTTGCATAGTCATCTATCAGAATTGGACAGGAAATCCCACAAAAAAAGGTGCAAAATCACCTTTGTGCGACACTTTTTCCACCAGATAGTGATCCAGCCTTTATGGCCAGCGTACTTCTGGCGGCAAAGACATCAAAATAGCCTCAATATTACCGCCTGTTTTCAGGCCAAAAAGCGTACCCCTATCATATAACAGGTTAAATTCCACATAGCGGCCACGCTTCACCAGCTGATTATGCCTATCTTCCTCACTAAAGCGACGCATCATATTCTGGCGGATAATAGCGCCATAGGTCTCTTTAAAGCTGGTGCCAACATCCTTGGTAAAGGCAAAATCAGCCTGCCAGTCACCACTATCAAGATAATCATAGAAAATCCCGCCAGCACCGCGTGGCTCATCACGATGTTTGAGATGAAAATACTCATCACACCATTGTTTATATTTGTTATAATAATCATCCCCATGACGATCACATGCTGCCTTCAGACCAGCATGAAACGCATCTGATTCGTCTGGCATATCATACATAGGGGTTAAATCGCCGCCACCGCCAAACCAGCTTTTGCCAGTTGTGATAAAGCGCGTATTCATGTGGGCTGCTGGCACATGCGGGTTCTGCATATGCGCAACAAGCGAAATACCTGCTGCCCAAAAATCGCCGCTTTCATTGGTATCAGGGATTTGATCTTTAAATTCAGGCTGAAATTGGCCATGGACAACAGAGATATTGACGCCCACTTTTTCAAAGATGCGGCCATGCATGATGCTCATTTCACCGCCGCCGCCGCCATCTCTTTGCCATGATTTGCGCTGAAACCGCCCTGCAGGCATCTCGCCCTTTTGGCTATCAGCCCCTTCATCTTCGATAGTTTCAAATAGCTGACAGATATCATCGCGCAATGTACGGAACCACGCAGCTGCTTGTTGTTGCTGTGGATTATCTTGCCAATCTTGCATCTTTGCTGCCTTTAATTTTTGTTATGCATCTGTAAGAGCTGCCAATATTGTTTGTTTATCAGCACTGAAATCACTATCAGCAAAAAGCTGTTTTGCTTGTAACAGCAATTTGCCAATTTCTGGACCTTCTCCTATGCCAGCCTGTCTTAAATCATGACCTGAAACGGGGCAAGGGGGGGCGGTGAATTGCGCGATTTGCCGCAGCCTGGATTTGGTGATATCGGACTTTTGATAATAGGACTGAACCAAAAGGCGATCAGCTAACGAATCACCTTGATGAAAATAGGCTATTTTCTGCCAATCTTTGCCCATCAAACCAGTTAATTCAGCTTTTGAAAATGGCTGATATAATGACATCAGATAGGCTTTATCAGCATTTGACATTGCACATTTTTCAAAGATGGCCTGCTGTGCTGTTTCAGGCAGTAATAATGCCAGTCTTGCCAGCCAGTTTTCTGTCAAATCCTGATAGGATATGCCATCAAAAAGGCCATCAGAAAGAACTTGAAAAGCAGTGCCAAATAGCACCTTGTCACAGTCACAATCTGCCAATGCTGAAACAGCTTTTTGCCAACCATCACCGCCCAGGCATTTTTGCATCTCTGCACCAATGCGATTGCCAGATAGCTGTAACAGCCCCTCACGCATGGCATAAATCGCCTGAACATCCTGTTCAGACAATGATAATTGCGGCATTTGCGACATCAGGCGAAAGGCGCGTAAAATACGAAGATAATCTTCTGCAATGCGTTGTTTGGCATCACCGATAAAACGCAGCTGACAGCGTGCGATATCCCCCTGCCCATCAAGCGGGTCAAAAAGCGTTCCCTCTTCATCTAAATAAAGCGCATTAATGGTGAAATCACGGCGGCTGGCATCAGCGGTAAAATCAGGGGCAAATCCAATTACCGCATGGCGTCCATCTGTGCTGATATCAGCGCGTGTCTGTGTGACCTCAATTTGATGCATACCGCTTATCACTGTGACAGAGCCATGTGACAGGCCTGTTGGTATCACACGCAAACCAGCTTGCTCTGCCATGTCAGAAAATACGGTGATCGGCAGGTTAACCGCCATATCATAATCGCTTAGCGAAAGCCCCATCAGCCAGTTTCGCACAACACCGCCAACCAGACGTGCTTCACCACCAGCTCGTTTGGCTATCGTAAATATCGCTGTGATATCAGGGTCAAAAATAAAGGGCGGTCTTTGTGTCATCATGCCTCGACAAATTGTGGCATCTGATAATTTTTTATCTCTTATTTATCTGGTGGCTGAATGAATTTAGGATTGACAATTTGACCATCAAACACCTGTGCTGGCACATATTGGCCTGATGGTGATGAGGCATTCATCTCAAGCAGGAAAAGACCAGCCCCTAGGACCAGCAACGCTACCACCGCACCGATGATGTGACCAAGCCTGATACCACCTTCTTTGCTTTTATCAGAGGCCAGCTTGTCAATAATCACAAGCGTGATAAGACCAGCCAGAATAGCAATTAAAATAATAAGATAGCGGCGCATGGCAAAAAGATAGTCCTGTTATCAGTGATGGAATCCTATCATAGCGAACCTGCCCAGCTATGTAAAATAGCAGCTGTCGCACCCCAAATAATTTCGCCATCTGCCTGAATGCGCCAGCTTGTCCAACGATGCCCTTTATCTTCACGCTCAAAACTATCATAGGCGTTAGCATCCAAAAGCCTATCAGCAGGCGCAAATAACAGCCTTTCCACCTCATCAGCAGCTGGCACTAAAATCTGTGATAATTGACTGGCATCTTTATCTGTCTGCCCTACCAAAGGGGTGATTCGAAACCCCGTGCCTGTATAGATATCTGGCAAAAATCCGCTAATAGATACCAAGGATGATGATAAACCAACCTCTTCATAAGCCTCGCGCAAAGCTGTTTGGGTAAAATCAGCATCACTATCATCATGGCGGCCACCAGGAAACGCAATTTGGCCAGCATGTTTATGCAAATGCGAAGCACGCTTTGTTAGCAAAATCGAAGGGGCATCTTGATCACCGCAAAGCAAGATCAAAACCGCTGCTGGTGCAATGGTTTGTGATAATGGCAAATGTGATGGCTTATCCTGCAAGGCGGCCTGCCAGTTTTTTGCACCCATACTCATTTCTAACTCTCATCACTCAGATAACGAAAATGTCATATTATCAGATGTTAGCAGGTGCCCGTCATCAGATTGGCGCATCGCAACTTCGGCAAGCTCATAAAAAACAGGGCGTGAAATCAGCGCTGTCAGACCGTTTTCAAGCAGCAAATAGGGGCGCATTTCACCTGTTTTTTGGTGGGGGCTCATTTCAAGCTGATACGCTTTGCCAAGCAAATAGCGCCTATCAAGATTATCACTCAAATAAATCTGGCAATCTGTCATCTCATCTTTGATATCAGCAGAAATGATCACAAAAGGTGCATCTTCAACACGTATCTGGCCACGCTCTGCTGGTGTTGTCAGCCAGTAACGCCCCTCATCATCACAAGACAAAACAGAGGCAAAAAGTGCCACAAGCCCAGGGCGTTTTATCTCGCCGCCCTCATGAAACCAACGGCCATCTGCCTTGATTTCGATATCAAATTGCTGTTCTTCCATCTCTTCGATGCTCTTTTTTATCATCAGACCTATCAATTTAGTCGGAAATTTTGGCGCGTAAACCATTTCTTCATCTTTATCTGTCACAGTTTTTTTTGACCAGAGTCTATGATACGAAAGAATGAACTAAGACAGCACTAATATGCAGAAAATGCTTTATATCTACAATCTTGGCAAAGTTGCCCCTTTGGATGGAGACTGGTCTGGTGCTTCAGGCCTAACGGTGAGCCGACAAAGACAGCAAATTACCATGCAAATAGGCCACCAAGTGACGCCTGCTGCCTTATTAAAAGCCAGTTCGCAAATCAGGTCATTAACGGGTATGGTTCATTTCAAATTTGAAAAAGATGTGATGCGCCCTTTTTTGGGAAAGGCCAAAAGTTACGCCATCACCGAGGCCTGTCTGGCACTTGGGAAATATGCGCTTTATTTGATTGAAAAACGCTCTGATAGTTTTGAAACAGATAAATTGACCTTTTTGACAACCAAACATATCCCATCCTTGCCAGCTGAATTAATGGTGTTAACTGATTTGCGACTTGAATCTCTTGAGACATCATCAGCGCTCACACATTTCAAAGAACGTGATGTGACAGATATCAGCTTTGTTGAGCCTACCAGCGAGATGACATTTCGAATGCGCAAAATGCCCGAAAATCATGCCTGGCCGAAACCATGCCCCTATCTGCCTGTCTATTTATATGAAATTGTGCCAAAACCATTTTATAGCTGGTTTGAATGTCTCTATCACACAGCTATTTGCGCGCGCAGTCCCCTGCTTCATCAGGGTCAGATGAAAATCGCTATCAGACCGTCGCTAAAATTACCACATACAGGTGATGAGGCAGCGTCATCAGACATGGCAAGCATGGCTGGTGAGACCGCAACCCATAATGCAGAATGGCATGAATTTATCCGCATTTTATATCCGCTCTCATCTACCAAAGAAAAACCGATTAATTTTCGGCTTTTAACAGCCACCACAATGATTAAAAATCAAACAATTATCCTCTGACATCAAAAACTTTTACAAAATTACTGTAAATTACCCAAAATTATCTGCATCTATTAGGAGTTTAATAATTTTTTTCTGCTACTTTAGGGTTTAGTGCAATTATTATGGATTAAAATTATGCCTAGACTATCAGAAGAACATTTAGATCAATCAAAGCTGACACGTGTTCTAAAGGCGATGAGCAATTTACGAGGCATGCAAATCCTGTCTGAATTATCAGATGGCAAAGAGAAATCTGTGTCAGAGATTGAAAAAGTAATGCCAGAACTAAGCCAGTCAGCCTTATCACAGTATTTAGCACGTTTGCGTGCCGCTGAGTTAGTGAGCACCAGACGTGAATCACAAACAATATTTTATATGATTGAAGATGCTGATATCATGCGCATTCTGCGTTTGCTGCATCATATTTATGCTCATGATCCGGCCAATCGCCGTCACTTTCATTAACAATCAGAATCATAAGATCACAGTTTCATGTGATGCTGCTGATGCAATTATTCTGCAAGGGCTTGATTTTTGATAGCTAGCCTGTCACAACAAAATGGCAAAAGGTTGGGACCTTTTGGCTTGTTGACTTGTTGCTTTGTTAGGGTTTGCTGACGAGCAACCTAGGACCTTTTTTGAAAAACGATGTATATCTATCTTCCGATTGCTGAAGTCTCACTTCATATCGCTGTGGTTATTGGACTAGGTGGCGGTGTCGGCTTTTTATCTGGCCTATTTGGGGTTGGCGGCGGTTTTTTAATGACGCCTCTATTGATCTTCTTAGGCGTGCCTGCCCCTGTTGCGGTTGCCACAGAAGCCAATCAGATCGTGGCTTCCTCTGTCTCTGGCGTACTGGCACATTGGCGCAGAGGCAATGTTGATTTCAAAATGGGCGGCGTTTTGCTTGCTGGCGGTGTTTTTGGCTCGACAGTTGGTGTTTTCTTATTTGCTTTGCTTCAAGAAATTGGCCAGATTGACCTTGTTATTAAGCTATCTTATGTGGTGTTCCTTGGCATTATTGGTGCGTTAATGTTGATGGAATCTGTGCGCGCTATCATGCGGGCGCGCCAACCTGGCGCAAGGCGCGGTAAATTACATCAGCATAATTTCCTGCATGGCCTGCCTTTCAAGATGCGCTTTCGCAAGTCAAAATTATATATCAGCGCCTTATTGCCTTTTACGCTGGCAGCTTTTGTCGGCATTTTATCAGCGATTATGGGTGTTGGCGGTGGCTTTATTTTGGTGCCTGCTATGATTTACATTCTTGGTATGCCAACCGCCGTTGTTGTTGGCACATCATTATTCCAAATTATCTTTGTGACAGCCAATGTCACCATCTTGCAGTCGGTTCAGACACAAACAGTTGATTTTCTGCTAGCAGGGTTATTGCTGTTTGGCGCGGTTATCGGTGCGCAATTTGGCTCACGTTTTGGGGCGATGTTGCGCGGGGAACAATTACGCGGATTACTGGCATTAATGGTATTAGCAGTCAGCTTAAAACTAGCTTATGATTTGGTCGCTATGCCAGTTGATATCTTTAGTGTGGAGATCCTGAAATGATGGTTTTACGCGCTATTATAATCAGTTATTTTTTGCTTGGCCTATCTATGCCAGCATCGGCACAAGATAATGTTCTGGTGGCTGATGTCTCGCAAGAAAATGTCGCTATTACCACCACCTTTCACGGCACACAGCTATTATTATTTGGTGCGCTATCTGGTGAGGCTGGTGATGATTTAATTGTGGTCATTAGCGGACCAGAGGGCCAAGTTGCCACACGTCGCAAAGAAAAAGTTGGTGGCATTTGGATTAACACGCAATCTGTTATCTGGAAAAATGCCCCCTCTTATTATCAAATTTTTACCACAAGGCCATTATCACAAATTGCTGATAATCAAACATTGCGCACAATGCGTGTTGGCTATCAGAATTTGCAACTACGCACACAACCAACAGATATTGCCAAAGATCAGCTTAATGGGCCGTGGAAAGATGCATTGGCTCGCACAATGGGGGCTGCTGATCTCTGGAAAACACAAGAAGATGGGGTATCTGTGATAAGTGGTGCATTATTCCGTGTCACAGTACCTTTGCCGAAAAATATTCGCCCTGGTGATTATGATGTGCGGATTTTACACTTACGTGATGGGGTCTTGTTAGCTGAAAATGATAGTGCGATTACCGTTGCCAAAAGCGGTATCGGGGCATTGATTTATCGCTTTGCGCATGACTATTCAATTTTCTATGGCATTTTTGCTGTTTTATTTGCGGTTGCTTCTGGCTGGCTGGCAGCAGTAGCATTTCGCCGCGGTTAATGCTAGGCTGTTAACTTGGATTACCAATTATGTGTGACTTGGCGCGCCATTTACACAAATAAAGTGCGGCTGGAAAAGGCTGAAAAAAATAAGAGGTAGGCACAGATGGGTCAGGATACAGGCGAACGTTTCTTTCTGATTGTGGTTGATGATACTGAAGAGCTTCATCAGGCTCTTTATTTTGCTTGTGGCCGTGCCAAAAATACAGGCGGGCGCATTGCGATGGCCTATGTTATGCCACCTGCCGAATTTGCCCATTGGGCTGGTGTTGGCGAGCTGATGCGCCAAGAAGCCAGAGATCATGCCGAAGAGCGTATCCGTATCGAAGCTGCTATTGTTGAAGAATTAACAGGCAAATCACCGCTTGTCTTTATCAGAGAAGGCAAGCCTGTTGATGAGATTTTAACATTAATTAATGAAGAGCCAAATATCAGGCTTTTGGTCCTTGGTGCTGATACCAAATCAGAAACAGCAGGCCCGCTTGTCTCTTTCTTGACCGGCAAAGGAGCTAGCTCTTGTCCTGTGCCAATTACCATCGTGCCTGGCAATTTAACAGATGAGCAGATAGACCATCTGATATAGCCCTTATTTATCTGCCTAAATTGATTGATAACAAGCTTGGTGATTTATCTATTTGATAATTTCAGATAACAGCCTATTTTCACAACCATCCTTTTTCACATTTATTGATAAGGCAGGCAGATATGTCATTTTTACGAAATTTAATTGTTGGAGCTTTGCTAGTTATTATGTCACAGACGCCATCACAGGCTGCCCAAGGCAGCACCCTCATCTTGAACACATCACAAGGTCAGATTGAAATTGAAATGCTAGCAGATGTTGCGCCAAATCATGTTGCGCGTATCTCTGAGCTAGCCTCATCAGGTTTTTATGATGGCATTATTTTCCATCGTGTTATTTCTGGCTTTATGGCACAGACAGGCGACCCAACAGGCACAGGCATGGGCGGTTCAGGCCAGAAGCTAGCTGCTGAGTTCACTGATTATCAATATCGTGAAGGCACAGTTGGCATGGCGCGTTCTATGGACCCTAATAGCGGCGATTCTCAGTTTTTCATCTGCTTTGATGGTTGTGGCCATCTGACAGGTCAATATACTGTCTGGGGTCAGGTCTCAAAAGGGATGGATGTGGTTTACAAGCTTGCTGTTGGCGAGCCACCTGCCACACCTGATCGCATTGAATCAGCCACAATGTCAAATTAAGGCGGCCTATTAGGTCAGCACATTAATTCGGCACATGAAACCTATCGTGGTGATACTGGTTTATGGCCTCTGGCAAATTGGATAATGAGGCCAAGCCAGATAAGGCCAAAAGCCAGCCCATCTATTATCTGAAATGGCTCAGATAGTAGCATTACGCCAACCAGTAATTGCAGGCTTGGATTAATATAAAATAAAAACCCTGTCAGAGATAATGGCAGGGTTTTATTGCCTCTGAGGAAAAATGCCAGAGGTATAAAGGTTGCAAGACCGCAGCTAATCGATAATAAAACGCCAATAGCACCGCCACCCAAAAATAGTGGCTCACCTTGCAAAATCTGCCAAATCAAAGCAGCAAATACGATTGGCAATAACCAGATAACCTCGCATAACAAACCATCAAGCGCATCAATGGCAAGCTGTTTTCTGATCACCGCATAAGCGGCAAATGATCCTGCCAGAATAAGTGAAATATCAGGGATAGCGCCAACAGATATCCCTTTCATCACAGCCCCAACTGCTGATAGGCCAAGGGCTATTTGCGCGCGCCTATCTAGCTTTTCAGATAATAACACCACACCAAAACCAACTGCCAAAAGTGGATAGATAAAATACCCAAAAGAGGCCTCAACCACCTGGCCAGAATGAACAGCATAGATAAAAACAAACCAATTAATCGCAATTAACACAGAGCCAGCTAAGATAAGAGCCATCTGACGCCCTGGCCTGAAATACCCTTTCAACAATGCTAATCTGCCGCGCATTGCAAGGAAGCCGCCTAGTAAAATCGCAGACCATAAGGTGCGCTGCACCACCACATCAAAAGCTGAAAATTCAGCCAATGAGATATAAAATAGCGGCATTAACCCCCATAAAGCAGGGCCAAGAAGTGCTGACAGCACCCCCACAGGGTCAGATTTAGCCATCAGGCATACCAATTAATAGGATGCGAATATCATTGATATTGGTTTGTGTCGGGCCAGTTATCAACTGATCATCAAGGGCTGCAAAAAAGCTATGAGAATCATTATCTTGCAACATGGCAACCCCATCCAGCCCCAAAGCAGTAGCACGGCGAAGGCTAGTTTCATCAAAAAAAGACGCTGCCACCTGAGCACCACCATCAATCCCATCACTATCACCAGCTAAACCGCAGATGCCAGCCATTTCCTGAACAGCCATCGCATGGGCAAATTCAGCATTACGCCCACCGCAGCCTGTGCCTGTGACATTGACAGATGTCTCACCCCCTGAAATCAGCGCGATACCATTTGCGCTATTAGCGGCAATATCTGACATTTTCTGCGCTAATATTTGGGAATCATCCTGAAAATCATCCCCTAATAAGACAGGCTGATAGCCAGCATCTGCCACCTTATCAGCAACAGCCTGTAATGCTATTCTAGCAGATGCCACAATCGTCATTTCATGATTAGCAAGCCTGCTATAATCTGCAAAAGGGCTTTCACATTCTGCATCAGATAGCCAATTATGCACGTTCTCAGACGAGATTATCTGATATTCAGCTAGAATTTTTGCTGCCTCTTCTCTGGTGCTATCATCACCATAGGTTGGGCCAGAAGCAATCGCTGCTGGGTCATCATTTGGCACATCTGAAATCGCAAAGCTATAGATGGTGGCTGGAAAGGCTGCTGCTGCCAGCCTGCCGCCTTTGAGTGCTGATAAATGTTTGCGCACAATATTCATTTTCTGAATAGGCGCGCCACTTGCCAACAGCGCCTCATTCACAGCCATTTTATCAGCTAATGTTAAAGGGCCTGCTGGCGCACATGCAAGAGATGAGCCGCCGCCTGATAGTAACATTACAACCGCATCATGCGCCGATAGATCTGATACCTGTGCCAATAATGCCTGTGCTGCTAAAACGCTATTTTGATTGGGGACAGGATGTGATGCGGCAATCACCCTTATCCATTCTGGCAGCGCATGGGGCACATTATCAGGCAGGATAACTAGCCCTGTTTCAGCTGGCCCACCACACGCCAGATAATGCTGGCTCATTTCACCTGCTGCTTTACCAAGCGCCAGCAAATGCACCTTTTTCTTCGTCGCAATCTCAGCCATCTTTTGGGCAATATCACCCATAAAGCTTGCTGGTTTGACAGCTTCCACACCTGCGAGGAAGGCTTGTTCCAATAACTGCTTTTGCTGCTCTGCCAGCATCGTGACCATCCTGTTATTTGCCCTGTTATTTGCCCTGCAATTTGATTTGTTTAAACAACAACCCTGTTTATTGTGGTACATCTGGAATTAGGGTACATAGGTACCAGAGCGCAACTATCTTATCCTGCCATGTCGCTTGTGAAATAGCATCATTGGCACGTCATCAAGACAGCATATTGGCACAATAGATAATTTGATGGAAACAACCAACCCCTTTTCACTAGCCCTCACCCTTATCATGTCTGGTGACAGAGATTTGCTTGATATCATCAGCCTGTCTTTGCAGGTCAGCGGGTTATCAGTGCTGGTGTCTCTGCTAATCGGTTTGCCGATTGGGGCATTGCTGGCAACCAAATCATTTTGGGGACGCAGCTTTGTTATCATCACCTTCAATGCCTTATTAGGATTGCCACCTGTTGTGGTTGGCCTGATGATTTATCTGTTATTATCACGCAATGGCTGGCTTGGTTTTGCCAATATTCTCTATACCCCGACAGCGATGATGATTGTGCAAATCATCTTAATCTTGCCAATAGCCATAGCCTTATCACGCCAGATTCTGGAAAATTTGAATCAGGAATATGAATTATTATTTCGCTCATTACGGCTGTCTAATTGGGGGCGGATGTCTGTCTTGCTGATGGATGCCAAATCAGGCTTGATCACAATCGGGCTTGCCTGTGCCGGGCGTGCCTTATCAGAGGTTGGCGCGATTATCATTGTTGGCGGTAATATCAATCATCTGACACGTATGATGACCACTGCCATTGCGCTTGAGACATCTCGTGGTGAATTGGCATTGGCCATGGCGCTTGGCATCATTTTGTTGGCAATCGCACTTGTGATTAATATTGCCAGCCAGCTTTTAAAAACACGCCTTGAAAGAGATTTGCATCATGTCTGATAGCAAAGCTTCTGTTATTTTATCTGCTGAAAATTGCACGATTGAACGAGGCGGCGCACTTCTTGTTAATGCTATCTCTCTATCGCTAGCAACTGGCAAGACAACTGTGATAATGGGGCATAATGGTGCTGGCAAAAGCCTGTTATTGCAGATGCTTCACCAGCTTATCACACCTATAAGGGGCGAGATTAAGACCTCTGAAGATAGCCAGCAAAAAATGGTTTTCCAGCGTCCTGTCTTGTTACGACGCAGCGCCTTGGCCCATTTCAGCTTTGTCACAGGCATTAAAGATACAGATGAAATTGCCAGCTGGTTTTCCTATGCCAATTTAACAGATAAGATGAGCATCTTTGCGCGCCAGCTTTCAGGTGGTGAGCAACAAAAGCTGGCGATGATCTCAGCATTAGCAACCAAGCCTGATATTTTATTTCTGGATGAGCCAACAGCCAATTTAGATCGCGAATCAACCTTTGATATTGAACAGCTTATTGTCAAAGCACGTCAAAATGGGACAAGCATCGTGCTGATCAGCCATAGCCCACAACAGGCACGCCGTCTGGCTGATCAGGTGGTTTTCATGCATAAGGGTAGGATTATGGATGAGTGCACAGCTGATGCGTTTTTTGCAGGTAACCGCTCTGCCGAAGCTGATTTATTCCTCAGCGAACGCTAGCGCAGCGATTTCAAATCAAAATCAGCATTACCAATATCAGATGGTTCAGGATGTTTATTCTGCTCAAGACAGATTTTGCCAATCATATAGGCTTGCGGATCATTCACAGCCTCAACGGCAACCAGCTTGCCTGCCTGATATGACCAAATAGAAAGGCTAGCCTCACGTCTGCCTGTTCGGCTGACTTGCACCACCGTATCATCAATAGCAGGCACCAAACCAGCAGATTGCAATTTGCGGTCAAATTGGTCAGACCAGAACCATGATGCTTCATTGGCTGGCGGGCTTCCATCTGAAAATTGGCTTGCTAGATAATGGCCTGAAAATTGCGCATTATGAATAGATTCAATGCGCTGAGAGCCTCGACCTTCTGCTAAAACAATATCACCAATAGCCCAGATCGAATCATCATTTGTCTGATAATGATAATCAGTCAAAATACCATTGCCAATGGTAAGGCCTGCTTGCTCTGCTAGGGCTGTATCTGGCACAACACCAATTCCAACCAGCAATAAATCACATGGCAAAATGCGCCCATCCTTTAGGCATACCGCACGAATGTGACCATCTTCAGCCTGCAAACCATCAACCAGTGCTGCCAGTTCAATCTTGACACCATTATCCTGATGAAGCTGTTTATAATAGTCAGACATTGATGGGCTTGCCACACGTGCCAGCAATCTGTCAGCAGCCTCGATGACTGTGACATCAAGCCCAGCCTTATTAAGGCTAGCAGCTGCTTCAAGACCGATATAGCCGCCGCCTATCACAATCGCTCTTTGTAATTGCCCTATCATAGCTTTGATGGCTCTGGCATCATCACCATGGCGCAAAACATGCACGCCTTGTGAATTCATTTCTGGAAAAGGCAGGCGCCGCGGCACAGCACCTTGTGCCAGCACCAGCCTGTCATAATTTTGCAGGCTGCCATCTGCTAGGTGAAGCTGTTTTTGTTCGCGGTCAATTTTGATGACGTCCAACCCATCTTTTAGGGTTATATTTTGCTCATCAAACCAGTCAGAGCGGCGCAGATAAAAATTATCCTCTTGTGTTTCATCGGCACCCAAAAACGCTTTTGATAAAGGGGGGCGTTGCATTGGCATACCATGCAGCCTGTCAATGACGGTAATGGGGTCTTCCATGCCATGTTGGCGCATTTTTTCAGCAAATGATAATCCAGCATGGCTGGCACCAATAATCACATAATTTGGCATTTTATTTCTTCCCAAATTGGCCTATCTGCTCTAATGCTAAATTCAGAACTATAGCTCTAACAGTGTTATACGCTTACATCATCAAAAATCAGCTTATCGTCTGTTGTGTAGGAGACAAAAAAGATGACAGATCTGCCTTATTTTCAAAATTATATCAATGGGTCTTTTATCGATGGCGGTGCAGGCAGGTTGATTGTTGATAATCCAGCAGATGGCTCTGCATTAGCTGAGATTGCGCTTGCTGATGAAGCTGATATTGATAAAGCAGTCGCAGCAGCCAGAGCATGCCACCTCGATGGCAGCTTTGCTGGATTGCGCCCTGTTGAAAGAGGGCGGATGGTGCGTGCCATGGGTGATTATCTATTGGCAAATTGTGATGAAATCGCCACTTTGCTGTGCCGCGAATCTGGCAAGCCTTATTGGGAAGCTGTTATCGAAATTGAAGGTGCTGCTCGTTATTTCGAATATTATGGTAATCAAGCCGAAACAGTCGAAGGGCGCTCTATACCGCTTGGGTCAGGTTATTTTGATTTCACCATTTATGAGCCGATTGGTGTCTCTGCCCAGATCATACCGTGGAATTATCCGATTGAAATGACTGCCAGAGGCATTGCAGCTGCTTTGGCTACCGGCAACGCCTGTGTTGTCAAAACACCTGAATTAGACCCCTTATCCTCTATTTATCTTGCCAAAGCTGGCGAAGCTGCTGGCCTGCCAGATGGTGCTTTAAATATTCTATGTGGGACAGGTATCAACGCAGGTGCTGCCTTATCTGGTCATCGGGATATTAACCAGCTTGTTTTTACAGGGTCTGTTGCAACAGGTATCGCGGTGGCAAGTGCTGCCGCGCGCAATGTTGTGCCATGTGTTTTGGAATTAGGCGGCAAATCAGCTGCGATTGTGATGCCAGATGCTGATCTAGATAATGTGATAAACTCTGTTAGATGGGGCATTTTCTTCAATGCTGGCCAGGTCTGTTCAGCGATGTCACGGATGATTGTTCATCCAGCTATTCATGATGAGATCATTGAACGTCTATCATCTTTGGCACAATCGCTATCAGTTGGCCCTGGAGACGAACGCCGCGAATTTGGCGCGAATATGGGCGCGATGGTCTCAGAGACCCAAAGAGACAGAGCCATCGGCTTTGTCCAAGGTGCTGCTGATGAAGGTGCAAAAATCATCACAGGCGGCCATAAATTAAACAGACCAGGCTGGTTCCTAGAGCCAACCATCATTGATGCTGTCACAGCTGATATGACGATTGCGAGCGAAGAAGTGTTCGGCCCTGTCTTATCAGTGCTAACAGCCAAAGATGAAGATGAAGCCATTCGCATTGCCAATGGCACGCCTTATGGGCTGGTAAATGGTATTTTCACCAAAGATATTGATGCTGCCAATCGTGCTGCACGCCAGTTGCGCTCTGGCCAAGTTTTTATCAATGAATGGTTTGCTGGCGGTGTTGAAACACCGTTTGGCGGCTATGGTAAATCTGGCTATGGGCGCGAAAAAGGGCGCGAGGCGTTATGGAACTATGTTCAAACCAAGAATATTGCTACCAGAATCGGCTAACTCAACCTGATTACCCCTCATCTGGCCAACGCTCACCAGCTTCAATCGCAATAGCCAATTTATTTTGCGACGGGCTTAATGGGCACAAATAATCATGATTATGGGCACATGAGGGGAAATAGGCAAAATTGAAATCAAGCCTGATGTGCTGTTGGCTCGTCATCCCCAAATAGGCAGATTTCACATTATCGATTAAGTAACGTCCACCACCATAGCTGCTTGTACCATTCGTCCTATCACCAAATGGCAGAAATAAGCCGCCGCCATAATGATTGAACTGATACAAGGTGAGCTCTTGGCCTAGCACATCTGACAGACCATCTGTCTGTGCAATGCTGGTAAAGTCAATGAGGCCATCTTTACCGCCATCTGCCTGCCAGCTTATTGGTTTGCGCAAGGGAAGGAGCTTTGCGCTCAATGCCATAGCTTGATTATAGGGGAAAAATTGCGGCTCTTTATCACCGCCAACCATAGGCGATTGGGGATGGGTGCGATAAAGCTCTTGGCGCGTTGCCACATAATCTGGCCATATCGCTGCTAAATCATCGCACTGAATGATGCGTTGATAGAGTGACGCCATCTTTTGGCGCCAATCTGCCAGTGATAATAGCTGCGCTATGCTATCATCACCTCTCATCTTAATTTCAGTCAGCTTTTCATCAGACATATGACTCATATTTTAGAATCATCTGATGAATACCAGACGAATCAGCCTGATAATTCTTTTTATAATTAGAGGAATGCCAATCAATAACGAAAATCGCAACCGCAACCAAAAACGCTAAAAGCGCATAGGTTGCCAGCCTTTTTGAACGAATGGGCCAATTTGAATCATTCACCTTATTAAGCAGTATCCATACAAGGGCACCACTGACCAAAAAGGCGAAACCACCAACTAACACTGTATCTTGCAACATAAAAACCGATCCCTTTTCATTTTATAACGTAAAAGCGCTGTTTCACGCTGATTTAGCATTGCCATATTTCCCATATAATGGAAATGGTAAATTTTTTTTTCAATCTTTTCAGTTAGTTAATCATAATAAATCAAAAACTGCGACATTTTGGCATATAAGTTGTTGCCTGCATCACAGATTGTGCTAGCTTATGGGACAATTGGGGGGGAGCCGCCCGTTTGCCAATGCAGACATGAAGGGTGGTCCAATAACAATAAAGTAGGGCGTTCTAGAACGATGAGTTTGGGAGTGTCCTTATGTCATTCATCAAGAAAATGCTGCTTCCTGCAGCAGTCCTATCAGTCCTACCTGCCGTCGCAAATGCAGCAGAAAATCTTGCTCAAGACGACTTCGTAGGCATCAGCTTCTGGCTGATTTCAATGGCGCTTGTTGCTTCAACCGCCTTCTTCTTCCTCGAAACAGCTCGTGTAGCTCCTAAGTGGAAGACATCATTGGTCGTATCAGGTCTTGTGACTTTGGTTGCGGCTGTTCACTATTTCTACATGCGTGATGTGTGGGTTGCCACTGGCGACACACCAACAGTATATCGCTATATTGATTGGCTGATTACTGTGCCATTGCTGATGATCGAATTCTATTTGATCCTACGCGCTATCACAAATGTATCAGGCGGCGTATTCTGGCGTCTGACAATCGGTACATTGATCATGTTGATCGGTGGTTACCTAGGTGAAGCTGGTTACATCAATGTAACAGTTGGCTTCATCGTCGGTATGGCTGGTTGGGCATATATTCTGTATGAAATCTTTGCTGGTGAAGCTGGCAAGGTGGCATCAGATGAAGCACCTGCTTCAGTGAAATCAGCTTATTCAACAATGCGTTGGATTGTAACAATTGGTTGGGCGATTTACCCACTAGGTTACTTCTTCGGCTACATGGCCGGTGGTGCAAGCATGGAAAGCTTGAACATCATTTACAACCTGGCTGACGTTTTGAACAAGATTGCATTCGGTGTAATCATCTGGAACGTTGCCGTGACAGAATCAGAAGCAAAAGCATAATTGCTGTTTCTGACGGGGCAGAGTGGCAACATTCTGCCCCCTTCTTTTTTAAGTGATATTTTTAAAAGTTATTTTTTAACAAATGGTCATGGGTCAAGGAGAGCTGTTAAATGGTTGATTATAATGCCAGTGCTTTAAAAAGCGATACACAGATATCACTACCTGATACCCCTGCTGTTGCGGCACAATCTGATAAGGGCCGCTCAGAGCTAACCAGCTTTATTACATCGCAATTGCCAGAGGCCAGTCATCCGCTTCATGACCCTGCTTGGCATCATTTCAAACGCCCAGGCAAGATGCTTCGTGCACGGCTATCCTTATCAGCTGCCAAGCGCATGAATGTCCAAGGCAAGGCCGCCTTATATTGGGCAGCGGCGGTTGAATTACTGCATAATGCCTCATTGGTTCATGATGATATGTGCGATGATGATGCGGTACGCCGCGGTAGACCATCTGTCTGGTCAGTCTATGGCCGCAACACAGCTCTCGCACTTGGTGACTGGCTTATTGCACGGTCTTTTGATTGTGCTGCCAAAGCAGCCTCTTTTGGCAAAACGCCAGAGCTTGTTTCAGTTCTCTCAGCACATATGCTTGCCACAACCAAAGGCCAGGCTTTGGAATTTGTGCAGCAGGATTATCCACAATGGGATGCTTATCTTGAGATTTGCACAGGCAAAACAGCACCATTATTTGTGGCACCTGTCGAAGGCATTGCCCATCTAGCAGGGCGCCAAGATGTGATCCCAGCCTTGATGCGCTTTTTCACAGCCGTTGGTGCTGCTTATCAAATAGCCAATGACCTCCAAAATGCCACAGGCACAGATGGCGCTTTTAGCCCTGCCTCTGATTTACTACGCCGCACCCCAAATGCGGTGATTGTGAATTATCGCTCATTGCTAACAGGTGATTTGCTTGATGGCTTTGAGAATTGGTTAGCAAATGATGATAATGATGATGCCAGAAGCTGGCATCAGGCGATTTTATCATCACAAGCACTATCTATCACAGCTGAACATATGATGGGTATTGTGGAAGAAGCTGACAGGCTTATTGCCGATTTGCCAGCCGATTGTGCTGAAATCGTAAGCCCTATTCATGATCAGCTTATCAAAGCCACAAGGCAGTGCCGTCTCTAGGGATTTGGCCAATCCATACCGTAATCTGATGCGTATCAATAATATTGGATTAAAGGTGGGATAGGGACCAGTTTTTACATCATGACCAAAACAATTATTGTGGGTGCCGGTTTTGGCGGGATAGCCTCAGCGCTTCGTATGCGTGCCAGAGGCGATGACGTGATTTTAATTGATCGCCTTGGTGCGGTTGGCGGGCGTGCGCAAGTCTTTGAAAAAGGCGGCTTTCGCCATGATGCTGGCCCAACCGTTATCACAGCGCCTTTTTTATTTGATGAGCTTTTTGAATTATTTGGTGAAAAACGCTCTGATCACGTCGAATTTCGCTCGCTTGATACCTGGTATCGCTTTCATTTTCATGATGGCAGCGAATTTGACTATAAAGCCTCACTAGAAGAAACACTTGATGAAAT
The DNA here is from genome assembly GCA_049890115.1 of Puniceispirillaceae bacterium (SeqCode). GTDB lineage: Bacteria > Pseudomonadota > Alphaproteobacteria > Puniceispirillales > Puniceispirillaceae > UBA685. The sequence goes on along the minus strand of JBMHCC010000035.1, from coordinate 13,379 downwards.
AGCACGCTATTCACCGCAAGATGTGGCTGGCTATCAAAAGCTGTTGAAAATTTCCAAAGATATTTTTGATATTGGCTTTACCAAATTAGCTGACAAGCCTTTTACGCGCTTTGGTACAATGCTTGCCCAGATACCATCTCTGCTGCGCCTGCGCTCTTATTTGACAGTGGCAGGGCTTGTAAATAAGACCATCAAACATCCAAAGATCAGACAGGCCTTTTCAATCCATCCCCTGCTGGTTGGCGGCAATCCGTTTAACACCACCTCTATTTATGCGCTTATTCATTATCTTGAGCGCAAATGGGGTGTCTATTTTGCCATGGGCGGTACAGGCGAGCTTGTCAGACAATTACATCTTTTGATGGAACGTCACGGCATTGAAATCCGCTTAAATACCGATATCACATCTATCAATGTCAAAGGCAATCTGGTCACAGGTGTCACAACAGGAGCTGGCGAGGTCATAGAAGCTGACAGAATCATCTGCAATGGCGATCCGCCAACCATCTATCAGCAAATGATGGGAAGCGCGAAAAAAAGCCGCAAAAAAGCACTGCCAGAATCAATGACAGCCTATTCAATGGGACTTTATGTTCTGTTTTTTGGTACACGCAAAACTTATGATGATATCGCGCATCACACCATCTGGATGGGACCGCGTTTCAAAGAATTACTGCATGATATATTTGACAAAAAGATTATGGCAGATGATTTCTCATTATATTTGCATCGGCCAACTGCCACAGATAAGAGTTTTGCCCCTGATGGCTGTGACAGCTTTTATGTGTTGTGCCCAGTGCCAAATCTGCAAGGGAATGTGAATTGGGATGAAGCAGGCCCTGATTTACGCAATCGCATTGTTTCAGCTCTTGAAGATAGCATTATGCCAGGTCTATCAGATGTCATCACAGATGATTTTTATATGACGCCTGTTGATTTTAAAAATGATTATCGCTCCATGCATGGGGCTGGTTTTTCAATCGCCCCTCTTTTCACACAAAGCGCGTGGTTCCGATATCATAATCAAGACCCAGATTATGCCAATTTATTTTTCGCTGCCGCAGGCGCACATCCAGGCGCAGGAATGCCAGGGGTGCTATGTTCTGCCAAGGTGGTTGAGGCATTGGTTGACGCACAAGACAACAAGCAAAAAGCAGCGTGACAAAAGGAAATGATTATCTGATAGTTTCATAAGGGACGGCAAAATATGGGACAGGCAACAGACTTTTACGACCATGCGCTATATGATGATGCAACAATGGGCGAACAAGCAGATTATGATAAAATATTGGCGAATAATGGGCGCACCTTTCACTGGGCACGTCAATTTTTAGGCCAGAATCACGGCAGTGATGCAGCACGCCTCTATAGCTTTTGCCGCCTGCTCGATGATCTAGCAGATGGCGATTTGCCAGATGGTAAAGCACGCCTTGATGCCATTTATCATGACTTAACCATTCTTGAAAAAAGCCCATCAGCTGAAATTTTGGATGATGATTTTGCCAAGATCTATCCCTTTCTCTTAAGTAAACAAATTCCGCTTTATGCTTTGGGCGACCTGATAGATGGGTTGCTATTTGACCAAGGCAAGGTTGCACTGCAAACATCTGAAGATTTAGTGCGTTATGGCTATCATGTTGCTGGCACAGTTGGCTTGATGATGTGCCCTTTATTAGGATGCCATGATAAAACAGCTCAGAAATTTGCGATTGATATGGGCATAGCCATGCAGCTCACCAATATTGCGCGTGATGTCCTAGAAGATGCTAATATGGGGCGCCGCTATCTGCCTGCTACATGGACAGAGGGTCTGACAGCAAAAGCCATTGCTTCTGGCGCCGAACAAGAAGACAGATTCATCATTGCCACCATCAAAGATGCCACAGCCAAAACACTTACCCTAGCTGACCATTATTATGAAAGTGGCTTTGCTGGCTTGGCACATTTGCCAATACGACCACGCCTTGCTATTGGGATTGCTGCTTATTCCTATCGCCAGATTGGCGTCAAATTACGTGCTAATAAGCTAAATTGGCATCATGGGCGCACTGTCACCAGCACAGCATCAAAAGCGTTTCAAAGCATGCGGGCATTGCCACTTTTGGTAAAACGCACCCCACCAAAGGCGCATCAATCACATTTGCATATCCCTTTGCAGGAACGCATTGGATGACCACGCAGATTGATATCATTGGCTCTGGATGTGCTGGATTATCCGCCGCTTATTATGCAAGCCAGCTTACTGATTGCCAGATAAGGCTGGTATCAGATAAATCTCATCATGATCGCCAAGATCATATTTGGGGGTTCTGGCAGACAAGCTGGCTTCATGATGCTGCCTTACAAGCCTCTGCTTCTTGGCAAAGCTGGCAAATTATCACTGATGATGAAACCATTACCCATCATAGCAGGCAGCATGGCTATCATGCGCTATTAGCATCGAATTGGTTGAATTACTGTGCTGAAAAAGCGGCCATCACCACCTTGATCAGCCTTGATGTACCAGAACCACAGGCGAACAAAATTATCCTTGATAGTCGTCCACCAAAAGCGCCTGATGATTGTCTATACCAACATTTTATTGGCCAGCATATCATAGCAAGCGATGATATTTTTGACCCTGAGACAGCTATTTTAATGGATTTTAGATGTGACCAATCACAAGGTCTTCATTTCATCTATCTTTTGCCATTTTCAGCTAATGAGGCGTTGGTTGAATCCACACTTTTCACCCCTCATTTATGCCAAGATGCGTTTTATATCAGCGCGATTAAAACCTATCTTCAAGACCATTTCCAGCTATCTGATTATCAAATAACCCGCACTGAAAAAGCAGCTATCCCGCTTGCTGAAATGAAGCAAACAGACCCTCATCATATTGCCATTGGTGCGCGTTCAGGTGCATTGCGCCCCTCATCTGGCTATGGATTTGCCTTTATCCAGAAACAAATTCAGCAATTAGTGGCATCATTTCGTGGCCAGGGCAGATGGCATGCCAAACCACCTCATAGGCGCATTGATCTCTGGATGGATAGGGTCTTTTTAAAAGTGCTATCTGACAGGCAAAGTGATGCACCTCGCTATTTTATGCTGATGGCAAGCGCTTTATCAGGTGATGAATTTGCCCAATTTATGTCTGGTATAGCTCGCCCTGCCACCTATCTGAAAGTCATCTTGGCGATGCCGAAATGGCCTTTTATCAAAGCAGCTCTGCAAATCGGGCTCCCACCAGCGCGCCACAAGGCATAATCATGACGTTATCCTCTCTTGATATAGTCGCACTGTTATTCATTATCGTCATAGGCTTACCACATGGCGCATTTGATGCTGCGATTTATGGGTTATGGCGCGGCCAGTCCACAGTGAAGCCACAAGCCCATTCTCTGGCACTGCAACCGCTTATCCGTTTTTTAGTCGCCTATAGTGCTATCGCTGCTTGTGTTGTGATCTTCTGGCTTCTATTTCCTGTCCTTGCCCTAGGGTTATTTCTGGTGATATCAGCCATCCATTTTGGCCTTGGCGATAGCAGGCCGCCCACTGGCAGACCGGCTATCATTGCTGTTATCTGTCATGGTGGTTTGGCGACCCTATGGCTGCCTTTCTGCCATGCTGAAGTAACGTCGCATTATTTTACAGCCTTATCAGGTGATGGCGCGCATATCATCTCAGACATTATCGCATTTGCTGGTTATGGCTGGCTTCTGGCTGTGATTTTCTATGCTATTGCGGCGTGGCGCAGCCCCTCTTATCGCTGGCTATGTTTTGAGGTTATCTGCCTTGGGATTCTGCTTGTCTATTTGCCTGTTTTGCCAGGCTTTGCACTTTATTTCTGCTTTATCCATAGCCGCCGGCATTTTGTGCATATTTTCAAATCGCTAACCAGCATGCCAGCAGCAGGCGCCACATCCTCAGTCATACCTTTAGCCAGCATTTTGACGCTTGCCTCATGGGGTGGCGGTCTTATAGCTGGCCTGATTTTATGGCAATATCAAACCATCGAAGCCGCTGCCTTACAGGTTATTTTTATTGGTCTTGCTGCTTTAACCGTTCCTCATATGGCACTTGTTGACGGCTTATGGCATCCTGTCAATCATGCACAGAAAACTAATGAGCTATAATCATGGATGATGATAAAAACAAACAAGCCCATCAGCGTAAAGATAATCATCTTGATTTGGCAAAACAGCCACTTGCCAAAGCGGCTATCGATCATCCCTTTGATAGCGTACATTTTCACCATTATGCCTTGCCATCTTTGCATTTAGATAAGATTGATATCACCACACGCTTTTTATCAAAAAAGATGGATGCCCCGTTTTTTATTGGTGCGATGACTGGGGGAACTGACAGAGCTGATGCGATAAACAGAGCGCTAGCAGAGGTGGCGCAATCTCATAATATCGGTCTTGCGCTTGGCTCACAGCGTGCTGGCTTATCATCAGGGCGTGACCAGTCTGATTTGCGCAAAATTGCTCCTGATATTCCGCTTATTGGTAATCTTGGGATAACACAGCTTGCCAGCCCATCAGGTCATGATATGGCATTGCGCGCGATTGAAGCTATCTCAGCTGATGCGATGGCCATTCATTTAAACCCACTACAAGAGGCTGTGCAACCTGAAGGTGACCATGATTGGCACCACACCGAAGATGCCCTTGCCAGCTTTATTGCCCTTTCACCTGTTCCTGTCATCATCAAAGAGGTTGGGGCAGGCCTGCATCCTGATCTCGTGGCTAAATGCCATGCGATGGGCGCTGCTTATTGTGATGTGGCTGGTCTTGGTGGCACAAATTGGACACGTATTGAGGCTGCTAGGCGTGATGATAACGCCCCCTATGTGCCGTTTCTGGATTGGGGCATTCCGCTTGATAAAGCGCTCATATCAGCGCGCCAAACTGCAGCTGATTGCCGTCTCATTGCTTCTGGCGGATTACGTCATGGCCTTGATGTTGCCAAATCACTCGCTCTTGGTGCTGATGTTGCCTGTGCTGCTGGCCCGTTCCTAAAAACACTAGAACAAGATGATAACAGCCTTGATAAAGCCAAATTATCCGAAGAAATCGCAAATTGGAAATTACAAATAAGGCTTGCCTGCTTCCTGACAAACTGCGAAAAACCGTCACTTTTATCAGAAAAACACATAAATATTAATTAAAATGCATAAAAAATGTAGTGAGAGTCATCCACGACCCTCACTACATTGTATAAGTTATGACTTGAAAAAGTCTTCCCCCCCGAGGAGGTCTCGGTTTCCTACTTTCCGAGACCTCCATCCTACCGCCATTAATCATCACATCGAACTGAATTTTTCAGCTTTTTCACCATGTGATGTTGGTATCATAAGGGGTGGATGGTGCAGGCGATTTATTTCCCTTTCCAGACAGGGTCACGTTTTTCAGCAAAGGCACGCGCCCCTTCCAGCTGATCTTCACTGCTATAAAGCTTATCCACAGTGCCAAATTGCCGTTTCGAGACACGGTTTAGGGCATCCATTGCTTTCATATCTTCTGTTTCGCGCACAATTTCTTTAATTGCCGCAAAAACCAAAGGCGGGCCAGTCTCAAGGGTGCGTGCCAGCGACCATGCCGCATCACGTAATTCATCATCCTTGACGATATCTTTAATCAGACCCCAGCTTTTCGCCTCATTCGCATCTACCCAACGGCCTGTTAGCAATAAATCCATAGCCACATGATAAGGGATACGCTTTGGCAATTTGATTGATGCTGCATCTGCCACTGTCCCAGAACGTATCTCAGGCAAGGCAAAGCTGGCAGATTCTGCTGCCAAAATCAGGTCACATGACAAGGCAAGTTCAAATCCGCCGCCACAGCAAATCCCATTCACAGCGCAGATAACAGGCTTATTCATCTGTCCCAATTCCTGCAAGCCGCCAAAGCCACCAATGCCATAATCACCATCAACAGCATCACCATCAGCAGCTGCTTTTAGATCCCAGCCAGCACAGAAAAATTTGTCACCTTCTGCCCGCAAAATGGCAATGCGTGCTGTCTCATCATCACGAAAAGCCATGAACATCTCGCCCATTTTACGGCTTGTTTTCAGGTCAATCGCATTCGCTTTTGGGCGGTTTAGGGTGATTTCCCAGATGCCGCCTTCTTTAATAACGCTTAGCTCTTCCATCATGTTTGATGCCTTTCCACTCTAAGAAGCGATAGTGATTTGACGAAACAGCCCATCAACAGCTATCGCTTTGTCTGTTGTGCATAATACTGGATTTATTTCCATCTCAACAAGACTGCCTTGATGCTGGTGATACAGCGCAATCAGAGCCTCGCTTAAATCAAGCAAAGCTGGCACAGAACAACCAGGCTTGCCGCGATACCCCTCTAGGATAGGCCAAATGCGCAAGCCCTGTAATGCCTGTTCAATTTCACTGCGCCGTGCTGGCAGGCTAATATTGACTTTATCATTCAGAATTTCAGTATAAATGCTGCCTGCTGCGATGGTTAATAACGGGCCATGGGCAGGGTCTGTTACAATCCCAACCAGCAATTCAGCTACTGTGCCTGTCACCATTTCTTCAACCAGAAAGCCTTTTGCCCCTGCCATCTCAGATGCTGCACTTATCAGCTCATCTTGTGATGTGATATTAAGGCGCACTGCCCCTGCTTCGGTTTTATGTGCAAAGCCAAGACCCTTTAACACAAGCGGAAAGGTGATCGATGCGCTAGCTTCACACAGGCCCGCCTCATCATCTGCCAGAGTACGCTTTGGCACCGTAATGCCAGCATCTGACATCATTGCCTTACACTCATCTTCATTAATAAGCACCAGATTATCTTTTGTGCTATCATCATAATATGGCAAATGCCACAACGGCAAAGCTGCTTGTTTTTGCCAGATACTGCCAATATCAGCTAGTGCCTGTATCGCTGCCAGCCCATCTTCAAGCCCCATCAAAGGCGTGATACCAGCTTCTATCAAAGGTGCGATAAAATCCTCTGACAATGTTTCTGGCAGGGTTGAAAGTAATGCTGCTGGCTTGCCTGTTTTTGCCACAGCCGCAATCAGGCCATCTCTGGCAGGCTGCCATGGCTTATCATCACATCTATCAGAGCGCGGCGGATCTAGGATCAAAATCGTGAGTGATTGCACCCCTTCCAGCATCGCTGCATAGACATCACGCATCTTTTCATCATCACCCCAAATATAGGTGTGATAATCAAGTGGATTTGATAAATGCACCAACGGGCCAAGCACATCAGCTAGCTTATCTTTTTGCGAAGGCTGCAAAGGTGCAAAGCTCAGCTCAGTCTTGGCACAAGCATCTGCCATCAGGCTTGCCTCACCACCTGAACAAGACAGGCTAGCAATCTTATGATCTGGCAATGCGCCTTGAAAATGGGCTAGCTTCAATGCTTCTGAAAAACTGCCAAGACCCGCCACACGGCCAATGCCTAGGCGCCTTGTCAAAGCAGATGCGCTTTCATCACTGCCAGCTAGTGATGCGGTATGTGACATAGTGGCAGCGCGCGCTTCATCACTCACACCAATTTTCAACATGATAATCGGTATTTTTTTGGCGCGTGCTTTACCTGCTACAGCTTCTAATTTTGTGAGATCAGCAATCCCTTCTGAATGCAGGCCAATAGCTGTAATACGGTCATCATCAAGCAGCGCATCTGCAATATCACAGCTATCTAATTGGGCTTGATTACCAGCTGTTACCAGCACAGCAATAGGCAAGCCTCGTTTCGCCATTGATAAGGTAATCGCCATATTGGAGCTCTGTGTGATAATCGCAACACCTCTATCACATAATGCCCCGCCATGCTCATCAGGCCAGATAGCCACATTATCTAGATAATTGACAAAGCCATAACAATTAGGCCCCAAAACAGGCATCGTGCCAGCTTGCATCAGCAAGTCATCTTGCAGGCTGGTACCTGTTACATCATCTGAGGTGACAAGAGCTGCATCATCAGCTGCTGTTTCGGCAAAACCAGAGGCAAAACAAACAACACCGCCAGCCCCTGCTTGTGATAATGCGCCAACAATCTGCGGTGTTAAATGACGATTAACGCCAACAAAACTAGCATCTGGTGCCTCTGGCAAATCTGCAACTGAGCGAAAAACAGGCAGGCCAGCAATCAGATCTTTTTTGGGATGAACAGGCCAAATGTGCCCTGCAAAGCCTGATTTCTGTAATTGGGTAATAACATTTTCAGCCCATGCGCCACCAAATACAGCAATATGGCGTGGCTGTAATAGACGGCTAAGGCGGCTCATAACCCCCTAGCCCCCCAATGGGCGCAGCAAATCACGGCTGATAATATGACGCTGAATTTCAGATGTACCATCCCAAATACGTTCGACACGCGCATCACGCCAAAAACGCGCAAATGGCAAATCATCCATCAAACCCATTCCGCCATGAAGCTGAATACACGCATCTGTCACCCGTGCCAGCATCTCAGTCGCATATAGCTTGGCAGAGGCGATTTCACGATTAGCATCAAGCCCTTTATCAAGGCGCCAAGCAGCATTCAGCGTCAGAAAATCAGCTGCATCAATCTCGGTAATCATATCTGCCAGCTGGAAACTAACGCCTTGGAATTTACCAATTTGCTGGCCAAATTGCTTGCGTTCTGTGACATAAGGCAATGTCATCTCAAACGCACGTCTGGCACGGCCAACAGAGCAAGCAGCAACTGATATTCTGGTGGCACCTAGCCATTCATTGGCAATATCAAACCCGCGATGCACCTCACCCAATATTTGCCCCTTTGGCAAGCGGCATTCATCAAAATTCAAGATACAATTTTGATAACCGCGATGAGATACCGAATTATAACCAGCGGCTATCTCAAAGCCTTTAGTATCTTTATCAACCAGAAAACACGTAATTTTTTTCTTCGGCCCGCGCGGTGTTTCTTCTTCACCTGTTGCGATAAAGACAATCACAAAATCAGCGATATCAGCATGGCTAATGAAATGTTTCGTGCCATTCACAATCCAATCATCACCATCTTGTCTGGCAGAGCATTGCATACCGCGCACATCAGACCCAGCTCCTGGCTCTGTCATAGCAAGTGCATCAAATTTCTCACCACTCACAGCAGGCAGAAGATATTTTTCGCGTTGCTCGCCCTCACAAGCCATCAAGATACCTGATGGTCTGCCAAAAAATACTGTAAGCGCGTTTGAGCCACGCCCTAATTCACGTTCAACAAGGGTAAAGTCAAGATGATTGAGACCAGCCCCACCAACCTCTTCTGGAAAATTACAGGCAAAAAAACCAAGCTCACGGCATTTACGGGCAATTTCATCACCTATTTCGCGTGGCACAAATCCCTGCTTTTCGACCATATCTTCATGAGGATAGATTTCCTCTTCGACAAATTGGCGCACAGAGCGCATGATCATATCTTGTTCCTGACTTAATCCAAAATCCATGATTCACATCCTATAACGCTAGAGAATATCTATTTTTTGCCAACAGCACGGCCACAAAAATCAGGCAGTGGTAATGCCTCTTGAGCTGCTGCCAATTTGGTCAGTTGTGGAAAAAGCGGCTCTTCAGGCACACAGCTAGCCCCTTTATTCGTATCAACATGAAGCAATAAATGCTCACCTGTGGCAAGCACCATGCCAGCATCATTCATCATTTGATGACAGAGATGCAGCTTCTTGCCATCTGCTTTAATCAGCTGGGATTGCACCGTAAATGCATCACCCTTATGTGCCTCACCTAGATGGCGAATATGCGTTTCAACAGTATAATAGCTATAGCCGCGCGCCAAATAGGCATCATCAAGCCCGACCAGACGCAAAACAGCATCTGTGGCATCACTAAACACATTGCCATAACGATATTCCGTCATATGCCCATTATAATCTATCCATTCAGGCATCACGCGCCCTTGATGCAATACCAAAGGCTGGCTGATATCAATATCATCTATTTGTGGTGACTCTGGCTGACTGGCAGCTTCAACTTCATTTAAAAAGGCACCCGCAGCCCAATTATGTGATTTCAAAGATCGCATAAAGGCAACCAGATTACGGTCACGGATAGCTTCTAATTCACGAATTGAATAAGCCCCTGATTGGGCATCAGACTGGCTTGCAATTTTATCTATTAAATCATCTGTCAGCTCTGGCACATCCATTAGCTTGGTCCAATTCCAAGCCAATGCCGGTCCAAATTGTTTGATGAAATGACGCATCCCTGCTTCACCACCAGCCACGCGGTAGGTTTCAAACAACCCCATCTGTGCCCAGCGCATCCCAAAAGAATGGGTCATAATATCATCGATGACATCTGTTGTTGCGATATCATCATTAATCAGCCATAGCGCCTCACGCCAGACAGCTTCTAGCAACCTGTCGCCAACATGAGCTTCAATTTCACCTTTAATATGAACAGGCTTCATCGCAATAGCTGACAAAATGGCCTTTGCTCTATCTATTTGTTCCTGTGATGTGGCAGGTGATGCAACGAGCTCAACCAATGGCAATAAATAAACAGGATTATAAGGATGCGTGACCACAATCTGAGATGGGTTTTTTGCATCTTGTTGCAATTCAGTTGGCGTAAAACCAGATGTTGATGAGCCAATAATGGCATCATCTGAACAATGGTTCTGAATCTCCTGATAAACCTGTTGTTTGATGGCCACTCTTTCAGGCACAGATTCTTGTATCCAGCTAGCATCACGAACAGCCTCTGCCACCGTGCAAGCTAATTGCAAGCTGCCCTCTTTTGGCAGAACACCATCTATCAAAAAAGGCGCAGAGTCTCTTGCATTTGCCATTACCTCGGCAATTTTGCGTTCTGCTTCAGGGTCAGGGTCATAAAGCGATACATCCCAGCCAGCTAGCAAAAACCGTGCTGCCCAACCGCCACCAATAACGCCGCCACCAATAATTGCCGCTTGTTGCTTCATTGCCAAAACCCTCTAATTCTTTCTTAGCTATGATGTAACAGCTGCACGCTTAACCAGCTGCAACTCTTCACGCACCTCAGCAGGGCTCATCAGGCTAGGGCCCATGGCCGTGATAATGCCAGCTGCTTTTTCAACCAGCTGAGCATTAGTGGCAAGCACACCTTTTTCAAGCCATAAATTATCTTCTAGGCCGACACGCACATTACCACCTGCCAATGTTGCTGCAGCCACAAACGGCATTTGATGGCGGCCAATGGAAAAGGCTGAATATGTCCAGTTTGAAGGAATATTATTCACCATTGCCATAAAAGTGTTTAAATCATCTGGCGCGCCCCATGGTATCCCCATACACAGCTGCACCATCACAGGATCTTCTATCAGACCTTCACTTACCAGCTGTTTTGCAAGCCATAAATGGCCGGTATCAAAGGCTTCGATTTCAGCACGCACACCAAGAGCTGTGATACGCGCTGCCATATCACGCAACATACCAGGTGTATTGGTCATAACATAATCAGCTTCAGCGAAATTCATTGTGCCGCAATCAAGGGTGCATATTTCTGGCAGACATTCTGCCACATGTGCCAAACGCTCTTTAGCGCCTACCATATCAGTGCTATCTTGATTTAACGGCAAAGGGCTGCTTGATGGCCCAAAAACCATATCGCCGCCCATACCAGCTGTCAGATTCAACACAACATCTGTATCAGATGACCGCACCCTATCTGTTACCTCGCGGTAATAGGCCAGATCACGTGATGGCTTACCTGTTTCCGGGTCACGCACATGGCAATGCACCACCGCCGCACCAGCCTTGGCAGCATCAATAGCAGCATCAGCGATTTGTTTTGGTGAACGAGGCACCAGCGGGCTTCTATCTTGCGTGCCACCAGAGCCCGTGATGGCAGCTGTGATAAAGACTGATTTGCGCATTGTTAAAGGCATGTTTCATTCCTCTTTTTAAACCAAAGCTGAGTTAGCTATTTACCAAAATAATTGTTAGCTTATGCTAGGATAGAATATCCCAGATGCGTAGCAAATTATCGTAAATATAAGGGAAAAATTAAATGAGTAAAAAAACCAGCCTCAATGCTTCTGATTTCCTGAATTCTGTGCGCTTTAATGATGATGGCTTAGTGCCTGCCATTGCCCAACAATATGATACTGACGAGCTATTGATGATGGCATGGATGACTAAGGAAACGCTGCAAGAAACCATCACAACAAAGCGCGCTTGCTATTGGTCACGCTCACGCCAAGCTTTTTGGCGCAAAGGCGATACATCAGGCCATAGCCAGCACGTCAAAGAGATTTATCTTGATTGTGATGGTGATACGATTTTGTTGAAAATTGACCAAATTGGTGCTGCTTGCCACACAGGCGCACCAAGCTGTTTTTTCCAAAAACTTGATGATTAAAGCATCAGAAAACTGTCACTATCAGCCTCATAGCCATAAAGCGCACCAGCACCAATATCATGCCATAACCCATGCAGGCTTAGGCTGCCATCTGCCACTGCATCAGCGATAAAATCATAGCTCATCAAATTATCAAGCGATAATAACACGCCTTCTTGTTCCAGCTTTGTCAGATCACCTTTGCCATCTTTGGCAATTAATGCCTGATAGGCTGGCTGTAATAATGATACCCAGCGACCAACAAAATTGCCCTCTTCTGCCAATGCCTCATTATCACCAGAGCACAGATCATGGCATCCCTTTATGCCGCCACATCCCGCATGACCAACCACCACAATATGAGGCACCTTCAACACTGTCACAGCATATTGCAATGCAGCAGCTGTGCCATGATTATCACCTGTGGCACTTGCTGCTGGCACAAAATTGGCGACATTACGGTGACTGAAAATTTCGCCCTCAGATGCGCCAAATAAGCCTGTGACATGTAACCGGCTATCACTGCAGCTTATCACCATTGAATGAGGTGTTTGCCCCTCATCTGCCAGCTGTCTTAGCTTATCTTGTTTCTCCAAATAAGGCCCTGATTTCCAATCCTGGTAACGCTGATTCAAAAATGCGGGCAAGGATGAAATATGTGACATGATGACAGGCTCCTAATTTTGAAAATAGCACGATCAAATTGGCTCAGATTATTGCTTTTGACAGCCGCAGAATCAACTGCAAACAATAAAAAAGGCAGCAAATGCCGCCTTTTCTCATTAGGTGATAAATCTGTCATAACTGATTATGAGCCGCAATTTTCAAAGCTTGTTTGTATCGCCTTATAATAATCTTCCAGACTTGCCTCATCTGGCAGTTGTGAGCCAAGCGGGTCAAATAACACAGCTTTCAGACCAATATCAGATGCTATCTGGCGTGCTTGTTTTTGGCTATATTCAGGCTCAAAAAATAGGCATGACAAAGCTGTTTCTTCGGCTAGATGATGCAAGTCACGAAGCGCTTTTGCTGATGGCTTCTCATCAACATGAATCAAAATAACACCAGC